>CALKCP010000020.1 GCA_938083445.1 uncultured Ulvibacter sp. | reverse complement strand
GGTAATTTGTGAAATTAAAATCCAATGTCTCCTTTATCACATTTTGAAAGTTGATCCCAGAAGCACTGGTGTTCACTTTTGTAAATAGAGTGGAAGCTCCATTTGTATAGCCTCCTGTTTTTGTTTTCTCTGCAGGTGTTTTAGAGCAGGAGATTAGAGCTAAACATAAATAAAAAACTGTATAAGAGTGCTTCATTATAACGGTGGAATTTTGGTGTAAAAAATGTGGGTTCACTGTTTTTCTAAGAAAATAATAATTTATTTAGAATAATAGCATTTTTCATAGTTCTTTTTATTGTGGATCGAAACCAAAAATATCGAGAGAAGCGTTATTACTCACGACTATGAAATATGGATCTCCATTAATCTTAATTTCCGCAATATCTTTCGAGTCACTATCGATAAACGGATCGTATTCTCTCGTATAGTTAAACGCACCTTTTCCATCTCCTAATAGAACATAACCATAATTGCTATCGTATCGAATCGTTTCAACTTCTGCATCATAAATAGCACCGACCCCCAAGATATCAATAAAGCCATCCTTATTAAAATCTTTTGTAAGGAACGACATTGTTGGTCCTGTTTGCGCTTCATTAGGAAGGTCATTGACAAGAAACCCTCCGTTCCCTAAATTTTCAAGATAAACAGTCTCAAATCGTGTTGCAGAAAGTTTAAAGCCATCATTTAGTTTGTCTTCTCCGTAGATGTCTTTCATTTCCATATGTGCAAATTTCTTGTATGTTTTTATTTTATCAAGTAAAAAAGGATTTTGCTCAGAGCTGCATTCCTTACCTCTTACTGGAACTATTTTCCCGTTACTTATTTTACTCATTGCGACATCGAAGGTGCCATTGGTGTCAAAATCATTCGCGTTAATATAAAGAGGGCTTTCTGTTGTAGGATGAAATTTATTGTTCTTTCCTATATTACCTAAAAGATAATCTTGGTCGCCGTCACCGTCAAGATCGGCCATAGAAATACTTTGCCACCAGCCTTCAGTATGCTGCAATCCTGTTATGTTGGCTGCGATGGTGAAAGCACCCAGATGATTCGTAAAGAATGTAGGGGACATCCATTCACCAACCACCAGTAAATCCAGGTCGTCATCATTATCATAATCTGTAAAAACAGCTTCAGAAACCAGCCCAATTTCTTTTAAATCATTGTTAGATTCGGTCATGTCAGTGAATTTTCCGTTTTCGTTTTTAAGTAAATATGACTTGGGAGATAAAGGGTATTTTTGAGGGACTACGTTTCCACCCACAAAAAGGTCCAGGTCTCCATCATTGTCGTAGTCTCCAACAGCAATGCTTTTACCAGAAATTAACATAGAAGGTAATGCGCTTAAGTTTTTAGTAAAATTACCTTTGCCGTCATTGTTATATAGTCTGTCCTGTAATAAGGGGTCATTTTCTTCCAATTGGTATCCAGCGCTAACAACATACAAGTCTTGATCTCCGTCTCCATCTGCATCAAAGAAAAGGGCATTAGCATCCTCGAATTTGGCTTCAGCTTTCAATAGGGCTTCATTCGATTTAGCAAAAGTTCCATTAGGTCTCTGAACGTATAATTCTGCAATCGCGTCTTTAGCGTTTCCGACGAAAAAATCTTCTAAGCCATCTCCATTCACATCCCCCTTGGCTATTCCTGTTCCTTTCGTAGATTGCTTCTGCGGAAGTAACAATTGTAATGAATAATCATTAAAATCATTTTCTGTGTGCATGTATTCTATACCCATGCTCGACGGGCTTAAATTATTCTTGAGGCTTTTCGTGTCTCTAGGTGAAATTGAGCTGGCCGATGCCGAATTATAGTCGACTGTAATTTTTTTATTGGCAGAGACATTTTCAAGTGTTGAGGTTTTTCCATCGGGCCATTGAATCACTACTTTTTGAGCTTTGGATTCATTCCCTAAACCAAAATTAATGATATTAGACACTGAGGATTCATAACCTCGTGCAAGGTACAACTCTATAAATTGTATTTCAGAGCCAGCACTAACATACACCTTTGAGCCTATTCCTAGCGGATTTGAAGCCGGACCACTCAATTTCACTTGCAGATAATTATTAATGGCATTGTTTTTATAGACTCCAGCCTCACCGTGCAGGTTATTAGTGACAATGTCCAGATCGCCATCATTGTCAAAATCTACATATGCAGCTCCGTTAGAAAAACCTGGGTCATTGAGTCCCCATTCTTCAATTTTCTTGCTAAAAGTAAGGTCTCCATTGTTTTTGAATATATAGTTATTTGTCTTTTCAGAAGGAAATACAGCCAAAACATCCTCAAGTTTCATGGCAGAACCTTCCTTCATATATTCTTTCAGTATGTTTCGTGCATCTTGATTGGTATAGTCGCGTTCTACACCATTACTGATGAAAATATCTTTATACCCATCGTTGTCAAAATCAGCAATCAAGGGAGCCCAACTCCAATCTGTTTTTGAAATACCGCTCATCTGTGCAGTCTCCTTAAACTTTCCGTCTCTTTGCTTATATTGAAGCATATTGGCCATGTAGGCGTGATGATAGCCTATTGAGACCATATTCATAAAATTGGAAGTGCTCATCGAAGCCATGTTTTCTTTGCTTCGTATATGGCTTTCACTAGCCATATCCAATGTTAAAATATCTGGGCGTAAATCATTATTTAAATCGGCATTATCCGATCCCATTGAATTTGTGGATATATGATTTAAGCGGCTATTTATTTCATTTTTAAATGTTCCGTTTTTTTGATTAATATACATCACATCTGGTTCCAAAAAATCATTGGCAACATAAATATCATCCCATCCATCTTCGTTAAAGTCTGATACGACTGCGCTCAGCCCCCAGGCCTTGTTGTAAAGGCCAGCTTCTGATGTGACTTTTGTGAAAATGGTAGTATCATTTCTATACAATTGGTCACTGGTTGCCTCTTCCATTTGGCTTTGAACTGCGCCACTAATAAGTACATTGTTTTTAAAATCATATCGATGGTTAACGAGGTATAAATCAAGATCCCCATCTTTATCATAATCTATCGAGTATATTTGAGTGGAGTATCCTGGGTCGTTCAATCCCCACTTCTCGGCTGCTTCTATAAAACTACCGTTTTTCTGATTCACAAAAAGCAAGTTTCTACGACCTTCGTCATCTTTTAATGAGGCCGCTTTACAAACATAAATATCCAACCACCCATCATTGTTAATATCCAACATAGATACCCCAGTTGAAAAACCTGAGTAATCTTCTGTTTTGGATGACGTTGTAATATCTTTAAACGTAAAACCTCCTTGATTTAGATATAATTTGTTTGGGCCTGAGTTAGACACAAAGTAAACGTCTTCTAGACCATCGTTATTGATATCCCCTGTTGCCAAACCCGCACCGGTGTAGACATACATATAATTCATGAAATTAAGGTCATTTGTTTGTTTTGTGTTATTGGAAAAAGTAATTCCTGAGGATTTAGAGGTAACCTTTGTAAATAGGGTCTTAGTCTGAACCTTTAATTTGCCATTTTTTTCTGAAGGACTTTCCGAACAAGAATAAAAAGTAATAATTAAACAAAAAATAAGTCTTGTGATTTTCATCTAATGCGCTTTTTCTAATGAAACAAATATAAATAATTTGCATGATTGTATTGTTTATATTTTTTTGGGATTAACTCGAGTCAGTTTATCTGAAAATTAAGCCGTCTGTCTAATAATTTTAAAGGCAGCTTAATTTTATTTTCTAAAAAGAAATTTTTATAGTACTTTAACCCTCTATTAACTAAGTTAACTATTTAAACAATCAATTTTATGAAAAAAATTACCTTAACCTTATTAGCATTTGTTGTTACATGTTTCATGTATCAAGTTAGTGCACAGACCTTTACGGCTACGGATACGCCGCAAGCAGTTGGGCCAAATTCGGGCACCGTTACTGCGTCTATTGCGTCTTCGACTGCAGTAGGAGTTGTGGGGCTCGCAGATGGAGAATTCTCTTTAGACAATGTATTCATGAATATAAACCATTCTTGGGCAGATGATTTGGATATCAGGTTGACATCTCCAGGTGGTGGTGTGACTGTTGATTTATCAACTGATAATGGAGGTCGATTTGGACTTAATCCTGCTGCCGATCTTACATTTACTGATGGTTCAGTAAACGATGTTACTTCTTGGGGAAGTTTTTCTCCTGCCGCGGATTACCAAGCAGAAGGAGGTTTGCTTAATACGCTATTTGCTGGAGAACCTGCAAATGGAGATTGGACTTTAACTGTTACTGATGATACAAATGGTGATTTTGGTAACTTAAACGCTTATTCAATTACATTGAGCGAAAACCTAGGATTACCGCCGGTTATAGCATGTCCTGCGGACATCATGTTAAATACCACAGGAGGTGTTTGTACAGGGGTTGCTAATTGGGCAGACCCAATTGCTTTTGATCCAGAAGATGGACCAATTGCGGCTGTGCAAATTGCTGGTCCGACTAGTGGAGACGCGCTTGCTCCTGGAGTTTATGTTGTGACATACGAAGCAACAGATAGCGTAGGTAATTCTGCATCGTGCTCATTTAATGTAACCGTTGCCGATATGGAAGCTCCAGTCGCAGTTTGTCAAGATATTTC
>CALKCP010000019.1 GCA_938083445.1 uncultured Ulvibacter sp. | reverse complement strand
ACAACTTAGCCCACTAACGGGTGGTTGGGCAGGTAATTATGATGGCAAACCATTACCATCCAGTGATTACTGGTTCTTGGTCGAGTACAACGAAGACGGCGTGCAAAAAGAATTTAAAGGACACTTTAGCTTAAAACGATAGCGATACTATTATGAAAATAAAAAACATATATATAATCTTATTTTTGCTCAGTACCCAACTTGTATTTTCACAAGAGGGTATTCCGGTATATTCAGATTATTTTTCTGGCAATCTACATTTGTTACATCCATCAATGGCTGGCGCATCAGGAAGCAACCAAATTCGTCTTACGAGCCGAAGTCAATGGTCTGATCAAGATGAATCTCCGAACCTGGGTACATTAAGCTATAATACAAGTCTAAGCCCTCAATCGGGAATTGGACTTATTTTGTTTACAGATAGAAATGGGTACCATTCTCAAACGGGTGGATATTTGGGATATGCGCATCATCTTTTACTCTCAAGAAGTAGAGCAGATTTAAATCAGATATCATTTGGAATTAGACTTGGTTTTATAGAGCAAAAACTTGATGAAACTCAATTTGATTTAAATGACTTTGACCCTATTATTGCAGGGATTATTCAAAGTAGTTCTTATGTTAATATTGATGCGGGAGTTTCGTATAATTTTCTAAATTTCGCCGCTCATTTTACGATTAAAAATTTAATTTTTCAGAATAGAAGCATTTATACCGACGAGTATGAGTCTAATAATCAACGCCGCTATGTTACGGGTGTTTCTTATGGTATTGATTCGAGCGGCGCTTTTAGTTTTGAACCTTCCGTTTTATTTCAATTCACAGAATTGTCGGGGGAGCAAACGATTGATTTTAATCTAAAGGTGTTTAGAGAAATGCGTTTTGGTCGAATATGGGGTGGATTATCCGTAAGACGAAGCTTTGATGGAGCTGAATACTTGGACGGAACTGAAATAAAAAGCCAGAAACTTCAATACGTAACACCAGTTTTAGGGGTTTATTGGAATAAATTTATGTTTACATATACATACTCAATTCAGTCTGGTGCTGTTAAGTTTAGTAGTGGTGGCCTACATCAAATTACACTTGGGTATAATATTTTTAACGGTAAACCAAGCTTTTGGAAGCAGGATATGCGAGACAATGGTAGCCTAAGACCGAGATACAATTAGTTTTAAAGGGGTACAAGCAGTTAGTTTTATCATGAATTTTTCTTTTAGGTTTATTTTTTAATAACTTCAGCCATAACAGTTTCCAATCTGTTTAATGTTTCAAGATGGGGTGATTCGTTTTATTGTATGCAACGATGTCTAAGAAGCGGCGAACCTAAATGAATGATTTTTTACCCTGCGTGAGAATTGTGTTAGTGAATACGGAAGAATGTACGTCTCTCTTCAGAAAGAAAAGCAAGGTGCATCAGTCTCGAATAAAAGAAACACCTTCATCTTTTAATTAATTTTATAATAATTATGATTATCAAGGATGTAAATGGTAAGTCGCCAAAAATACCAGCCGATTGTTATATAGCAGAAAATGCCACCATAGTGGGTGATGTCGAAATAGGCAATCAATGTAGCATATGGTTCAATGCTGTTATTAGAGGTGATGTTCATTCAATAAAATTGGGTAATAAGGTAAATGTTCAAGATGGTGCAGTGATTCATGCAACCTATTTAAAGTCACCTACAACCATTGGAAACAATGTTTCTATTGGACATAATGCCATTGTTCATGGATGTACCATACATGATGATGTTTTGATAGGAATGGGAAGTATTATTATGGACGATTGTGTTATTGAGAGCAATGCTATCATAGCTGCTGGTGCTGTTGTAACAAAAAACACAAGGGTTCCATCTGGAACTGTTTATGCTGGTGTTCCGGCCATAAAAATAAAAGATATTAGTGAAAATCTTGTCCATGGGGAGATCCATAGAATAGCAGAAAATTATGTAAAATATTCAAGTTGGTTCAAAGTGTAGAAAGTTAAAAGTCTTTTATCCGAACTGTTATATTTTCTGAATAGTCTCGCAATAAATACTGTAAAGTTGAAACCTCAGTGTTTGTATAGAATTGAAGGGAGGGTTGTTTTTCTTCATCTTGAAGCAAATTCATAGAAGCTAAGGTGCTCTCTGTGTGTTTTGCGACCGCTTCGCCAGAATGTAAAATACCTATGTGTGCGGGTAGTATTTTTTTTAGTTCAGGAATGAGATACGGGTAATGACTGCAGCCAAGGACAAGATAATCTATATCTGCCTCGATCATTGGTTTTGTATACTTGAGAAGTAACTGAGTCATTTCCGTGCTTTTTATTTTACCAGCTTCTATAAGCGGAACGAGCCCCTCTCCAACAACTTCCATCATTGAGATATTCTTGCTATATTTTGTCGATGTTTTGGAAAATAAAATACTGCTAAAAGTACCCTTAGTTGCAAGAATTCCAATACTTTTTGAGGTCGATTTCAATGCTGCAGGCTTTACGGCTGGCTCGATACCAATTATTGGAATGTTAAATTTAGAGCGTAGTTCAGATATCGCATTTGTTGTCGCCGTATTGCATGCAACAACAATAAGTTTACAACCCATACGCACCAAGACTTCTGTGTTTTTAACGCTCAGAGCAGTTATTTCCTTAGGTGTTTTATAACCATAAGGCGCGTTCTTACTATCAGCTAGATAGATTGTATTTTCGTTGGGTAATAGATGATTGATTTCTTGCCAAATAGAGGAGCCTCCAACACCGGAGTCAAATATACCAATAGCAGCATTTTTTTTCATCTAGGTAAAAATAATAAAACTAAATTGTCTATAACAAGAACTGCCCATCATTAGACGGGCAGTTTAGCGTATTTTTCATAAAAAGAGGTTTCTAGATACCTAGTTCTTTTTTAACGTCTACAAGCAAGTCCTTTCCGTCTGCTAACAAAAGCCCACTACCCGCGGTAGCGTCCATAACATAATTGATTCCTTGATCCCTTGCAACTTTTTGGATAGCTGCACGCGCTTTGTCTAGAATAGGCTGGTATACATCCAATTCTTTCTTGCGAAGGTCTTCCATTGCTTGTTGTCTGTATGCAGATATGTTCTTCTCCATACCTTGAACCTCAAGAATGCGTTTTTCATTTTCTTCTTGTGTTTTTGACCCCTCTTCGTTACCATATTGCTGTACTTTGGTTTCGAATTCTTTAGCCATAGCTTTTATTTCAGTATCGTAGGTTTTCTGAAGTTTTTCAAGTTGATTTTGAGCTGCTTTCATTTCTGGCATAGATTCCATAAGAGCCTGAGTATCTACATGGGCCATTTCTGATTGAGCGTTTACAAAACTTGTCGCTCCTATTACGAATGCGATAGCAATTAATAACGATTTAATTTTTTTCATTTTAAAAGTGTTTAATAGTTGAATGTTATATTAATTAATTAGTGGTAAACGAATAGCTTTTAATTACCGTCGCCGTCGCCGTCACCTACCGGTGGGGCCGTATTGTTTGCACGAGCCTCTAATATTGAGTCTTTTCTTTTCTGTCTCTCTTCAAGTAGTTTTTCTCTTCTTGCGTCGAATTCAGCTTTTTTTATGGCCCGTATGGAATCACGTGTTTTTTGTCGAGCTTCCATCATCTTTTCCCTTTCGTCTTTTTTTGCTTCGATAGCCTCTTCTTTTGCAGTTACGGCTTTGTCTTGTTCTAAGTCAAGTCCATCGCGCTGTGTAATCTCTTTTTTCTCTTTTTTAGAAGTGGCTTCTTTTCTTTTAGACGCTCTGTTAATACTTCTTAGAACTAAATCACTGATGTCATTTCTTTTCGCAGCGAATAGCATAACGATGTCTGCAGACTTGTCAAATATAAAATCATATTTTTTTGCCTCAGCAATTTCTTGAACTATATTGAAAACTTGATCTTGAATTGGCTGAACTAACTGCCTCCTTTGAATCATTAAATCACCATTAGGACCAAATCTGTCCTGCTGGTATTGAAGCATTTCATCTTCTTTAATTTTAATTTCTTCTTCTCTTTCGTCGATAAGCTCCTTTGTTAATAAAACTCTTTCATTACTTAGATTGAGACTCATTAAATCTATTTCTTTTTGCTTTTTATCAACATCTTGTTTCCAACGCTGTACTTTACCGGCCAATTGTGTTGACGCTTCTAGGTATTCTGGAACACTTTCTAAGATATATTCCATATCAATGTATCCAATGCGGGCGCCTCTTTGAGCTTGCATGGCAAAAGAAAAGAAAAAAATGGCGATCGTAAATAAAAGTAACTTTCTAGTTTTCATAATAGTTGGTTGTTTTAAGAAAATATCATGCCAAAATTAAAACTGTTGTCCAATAATAAAATGTGTTTCCCATCCATTTTTCTGAATTCCATTTAAAACAGGGTCGAAACCATATCCAAAATCAATCCCAAGCAACCCAAAGGCCGGCATAAAGATACGTAAACCTGCACCTGCAGATCTTTGAACAGTAAACGGATTGTAATTTCTAAACCCGTCATAAGAGGCTCCTCCTTCTGCAAAAGCTAAAACATAAATAGAAGCCATCTGCTTCAGAGTAATAGGATATCTTAATTCAAACGAAAATTTATTATAAATGTTATCTCCATCGGTCGAAGATAAAGATTGATTTGGATATCCTCGCAATTGAATCACTTCTCTTCCATCAAGACTAAAGGCTCCTAAACCATCACCACCAACAAAAAACCGCTCAAAAGGAGGGACTCCTCGATCATTGTTATAGGCTCCTAAAAATCCAAACTCCGTATTTGTTCTGAGTACTAATTTATCAATAATTCTTGTATACCAAGTACCTTTAAATTTAATTTTATAATATTCGAGCCATTTGAAGCGCTCTTGGTCAATTACAGCGATTCTAGCTCTTGCGTCAATAAAACCAACATCATTTGGTAAAACCCGATCTAGCTCGTCTCTTTCTATTATCAAACTATTATAGTCGACACCGTTAAAAGCTGAATAGGGCATGGTAAGCTTTGCCGTCAAACTAAATTCTGAACCAGTAATAGGATATATCGGGTTTGTGGCCGTATTGTTACGGCTAATACCGAATGTATAGGCTAAGTTATTTGAATAACCGTCTCCGAAAGTAAATAATTGGGTGTTGTAATTCTTCAAATTGTAATGCTGAAAACTAAATGCCTGTGACAAGGTAAAATAGTCGTCTGGCCATTTTAGTCGTTTCGCCAAACCAATAGAACCACCCGTTATCAAGAATCGCTGGTCTTTGTCTACATCTCTTGAGTTGAAATCATATTGAAACTGCAGGGTATGCGAAAAAGATGCGCTTAATTGAATCGGTTTTTTTCCGCCAAGCCAAGGTTCTGTTAATGATAAACTATAGGTTTGATAGTATGTGCTGGCTTGAGCTCTAATGGATAGTTTTTGACCATCACCCATAGGAAGGGGCTTGTAAGCTTCTCCGTTAAAAACATTTCGAAGCGAAAAGTTGTTAAAGGATAAACCTAGTGTTCCAACAAAGCCACCGCCACCGTAACCACCTTGCAATTCAATTTGACTTGACCCTTTTTCAATTACCGCATACTCCATATCTAAGGTCCCGTTATTAGCATCAACATTTTTAAAGTTGGGCGATAATTGCTCGGGATCGAAAAATCCTAATTGTCCTAATTCTCGAATGGTTCTTACAACATTTCGTTTGCTGTATATCTGCCCGGGGCGCGTTCGCAATTCACGATAGATTACATGGTCATTGGTTTTGTCATTTCCAACAACAGTAACGTGATCAAAATAGGCTAATTTGCCTTCCTTTATCCTAATTTCAAAATCAATAGTGTCCTTCCTAACGGCAACCTCAACAGGGTTAATGCCTGAAAATAAATACCCGTTATTTTGATATAGGTTTGTTAAATCATTTGCTTCAGGGTCTGTGTTGTCCTCTATGCGCTTTTGTAATAAGCCGCCATTGTATGTTTCTCCTTTTTTAATTCCTAGCGCTTGCCTTAATTGATAATCTGTATAGACGCTATTTCCAATAAATCGAATGTCTCCGAAATAGTACCGCTGTCCTTCTTCGATATCAACACTCAATGAAACGGTTTTGTCGTTTTTAGCAACAAGCGTGTCACCGATAATTCTAGCATCCCGGAAACCATTGGCTTTATATTTTTCAATCAGGGATACCTTGTCTTCTTCAAAACCAGATTCAGAGAATTTTGAGCGCTTCCAAAATCTAAAGACGTTTTTGCGCTTTACATTTTTCATGGCTCCAAGTAACTTACTGGCTTTAAGGTCTTTGTTTCCATTAATGACAATTGGCGTAACTTTAATGCGATTTCCTTTGTCAATACTAATTTTCATGTCTTTAGACTCTTCCTTGCCGGTCGAATCCAATTTTGACATCGTGCTAATAATCACCTTGGTGTTCAAAAAACCGTCGTCTTTGTATTTGTTTGTAATGTAGTTTTTCGTGGTAGTAATAAGGTTTTTAGTGATCTTAACACCAGTGGTTAGATCATTGTCTTCTAGAATCTCTTTTATCTTGCCTTTTCCAATACCTTCAACAGTTATAATTCCTAATTTTGGAAGTTCTACAATATATAGTTCAAGATCTGCCTGGTCGTCCATTATGTTCGTAACGTAAAAAGCGATATCGCTAAATAGGTTTTGTTCCCATAATTTTTTGGTAACTGAACTTAATTTTTCACCCGGAATATAAATCCTATCGCCTTTTTTAAGACCAGTAAAGGCAATAACTGTTTGCTCATTAAAATTTTGAGCTCCTGTTACGGTAATATTATTTATCGTATATTTTTTTCCGCTATCAAGTTCTTTTTGCTGAGCATTAAGACTAAAAATAGAAAATACGGTAAAAAGAAATATGGAATATATTTTTTTATAAATGTGCAATGGGTTGTTATCGTTTGAGTTGTTCACTGGTTTTTCCAAATCTTCTTTCTCTATTTTGATAATTTAATAAAGCCTCAAAAAGGTGAGTCTTTGTAAAATCCGGCCAAAGTGTATCCGTAAAATATAATTCGGCATAGGCTAATTGCCAAAGTAAAAAATTACTAATACGCTGCTCTCCGCTGGTGCGTATTAACAAATCTACATCCGGTAAATTTCTCGTGTAAAGATGATTATTAATAACCGATTCATCAATAGCATCGCGCGAAATTAGGTTATTTTTAACTTTAAGGCTAATCTCTTTAACTGTTTTTACCAATTCTTCCCTTGAACCATAACTTAAGGCCAGGGTCAGTGTCATATTAGTGTTGTCTTTGGTCTTGTCAATAACCTCGAGCAGTTCTTTATATACTTTCTTAGGCAAGGTGTCTAGGTTGCCAATAGCTGTTAGTTTAATTTCGTTGTCTTGAAGTGTCTTAATCTCTTTTTTTAAAGATGAGACTAAAAGCTTCATCAGTAATTCTACTTCTCTTTTAGGACGATTCCAGTTTTCCGTAGAAAAGGCATATAGTGTTAAAAAAGGGATGTTTAATTCGGCACAGGCTTCTACTACTACGCGTACCGATTTGGTTCCATTTTCATGCCCCAGAGCCCTTAAAAGACCTTGCTGCTTGGCCCAGCGCCCATTTCCGTCCATTATTATTGCCAAATGCTTTGGGAGTGTTTTCTTGTCTAATTGATCTTGCTGGGCCATCGCTTTTTAGAAATTACAGTAACATGGTTTTCTTCCAAATGTAAAGTTAATAAATACAGTTGTGAAGATATACCAATCATTATTATTGAGATTGCCAAATTTATACAAATCATTATTCTGATAATCGTCGTTCGAAACCGTATTACTTCCGTCTAGATCGTCTATAAAAGTATATCGAGCACCTATCTCTATCCCCATCACAAAATGGGGTGCAACCATTGCCTTGTAGCCTATAACCATTGGGATAGAAAAAGACCGGCCTCCATCATATTTAACCGATGTTTGAGTGCCAGTAGGAAAAAAAGCAGTCTCGTACAGAAAATAATTAACGCCAGTGAATAAATAAGGTGTAGAAACGCGTCGAGCCTCGTACATACTGAAGTCCCAAAAAGCATACTCTATACCTGCAGAAAATTCGGTTATATTGTTTTCAAAGCGATATCCCCTTTCATTTCTTCTTGTCTCATGTGAGTCTAGATCGTCTCCTTTTATTTGGGCTGAAATGACAGAAAAGCGAAAGGCATGCCTTGAGCTTCGATTCCATTTTCCAAGTATTCCAAAAGCCATCGTATTTGGAGATAAATACGTCGTTTCTCCAACATCTCCAATAAAATTTGCGCCCCCTAAAATAGCGCCTACTTCATAGGTTTGAGAAAGCCCTGTGAAGGAGGTACATATAATGAGTACGATGCTTGTGAAATACTTCATAAACTAAAAGTCTGCAAATATAAAAATAAACTTGTCTTATCTATGAGATAAGTAAAATTGTCTCAGGTGATTAACAAAAATTAAGGTGATTTATTGTTTAGTTTCGTTTATCCTCGCCCCAGAGAAGTTTATTTCGAAGTGTTTTAATAAAGCTATCATCTTCCAATTGCACCAATTTAATCGAGAATGGTGCTTTTTTAATAATTAATGTGGTGTCAGCATTTACGGTTGCAATGCGCGAATCCATTGAAACAAGGTATGTTTTCTCTCTACCACTTACTTTTAAAGTTACAGTGCTATTGTCGGGGATAACCAATGGGCGGGCATTCAGGTTATGAGGGGCTATAGGCGTTAATACCATACTATTTGTGCTGGGGTCTATAACGGGACCACCACAACTCAGCGAATACCCTGTCGACCCCGTTGGTGTGGCAACAATCAATCCGTCAGACCAATACGAGGTAAGGTACTTGTCATTTACCATGGTCTCTACTTTTATCATAGAAGTTGTGTTTTTTCGATTTACTGCTATTTCGTTTAGGGCAAAGTTTAGGTGCAATAAGTCTGTATTCGGTGGAGTCGTTTCTATAGAGAGCAAACTTCTTTCAGAGATGACAAATTTATTGGCTAAGATTTGACTTATGCTGCTTGTTATTTCTTCCTTTTGAATGGTTGCTAAGAATCCCAACCTCCCCGTATTAATACCAACAATGGGTATTCCTAAATCTTTTACATAGGTAATCGATTTTAAAATAGTACCATCTCCTCCGATGCTAAAGAATAGATCGTATGAAGAGTCAAGGCTAGTGAAAGAAGATACCTCTGAAAATTTTGTGGTTACATGCTGATGTTCATTAAGGATGTTAAGAAAGTTTTTTTCAATAACAATTTCAGCTTTATTATTTTGAAGCGCATCCAGTATGAGCTGAATATATGATTCAGAATTTTCATGATAAAATTGTCCATAAATACCTATTTTCATGCCTTATATATTTAAGTATTTATCCAAATAATCGGAACGTTGTTTTAATCCATCTATAAAAATGTCTTCTTCATGGTGTGAAATAACATCATAGTCATATCTCCGAAAAGTTTGTACAATTGCATTCATACCTGTGTGGCCAATTTTGACAGTAATTTGAATGGTCTCTGCGCCCATTTTCGAAATAAAGACCCCTAAAACTTTGGCGTCATTAGATTCGACGATTTGACAAATTTCACTAAAAGAATACTCCCTTATTCCTTTTTCTACTACAATAATTCCACCCGCTTCATTTAAAAACGGTGTGTCGTTAAACAAGTTCATAATATCGCTCAATTCGTAATATCCCAAGTATTTGTTGGAAACATTTAAAACAGGCATGATATTGCATTGGTTCAAAGCAAATGCTTCTAAAATATCTAACCAGTTCGCGTTGTCGCGGACAAAAAATGGTTCTAAAGCATATTGAAAACTTCGCAGCACTTGAGTGCTTTCAAAACAATGCGCATCTGTTTCAGAAATACAACCAACGTATACCCCCTCCTTTTTTACTGGGACATGGCTGTAGCTAAGTTGATTAAATGCTATTTGGACTTCTTTGATTTCAGATGAAATATCAAAAGCCTGAATATCGTTAATAATTAATTGCTGGGTTTTCAAAATCTCAATTTTAATGCAAATTACTTAAAATAAAGATTTAAAACTGCGCCGAAGCTTTGTATTTTTGTGCTTTCTAAAAGAAAACGATGACGAATCTAAGTGTGAACATTAACAAAATTGCAACAATACGCAATGCTAGAGGCGGAAACACGCCAAATTTGGTTCAAGCTGCTATTGATATTCAGAAATTTGGAGGGCAAGGAATTACAATTCATCCAAGACCAGATGAGCGGCATATTAGGTATCAAGATGCCTATGACTTGAAACCAATTGTGCCTACCGAATATAATATTGAAGGAAACCCTCAGGATGCATTTATGGATTTAGTTCTCGATTTAAAACCAACCCAAGTTACATTGGTTCCTGATGCAGTCAATGCGATAACATCAAATGCCGGCTGGGATACCATAAAGCATAAAAATTATTTGACAGAAATTATTACGGAGTGTAAACGAAATGGAATACGTACCTCAATCTTTGTCGATCCATCGCTGAAAATGATCGAAGGAGCAGCATTGATAGGTACAGATAGAATTGAATTGTATACAGAAGCATATGCAGATCAATATGCTCTGGGCAACAAAAAGGCCGTTGAACGATACACCCAATGTGCCGTTTTGGCAAATACGATGAAACTCGGAATTAATGCAGGACACGATTTGTCATTAGAAAATATAAAGTTTTTCAAAGAAAATGTTCCTGGTTTATTGGAAGTGTCAATTGGGCATGCCCTTATTTCAGAATCCTTATACGACGGTCTAGAAAGTGTAATTAAGAAATATCGTGAAAAACTTGCCTAACCCAGCGTTACATTCTCGTATTATTGGTGACAAAATACCCTTGGTTATACTACATGGATTTCTAGGTTCTGGGGATAATTGGAAGACTTTAGGGAATACAATTGCCGCGAATGGATATTGCGTTCATTTGGTTGATCAAAGAAATCATGGCCGTAGTTTTCACAGTGACGGTTTTAGCTATCAATTGCTCGTTGATGATTTAAAGAGGTATTGTGACGATCATAATCTTGAAAAAATCATCTTATTAGGACACTCAATGGGAGGGAAAGCAGCCATGTTGTTTGCGGTTCAGTTTCCCGGCCTCGTTAGGAAATTAGTAGTAGCTGATATTGGGCCAAAATTCTATCCACAGCACCATCAGGATATTTTAAAAGCCCTGTCTCTTTTGAATTTTAAAGAAATAAAGACAAGAAAGGCTGCGGAAGAAGTTCTTTCAACACATATTAAAGAAGTTGGAACCCGGCTTTTTCTTTTGAAAAATGTTTACTGGGTTCAAAAAGGCGAACTTGGATTGCGGGTAAACCTGAAGGTGTTAATCGACAAAGTAGCCGAGGTTGGTGAGGCCTTGCCGGAAGCAACTTGTTTTAACAAACCCACACTTTTTTTAAGAGGGTCAAATTCAGACTACATACAGGATGCTGACGAGGTTTTGATAAAAACACATTTCCCAATGGCTACCATTCAAAATGTTTCAAATGCAGGGCATTGGCTTCATGCCGAAAACCCCAACGATTTTTTAAAATATGTCTTAGCGTTCTTGTAAATAACAAATCTCTTTACTTTTTTCCATCAAATCTTAATTGGCGTTCCACCTTCCTTGCCTAAGTCGGTTTTAGTATGCATTATACCTATCGAATCACCCATTTTTAGTGTGAATGAGTAATAATCTGTTTATTTATCAACAATAATGCGTATTTTTGCAGAATTACATAATTTAACAACCTAATAATCTAATTTAATGTATTATGAAGAAAATTAAACTTCTAGCTGTGATTTCCCTAATTACAGCAGTGAGCTACGCAGGAGGTTATCGTGTAGCCTTGCAGGGACAAAAGTCCTTGGCCATGGGGCACGCAGGTGTTGCTGTTGTTAACAGTAGTGAGCTCGTGTTTTTTAATCCCGCAGGATTGGTATACCTAGAAAACAAATTAAATATTTCTGTCGGAGTAAGCGGCGTGTTTTCTAATGTCTCTTATCAAAATGAGTCTACGGGTGCATCTGCAATGACCAACAGTGCGACTGGAACGCCACTCTATTTATATGCTTCTTATAAAGCCACTGATTGGCTGGCATTAGGGGTTGGTGTTTATACTCCATTTGGAAGTGGTGTATCTTATGAAGACGATTGGGCAGGATCTCATCTTGTTAATAATATTGATTTACAAGCAATTTACATACAACCTACCGTATCTGTTAAAGTAAATGAAAACTTTAGTTTTGGAGGAGGTTTTATTTTTGTAAATGGTTCTGTAGGGTTTAATAGAAATTTGAATAGAACGCTTACCGACTTAGAAGGCAATCGTTCTGAAGTAACTTTAGATGCTCCAAGTGTGAGCGCTACTGGTTGGACTCTTAGTGCTATGTTTAACATAACAGAACAGTTAAGAGTTGGAACTACTTATCGTTCCGAAATAATCATGGAAGCTAGAGATGGTGACGCGACATTTGAGAATGTTCCTAATTCGCCTTTAACACCATTCCCGAGTGCAACGACTTTTAATGCAGACTTGCCTTTGCCTGCAGAATGGACAGTGGGATTGTCTTATGAATTCTGCGATAAATGGTTATTTGCTTTTGATTTTAACAACACTTACTGGGATGTTTATGAGTCATTGGATATTGATTTTGCAGATCCAAATGTACCAGACTCGGTGAACTCTCGTAATTATAATACATCTGCCACATATCGTTTTGGATTGCAATACGATGCAACAGAAATGTTTACTTTAAGAACAGGTTATTATTTCGATGAGTCTCCTGTTCAATCAGGTTTATTTTCTCCCGAAACACCTCGTAATGATAGTAGTGGATATACCGCTGGTTTTACGTTCAACGTTGGGCAACGTTTTGAAATTGACGCATCCTTTCTGTACTTGCACTTTAAAGAGGTCAACGAATCGTATGATGCCTATTACGAAAATGGTCAATCGGTGCCATTTGCAGGAAAATATAAATCTAATGCCTTTATACCTGGCTTAGGGATTACTTACAAAATGTAAAAAAACAAACAAATGAAAAATTATATAAAAATATTAATAGCAATAGCAGCTGTCGGTTTCGTAAGCTGTGAGGCCGATTTTGAGAATGCTGTAACGGATGAAGGATTTTATTCTAGTGGTACTGCCAACTTTTCTAACTATGTAGCATTAGGTAATTCATTAACATCTGGATATGCTGATGGAGGATTATACATTACAGGTCAGAATAACTCGTATCCTAATATCATGGCAGGGCAATTTGCTTTGGTAGGTGGCGGTGAATTTACCCAACCATTAATGAGTGATAATATCGGAGGCTTGCTACTTGGAGGAGTTCAAATTACTTCAAATAGATTCGTATTGGGAGTTGACGCCAATGGAAATCCAGGCCCGGTTCGCTTGGAAGGGACGCCCACGACAGATGTTCTAACAAGTGCGCCAGGACCTTATAATAATATGGGAGTTGTCGGAGCAAAAAGTTTTCACTTGAGTGCTCCTGGTTATGGTAATGCGGCTGGCATTCTTTCTGGCGCAGCGAACCCTTATTACGCAAGAATAGCAACGAGTGCTAGTTCAACTGTTCTAGAAGATGCATTGTCTCTTGATGCAACATTTTTCAGTTTATGGATTGGAAACAACGATGTGCTAAGTTACGCAACGTCAGGAGGTTCGGGAGTTGATCAAACAGGGAATTTAGACCTGTCTACTTATGGCTCAAATGATATCACAGACCCAAACGTATTTGGAGCAGTTTATAGCGCTCAAGTAGCTGCTTTAGTTGCAGGTGGCGCCAAGGGCGTTTTAATTAACATCCCAGATGTGAGTTCTATACCATACTTCACGACCGTACCTGGTCCAGCTATCCCTTTGGATGCTGCGACTGCTAGCGCGGTGAATGCTCAGTTTGCAGCATACAATACCCAAATTTTACCTGGGCTCGCTGGTCTAGGGATTATTACACCAGAAGAAGCTGATTCACGAATAGTTAGTTTTTCGGCTGGACAAAATTACCCTATAATTACCGACAATGATTTAACAGATATGAGTGGAATACTACAAGGGCAACCTTTTAATCTGCCACCTGCAACAGCTGGTTTATTAGGTCAATTACGTCAGGCGAATTCTGGCGATTTAACGCTGCTCACAGCTGCTTCAGTTCTTGGAAGTACACCAGACCCAAGTAATCCTCAATTGGTTGTAGGGGTGTCGATCCCGGTAAGTAATGAATATATATTAACATCCAGTGAGCAATCAAAAATTGCTACGGCTACTGCTGCTTATAATGTCACAATTAATGCCTTGGCATCTGCTAATGATTTGGCAATTTGGGATTCAAATTCAGCATTTGATGTAATTTCCTCTATAGGGGTTCCATACGATGGAGGTGTTCTAACTGCTGCGTTTGTAACAGGAGGGGCTTTTTCCTTAGACGGTGTTCATGGTTCGCCTAGAGGGTATGCGTATATTGCAAATTCTGTTATTGATGCAATCAATAGTAAATATGATGCAACCATTCCTAAAGTAGCTATCGGTGATTATGGTACCGTTCAAGTTACAAACAATGGTGGATAAGGAACCTAAGTAATTCAGTATAAAAAAATCGTCTTTTAGCAAACTAAAAGACGATTTTTTTATACTGAAAATTGATTGCTCGAATCTCCTGCTTCTTATGTTCTTGTATTCGTTTGCAGTGCCAATATCGATGCCTTTTTGCGCCAAGGTCTCAAGCAGTAGGGTTTATTGCGCAAATTATTTGGGGGGCTTTCGATTCGAGCTTGCGGTGTCTTTTCTGCAATCTGTGTTGCTCCCAATTCTAAAAGAGGACAAATAAATACCTGAATTACGGTGTATTAATGTTTGTCGAGTAGCTTAAAAAAGCATATTTTTGCAACCCAATTTTGACAATGAAAATTTTTCAGAAAAATGAATATAACAAAAAAAGACATTGATAGTTTAAATGCTGTCGTTACAGTAGATATCAAGAAGGAAGACTATTCAGAGAAAGTAAGCTCAATACTTAATAATTATCGAAAAACAGCGAATATACCTGGTTTTAGAAAAGGGCATGTTCCGATGGGCATGGTTCAAAAGCAGTATGGTAAATCTGTTTTGGTAGAGGAAGTAAATAAATTATTACAAGAAAGTTTAAATGCGTTTTTAACTGAACAAAAACTTGACATCCTTGGCAACCCACTTCCAAAAAATGAGGCAGCGATTGATTGGGAAACAGAAGACTTTTCCTTTGAATTTGAATTAGGTCTTTCGCCAAAGTTCAAGGTCGATGTAAAAGGCAAGTCTGTCGTGCATTACAATATCGTTGCAGATGACAAAATGCTCAAGAATCAGATCAAAACCATTCGGAAGCAATACGGGAAATTAACTTCAAAAACGGAGGTAGAAAAAGAAGACGAGATTACAGGAACTTTTAATGCCACTGAAAAAGAGATTGTAGACAAGAAAGCAACATTTGGTACAGACATCATAAAAGGAAAGAAACAACTTTCGGCTTTGGTGGGTGCTAAAGTGGGTGATGTAGTGACTTTGAAAACCAAAGGCATGTTTAAAGAGGATCACGACAATGAAAAACACCTTGGAGTAGCTCACGAGGAGGCTCATGGATTGGATATTGAAGTTTCTTTGAAAATTGATGAGGTGAATACACGTGAAATGGCAGATTTAAACCAAGAGCTTTTCGATAAGCTTTTTGGCGAAGGTGTCGTAACTTCTGAAAAAGAATTAAAGACAAAAATTAAGGAGGACGCTGAAAGACAATTTGAACAACAAAGCGATCAAAAACTTTTGAATGATGTTGTTGAATCCTTAATTGATAATACAAAATTTGATTTGCCAGGTGCCTTTCTACAGCGATGGATTCAAACATCAGGAGAATCGCCAATGACGGAAGAAGAAGCCAAAGCAGAATATGTTAAAAGTGAAAAAGGATTGCGTTATCAGTTAATTGAAGGGAAGCTAAGAGCAGAAAACAATCTTCAAGTTTCTTTCGATGAGCTAAAAGAGCATAGTAGGGGAATGATTAAGGGGCAAATGGCGCAGTTTGGTCAATTAGATCCTTCAGAAGAAGAAATAGACGGTATTGTGGCGCGTGTTTTAGGCAACCAAGAAGAAGTAAAACGTCTTAGTGAGCAGTTAAATACAACCAAATTGCTTCAATATTTTAAGGAAAATGCAAAGTTGAAGACTAAGGAAATTACCTATGAAAAGTTCATCAAGGACGCCTACCAATAATTCAACAATAAAATAGTTATATTTAGGCGTTGAATTTAATAAATTTAACGCCTTTATTATATCAAAAAACGAATAAAAAATATGAACTACGAAAAAGAGTTTAAAAATTTTGCTATTAAGGATCAAGGAGTTAGCAGCATGTATTACGATCAGATTATTAGTAGTATGTACCCTACTAATTTAACTCCTAATATTATTGAAGAAAGGCAAATGAACATCGCCATTTTTGATGTGTTTTCTCGTCTAATGATGGATAGAATTATTTTCTTAGGGACAGGAATTAATGATCAGGTTGCAAATATCGTGCAGGCTCAATTGTTGTTCTTAGAAAGTACAGATGCTTCCAAGGATATTCAGATTTATATTAATTCACCCGGAGGAAGTGTTTATGCAGGGCTCGGTATCTACGACACCATGCAATTTATCAAGCCGAATGTAGCTACGATATGTACTGGAATGGCCGCTTCGATGGCAGCTGTTTTGTTGTGTGCCGGCGAAAAAGGCAAGCGCAGTGGTTTGACGCATTCTCGGGTTATGATTCACCAACCAATGGGTGGAGCTCAAGGCCAGGCAAGTGATATAGAAATTACTGCCAAGGAAATAATTACCTTGAAGAAGGAGTTATATGATATAATTGCAAAGCATAGTGGTCAATCGTACGATAAGGTATATGAGGATAGTGATCGCGATTATTGGATGAAATCTGATAAAGCTTTGGAGTATGGAATGATAGATGAAATATTAACAAGGGGATAGCAGGCTTTTATTGCGTGTTTAATCTTGATAAAAAAAAATATGTCGAAAGAAGATTTAGAATGTTCGTTTTGCGGTCGAAAAAAAGCTGAAACTAATTTGCTTATTGCGGGATTGGACGCCCATATATGTGATCGCTGTATTGAACAGGCACATGGCATTGTCATAGAAGAAGCGCTGCACTCTTCAAGTGGAGAGTTGTCTAAGGAGCTTATGCTAAAGAAGCCGAAATCAATCAAGGCATTTCTGGACGATTATGTTATTGGTCAAAATCAGACAAAAAAAATAATGTCTGTTGCTGTATATAATCACTACAAAAGATTACTTCAGCCGGCTACTAATGATGATATTGAAATTCAAAAAAGTAATATTATCATTGTTGGACAGACAGGTACTGGGAAGACTCTAGTGGCAAAAACGATAGCACGTATGTTAAATGTGCCATTGGCAATCGTTGATGCAACTGTGTTAACAGAAGCAGGCTATGTTGGAGAAGATGTAGAAAGTATCTTAACAAGACTACTACAGGCCGCAGATTATGATTTGGAAAAAGCTCAAAACGGTATTGTTTTTATCGACGAGATAGATAAGATTGCCAGAAAAAGTGATAACCCTTCCATAACAAGAGATGTGAGTGGAGAGGGCGTGCAACAGGCTTTATTGAAGTTGCTAGAAGGAACTGTCGTAAATGTTCCACCAAAAGGAGGACGAAAGCATCCGGACCAAAAGTTTATTGAAGTAAATACTGAAAACATACTATTTATAGCTGGTGGGGCTTTTGATGGCATAGAACGACATATTTCTAAAAGGTTGAATATGCAAGCAGTTGGATTCAGCGCTTCAAAAGGGGAAGGTAAAACGGATCGTGGAGATATGCTGCAATACATTATCCCCAGGGATTTAAAAGATTTTGGCTTAATTCCTGAAATTATTGGACGTTTACCAGTTTTAGCCTACATGAACCCATTAGATGAAGCAGCTCTTAGAGCAATTCTAACTGAACCAAAAAATGCAATCATCAAGCAATATAAGAAGTTGTTCGAAATGGACGATATTGAGATGATAATAACCGAAGAGGCTCTAGACTATATTGTTGAAAAGGCTGTAGAGTATAAACTTGGCGCAAGAGGATTGCGATCACTATGTGAAGCAGTCTTAACAGATGCTATGTTTGACCTGCCAGGAACCGATCAGAAAGAGCTTCATATCGATGATGCCTATGTGGCAGACAAGCTAAATAAGTCAACTATTAAAAAATTGAAAGCTGTGTCGTAATATGTTAGCGAGATATCAGATATAAAAAATCCCCGAACAATTCAGTTCGGGGATTTTTTATATGATTTCTTTTTTTGTAATTATGGTAATGCAATTAGTGTCCTGTTTTTTTTGTTTAGAACTTTTTGCTGCATCAATTCTTTTTTATTTTTAAGCGTATACCCAGCTACATCATTATCTTTTTTCTGAATGTTAGCGATAGATCCACAAGAGGAAACCGATACAGTCAAAATTATAACAATTACTAAGTACACTGTCTTTTTCATAATACAAGCAGGCATTTTTTTGCCATAACAAATTTAAGCTGTAAGAAAAAGACTACCAAAATTTTTAGCTAAAGGGTATAGAAACTCGTTGAAACACGCTATCGTTAAAAGTTTGGCAGGTCGGTGAAAGTACTTGTTTCACAACACTTTGATTGCGGTATGAGTCATGCCTATTCTCGATGAACGCATTTGCCTATTGATTGAGGCGAAGTAATTCCTCTAAAAACTTGCGTGAATTTGAAAGTCTTGGAATTTTATGTTGCCCGCCTACTTTGTCTTTCATTTTAAGCCAATCATAAAATAACTTTTTTCGGGCGCAATGAATTATAGGCATCTTTAGGGTGATGTTATTAGACCTTTTTGCCTCATAGTCACTATTAACATCTTGAAGAGCTTTGTCTAATAGTTCTGAAAATAGAGTAATATCTGCTGGTTTTTTTTTAAACTCTATCATCCATTCATGTGCTCCTTTTTCTTTCCCTTCCATAAATATAGGAGCCACGGTATAATCTACAATTTCACTTTGTGTTTGATGAGAAACTTTCTTTAACGCGGCTTCCGCATTTTCAATGATCAATTCTTCTCCAAATACGTTGATATGATGTTTGGTTCGCCCCGTAACCATTATTCGATGCGGGCTAATGGAGGTAAAACGAAGCGTATCACCTATTTTATATCTCCAAAGCCCCGCATTGGTCGTTATAACAATGGCGTAATTTATATCAACTTCAACGTCGCTCAACGGAATTACCTTTTCTTCCGAAGTTCCATATTCGTCCATCGGAATAAACTCATAAAAGATACCATAGTCAAGCATTAAGAGCAAATCCTGCTCATTATTTCGGTCTTGAATAGCAAAAAAACCTTCTGAGGCATTGTAGCTCTCGTAATATTGAAAACTTGATTTTGGCAGTAACTTTTTATACTGATCTATGTATGGATTAAAATTTACACCTCCATGAAAGTACACCTCAAGATTTGGCCATACCTCGAGCAAGTTCGACTTGCCAGTTGTTTCGGCTACAGTATTCAATAACACGAGCATCCACGAAGGGACACCGGCTAAGCTTGTTACATTTTCTTGAATGGTTTCATTTACGATGGCCTGCATCTTTACCTCCCAATCTGCCATTAAAGAAACCTCGCTTCCAGGGGTGCTGCTAAATTCTGCCCAAAACGGCATATTATCAATCAATATGGCAGAAAGATCACCGAAGACGGTTCCATTTTCCTTGTACAACTCTTTACTTCCACCAAGTTTAAGATTTTTACCAACGAATAATTGAGAATCAGGATTGTTATTGAGGTACATGCAGAGTAAATCTTTACTCGCTGCATAGTGACAGTCTTCCAAAGAATCCATACTTACAGGTATAAATTTACTTTTTGAGTTGGTCGTTCCGCTAGATTTAGCAAACCATTTTATTGGTGTAGGCCAAAAGATATTTGTTTCTCCCCTTCGCGTGCGCTCAATTTGCGCTTCATTATCTTCATAAGTTGTTACGGGGATTCTATTTGCAAATTCTCGGTACGAAAAAATACTTTCAAAATCATATTTTTTACCAATTTCAGTATGCTTTGCCTTAGCAATTAAGCCCTGTAATAGCTCTTCTTGAACCTCTATTGGGTATTTCTCAAATAGTTCAATTTGATGAAACCGTTTTTTTAAAAACCACGATACAATAGAATTTACAATTGGAAATGGCATATTTTGAACTATCTTTAAGGTATAAAAATAGCGATTTTCTTTTTATGAATCGAGCATGTAAAAATATTTAAACCTAGAGGAGGATGACAAATAGCGAACAGCATATGTCCTGTTTAATTAATCAGTATTGACTTATGAATTACCAAGGTGTCTTAACTAAAATGCAGACCGAAAACGGTTCGCCAATACAATATTATCTAGTTTTCGAAAATGATTTTTTAAATGTCAATCAATTGATAGATAAAAAAGTAGCCATTTCATTCGTTAAGTTTCAGTGTCTTAATTGCAGTTCGGATAAAAAAATATACCGACAAGGATATTGTTATGATTGTTTTTATGAGATTCCGCAAGCAGCAGATTGGATTATGCGTCCCGAATTGAGCAAAGCACATTTGGATAAAGAGGATCGGGATTTAGAATATGAGAAACGAGTCCAACTGCAACCGCACATTGTTTATTTGGCAAACAGCAGCAATGTAAAGGTTGGTGTGACCAAGAAAACACAAGTTCCAACGCGTTGGATTGACCAAGGTGCTCATGAGGCCATTGAAATCGTAGAGGTTCCAAATAGATATTTGGCAGGAATCACCGAGGTGGCTTTAAAGGAATACATTGGTGATAAAACCAATTGGCGTACGATGCTAAAAAATGAAATTAAAGATGAAAATCTCATCGAATGGAGAGATAAGCTCAGAAAGCACATTCCAGATGAAGCCATGGCTTATTTTTTAGAAAATAAAACGGAAACGAGCTTAGAGTTTCCTGTGCTGCGATATCCAGAAAAACCAATAAGTTTGAACCTTTCCAAAACTCCTTCTTATGAAGGTGTTCTGAAAGGCATCAAAGGGCAATACCTTATATTTGAAGACAATACGGTGTTTAATGTTAGGAGCAATGAAGGCTATGTTGTCGCTATTTCAATTAGTTAAATAGAGATTTTAGCTTCTTTGTTAAAAAGGGAGCATTATTGAGGAACTCATTCCTGCCCATTGGATGCCGAATAATTAATTTCTTCTCCCATTTTTAACCCAAATCTTTTTCTAAAAGCAAAAACCGCAGCATACAAAAGGGGTGTGTCCAAAGCTGCTACGATTACTTTAAAAAGAAAACCGCTAAGAAGTAATCCCCCAAATAAGGACCAGCTAATTTTGCCGAAACTACAAAGCAATAGTAAAACAGTGAAGGTGTCAACAAATTGAGAAAAGAAGGTAGAAAAGTTGTTTCGAAGCCATAGATGTTTGCCCCTTGTAAGTCGTTTCCAGAAATGAAATATTTGGATATCAATATATTGGGCAACTAAATAAGCCATCATGGATGCTAGCACTGCAATAGCAGTTGCACCAAACACTTTTGAGAACAGCGTGTCTCCAACTGGGCTCCAGTTGGTTGCTGGAACGGCATCTGAAACAACAACAATGAGTAATGAGAAAAATGAGGCGAATATACCAGCAGTAACAACTTCATTGGCTTTTTTCTTACCGTATACTTCACTAATAATGTCGGTTATTAGAAATGTGATGGGGTAGGGAAGAATACCTACTGAAATTTCGAAGGTATATATTCCAAAAAAGTCCCAATAGAAGAATTTTTGAAAAATTAAGTTGGAAACGACCAAAGAAGCAATAAAAAGTGCACCTAAGATAAGGTAGGTTCGCTGCGCTACGAGTTTGTCTTGTATTGAAAGTACTGTCACTTGCTTTTTTTGAACCGTAAAGATAATTGGAAGTATTTTTCTTTTCCTTAATTTCGTCCTAAATTCGGAGACTTCGATTTTTTGCCACATGATAGGGGGGTCATAAGACAGTAACTTTTTTTAAATCAATTTTATTAAGCCATTACAAGACATATCTCTTTCTTTAGGAAGTAACCAAGGCAATAAATTTCAATTTTTGCAACTGGCTGCCAATTCGATATTTGATCAAATTGGGAGTATTGTGAAAATATCTTCTGTGTATAAAACCCCTGCTATTGGTTTCGATGGCGATGATTTTCTCAATTGTGTGCTCTTGGTTCGCAGTGCTATGTCGCCTGGAAAAGTTTTGGAAACGTTGCTTCAAATTGAAAATGATTTAGGCAGAGTGCGAAGTGAAACAGGCGGGTATGTTTCTAGAACCATTGATCTTGATATCTTGTTTATTGGAGATTTGGTAAAAAACACGGTTAAATTAACAATCCCACATCCTGAAATTCAAAACAGGAAATTTGTCTTACAGCCACTAGTTGAGTTAAATTCTGGTGTTATGCATCCTGTGCTCTTTAAAGATGTTGCCAAATTATTGGCGGAAACTTCAGACAGCAGTCTGATTGAGAAGCAGTCAAAATGGCTTCGCAATCCGAGTAAGGATTATGACTTGTCAAGGTTTAATTATATCGCGATAGAGGGAAATATTGGAGCTGGCAAAACCAGTCTTGTAACACAGCTGGGACAGGAATTTAATGCGAAGCGTATTTTGGAGCGATTTAAGGACAATCCGTTTTTACCAAAGTTTTATGACAACCCACAACGCTATGCGTTTCCCCTGGAGATGTCTTTTTTAGCAGATCGCTACCAACAATTACTCGACGACATCACTCAATTCGATTTGTTTAAAGATTGTGTTATAGCAGACTATGATGTTTATAAATCCATGATTTTTGCTAAAATCACGCTTCAAGATGAAGAATTTAACTTGTACAAAAAGTTGTTTCAGTTAATGCATAAGGAATTACCAAAGCCAGATATGTATGTTTATTTATATCAAAATACGGAACGATTACTAGAAAATATTAAAAAACGGGGAAGGAAATACGAACAAACTATTGAAGCGTCTTATCTTCAAAAAATTAATGATGGTTATTTAGAGTTTATTAAATCTCAATACGCAGACAAGATTAAAATAATTGATATTTCCGATCGAGACTTTGTAAAGAATAGAAAAGACTACTTATATATTCTCAATGAGATATTAAGTTAAATTGAAAAATCTAAGATAGTTTACAGTACATATCCCAAAGCACAATTCCGGCACTTACAGAGATGTTTAGGGAATGCTTCGTCCCATGTTGCGGAATTTCAATTACGAGGTCACTCTCTGAAACTACTTCTTGAGAAACACCCTTCACCTCATTGCCAAAAATTACAGCATAGGTTGTTTCTTTCTGAAGGCTAAAGTCGTCAAGCGCAACTGAATGTTCTGCCTGTTCGATAGAGGCAATAAAGACACCATCTTCCTTTAGTTTTTTGATGATGTCAATGGTGTTTTCTGCATATTCCCAGGCCACATTATCAGTGGCTCCGAGTGCTGTTTTATGAATGTCTTTATGCGGTGGGATTGCCGTGATTCCACAGAGATATATCTTTTTAACCAGAAATGCATCTGCCGTTCTAAAAACTGAACCAATATTGTTTAGGCTTCTAATATTATCAAGAATTACAATGAGTGGTGTTTTCTCTGAAGCGATAAATTGAGCCGTTGTTTTACGAGTTAGTTCGCTGTTTTTTAGTTTGCGGTGTTTCATTGGGATAAAAGTAAACTTTTCTGACATAAATATGGTCTGTAGAGGTTTTGAAAATGAGTAAAAGAGAGAAGTGGACTTCGTATAGCCTCCTTTCCTGTGCCCATAAACTAAAAGAGTACTGCTTGGTTATTCCCATTGATATAAATCAAGCTTGCGGCTTTAATTTGTGAAAAACTTTCAAAAACTATGGGGTTCTCCATTATATTGAAACTGGAATAATAACTACCTTAGCTTTTCCGATTTTGATACGACAATTATGGCCACAAAGGAGACCCCTTTAATGAAACAATACAATACAATCAAGGCAAAATACCCTGATGCCTTATTGCTGTTTCGCGTAGGTGATTTTTATGAAACATTTGGCCAAGATGCCATTCGTGCTGCCGGTATTTTAAATATTACACTTACTGCTAGAAATAACGGTGGAGATCACGTCGAGTTGGCTGGATTTCCGCACCATTCATTGAACACCTATTTACCAAAACTAGTGATGGCTGGCTGCAGGGTAGCAATTTGTGATCAGTTGGAAGATCCAAAGCAGACCAAGAAAATCGTTAAAAGGGGGGTGACAGAATTGATAACCCCAGGAGTTGCTTTAAACGATGACATTTTAAAATCAAAATCAAATAACTTTCTAGCAGCTATTCACTTCGGAAGTAAAGGCTCGGTTGGCGTTTCGTTTTTAGATGTTTCGACGGGAGAGTATCTCACCGCACAAGGTTCGGCCGAATATATTGATAAATTACTGCAAAACTTTAAGCCTTCGGAGGTGCTTTTCAGCAAACAAAAACGAAAGCTCTTTTCTGAAACATTTGGTGATAATTTTCACGTTTTTCATCTTGAAGATTGGGTGTTTCAGAAAGATTATGCCAATGAGACCGTGCAAAAACACTTCGATGTCAAAAATTTAAAAGGGTTCGGAATAGCACATTTGGAGGAAGGTATTATTGCTTCAGGTGCTGTATTGCATTATTTAGGAGAGACCCGGCATAATAAATTACAGCATATTACAAACCTAACACGCATCGCCGAAGACGAATATGTTTGGATGGATCGATTTACTATCCGAAACTTAGAGTTATACCATTCCAGTCAAGAAAATGCGGTGACTTTATTAGATGTTATTGATAAAACAATATCTCCCATGGGAGGCCGCCTTTTAAAGCGATGGATGGCGCTTCCGCTAAAGAATATTGAAAAGATTACTAGACGGCATGAAGTGGTGACCTACCTTATTGGAAACAAAGCTGTTCAGGATAAAATTCAGCAACATATAAAACGAATTGGTGATCTGGAACGGCTCATTTCTAAAGTAGCTACAGGGAAAATTAATCCGAGGGAGGTCGTGCAACTCAAGAATTCTCTTGAAGCGATCATTCCTGTAAAAGCGCAGGCACAGCTTGCTGAAAATAAGTCTGTCAAAATTATTGGAGAACAGCTTCAGGAATGTGAGTTGTTGCGAACTAAAATTAAGGAAACTCTAAACGAAGAAGCGCCTGTAAATATATTGAAAGGGGGTGCGGTTGCTGAAGGATTTGATGAAGGCCTCGATGCATTGAGAAGCATTTCTAGTGGCGGAAAAGACTACTTAGATAAAATTGTAAAACGAGAGGCCGAGCGAACCGGAATAAGCTCTTTAAAGATCGCATCAAATAATGTATTCGGATATTATATAGAGGTTCGAAACACCCATAAAGACAAAGTTCCAGAAGAATGGGTGCGAAAACAAACCTTGGTAAATGCCGAGCGATATATCACTGAGGAGTTAAAAGAATATGAGTCGAAAATTCTTGGAGCCGAAGAAAAAATAAGCGTTCTCGAGCAGGAAATATATGCCAAATTAATTGAATGGATTATTCAGTTTATTGGACCTGTTCAACAAAATGCTGCGCTCATTGCCGAAATAGATTGCCTCTGTTCTTTTGCGCAACAGGCCAATGAAGCCAATTATGTTCGCCCCGAGTTCGATGAGACTTTCGATTTGGATATTAAAGAAGGGCGTCATCCAGTTATTGAAAAGCAACTACCACCAGACAGTCCGTATATTGCCAATGATGTGTTCTTAGATCGAGAGAATCAGCAATTAATAATGATTACTGGCCCAAATATGAGCGGTAAGTCGGCGATTTTAAGGCAAACGGCCCTTATTGTTTTGATGGCTCAGATGGGAAGTTTTGTTCCAGCTAAGAAGGTTCGAATGGGATGCGTGGATAAAATTTTTACTCGTGTTGGTGCGAGCGATAATATCTCGATGGGAGAATCTACGTTTATGGTTGAGATGAACGAAACAGCCAGTATTTTAAATAATATTTCTGAACGAAGTCTTGTATTGCTTGATGAGATAGGACGTGGTACCAGCACCTATGATGGAATTTCTATCGCTTGGGCCATAAGTGAATATTTGCATGAGCATCCTTCAAGAGCGAAGACCTTATTCGCGACTCATTATCACGAAATCAATGAAATGACCGAGACTTTTGAGCGCATAAAGAACTACAATGTCTCCGTAAAAGAATTAAAAAATGATGTGCTTTTTCTTCGGAAGCTTGTTCCGGGAGGTTCACATCACAGCTTCGGAATTCATGTAGCAAAAATGGCAGGAATGCCTCAAGCCGTGTTAAACCGCGCAAATAAAATTTTAAAACGCCTTGAAAAATCCCATTCTTCTGAGGAGCTAACAGACGATATGAAGTCGATAGCCAAAGATGAAATGCAATTGAGTTTTTTTAAGTTAGACGATCCTTTGCTTATCGAGCTGCGTGACGAAATTTTAGACACTGATATTGACACCCTTACACCTGTTGAAGCACTCATGAAGCTAAACGAGATAAAGCGAATGCTACAGCGCAATGCGTCTGAAAAATTAAAAAAATAGGAGCTATTGTTAGCATCCTCTTGGCCCTTGGTTTTCTGATTAAAAATTACTTCTATTTTACTTTCAAGTTTGTTAAAAAGGTTTAAATTTGCACCTGCTTCCAAAAAAGGGAGCTTGCTTCTTTTTAGAAGTTACGTTCATTACATTCTGCGAAAATAGCTCAGCTGGTAGAGCGCCACCTTGCCAAGGTGGAGGTCGCGGGTTCGAATCCCGTTTTTCGCTCTATTTCGTGTAAAGTGATTGCTTTTTGTTTTAACTTTGCAAAATAATTAACCCGATTACAGTCTGTAATCGAATGATGCTGATGTGGTGGAATTGGTAGACACGCCGGACTTAAAATCCTGTGCTCTTTGGGGCGTGCGGGTTCAAGTCCCGCCATCAGTACTAAAAGCCTTGTTCTAACAAACGAGGCTTTTTTTGTGCAATAAAGTGAAGTAATTATTAAATAAGGGATTTGTGTTTACTCCCAATTTTACATCGGGGGCTGCTAATACTTGCTGCAAAAAACATACAGGTTTAACAGTAAATAAGTGAGCGTTTTTAGTTAGACTACAGATAAAAACAATGAATCATTTTAATTTTAAAATCTAATTAATTTTAGATGAGCTAGTAATTATCTTTTTTACCTTATCAATATAAGTTCGTCCAATAATATACCTTACTCCATCAATTTCTACACTATTTCCTTCTATGGACTCTATTTTGTCTATAGATATAGTAAATGACCTATGTATTCTAATGAATTTATCTTTAGGCAACTGATCTGTAAAACTACTTAATGTTTGATGGATAATAAACCCCTCTGTCGTAGTATATATTTTTAAATAATCCTTTAATGATTCAACAACTAATATTTCATCTAGATATACTTTTTGTAATTTCTTTTTATTAATTCTTAAAAAAATAAAAGAACGTTCATTTTTATGAATTTGGTTTAGGCCCTCGCTCTTTTCTAACGAATTAAATACCTTATTAACGCTTTTCATAAACCGAGGTAATGAAATAGGTTTTACTAAATAGTCTGTTACGTCTAATTCATAGGTCTCAACAGCATATTCTTTATATGCCGTTGTTATTACAATAAGCGGTTTTTTTTCTAAACTTTTTATAAAACTCAAGCCATCAAAAACTGGCATGTTTATGTCAAGAAAAATAAGATCAATATGATTGTCTTTTAGAAAGCTTATAGCTTCTATCGCATTATTAAAAGTATCAACAATCTCAATCTCGTTAATGTCTTTTAAATAGTTTTTAATTACATTAATTGCTAGAGGCTCATCATCAATAATCAAACATTTAATACTCATCTAAACTTTAATTTTTAATTGAACAATAAACTGATTATTAGAATCGTCTATAAAAATATCATAATCCTCACTTTTATACCCTAACTCTAATCTCTTCCTAACATTGGTCAAACCAATACCTCCCTGTTTTTCTTGAATGAATGGTTTATTATTTAATTCAGGAGGGATTGTATTTACAATTCTAAAATTAAGAAAATCGTTTTCAACTATGAAATCGATATCAATTTTAGTTTTCTCAATACTTTTGTTAGCACCATGCTTAAATGCGTTTTCCACAAACGATAATAGTAACATTGGCGCAATCTTCTTACCCTCTATATCTCCACTAATATTCATATTTATCTCTAAGGTGTCTGCATATCTTATTCTTTCTAGTTCTAAATAATTTTGAATACAAAGAATGTCATTTTTTAAATCTTGTCTTTTTTCTTTAGTTTCATATAATAAGTAGCGCATTAGTTCAGAAAGTTTTAAAATTACTTTCGGCGTTTTTTTAGAACCCTCTAAAGAAAGAGAATAAATATTATTAAGCGTATTAAAGAAAAAGTGAGGAGATACCTGACTGCGCAAGAATAAAAGTTCTGTTTCTAACTGGATTTTTTCTAAATCCGCCACTCTTTTCTGTTCATGCAACCAATCCATTGTGATTTTAATGGCAGTCACAAAGGTCATTACATACAGCTCACCTATCATCATATCTATACAATAACTAAACGTAAAATCATGAATAATTACAGGACCTTCTGGCCAAATATTCTCACTAACTAAGTAGTAAGTAAGATTGAATTTAATAAAAACCATTAAGAGTAAAGTGGCTATTAGAAAAACGACATACAAAAAATATTTACGTTTAAAAACAAACCTTGGCATTAAAACAAAGATGTTTAAATAGGCCAGAACCATGTGAACAGGGAAACCAATAATATTTGTTTTAAGTGAATAAATGTAGTCATCAAAATAATTTCCCCAACGTAGTGTGTTGAGTAAAAAGTAAACCGCCCAAAAAATAGCATGATATCCTCGAGTAACTCCAAATAACTTTCTTGGTTGCATTTTCTAAATTTTCTAACGTTCAGCGTAACTCTGTTGTTGTCCGTCTAATTTTATTCGCTACTTAGTAGCTTTTTTACATATTTACTATGCAAAATTATAATTAATGACATACTTTAAAAAAGCTAATATAGATATATTATATATCATAATATTTTTTTTCACAATAGCTTCTTGCAACAATCATGTTGATAAAAGCGAAAAGTCTTATGCCAAATATGTAAACCCTTTTATTGGTACTGGAGGTCATGGACACACCTATCCAGGCGCTACTGTTCCTTTTGGAATGCTTCAAGTAAGTCCTGATAATGGCGTTTCTGAATGGGATTGGTGCTCCGGATATCATTATTCCGATTCAGTAACTATTGGCTTTAGTCATTTACATTTAAGTGGTACAGGAATTGGTGATTTGGGTGATATTCGTTTTATGCCAATAAACAAAACAGTGAATTTAGCGAAAGCTATAAAAACAAGAGAAGATATTCCTTATAAATCAAACTATTCGCATAAGCAAGAAACAGCTGAAGCAGGTTATTATAGCGTCTTTTTAGAAGATCATAATATTAAAGCGGAGTTAACCTCAGATTTAAGAACGGCATTTCACCAATATACATTTGCTGAAAATGATATGCAGTCTGTGATTATTGATCTAGGCTATGCATTTAATTGGGATAAGCCTGAACTCACGCAAATAACAATTGTAGATAAGTTCACAGTGTCTGGATATAGACATAGTACTGGTTGGGCTAAAAACCAAAAAGTGTTTTTTGTCGCTAAATTTTCAAAGTCTATTAAAGAATTTGATTTGACATCAAATGAGGAATATGTCGATGAAAAAAGTGTTACTGGAACTAAAACTTCAGCTCAGCTCTATTTCAATAATTTAAGTGAAGAAAAAGTACAAATTAAAGTCGGCCTTTCTTCAGTTAGTATTAAAAATGCACTTGAAAATATATCAGAAAATAAAGAGAATTTTGATACGGCAAAAGATAAGGCTTCTAAAACCTGGAATAAGACACTTTCAAAAATAGACGTTGAATCATCTACGGATTCCTTAAAAACAATTTTTTATACAGCATTATACCATGCACAGCTCGCACCTGTTACTTTTAGCGACGTTAACGGTGAGTTTAGAATGGAAAATGATAGCATTGTGAAAGCGAAAGATTTTACAACCTACTCTACCCTATCATTATGGGATACTTTTAGAGCACAACAACCTTTACTTACCATTTTAGAGCCTAATCGAGTTGCTGAAATTGTCAACTCTATGTTGGCATATTACGAGCATAAAAAAATACTACCAGTGTGGACCTTGTATGGCAATGAAACTAATACGATGACTGGTTATCATTCTATACCAGTAATAGCTGAAGCTTATTTAAAAGGAATTAATGGTTTTGATATCGATAAAGCCTATCAAGCTATGAAGACTACTATGATGCAAGACGAACGTGGTCTTATTCATTATAAAAAATACGGATATATTCCGCATAGTTTCTTAGACGAATCCGTAACTATAACTTTAGAATATGCTTATGATGATTGGTGTATTGCACAAGTATCGAAAGCTTTAGATAAGAATGAAGATTATGAGTATTTCATGAAGCGTTCTAAAGCATATCAGAATCTGTTTGATAAACATACTGGTTTTATGCGAGGTAAATCTGAAGATGGTGAATCTTGGAAAGAACCTTTTGACCCGAAACATTCTGCGCATAGAATTAATGCTGAATACACAGAAGGTAATGCATGGCAGCACTCTTGGTTTGTGCCACACAGTGTTGAAAATCTTATAACACTACATGGAGGTAATGAAATATTTGCCGAAAGATTAGAACAACTTTTTACAGAGAGTTCAGAAATTACTGGTGATAATATTTCGAATGATATTTCTGGGTTAATTGGGCAATATGCGCATGGTAACGAACCAAGTCATCATATTGCTTATTTATTTAATCACGCTAATAAACCATGGAGAACGCAATATTGGGTGCGAGAGATATTAAAAACCCAATATAACACGACGCCAAATGGATTGAGTGGTAATGAAGATTGTGGGCAAATGTCCGCATGGTATGTCTTGAGTTCTATCGGTTTATATGCTATGAATCCAGCCTCTGGCGATTACGAAATAGGGAGTCCCATATTTGAAAAAACTACGATTACAATTTCTGAAGAAAAAAAGTTCATAATCGAAGCAAAACATGTTTCTGATAAAAATATCTATATACAATCAGCAACACTGAACGGCAAAGTTTTTAATCAAACTTTTATTTCACATCAACAAATATTAGATGGTGGAACATTGCATTTTGTTATGGGGCCAGAACCCAATAAAAATTGGGGAACCATTACTAATAAAGCACAAGAATAATGGATATAATAGATATATCAATAATAGCACTGTATATTATTTTAACCGTTGGAGTAGGTATTTGGGTATCTAAAAAAGCATCCAAAGGATTGGACTCTTATTTTCTTGGCGGAAAAAGCATTAAATGGTATTATCTAGGGTTAAGTAATGGCTCAGGAATGTTCGATGTTTCTGGAACAGCTTGGATGGTTGGTATTCTATTTTTATATGGATTAAAAAGTTTTATGTTTATGTGGCTTTGGCCCATTTGGAATCAGATTTTTGTCATGATGTTTTTAGCCGTTTGGATTAGAAGGTCAAATATAATGACCGGATCGGAATGGATTTTAACCCGATTTGGGGATAGAAAAGCAGGTAGAGCGTCGCATATGATTGTCGCCATTTTTGCAATTATTGCTGCTATTGGGTTTATTGCCTATTTTTTTGAAGGTGTTGGTAAATTCATGACCATTATATTGCCTTGGGATCTTACATTACAGATAGGTGAATTAATCCTATTTAATTCTGAACAGTCCTATGCATTAATCATAATATTTCTAACTACGCTTTATACTGTTAAAGGAGGTCTGTTCTCGGTTGTAGCAACAGAGGTCTTACAATATGGCATAATGGTTATTGCCGGACTATTGGTTGTAGGCTATACTTTTTTTGCAATAAGCGATGTTGAAATTAATAATGTCATTACAGCAGAATGGAGAAATGTATTTTTTGGATGGGAGTTGGAAACCCATTGGAGCGAGAAATACCAAGCCTTTAATGATTTAATAGATTCTGAGGGATTTAAAATGTTTGGTGCGCTTATAGGTATGACTCTATTCAAAGGCTTTTTTGCAAGTATAGCAGGACCTACACCGAGTTTTGATATGCAACGTATATTATCTACAAAAACTGTAAAAGAAGCTGCATATATGAGTGGCTTCACTAATTTGATTTTATTTATTCCAAGATATTTATTAATAGGAGGAGTTGTAGTTATAGCTTTAGTTGCTTTAAGTCCAGAAATGATTGCCAACCCTTCCCTAAATGGGGGAGATTTAGAAGTATTGTTACCAAAGGTAATTAATTTTCATGTTCCGGTTGGAATAAAGGGCTTATTATTAGCAGGATTATTAGCAGCATTTATGTCTACCTTTTCGGCATTTGTAAACGCTGGACCAGCTTATATCGTTAATGATATATATATAAAATATTTTAAACCAAATGCCAGTAACCAGCACTATATAAAAGCAAGTCATATCGCTTCTTTTGCAATAGTTGCTTTGGGAGTTTTTATGGGCTTTTTTGCAGACTCTATTAATTCACTAACCCTATGGATTACCTCTGCCCTTTTTGGAGGGTATGTAGCGGCTAATTTTTTAAAGTGGATTTGGTGGCGTTTTAATGGTTGGGGATATTTTTGGGGAATGTTATCGGGTTTAATAGTAGCATCTCTCCAATTTGTATTGGACAAAAACAAAGGGAATTTTACAGAAGATTCATTACTTTTTGATTTATCTCATGTACAAGCCATTTACTTGTTTCCAATCATTTTTATAGTATCATTATTAGGTTCTTTCTTAGGTACTTACCTAACAAAACCTACGGAAATGAGTACGCTAAAGTCATTTTATAAAACGGTTAGACCTTGGGGCTGGTGGAGTCCTGTATATAAAGAATTATTAGAAGAAGATAGTACCATTAAGAAAAACACTGACTTTTGGAAAGACATGCTAAATTGTACAATTGGCATCATTTGGCAATCGAGCATGATAGTAATGCCAATTTATTTTGTGATACGAGATTATCCAAAAGCATTAATTGCATTAGTAGTTTTTGCAATCACCTCAATAATCCTTAAATATACTTGGCTAGATAAAGTCAAAACGATTAAAGATTAAATTCATAATTTTAAAATAAAAAAACAGTGAGTATACCTTGGCAAGAAAAACCTAAGAATTGTAATGATGTTGTTTGGAGATATTCAGAAAACCCCATTATAAATCGATATGATATTCCTTCCTCAAATAGTATTTTTAATAGTGCTGTAGTACCTTTTAAAAATGGCTTTGCAGGCGTTTTTAGATGTGATAATAAAGCTGTGCAGATGAATATCTTTGCTGGTTTTAGTGAAGATGGCATTAATTGGAAAATAAACCACGAGCCAATTAAAATGCAGGCAGGTAATACCGACATGATACATTCAGATTATAAGTATGATCCACGCGTTGTGTTTATAGAAGATAGATATTGGATTACTTGGTGTAATGGTTATCATGGACCGACAATAGGAATTGGGTATACATTTGATTTTAAAGAGTTTTTTCAATGCGAAAATGCATTTTTACCATTTAATAGAAATGGTGTATTATTTCCAAAAAAGATAAATGGAAAATACGCTATGCTAAGTCGTCCAAGTGACAATGGTCATACACCTTTTGGTGATATTTATATCAGCTATAGTCCAGATATGAAATATTGGGGAGAACATCGTTGTGTTATGAAAGCTACGCCTTTTGAAGATAGTGCTTGGCAATGCACAAAAATTGGAGCAGGTCCAATCCCAATTTTAACAAACGAAGGTTGGTTAATGATTTATCACGGAGTAATTAATACCTGTAATGGGTTTCGTTATTCAATGGGATCTGCACTTTTAGATGAAAACGAACCAGATAAAGTGAAGTACCGTACACAACCATACTTATTAGGTCCTTCTGAACAGTACGAAATGGTTGGAGACGTACAAAACGTAGTATTTCCTTGTGCTGCTTTGCATGATGTTGAGCAAGATAAATTAGCAATATATTATGGTGCTGCAGATACCGTAGTAGCGCTGGCTTTTGGGCATTTAAGTGAAGTCGTTCAATTTACTAAAGAGCATAGTCTATAAATGAATTGGTTTAAATCTATATGTTTAATTTTCCTGATTGGATTTTCATTCAATGCCTGTTCTCAATCAAAAAAAATAATTTCACCTAAAACGTATACTGTATATAAAACTCAAGACCTAATTACTATCGATGGTAAAGCAGATGAAGCCGCTTGGGAGTCAACTGAATGGTCATCAAATTTTATAGATATTGCAGGAGTAAAAATACCAGAATATCAAACCATTGTAAAAATGTTGTGGGATGAAAACCACTTTTACATATTAGCAAAAATTGAAGATCCACATGTTTGGGCTGATATTAAGCAACACGATGCCATCATTTATCATAATAACAATTTTGAAGTTTTTATAGACCCTGATGGAGATACACATAATTATTACGAATTAGAGATTAATGCTTTAAATACCGTTTGGGATTTATTCATTACCAAGCCATATAGAGAATTTAATTCACCTGTATTAAACGATTGGCATATTACTGGATTAAAATCTGCAGTATATGTTGATGGAACTTTAAATAATGATTCAGATGTAGATAAAGGATGGACATTGGAGATCGCTATTCCTTGGTCAGTTTATAAAACATCATATTATCAAGACATTGTGCCTAGGGATAAATTTTGGCGAGTAAATTTTTCTAGAGTAAATTGGAACTATGATATTACAAACGGAAAATATTCAAGAAAAAAGGACGAAAACGAAAAATATTTACCCGAATACAATTGGGTATGGTCTTCTCAAGGTGTGATCAATATGCACGAACCCGAAAAATGGGGTTATGTTTATTTTTCATCTAAAGAAGCTAAAACAGATGCATTTACCATTCCTGATGATGAAAAAATAAAATGGGCGATGTATGAATTGTTTAGAAAACAAAAAGCACATCATAACAAGTATAAGACATGGATTACTTCTTTAATTGAATTACAAGAAGCTGAAATCATAATTAATGACGAAATTATAACACTGGTATTAGAAAACCATAAAACAGGCTTTAACCTTACAGCAATAAGCCCTTTTACGAAAAAAGAGCTAATTCTTACCGAAGATGGTAAGATGACCGTAAATTAAAAATTTAAAAAATGAAGGCACTTAAAACAACACTCCTAGTATTAACGCTGATTCTATCTTCTTGCGCAAATAAAGAAGAAAAAAAGGATCTTACTTCAGTAGAAAAGTCATCGTTCGAGTTTAGTACATGGATAACAGCAAATTCAGAAAGAACTGACGAAGATTACAGTAAGGAATTTAAAGGCTACAAAGATGCAGGTATTGACGAAGTATTAATTAATACGTTAACCGATGCAGGGTTACTTACGAGATTGACACCTATTGCAGTAAAAGAAGGGTTGAAAGTACATGCTTGGATTATGGCTATGAATCGCCCAGGAGATAGTATTGCCTTAAAACATCCTGAATGGTATGCCGTGAGTAAAGAAGGTAAATCATGTTTTGACACTAGACCTTATGTTGATTATTATCAATGGCTTTGCCCTAATAGAGAAGAATCACGAAATCATATTTTGGGGCTAGTAGAAGGTTTGGCAAAAGTTGAAGGGATTGAGAGTGTACATTTAGATTATATTCGTTTTTCTGATGTCTTTTTACCTATTGGCTTATTACCTAAATACGATTTAGTACAAGATACCGAACTACCAGAATTTGATTTTTGCTATTGTGATGTTTGTATTTCTAAATTCGAAAAAATTCATCATAAAAGTCCAATGGATTCTCCTAATACTTCAATTGACATGGAATGGAAAAATTTTAGGTTAAATAGTATAAAAAATATTGTTGATGATGCTTATAAAATTGCAAAGACTAATAATAAAAAGTTAACTGCTGCTGTATTTCCGTATCCAGAAATGGCAGATCATATGGTTCGTCAGCGTTGGGATAAATGGACTATTGATGAAGTTTACCCTATGATTTATCATGGATTTTATAATGAGGAGGTAGATTGGATAGGTTACGCGACTAAGCAAGGTATTACAGATGTGCAAGGTAAAATAGCGATTAATACAGGTATTTATTTACCCGATTTTAAATCTGGAGCAGAATTAAAACAAGCCATTTTACTAGCCAAAGAGAATGGAGCAAAAGGCGTGGCTTTCTATGATGGCCCGCAATTAACAGAAGAATATATAAAAGTAATTAAAGAAACCAAAGCGCTTTTAAAATAATAACTCATGAATAAAAACCTTGTTTTTCTTATTGTAATGTTGTCTATTATTTTTTCATGTAAAAAAAACACTGAGTTTACAGCAACTAATGAAGCTATATCACTTATTGATTATGTAAATCCTTTAATGGGAACAGATTCTTCCTTCGATTTATCCAATGGAAATACTTATCCAGCTATCGCAACACCTTGGGCCATGAATTTCTGGACACCACAAACTGCTAAAATGGGTGATGGTTGGGCCTATAAATATGATGACAAAACGATAAGAGGTATCAAACAAACACATCAACCGAGTCCTTGGATTAATGACTATGCAGCATTTTCATTTATGGCAATTACTGGAGATTTAAAATTTAAAGAAGAAGAGCGCGCATCGTATTTTTCGCATAAAGCTGAGATTGTAAAACCAAATCATTATAGCGTATATCTTGCCGATTACGATATAACAGCTGAGGTTTCCCCAACTGAAAGAGCAGCTCATTTTAGATTTACATTTCCCGAAGCAGATTCTTCTTATATTATGTTAGATGCTTTCTTCAAAGGATCTATGGTGAAGATTATTCCAGATGAACGAAAAATAATTGGCTATTGCAGAAATAATTCTGGTGGTGTTCCTGAGAATTTTTACAACTATTTTGTAGCAGAATTTGATAAGGATTTTGAACTAAACCACACTTGGGGAGATGATTGGGTTTTAGCAGAAAACACACTTAATAACAAAGGAAAACATGTTGGAGCTATTATTGGTTTTAAGACTGGGAAAGGAGAAGAAGTACATGTAAAAGTGGCTTCGTCTTTTATTAGTCATGAGCAAGCTACTTTAAATCTAAAAACAGAAATAGGCAACGACACCTTTGAGCAAACTAAAGAAAAAGCAAAACAATTATGGGAAACAGAGTTGAATCGAATTGTTATCGAAGATGATAACATAGATAATATCAGAACATTTTATTCCTGTTTGTATAGAGTGCTATTGTTTCCAAGGAAATTTTACGAATATGATGCTGACGGAAATGTAATGCATTACAGCCCATATAACGGAGAGGTTTTACCAGGATATATGTTTACCGATAATGGCTTTTGGGACACGTTTAGAGCGGTGTTTCCATTTTTTAATATGATGTATCCAGAGCTTAATAGTCATATTATGGAAGGTCTAGCAAATACCTATAAAGAATCAGGTTGGCTGCCAGAATGGGCAAGTCCTGGACATCGTGATTGTATGGTAGGTTCAAATTCGGCAACAATTATTGCAGATGCTTATTTAAAAGGAAATATGGCAGAAAAAGATGTAGAGATTCTATTAGAAGCCATATTAAAAAATGCTACCGAAAATGATGGACGTCCAGTAAATTCGGTTGGAAGAGCTGGTGTCGATTATTACAACACCTTAGGTTATGTGCCCTATAATGTCGGAATTAATGAAAATGCAGCACGAACTTTAGAATATGCTTTTGCCGATTTTACCATTGCGAAAATGGCAGATAAATTAGGAAAAACCGAATTGCATGATGCATATTTAGATAAGTCCTTCAATTACAAAAACCTTTTTGATGCTTCAACAAATTTAATGCGTGGTAAAAATGAAGATGGAGGTTTTCAAACGCCTTTCAATCCTTTAAAATGGGGTGATGCTTTTACAGAAGGCAATAGTTTACATTATACTTGGTCCGTTTTTCACGATACACAAGGGCTAATTGATTTAATGGGAGGCAATGATAATTTTGTAGCTAAATTAGATGAAGTTTTTGAAATGCCGCCAGATTTTGATGCTTCGTACTACGGGTTTACAATCCATGAAATACGTGAAATGCAAATTTCTAATATGGGAAATTATGCACACGGCAATCAACCTATTCAGCATATGATATATTTATACAACTACGCCAATACCTCTTACAAAGCACAAGAAAAAGTAAGAGAAGTGCTCACGAGATTATATAGCGCAACACCAGACGGTTATTGTGGTGATGAAGATAATGGGCAGACATCTGCTTGGTATGTATTTAGTAGCCTAGGTTTTTACCCTGTAACACCTGGTATAAATGAATACGTTATTGGAAGTCCTTTGTTTAAAAAAGCGACACTAACTCTAGAAAACGGAAATACATTTAATATTTCGGCTTTAAATAATTCTAAAGACAATGTCTTTATAGATTCTGTTTTATTGAATGGAAAAATATGGAATAATAGTTTTATCAACTTTGAGGATATTCAAGCTGGAGGATTTTTAGAATTTGATATGAATACTACACCAAATAAGAAATGGGCTGATGGCTTGGAGAACACACCTTATTCATTGAGCAAAATAAAATGAGATATTTAAAAAGAATTATTATAGTCGTTCTTTTTTGTAACTGTCTAATTATTGCAGCACAAACCCAAGCGGATTATGTAAATCCGTTTATAGGCACTTCAAATTTTGGAGCAACAAATCCTGGTGCTATAGCTCCGAGAGGCATGGTAAGTGTTTCACCTTTTAACGTTGCTGGTAGTCAAAATTCGCCTTTAGAAAAAGATAGTAGATGGTTATCCAATCCTTATGTGAACGAAAACACGTTTCTTACAGGTTTTTCTCATGTAAATTTAAGTGGTGTTGGTTGTCCGGACTTAGGAGTTATTATAACAATGCCTACAACAGGCAATTTAGAAATCAATCATTTAAAATATGGTAGCACTTACACAGATGAAGTTGCAAAAGCAGGTTTCTATAGTACAACTTTAAATAAATACAATACAAAGGTAGAAACTACGGCTACAACAAGAACAGGAATTAGCAGGTATTCCTTCCCAAAAGGAAAGTCAAATATTTTATTGAATTTAGGACTAGGCTTAACCAATGAACAAGGTGGTACTATTAAAATTGTATCGCCTACAGAAATTGAAGGTATGCGCAACGTAGGTTCATTTTGTTATTACAAAGCTGATGAGTCTTATCCTGTCTATTTTGCGGCAAAATTCAGCGAGCCATCGAAAGAATTTGGGCTTTGGAAAAACACACCAAAATATAAAGGTGTTGAAGGGCAATGGATGCCTTATAACGGAAAAACAAGATTGTATAAAGGCTATAGAAAAGAAATTGTTGGAGATAGTATAGGAGCTTACATGAGTTATGATTTTAAAGAACCGACTCAGGTTGAAGTTAAAATAGGAGTGTCTTATGTAAGCATTGAAAACGCTAGAGAAAATTTAGAAAAAGAAACCAGTGGATTGGCATTTGACGAAATACAACAACAAACAGCTTCAAAATGGAATGACTTGCTGTCAAAAATGACTGTAGAAGGTGGCACTAAAGACGACAAAGTCATCTTTTATACAGCCTTATACCATGCGCTAATTCATCCGAATACATTAAATGATATCAACGGCGAATATCCTAAAATGGCAACCAGAGAAACCTTAAAAACTGATGGAACTCGTTTTACTGTATTTTCTTTATGGGACACCTACAGAAATTTACATTCACTGATGTCTTTGGTATATCCTAAGCAACAATCGGATATGGTAAAAAGTATGTTGTCCGTTTACGATGAAAGTGGTTGGTTACCAAAATGGGAATTAAACGCTACAGAAACAACGACTATGGTTGGTGATCCGGCAGGCATCATTATTGCCGATACCTATTTGCGTGGTATTAAAGATTTCGATGCAGAAAAGGCTTATCAAGCGATGGTTAAAAGTGCAACGCAATTAGAGAATAATGCCTTAAGGCCTGGTATTAAAGAGTATGTTGAAAAAGGCTATTTAACAACAGCTTCTACCAAAAGCGGTTCTGTATCTACCACTCAAGAGTATAACACTACCGATTTTGCTATCGCACAATTAGCAAAGGCATTAGGTAAAAAAGAAGATGAACAGTTGTATAGAAAACGATCAATTTCTTATCGAAAATTATTTGATAAAGAGTATAATTTATTACGCCCTAAAAATGATGATAATTCATGGGTCACTCCATTTAACCCAGAAACTGGAGCAAATTTTCAAAAGAATTTAGGTTTTATTGAAGGCAATTCATGGCAATATACCTTTATGGCGGCACATGATGCAAAGGGGTTAATGACATTAATGGGAGGAAAAAAAGCGTATTCAAAACAATTGCAGAACGTTTTTAATATTGGGCAATTTGATATGGCCAACGAGCCAAACATAGGCTACCCTTATTTATTCAATTATGTGAAAGGTGAAGAATGGCGTACTCAAAAAAAGGTTTCAGAACTTATCACTAAATATTTTAAAAACACACCTGATGGATTACCTGGCAATGATGACACTGGCACTATGTCTGCCTGGTTAATTTATAGTATGATGGGTATATATCCCATAAGTCCTGCATCTCCAATTTATACGGTTACAACTCCTGTATTTGATAAGATCACCATCCAATTAGATAATAGATATTATAAGAACAAACAATTAGTGATAGAAAAAAAAGGGACAGGAAAAATTAAGCGACTTAAATTAAATCATAAAACCTATAACAGCTATTTCATAAATCATAATGATTTAGTTAAAGAAGGGCATTTAGAGTTTTTATTGAAATAAGAACGCAATTAGGTGGATTAGTTTTCTTCAGAAACGGTCGAATAATGTTAATTTATTAACAAACACCTTATTATAGATGTCATTTGTCGAAATTATTTAATCATCTGTATTTATTTTTATTCATTTATATTATATTAATCTCAATGAACTAAATTATGATTCAAAAATTAATGAAGCTGTTGTTTCTAATTTGTCTGTTTAGTGCTCACACTATTTATGCACAAACAACAGTTACAGGAACTATCACTAATGCTGGAGATAGCATGCCGCTTCCTGGCGTGAATGTTATTGAAAAAGGAACTACGAATGGTGTGCTTACCAACATTGATGGTAAATATACCATCACAACAACAACAAGCGAAAATGCTATTTTGCAATTCTCTTTTTTAGGCTTTACGTCGACTGAAGTTGTTGTAAATGATCAAACCGTAATTAACTTAGTACTTCAGGAAGGTTCTGAGAGTCTAGACGAAGTGGTTATTACGGCATTAGGTATTAAAAAAGATACTAGAGCTTTAGGATATTCTATTACTCAGGTTAAAGGAGATGAAATGTCTAATGTTAAGACTACAAACGCTATAAACAGTTTACAAGGTAAAATTGCTGGTGTAAATATTACGACAAACGCAACAGGTGCTGCTGGTAGTTCTAGAGTGGTTATTAGAGGGGCAAGTTCTTTAAGTGGTAACAATCAGCCTTTATATGTTGTTGATGGTATACCAATTGGTAATAATAACAATGGTTCTGCTGGAGAATGGGGTGGATCTGATGGAGGAGATGGTATCTCAAGTATAAATCCAGATGAAGTTGCGTCTATAAGTGTTTTAAAAGGTGGTGCAGCATCTGCTTTATATGGATCTAGAGCTTCTGGTGGTGTAATAATTATTACTACTAAAACAGGAAAAAACCAAAAAGGTTTAGGGGTAGAGTTTAGCTCTTCAACGACTTTCGATAAAGTAAATACCTCTTTAAATGGTTTTCAAACAGAGTATGGTCAGGGTAGATTTGGTTTAAAGCCAATATCTGGTGCTGATGCTACTGATATCGGTCTTAATGCATGGGGCCCAAGGTTAGATGGAACTAGCGTTCCACAATGGGACGGTGTTTCTAGACCTTATTCTTATGCAGGTAATAACCAAGAGAGTTTTTATAATACAGGAGTTACTTTTATTAATACGATAGCACTTTCTTCTTCTACGGATAAATCATCGTTTAGATTTGCTGTTTCTAATTTAGATAATGATGATATCACGCCTAATGTTGCTTTAAATAGAAAAACTTTCTCTTTAAACGCTGGAACAGTTATAGCAGATAAACTTACGGCTAATGTAAATGTAAAGTATGTCTCAGAAGAGGTTAACAATAGACCGCAGTTGTCTGATGCGCCTGGAAATGCTAACTATATGACACAACTTTTATCACCAAACGTTCCTGTTTCATCTATGAACCCGGGGACGAACGGAGATGGTAGCGAACAGGTAGTAACATCAAATGTTTTTATTACAAATCCTTATTGGGCAGCAAATGAGTTTAAGAAGAAAGATAACAAAAATAGAATTATCTCTTCTTTTTCTCTTCGTTATGATCTGAATGATTGGTTATATGCTTCTGCTAGAGCAGGGATAGATCACTACAATATCAGACGTACAAACATACTTCCATATGGAACAGGGTTTTTTCCATTAGGACAGATCCAAGAAAATAATATTAGTTATACTCAAATTGATGCAGATTTAATTATTGGAGCAGATAAAGATATTACAGATAAAATATCTGTAAATGCTTTAGTAGGTTCAAATACAAATCATGTTGAAAATGAAAACATAGGTCTTTTTGGAAGTCAGTTTATTGTTCCTACTTTGGCTGATTTTGGTAACACAGTGAATCAATCAGGTTCTAGAGGCTTTGGAGAAAGAAAAATTTCTTCGATATATGGTTCTTTTGAAGTTTCTTATGATGACTATGCATATTTAACATTTACAGGAAGAAATGACTGGTTTTCAACACTTTCTTTTCCTGGAAAAGAAACACCGAATGATGACTTTTATTCTTCATTAAGTGGAAGTTTAATAGTATCAGAATTAATGGAACTACCGGAAGAAATTAACTTTTTTAAATTACGTGCAGGTTATTCAAACGTAGCTGGTGGTGCTCAAGATCCTTATCAATTGGGATTAACATACCAAATTGTTGGACAAGGACATCAAGGTCAGCCATTAGGTAACATAGCAAATACTTCTGTACCAAATCAAAATTTAGTAGCTTTTAATAAATCTGAAGTCGAAGTTGGTTTAGTTGCTCGTTTTTTTGACAACAGAATGTCTCTAGATTTAGCTTATTATAGAAATGAAACTACGAATGATATAGTACCAGTTGCTGCATCAGTATTTTCTGGATATGGTAGTGCCTTAGCAAATATCGGAATCGTTGAAAATAAAGGGTTTGAATTTTTAATCTCGGGGAATCCAATTGTTACTGATAATTTTTCATGGAATACTAGTTTCAACGGTGCTTATAACACAGGTACTGTAATTGCAACTAATGATACCGATGGAGATATTGTTATAGGACAACCAAGATCTCTTAATATTGCGGTAACTCAAATTGTAGGAGAGGCTTATGGTACTTTATTTGGTACGGCTTATGCTAGAGACGATTCTGGAGCCATAATATATGATACGAGTAGCGGAGTGCCAATTGCACAACAAGCTGCAGAACGTAAAATATTAGGATCTGGAGTACCTCCACTTACGTTAGGTTTTTCTAACTCATTTCAATATAAAGATTTTACTATGAGTTTCCTTATAGATGGTAAATTTGGTGGTCAAATATTCTCAGGGACAAATGCTTTTGCAAGAGGTGCTGGTTTACATCAAGATACTAATCCAAACGGAGGAAGAGAAAATGGCTTAGTAGTGTCAGGTACTGATACTTCAGGTAGCAGTTTTACAACAACTGTTTCACAAGAAGATTTGGAAATTTATTTTGCACCAGCTAGTTATTATGGAATTGCAGAAGCGTCTGTATATGACAATGATTATATTAAGTTTAGACAATTAAGTATTGGATATGGCTTACCTTCAAAATATTTAGACAAGACATTTTTGAGTAGTGTAAATATTTCATTTATCGCAACTAACTTGTTTTACTTAATGACAACAGCTCCCAATATCGATCCAGAAGCAGGGTTTAATGTTGGAAATGCACAGGGTCTTGAATGGTTTGGTGTACCTCCTACAAGAAATTATGGGTTGAGTTTAAATATAAAATTTTAAAAATATAAATTATGAAAAAATCAATATACATAGTATTATTGCTTGTATTTATACTAAGTGCTTGTGATAATGGTTTTGAGGAGTTGAATGTAGACCCTACTAAGCCAGTACAGGTAGACATTAAGAACAAACTATCCATAACCCAGTTGTATACTTCTGGTAGTCGTTATGAAGTTTGGAGAAATATGTTAATTTTCAATGCTACGATGATACAACATTTAGCTACTACAACCAGTTATTGGGTGGGAGATAAATACCTTCGAAATGATGGGTATGCTTCATCACAAATAGATCGTGATTATGAGAATGCAATTAAGACTATAGAGGATATGTTACTTCAAGTAGAAAATGAAGGGCAACCAGCAGAAATGGAAGCTATCGTGAGAATTCTACGTGTTTTTGTATTTCACAGGTTAACAGATTTATATGGAGATATCCCATATAGTGAAGCTGGACAAGCTGTTATTAGTGATATTTTAACACCTAAATATGACAAACAAGAAGATATTTATGCTGACATGTTAAATGAATTAGAAGTGTCTGCAGCAGCTTTAGGATCTGGGATGTCTGGTTTTGGAAGTGCTGATTTAATGTTTCAAGGAGATCAAACAAAATGGAAGAAATTTGCTAACTCTCTAATGTTACGTTTAGCATTGAGAATGTCTAATGTAGATCCTGCTGGTGCTGAACAATGGGCAGTAAAAGCAATTAATGGTGGAGTTATGACTTCTAATGCAGATATAGCTTTTATTCAAATGCAAACGGGACCAACAGCACTCAACCAGAGTGCTTTTGGTCAAGTATTTTTAGTGGATGATGTATCACTAAGTACAACACTTGTAGATGCCTTATCTGGTGATCCAAGATTACCAATTCTAGCTGCTAGAAGAAGTGATGAAAGTACAGCGATTCCAGATTTACAAGGTTTTCCTAACGGTCTTGATCTAACGATGTTAGCAGCTAGTACTGGTGAAGCAAACGAGGATAACTATGCACATCCTAATAGAATGTTAGTAACTCTTGACGCACCTACTGTTTTTCAGACTTATGCAGAAGTAGAATTATTGTTAGCAGAAGCTGCCCTAAAAGGATGGGGTGCTGGTGATGTTCAACAGCATTATAATGCAGGAGTTACAGCTGCTATGAAAATGTATGAGGTATTATATGGCTCAGCTGCTGCAGTTGCAGATGCAGATATTGCTACTTTTTTAGCAAACAACCCTTATGATGTTGCAAATGGAATGGAGCAAATAGCAACTCAACATTGGATAGCTACTTTTTTCAATGAATATGAAACTTATTCTAACTGGAGAAGAACAGGTTACCCTGTTTTAGTTCCTGTTAACTATCCTGGTAATGTTACCAATGGTACAATACCAAGAAGAATGACTTATTCAACAAGTGAGCAATCTAATAACACTGCAAATTATAATGCTGCAATTGAATCTCAAGGACCAGATGTAATGACTACTAGAATGTGGTGGGATGTAAATTAATTTAAGATTTTTTATTTTTAAAATATATTATTTGTTAATTTAGTTTTATGTAAATAAAGAAGAGGAAACTCTTCTTTATTTATTTTATAAATTAGCTACAATGAAGATTCGTGATTTAAAATTTTGCCTTTTTATCTTAATATTTGGGTGTAACACTCCAACTGATGTGTTGCCTCAAAACAAAACCCTATTTACTTTATTAAATTCATCCGATACAGGAATTGATTTTAATAATAAAATAAAAGATAGTAAAGAACAGAATATCTTACTGTATGCCAATTTTTATGGAGGCGCAGGAGTAGGTGTTGGGGATTTTAATAACGATGGTCTACAAGATCTCTATTTTGCTGGGAATATGGTTCCTGATAAATTATATCTAAACCAAGGCAACCTAAACTTTAAAGATGTTACCAAAACCTCTGGAATTATTAATGATGGTGGTTGGTCTACAGGAGTTACCATAGCTGATGTTAACAACGATGGGCATATAGACATATACGTAAGTAGAGAGCTTTATGACGATAAACCAGAATGGAGAACCAACCTATTATATGTAAATAACGGAGACGGAACGTTTACAGAATCTGCAAAAACATTTGGAGTCGATGACTCACAAAGAACACGACATGCTACATTTTTAGACTATGATAAAGATGGATTTTTAGATCTCTTTTTATTGACTCAACCTCCAAATCCAGGGGGTTATTCTGAATTTTCAGGAACAACGTTATTAAAACCAGAATATCATCTTAGACTATTTAAAAATACAGGTGAAAATTCATTCATTGATGTTAGTGAAGAAACTGGTATAAAGCGCACGGGTTTTCCAAATGGAGTATCTGCAAGTGATATTAATAATGATGGATGGACTGATCTCTACGTTACAAATGATTTTTATGCACCAGATTTCCTCTTCATAAATAATCAAGACGGTACATTCACAAATAATATAGAGTCAGCAGTAAATCATATGCCTTACTACAGTATGGGAGTTGATGTGGCTGATATTAACAACGATGGGCTTCTGGATCTTTTTGTAGTTGATATGGTCGCTGAAGATAATTTCCGTTCAAAATCTAATATGAGCGGAATGAATCCTGAAAGATTTTGGCAAGTTGTCGAAGATGGTGGTCATTATCAATATATGTATAACGCCGTACAACTCAATAACGGAAATACGACGTTTAGCGATGTAGCTCAATTAACCGGAATGGCAGCAACCGATTGGAGCTGGTCTAACCTCATAGCTGATTTTAACAATGACGGCCTTAAGGACACCTACATTACCAATGGGCTACTTTATGACATACGTAATACAGATGCAGACAGGAATGTCGCACGTTTTATAGACAAAACAAGATATAATTGGCTAGAAAAACATCCTGACGGAGGTAATATCAATAGCCTTTTCGATATTTTGAATTTAGATGATGTAACCGCATTAATGCCATCTCAGCCCTTAAAGAATTATGCTTTTAAAAATAATGGAGACTTAGAGTTTGAAAAAGTAATAGAAGAATGGGGACTCAACCAAGAATCCTTTTCTAATGGTTCTGCTTATGCGGATTTGGATAACGATGGAGATTTAGATATTGTTGTCAACAATATTAACAGTGAGGCATTTGTGTATCGTAACAATTCGGAAATTAATGCAAATAGTAATTTTCTTCGGATAGAATTAGTTGATAATAAACATAGACCTGTTTTAGGAACTAGAATTAATCTCTATTCAGGAAATGAAACGCAAACCTATGAAACTACAAACGTTCGTGGCATCTATTCTACAAGTGAGTCTTTTGTGCACTTTGGGCTTAACAAGACAACAAAAGTAGATAGTGTTGTTATAACATGGCCTAACCAAAGGATGACAGTAAAAAGAAACCTTACTGTAAATCAAACAATCCAAATAGCAATGAACGATGCTTCAAATGAGCCTAGTGAGCCTTCCGATAAAAGTGAGAGCTCATTTCTTTATGATAGTACAGAGTCGTTTGATATCAATTTTAATCATCAAGAAAACACTTTTGATGATTACCAACACCAAGTATTACTCCCTCATAAACTTTCGCAAATGGGACCAGCTATGGCAAAAGGTGATGTAAATAATGATGGTTTAGATGATGTGTATTTAGGAGGAGCAACTGGTCATAGCGCGTATTTATATATTCAGAATAGAGATGGTAGTTTTTCCATAAGTAATTCAAATTTTTGGGAAAAGGAAAGTCGTTATGAAGATGTTGATGCGCTTTTTGTTGACATCAATGGAGATGGATATCAAGATTTATATGTGGTTAGTGGAGGCAATGAATATCCTGTAAATGATGTGCATTATGAAGACCGTCTATACTTAAACGATGGGAAAGGAAACTTTTCAAAAGGAACGATGGCAAATGTGAATAGAGATAGTGGTTCAATTGTCAAGGCATCCGATTATGATAACGACGGAGATATGGATATTTTTGTTGGAGGAAGGCATGTACCACATCAATATCCAACACCTGCAAGCAGTATGTTATTGAAAAATGAAAACGGAGTATTGGTAAATGCTACTCAAACTGCTGCTTCAGAATTTAAAGCTATTGGAATGGTTACCGATGCGGTTTGGAATGATTATGATGGTGACGGAGATATCGATTTAGCTTTAGTTGGAGAATGGATGCCTATCACCTTCTTTAAAAATGATGAAGGAGTCTTGAGCAAAGTAGCAGTAGATGGATTAGAAGACTCATCAGGTTGGTGGTTTAGTTTAGAAAAAGGTGATTTTGATAATGATGGTGACATGGATTTTATTGCAGGAAACCTTGGTCTTAACTATAAATATAAAACGTCAAAAGAGAAGCCTTTCGATATATACTACAATGATTTTGATGCCAATGGGAGTAATGATGTTGTTTTAGGTTATTACAGTGATAGTAAGCATTATCCGTTAAGAGGATTTTCATGTTCTTCACAGCAAATACCTGCATTAAAAGAAAAAATAAAAAAGTATGATGTTTTTGCAGCACTAGAGATTGACCAAGTTTATGGTAATGACAATCTCGAAAATTCATTGCACTATAAGGCAATGACATTTGCTTCATCTTATATAGAGAATCTTGGTAATGGACGTTTTAAAATATCGTCATTACCGTATCAGGCTCAATTTTCAAATATTGATGATATTCTGATAGATGATTTTAATAAGGATGATCATTTAGATGTGTTAATTGTAGGAAATATGTTTGTATCAGAAATAGAAACACCAAGAAATGATGCTGGTAATGGGCTTTTGATGCTTGGAGATGGAACAGGAAATTTTTTAGCATCAACTAACCAAGAAAGTGGATTTTTTGCCAATCGCGATGCAAAGAAAACAGTTGTGATTTCCAATAAGAAACAAAGAAAAATTTTGATTGCGAATAATGATGATAAGCTGCAATGTTTTACTATAATAGAAGAATAAATCAATAAATACTATGAAGTTTCTTTTACTATTTATAATTAGCGGATTTTCTTTTTTTGGGTTTTCTCAAGAAACAGAAACTGTTAAAGAAACCGACATTACCTACTTTGGTCGAGATCACTTTTTACTTGAAGGAACAGTTATTGCCGATTCGTTAAAGGAAAGTCCTTATGATAGGTTACCAATTTCGTATAAAGATAAAGTAAGAGAACCTGTTTGGGATCTATCCAAAGCATCTGCAGGAATAACTGTACGATTTCATACAAATTCGACAAGTATCAGTTTAAAATGGTCTGTTTTAAATGATTTAGAAATGCCTCATATGGCATCTACCGGAATTAAGGGAATAGATTTATATACAAAGTATAATAACAAATGGAGATATGTAACTACAGCAGGAGCTTATGTAGGACTTAAAACATATCAAAATAAGGCCATGCCTACTGACAGTATAAATGAATATGAGCTCATAAAAAACATGACTCCTGAATTTAGAGAGTACAAACTATTTTTACCCTTATATGATGGAGTTACAAAATTAGAAATAGGAATAGATAGTAACGCCACAATTAAAGAGGCTAAACCTAATTCGGAAAAGCCAATTGTGTTTTATGGTACAAGTATCACTCAAGGTGGTTGTGCTTCACGTCCAGGAATGGCACATACCAATATTATCTCTAGAGAATTAGACGTTGATTGTATAAATTATGGGTTTAGTGGAAATGGGAGAATGGAAACACCCATTATTGAACTCATCTCTGAAATTGATGCAAGCTTTTATGTGATTGAATGTATGCAAAACATGGACTCTGAACAGGTTAGTGAGAGAGTTAGACCATTGGTGGATATGATTAGAACTAAGCACCCGCTCACGCCTATAGTTTTAGTTGAAAACATGATGTACACAACGGCTTTTTTAGATCAAACTATAGAAACCGGATTGATTCAGGAAAATGCAGCACTCAAAAGTGAGTATGATAAAATTATAAAAAGTGGCACTCCAAATATTTTTTATATCAAAGACAATCAAGGTTTTTTAGTAGATAATGAGGGGACTGTAGATGGTGTGCACCTTACCGATTTAGGATTTTCAAGGTACGCAGACTATTTAATTAAGAACTTTAAAGAGCAAAACCTTATTAAAACTGTACTTAATAAAAATTAGCATCTGGCTGTAAAGAAAGGCGAGCATGGAAAAATAAAACATGCAGAATCAACAGTCGATAAATCAATACTAGAAAACGAAAAGCAGTTTACTGTGGAATTAAAAACGGATAAACTTGCTAAAAATGTTTTTACATCAACAAATTCTATTCATAATTTTTCTGATAATTACTTCGATATGCTTCCAAATAGTAAAAAAGTAGTTGTTATTAAAAAAGGGGAATCAGACAATTATCAGTCATTTAAAGACAATCTTAAAATTGTTGCTTTGGTAGATACTTCTACTAAATAAAAAGTAAAATACGGCTTAATTAACATAGAAACCATGCATTTATGAGTTTAGAGCTGTTATTGGTCGAACTAATTTTTTATTCTTCAACATTATTTTTTTCTTTAGGCTTTATAATTATTTGAGTAATTGATTTGTGTTAAGCTAAAAGAAGAGTGAGTTTATCACTCTTCTTTTTTTTTAGACTTAAAACACTTAGTAATAGTAGAAAAAATGAAAACACCGATTGTTTCCAAACAAGTATTAGTCCCTTTCATTTTAGTCACCTTATTATTTGCCTTATGGGGTTTTGCAAATGCAATTACCGACCCGATGGTTCAAGCTTTTAAAAAAGTACTAGAATTGTCTAATTCTCAAGCAGCTTGGGTACAAATGGCATTTTATGGGGGTTACTTTTGTATGGCGCTACCTGCGGCATTATTTGTTAGAAAGTATTCATATAAAAAAGGAATTTTAATAGGACTTGCATTATATGCTATTGGAGCATTATTGTTTTACCCTGCAGCAATTACGGAACAGTTTTGGTTTTTTTGTTTGGGTTTATACATATTAACATTCGGATTAGCTTTTTTAGAGACTACAGCAAATCCTTATATTCTTGCGATGGGATCTCCCGAAACCGCTACACAACGTTTAAATCTTGCTCAGGCATTTAACCCCTTAGGTTTAATAGCGGGATTATTGATTGCACAACAGTTTGTTCTAAAAAAATTACAGTCAGACGATATTGAAAATTACAGTATGCTGTCTGAAGCAAAAAAAACATTAATTAGAACTTCTGATCTTCTTGTAATACGAGATCCTTATGTTATTCTAGGATTAGTAATAATGGCTGTTTTTATTTTAATAGCTATTTACAAAATGCCTCAAGTTAGAAATAATGACACAATTCCAAGTGTTAAGAATACTTTTATATCATTGAGCAAAAATAAAAAATATGTTTTAGGCGTCATTGCTCAAGTATTTTATGTTGGTGCACAAATAATGTGTTGGACATATATTTACCAATACGCTGAAGGGATTGGTATAGAAAGCGATACCGCAGCTAATTATCAATTTATTGCTTTTATAGTGTTTTTAGCAGGTAGAGCCATTGGCACGTATTTGCTTCGTTATATAAGCTCAGGCAAATTGTTAATGTATTTTTCGCTTTTAGCAATAGTGTTTTGTACGATAACTATTTTAAGAGAAGGTCTTTATGGGTTGTATTGTTTAGTTGGAGTTTCTTTTTGTATGTCATTAATGTTTCCAACTATTTATGGTATTGCTCTTAACGGATTAAATGAAGAAGAATCTAAAATTGGATCTGCAGGACTAGTGATGGCCATAGTTGGAGGTGCTTTAATGCCAAAGTTACAAGGAATGATTATCGATGCAGGAGGAACTGCTGTAAATGATATAAAAATTATTGGTGTATCCGAGGTTAATTTTTCTTTCCTACTTCCATTACTATGTTTTGTATACATAGCATGGTATGCATTAAGAGTAATTAGAATGTATGAAAATCGGCAGATATAACTATTAGAAATTTCAAAAAATAATTAAGCGCTTCTAACCTATGGTAACATTAAGCACATTAGACTGCGCACTAATTATTTTATTCTTAACAATCACACTTTCTGTTGGAATTTATGTTTCAAAAAAATCAGGTAGGAGTTCTTCAGAGTTTTTCTTGTCTGGACGCACAATGCCTTGGTGGTTTCCAGGTGCATCTATGGTCGCCACGACCTTTTCTAAAGACATACCCAATTTAGTGACGGATATAGTTAGAACAAATGGTGTTTCTGGAAATTGAGTAAGGGAGGCTTTTTTAATTACAGGATTATTAACTGTTTTTGTGTGTGCTAAACTATGGCGGAAATCAAATGTAAATACAGATATTGAATTTATGGAGATTATAGCGATGCAATACCCTTAACAACTACTGCAATTATTTCTGGCATACTGTTGATTAAAATGTGGAGCAAGATTAGAGCAACCATATTATAAAATTATAGATAAACATAACCTAATGGATAAAAATAAAATATAAACTTACTTTACTTTTTCTATTTTTATAGTACCCTATGGATTAATAGAACTTTAAAAAATGAATCTAAATTTAATATAACGTCTAACTAAAAACATAAAATATGCATGTAATCTATTTTCTCCTAATAGTTTTCTTATCACAATCACAATTATTTACCCATAAAGAATGTCCACAAAATTGGCGCGATTTTGCAAATATAACACGTTTTGATAAAGCTAACCTAGAATTAAAACTACACACAAAACCTGATAACAGAGTTGTGTTTATGGGAAACTCTATTACTGAAGGTTGGGTTCAAATACGTCCTGAATTTTTTAAAGACAGAGATTATATTAATAGGGGTATAGGTGGACAAACCACTCCGCAGATGCTTTTAAGGTTTAGGCAAGATGTTATTGATGTAAACCCTAAAGCTGTGGTCATTTTAGCTGGCACAAATGATATTGCTGGTAATACAGGTTATACATCTTTAGAAACCATTATTGGCAATATTAAATCTATGGCAGAAATTGCCAACGCTAATGATATTAAAGTTATTATCTCCTCTGTTTTACCCGCTATAGAATACTTGTGGAAACCTGGATTAGATCCAGCATCTAAAATCATTACAATTAATAAAGCTATTAAAGCTTATGCTGAAGAAAAGAATTTCATTTATTTAGATTATTATTCTGCAATGGTAGATGATAAAGGTGGTTTAAAAGTGCCAGATTATACTGCTGCTAATGACCTTGTGCATCCAAACAAAGCAGGATATTTAGTTATGGAAAAATTAGCTCAAAAAGCAATTGACAAAGCACTCACTAAATAAATTAATAATGATGAATAAGAATATTATAGTCTTAATAATTTTATCTATTACGTTACAGTTTAATTCTTGTCAACTGTCATCAGAACTTAATTCTCCCAAACCTTCCGAACAACGTGAGCTAAAATTAAACACTCTTTTTACTAACCATATGGTACTACAGCAAAAAGAAAATGTAGCTTTTTGGGGAACATACATACCAAATGAAAAAGTTACAGTTAGCGGAAGTTGGGGAAAAGAATCAACTAGTATTACCGATCAAAACGGCAATTGGAAACTTAATTTACCTACACCAGAAGCAGGAGGACCTTTTGAAGTAAATATTGTTACAAAAGACTCAACACTTTTACTAAATGATGTGTTGATTGGAGAAGTTTGGTTAGCGTCTGGCCAGTCTAATATGCAAATGTCTCTAAAAGGATGGCCGCCTAGCGACCCAATAAAGAATTCTAAGGAAGAAATAGCAAATGCTAATTATCCTGCAGTGAGAATGTTTAATGTAGCGAGAAATTATAACTTAAAAGCTATTGATACTGTTGGCGGTAAATGGGACATTTGTTCTCCGCAATCAGTTGAAGATTTTAGTGCTACTGCATACTTTTTTGCAAGACGTTTGTATAAGGAATTAAACGTACCGATAGGCATTATTCATTCAAGTTGGGGCGGAACAGTTGCAGAAGCATGGACAAGTAAAAAATCACTCAGCGAACTTGGTGATTTTGACGAATCTATTGCCGCTTTGGAAGATCCCAGAAAGTGGAAAAGCACCAAGGATTGGTATTCACAATTAGATGCTTTGCACATACCTCAAACAAATGAAGGTTGGGCTTCTTTAAACTTTAACGATTTAGAAATTGCTCAACCTGAATTTAATTATGAAAGCTGGAAAAAGATTGAGTTGCCAAACAGGTATGACACATATAATGATTGGGAATTTGATGGAGTTGTATGGTTGAGAAGAAACATTGAAATAGAAGATGTAACTGCGGATTATGTGCTTTCAATTGGAACTATTGATGACATGGATACTGTTTATTTTAATGGAGAGGAAGTAGGTGGTTTAGTTGGTTATGGACATCATGTAACTGAAAGGGTTTATACGATTTCTAAAGAACTTCTTAAAAAAGGGGAAAATAGTATTGCTATAAGGGCTATTGATACCGGAGGACCAGGAACAATAACAGGAACCCTAGCCTTAACTAATGAAAATGACATTACTATTTCGTTAAATGGAATGTGGAGTTATCAGCCTATGGCCGAAATGTATGATGGAAGGTTTTACACTTATGATTTAGATAAAATTAATTTATCCCAACGACCAGAAATAATGGTAATGGGACCAAATTTACCAAGTGTTCTATATAATGCCATGATCAATCCATTGGTCCCTTATAGTATTAAAGGAGCTATTTGGTATCAAGGAGAATCCAATGTTGGTCGAGCCGAACAATATACACGATTATTCCCGAAAATGATAAATGATTGGCGTAGTCAGTGGAAAGAAGACTTCCCGTTTTACTTTGTTCAAATAGCACCATATAATTATGGAACACCAACAAATGAAGAAGGTTCAATGGATTTAAGGGATGCTCAAAGAAAAAGTTTAAAAGCTAAAAATACAGGCATGGTGGTTACAATGGATATCGGTAATTTTATGAATATCCATCCTGCTAACAAGCAAGATGTTGGCAGTCGACTTGCAGGATTAGCATTAGTCAATGATTACAACAATAAAATAATTGCTTCTAGCCCTTTGTATAAAACACACACTATCTCTGGAAATAAAGTAATCATTGAATTCGATCATGTAGGTTCTGGATTAACCGCTATTGATTCTAAATTAGAAGGATTTGAGATTGCTGGTGCTGATAAAAAATATGTCCCTGCTACTGCAATAATTATAAATAATACTATTGAATTATCTGCTGCAACAGTGCAAAAACCAGTATATGCGCGTTACGCATGGAGTGATAATGGAATAGCTACTTTATTTAATAAAGAGGGCTTGCCTGCATCTTCTTTTACAACAGAATAATTTAGTTATTCTGTTGTAAAAGAAAAGTCATTTTATAGAGTATTCTTTATAATTTCTTGAACCACTTCGGGATTTAATAAGGTACTCGTATCGCCTAATTGATCTGTTTCATTGCATGCAATTTTTCGTAAAATTCTACGCATAATTTTTCCTGACCGTGTTTTGGGTAAACCATTAGTGAATTGAATTTTATCAAGCTTTGCAATTGGGCCAATACGATCCGTAATCAGTTGATTAATCTCTTTACGAAGATGATCATGATTTTGTCCTTCTCCACTATCTTTTAGAGTTACATAACCATATAAGGCATTTCCTTTTACATCGTGTGGAAATCCAACAATAGCAGATTCAGAAACCGCTTGATGCTCATTAATTGCATCTTCAATTGGAGCTGTTCCTAAATTATGACCAGAAACAATAATGACATCATCTACGCGACCCGTAATTCTATAATAACCAACTTCATCTCTTAGTGCTCCATCTCCTGTAAAATACATATTATCATATGCCGAAAAATAAGTCTCTTTATAACGTTTATGGTTTCCCCAAATAGTTCTTGCTATAGAAGGCCATGGAAACTTAATACATAAGCGTCCTTCAACCTGATTACCATTTATTTCTTTACCATTTTCATCCATTAAAGCTGGCTGAATACCAATAAAAGGTAACGTTGCATAGGTGGGTTTTGTAGGTGTAGAAAATGGAATAGGAGTAATCATAATTCCACCCGTTTCTGTTTGCCACCATGTATCTACAATTGGGCTTTTCTTTTTCCCAATATTTTCATCGTACCAGTGCCAAGCCTCTTCATTTATTGGTTCTCCTACTGTGCCCAAGACTTTAAGTGATGATAAATCGTATTTATCTACAAACTCAGCACCTTGCTTTGCCAAAGCTCTAATTGCTGTTGGAGCTGTATAAAACTGAGTTACTTTATGTTTCTCTACTATATTCCAAAAACGTCCATAATCTGGATAACTTGGTACACCTTCAAACATTACTGTCGTTGCTCCATTTGCAAGAGGACCATAAACGATATAGCTGTGTCCAGTAATCCATCCGATATCCGCTGTACACCAATAGACATCATTCTCTTTATATTGAAAAACATTCTTAAATGTATAAGCTGTGTAAACCATATATCCAGCACTTGTGTGCACCATGCCTTTAGGTTTTCCTGTAGAACCAGACGTATAAAGTATAAACAGAGGATCTTCTGCATCCATAATTTCTGCATCACAATTTTCATTGGCTTCATCTAACAATGGTTGTAACCAATAATCACGACCATCTTTCATGATTATTTTAGAATGCGTGCGTTTAGCTACCAAAACGGATTCAATTCCTGGAGTATCATTTAAGGCTTCATCCACTATACCTTTTAAATCAATCGTTTTTGCACCACGATAAGAACCATCTGATGTAATTATCATTTTGGCATCGCAATCATTTATTCGTGTAGAAAGGGCAGTTGCTGAAAAGCCTGCAAATATAACTGAATGTATAGCTCCAATTCTTGCACATGCCAAAACTGAAATTGCTAATTCGGGAATCATAGGAAGGTATATACAAACACGATCTCCTTTTTCTATACCCTTTTCTTTTAGAACATTTGCAAACTTACATACACGTGCATGTAATTGTTTGTAAGTAATATGTTCCGCAGTTTCATTTGGGTCATTCGCTTCAAATAAAAGAGCAGTTTTATCTCCTTTCGTGCTTAAGTGTCTATCTAAACAATTTTCTGTGATGTTGAGTTTAGCATCTTCAAACCATTTTACTTCTGGGTTCTTAAAATCCCAACTTAAAACATTTGACCATTTTTTACGCCAAACAAAATGTTCTTCAGCTATTTCTTCCCAAAATTGCTCAGGATTTCTAACTGATTTTCTATAGACTTGAAAATATTCTTCAAATGCTTTAATATGGTAATTACTCATTAGATTTTTTTTAGACTAAAAAAGATTAACATGTACTGTTGTATAATTTGATTTCAGATTACCAATCAATATTTTTATCGATAAACTCAATTAAACTAATAGCCATTATTTGTTGGTCTTTAATTGAAGGATGCGCTTTAGCTTCTATGTAAGGCATAAAGTGAGCAAACACCTTTTCGTCACTAAGGTTTGCTACTGCAAGGTTAATATACTCCATCCATTTGGAATCTTCTTTAGCAGCATCCATACTACCAAGAGAACAGATGATATTAGCATTAGGATATTCTTTTCTTAGACTTGCTAAAAACTGCTCATAAGCATTTATAATAAATGCATCATCTGGCGCTTTTGTTCCAAATCGTTTTTTAAATTCTTCATGCTCTGGTAAATTGACCAACCATGTATCATTTTGCAATAGATTAATGACTACAACATTTGGTTGGTATAAAGAGAAATCCCATTTACTGTTACTATCAGTAGGAATCAATCTATTATACATTTCTGGCATAATTAAAGGATCCCAACTTATTGTTATACCAATACCACTTTTACATATACATTGATATTCGGCATCAAAATGTCTAGCAGTAATAGCTGCATAACTTTTATAGTTATTTGTATAAGTGCTATCTGGTGAATCTTTTCCTGAAAAATCTTCAATTGCATAACCTGCAGTTATAGAGTTTCCATAAAATTCTATTTTTCTTTTCTTAGGTGCAGACCTTGGTAATAGTTTGGCGTCATTATTAATTTTAAAGCCATAAAAACTAGAAGTGCCACGATCCCATTCAGCTCTTTTAAATATTTCGACGGAATGTTTTCCTTTGGATAAGTTTGAAGCCAATTTATAGTATTGCTTGGTCGTGTCTGGTCTCAAAATAGAAATACTATCATTATCTATAATTATGTTGTAATAATTATCTCCAGTCTCATCTCTCATTAAAGCTTGAATAGACTCACCTTCAAAATTCATCTTTATAGACGTGCCTGACCATGATAGCTGAGCGGCTTCGACATTCGTGTTGTCTATTCTTCCCCAATATTCAATTTCATGGTTAGAAAAAGGAATGAATATGTCATTTTCATTAGAACAGCTTATTAGACTGATTGATAAAACAAATATTAGGGTGTAAATTCTTCTCATGTTTTCAAACATTACCTTAAAAAATCATTTCTATTAATGAGTTGCTTCACCAGCGCCACTAGGAATTCTTATATTTTCAACAATCTCTTGAACGCCTATCGGTGGTTCTGGCGTGAATTTCATTATCACAATAGAAACTACAAAATTTAGAATCATAGCCACTGTTCCAAAACCTTCGGGTGAAATGCCAAACCACCAATCGGCTTTTGTACCACCACCAAACCAGCCAAACTTAAATTTGGTCATATAAAACAACATAGATAAAATACCTATAACCATTCCCGAGATGGCTCCTTCTTTGTTCATTTTTTTATAAAAAACACCTAAAATAATTGCTGGAAAAAATGAGGCAGCTGCTAACCCAAAAGCTAAGGCAACTGTGGCAGCAACAAATCCAGGTGGATTGATTCCAAAATAACCAGCAACACAAACGGCTACTACTGCTGCCAAACGTGCAGCAATTAATTCGCCTTTTTCAGAAATTTTTGGATTTATTATTTTCTTAATTAAATCATGAGAAACAGATGATGAAATAACTAATAATAAACCTGCAGCTGTTGATAAAGCAGCAGCTAAAGCTCCAGCAGCTACTAATGCAATTACCCAATCGGGTAATTTAGCAATTTCCGGATTGGCCAAAACCATAATATCATTATCTACGACTAATTCGTTATTATCTTCATTGGCCACATATTGAATGAGTCCATCTCCATTTTTATCTGTAAATGTAATAAGCCCAGTTGTTTCCCATTTTTTAAACCATTCTGGCATACTAGCATAAGATTTATTAGAAACGGTTTCAATCATATTTGTTCTTGCAAATACTGCAACAGCTGGTGCTGTTGTGTACAAGATAACTATGAGTAACAACGCTATACCTGCTGATTTACGCGCATCTTTAACACGTTTTACTGTAAAAAATCGAACAATAACATGTGGTAATCCAGCAGTCCCAACCATTAAGGCTAAGGTGATCGCAAATACATCAATCATCGATTTTGAACCTTCTGTGTATTCTGTAAAACCTAAATCGGCACTTAATCCATCTAGTTTATCAAGTAAATATGTTCCTGAGCCATCAGCTAATTCACTGCCAAATCCTAATTGAGGAATAGGGTTTCCTGTCATTTGGATAGAAATAAATATGGCAGGTACCATAAAGGCAAAAATAAGCACGCAATATTGGGCTACTTGCGTATAGGTGATCCCCTTCATACCACCTAAAACAGCATAAAATAAGACGATAATCATTCCAATAATAACACCTGTATTAATGTCAACTTCTAAAAAGCGTGAAAAGACCAAACCAACACCTCGCATTTGCCCAGCAACATAAGTAAATGATACTATAAGTGCACAAATTACACCTACTAAACGTGCGGTGTTAGAATAATAACGATCACCAATAAAATCTGGCACTGTAAATTTTCCAAATTTTCGTAAATACGGAGCTAATAACAATGCTAAAAGCACATATCCACCAGTCCATCCCATTAAATAAACAGCTCCATCGTATCCATTAAAAGAAATAATTCCCGCCATAGAAATGAATGACGCAGCACTCATCCAATCGGCAGCTGTTGCCATTCCGTTGGCTAGAGGAGATACTCCACCACCTGCAACATAGAATTCTTTTGTAGAACCTGCTCTAGACCAAATGGCAATCCCTATATAAATTGTAAATGTGATACCTACTAAAATGTATGTCCAGTTTTGAACACCAATACCTTCTATTAATAAACTATGCATCATAACCATATTTTTTATCGAGTTTATTCATTAAGCGTACATAGACAAATATTAAAATAACAAATACGTACATAGAGCCTTGTTGTGCAAACCAGAAGCCTAATTTAAAACCTCCTATTTTAAATTCATTAAGGGCATCTTTAAATAGAATACCTGCCCCAAATGAAACTGTAAACCATACACATAGTAATATAAGAACATATCTTATATTCTCTTTCCAATAGGCTTTTGCGTTGTTTGTTGTCATTTTTTTATGTTTTATTATTATATCAAATAGTTCTTTTCTATTGCAATTTCACGACCTCAATACAACCTCTATCTGCAATTGTGATATAACATTTATTGTAATCATTGCTAAAAGTAATATTTGTTGGTTTTTTTCCTTTTAATTGTATTTCTTTCAATAGGATTCCCGAAGGAGATACTATTGCAATTGTTCCTTTTCCAAAGCGACACACATAAACATTTCCTTTTTCATCACTACGCATTCCATCTAAACCATGGTCGTTAAAAGATATAAATAATGTTTTGTTTTTAACTGAACCATCCACGTTTATATCATAAACCCATATTTTTCGTTGAACAGATTCATTTACATAAAGTTTTTTGCCATCTGAACTTACTTCAATGCCGTTAGTTGTTCCCATGTTCTCTTCAATGAGATGAAGCTTTTGGTCTTTAGCCATCCATAATTTTCCGGTTTCGTCTTTCCAATTAGGATCACTAACATATAAAATTCCTTTGGATGATATTGCTAAATCATTTGGTTGATTCATTGTAGAATCATGTGCATATACTATAGGTTTAGTTTCTCCTTTTTTGATGAGCAAAATATTGTGGTTAGTATAGTCCGCAATATACATGTTGTCGTTTGTGTCAAACCTAATCCCATTACCAATACTGCCATTAGGTAGTTTTGCAAATAAAGATACATCACCTTCACTATCAACGATACCTATTGTACCGTCTTCTTTAAAATTTACAGCATAAAGGTTTCCTTTACTATCTATCGCAGGCCCTTCAACACCTTTTGTAAAAACTGACTCTTTAGTAAAATCAATACTTGTACTATTGATTTTACCCTTTTTGCATGAAAGAAAAGAATTGAATGCAATTATTAAAATGAGTATATATCTAATTAAATTACGATTTAACATACTCTTTTCCAAAGTTTTGAATTAAACTCTCTAAACCCAAAATTATAGCCAATTCAGTATCTGCAATTGGCTTTTTAAGTTCCATAAGAAGTGATTTAGATTTATTGTAATTCAATAGGCTAAATGTACTCTGTTCGATACCGCTTTTTATAGTTGTTGAAATTTCGGCTAAATTGAGTGAGAAAGAGGTTAGCTGTTTAAGTAGTGGATTATTATTAATCTCTTGAAATTCGATATTATTTAACACCCATTTATCTAAAAAATTGATTAATGTTTCCTTACTACTTTTGGACTTATCTTTTAAATACATTTTAACTGTTTTATTGAAATTAATAGCATCAATGGCATCAGTATTACATGCATCAACAAATAAAGTAAAAGGGGAGTACGTTTTATATTCTTTTCCTCCTTTATTTCTTTCATATGCTTTAAGAGGCTCGCATATTTTAGTTAAATTAATTAATGATTTTATGTTTTGGTTATCACTAATGTTTCTAAGAATTACATCTCTGTTCCTAATATGTGTAATACCTAATTCTTCCAATCTGTAGCTTACAGTATGTAATCTATTCAACATATTTTCATAATCTTTCACATCTTTACTTGACCACAACCTTTCTGCAATAGCGGCTGTTCTGGGCCAAATTCTAGAATCTATACTAAGTGGGGTCACTAATTCTCCCCACATGGTGGCTTCACCGCCTAAAATATTTGATAATTGATTGTTAGTTAAGCCATGATTTTCTGCTATCGGTTCATTCAAGTAATGACTTTTAATAGGTAGCATAAGGTCTATATAAAACCCTTTAGATAATACAGTCTTATAACCCTGTTTTGCGGCACTTATCATAGATTCTCTTCCTCTCCAAGAGTGTATCACTACATTTTTGGGTAAATCTGGCTGAAAAATCTCATCCCATCCCATCATGATTTTACCATTCTTTTCAAGAATTTTTTGAACTTTTATGTTAAAGTATGTTTGTAAGTCATGGTTGGTTTTTAATTCATGTTCCTTTTTAAATTTCTGAATTTTTTTATTTTCATCCCAATGCTTACCTTCATTTTCATCTCCACCAATATGGAAATATTTGTCAGGAAATAGAGGAGCCATTTCAGTAAAGACGTCATCTAAAATTTCATACGTTTTATCATTAGTAGGGTCTAGAGTCGGGTCAAAAATCCCAGCATAGCGTTCGATCTCATAAATAGTGTCCTTACTCGCTATTTCTGGATAAGCAACAAGCCAAGAAGTTGCGTGTCCAGGAACATCGAACTCAGGTACAACACGTATGCCCAAGTCCGAAGCATATTGCACAACTTCACTTATCTGAGAATGGGTATAGTATTGACCATCCGAAGCAAGTTCATGAAACTTAGGTCTTGATTTAATTTGAACTCTAAATCCCTGATCTTCTGTTAAATGCCAATGAAAAACATTCAATTTAACAGCGGCCATTGCATCCAAATTCTTTTTTAAAACAGCTATGGGCTCATAGTGTCTAGCTACATCTATCATCAATCCTCTCCATGGAAATCTTGGTGCGTCTTTTATAGAAACACCATGAAAAAAGAAGTTGTTTTTATTATGAGAAACTAATTGTAATAAAGTTTCTAAACCTCTCAAAACTCCAATATCGGTGACAGCATTTAATGATATTTGTTTACTAGTAATTATAAGTTGATATGATTCATCTTCATAGAGCTCTAGTTTTCCGGCTCTTTGAAAATTTATTAATAACGAAGGAGAAATGTCTGTGGTTATAATTTCAGTAAATCCTTTGTCTATGAAAACACCAGTTCTACCAGATAATCTTCTTAAAAATTGAGTAGTCGCCTTTAAAACTCTTTTATTGTCAATATCATTTACAGTAATTAAAAAATCTTTGTTAATTAGGTGCTTTTGATTGTTCTCAGAAATTTCTTTAGGCCATGGAACCAAATGATATTTTTCATTAATGTTTTGGGCATTTATTGAAATGAAAGTTGTAAAAAAGAAAAAGGTCAATATTTTTATTCGTGCATCAATAATTTTAATGAACATAGAATATTATTTTAATAATTAAAAATGATAACGTTTAAAAGCTTCGATAGCTGCATAATCTGCTAATCCTAATTTATTATATTTTTCTGCTGTTAGTCTGTTTCTATCCTCAGCACGAATCCAAAATTCTCTATTATCATCACCTTGAAACATAACTCCGTCCTTTTGAGACTGATGATAGAAAATAGCATGTCTTTTCTTCAGTACCTGATCAGGACTCATGGGCACAGCCATTTCAATTTCATAAGTTTCCCACTCATGCCAAGCACCTTTATACAACCAGACCCAACAATCATTCATAAACTCTTTAGTTTTCAATTTTTTAAGTGATTCAAAAAGTGCGTTCAAACAAACTTTATGAGTTCCGTGAGGATCGGCTAAATCTCCAGCCGCATAGATTTGATGAGGCTTAACCTTTTCAATTAAATTAGAAATGATGGAGACATCATCTTCAGAAAGGTTATTCTTTTTAATTGTTCCTGTTTCGTAAAAAGGAAGGTCTAAAAAAACAACATTTTCATCAGGCAAATCTAAATATCGTGTTGCAGCTAATGACTCACTTCTTCTTATTAACCCTTTTAATTTTCGAACTTCTAAAGTATCAACAGTATCTATTTTTCTGTTCAACAGATTATCTAGAATATTCTTCATGGACTCAGAGCTTTCACCTAAAACATTACAAACTTCTGCGAATTTTAGCGCTTCTTGGTCAGAAACAGCGATATTTCCTGAAGTTTGATAAGCAATATGAACGTCATGACCTTGTTCAACTAATCGATCAAAGGTTCCTCCCATTGAAATTACATCATCATCTGGATGAGGACTGAAAATTATGACTCTTTTTTTAGCAGGAAGGGCTCTTTCTGGTCTATTCGTATGGTCTGCATTTGGCTTACCTCCTGGCCAACCCGTAATGGTGTGTTGCAGTTTATTAAACATCCCAATATTAAGATTGTAAGATGTACCTTGTTGTGCTAAAAGACCAGACATTCCGTGGTCATTATAATCTTTATCTGTTAATTTTAATATTGATTTACCTGTGAGTTCACATAACCAAACAATGGCCTTACTCTTTAATTCATCATCCCAAATGCAAGGACCAACAAGCCAAGGTGTTTTATTTCTTGTTAATTCGGTACCAGCTTCTTTATCTAATATGAATGTGGCATTTTTGTGATGTTGAATGTAAGTAGCAGGAACCTCAGATGATACTTCACCTTCAATGGTTTCTTTTATAATTTCCGACTTATGTTGTCCCCAACCTAATAAGATTATTCTTTTAGCGGATAGAACTGTAGCGACACCCATCGTTATAGCTTTTCTTGGGACATTTTCTATACCTAGAAAAGAAGAGGCTGCATCAGCTCTTGTTAAATGATCCAAGGTAATGCTCCTGGTTCCCGAATTTAAATGTGATCCTGGCTCATTGAAACCAACGTGGCCAGTTCTGCCTATACCAAGCAATTGAAAGTCTAAGCCTCCAACCTCTTTTATTTTTAATTCATAGTCAACACAATATTGATATAAATCATCGTTAGATACGGTGCCATCTGGCACATGAATGTTTTCAGGTAGTATATCTATATGATTGAATAAATGCTCATGCATAAAATAATGATAGCTTTGAATATCTTTTTTATCCATTGGAAGATATTCGTCCAAATTAAAAGAGATAACATTAGTGAAACTTAAACCGTCTTCTTTGTGCATTCTAACAAGTTCTTCGTAAACTTTTATAGGTGAAGACCCTGTTGCTAAGCCTAAAACGCACTTCTTTTTTTTCTTTTGTTTCGATCGAATGAGTAGAGCTATTTCATTAGCAGCAACAATAGAGGCGTGATTTGAATTTTCAAAAATAACATTATGTATTTTTTCGAACCTTGTCTCCTCAAATTTACCTGCTTTACGATATGTTATGTTCTCAGTGTCCATCATTTAAAGTTTAGAAATAGTGATTTAGACTAAAAATAATTTTAATTAAATTAGTTATAAAATTTTATATACCAACGACATTTCATTAACCACGAATAACATTTTTACAGTGAGAACTGAGAAGGTAAGAGTAACAAATTAGTGTGTTTCATTAATGTTTCGTCACATAAATTGTATCGTTCAATCACATTTTTGTTTGTAAAAAATATTAATTCAAGAGCACATTTAAAAAGAATGAATTGGAAAACAATTATATAAAAACCTTAGGTTTTTTAGTAAGTTTTCAAATAGATTAACTGATTGGTTCGAGAATAGGTCAATGTAGTATGCTAAAAGCCTTGTTCTAACGAACGGGGCTTTTTTTGTGCAATAAACTGAGGTAATTATTAAATAAGTGATTTGTGTTTACTCTCAATTTTACATCGGGGGCCGCTAATAGTTGCGGCAAAAAAGCATACAGGTTTAATAGAAGATAAGTGAGCGTTTTTTGAGGAGAGAGTTCGTTTTTTGTTCGGCATATGAAACGAAATGATAACAGTACAAAGTGTGATTTAGCTCTAGAGGTCTTCCCCTTTTAACTTTTTGATGGCATCGTCAACATCGCTCATAAGATCATTCGACCCGTCTTTGTTCTTGCTAATTCGCAAGGAGATGTAGATAAGAAAAACGAGTATTGGAATAATGATAGGTAAGGAATACCAAAAGTCAAATTCGTCTATATATTGGAGTTCGTAATTTAAAACGCCAATAAATTGAAATAAGAACATCACAAACGGCACGAGAATGGCATATTTCCACCAATTATTTGATGTTAGAAACCAGATAGTCGTAAGCATAATAAATGTTAACTTGGTGAATACCGCGTGCATGTACGCCTGTACGCTGCTAAACCCACTAGCTTTTACGGTACCAAAAAGAGTGTCCCATTCTTTAGAATCGGGGGCGAATGTATATATGTAAAATAAAAAGGGTGTTGCTACTAATAAAATGATAAACAAAACCCCTGTAAGAAGGCTTTTTGTTCTATCCGTTTGGCGGTACTTCGTATTTGTCTTTGTCGATTTGCTGCTCATCACTTGTTAATGATTCTGGTGTGCAACTTGCAACGAATGCAAGTAGGGCGAAAATAAAAAGTAGGTTTTTCATCTTTAAAGTATTTGTATTGAGCGACCAAACTACAAATAAATAAGGAAAAATCCTACAAATAGCAAAGAATTTTCTTACACTACCTAACAAACTTACTTAAATTGCTACAAGAAAAATAGTATTTCTACGGTTTTTTTCGATTTATTAGGGTGTGAGAAGCATTTTTAAACAATTAAATCGATGATTCAAAAAACAAGGGTATTTTGGATAATATCCTATTTATGTTGGAATATTTCCAAACTTTTAGTATGTTTGAGTATGGAAAAAGATCTTAGTATTGAAGCTAGACGTTTTAAAAAAGTCCGTGAAGAATTACATCAAACGCAGCAGTCATTTGCCGAAATGATTGGTATAAAAGGGTCAACAGCTGATATTGAACGTGGCAAGACCAAACTTTCTGGAAAAGTTGTTATGGAATTGCTACGACAGTTTAATATAAATCCATTGTGGCTCTATGGGAAGAGTTTTACGCAGTATGTAAATATTAATGGGGGAGATGTAAGTCCGAAAGTCATCAGTGTCGACACCGATGATAATGACACTATTTTACTGGTAAATCAAAAAGCGGCTGCGGGTTATCCGCACAATATTCAGGATGTAGAATGGTATGAGTCACTACCAGCGTTTAACATACCATTGCCACAATATCGAAATTCAACATATCGAGGGTTTCAGGTTGAGGGCGATAGTATGTTGCCTAATATTCGCCCAAATGAATGGGTGCTAGGAAGAGCTGTTCCTAGTATTTCTGAAGCCAGCGACAGCAAAATTTATATTGTTGTGCTTAATGATTCAGTTTTAGTTAAAAAATTACAGAAAGTAACAAACTCCCCAGATAAAGTAACACTGGTTTCGCTAAATGATCAATACTTGCCAATTAATGTGCAGATTAAGGATATACAGGAGCTTTGGTTAGTGAATAGTAAACTCACATTTGGCATAGACGAACCAAGTGAGAGTAGTCTTTTAAAGCAATTACAACAGTCTATGGACGACCTTAAAGGGCAAATTAGAAACCTAAGTCATTAAATGAGCTTCATACATCTTTACGAATTTTTAAGAAAGCTTCAGAAAAATAACAATAAAGAGTGGATGGATATCCATCGCAAAGAATATCATCAGGTGAGAGATTTTTATATCGATTGGCTTGATAAAATGAATACGAAGTTGGCGGCCATAGATGATGCATACTTTGACACACCTGGGAAAAAAGCCATCAATCGAATCAATAATAACCTACTCTACCATCCGCAGAAACCTGTTTATAAAGATCATTTTGGTGCTGGATTGGATCAGCGCAGTAAACAAGGAGATTTTTATATAGAACTGGGGGTCCATGGTTCACATTTTGGCGGAGGGTATTGGCACCCCTCGTCGGCAAATTTAAAAAGCGTGCGTGATGCAATAGATTACGATGGAACAGCCTTTCGCAAGATTATTCAAAAAAAGAGCTTTAGGGAAATGTTTGGGGGCTTAGTTGCAGATCAACCACTAAAGACGGCTCCAAAGGGGTTTTCTGTCGATCATAAGCATATAGATTTGTTGAGAAGGCGGTCATTTGCAGCGTCATGCTCACTATCCGAAAATGAAATTGTTCAGGAAGGTTTTGACGATAAGGTAATTGCTATTTATACCGAGTTGTTGCCCTTCCGAAGGTATCTAAACAACGCTATCACTGTGTAGTTTTTCCAGATAGTCCATTATTTTATTTGTAGCTCCGGTATTGCTGTTTATAAAATGACCGGCAATCATTCCGGTTTTACTTCTGAAACCTGTGTCTAAAATTAGTTTGCGAATCACTTGGGTGTATTCCTCTCCGGATGAAACAGAATATAGACCGGCTAGTTGTTGTAATTTTTTTGCTTCAGGAAATTTTTCAAAATGCTTGCCAATTAGTATCGGGACGCCAAATGTGGCTGGTTCTAGGATATTATGTAAACCTGTATGTCCAGCAGCTCCACCGACATAGGCAATATCTGCATAACTATAAATTTTTGTAAGCAAGCCGATTGTGTCAATAATGCATACTTTGGCTTCTTTGAGCGTGTCTTCTTTCAAAACACCAGTTGCGGTAAATAATTCAGAATATTGAACAGTTGGCTCGTTAATTTTGCTCCGAAAAGCCTCCAATTTATTTGCATCCATCTTATGTGGAGCAACAACATACTTCACGTCCGCTGCACTGCTATTTATACCATCGAGCAGAATTGTTTCATCTTCTGGCCAAGTGCTTCCGCAGACAATACAAGTGGAGTTTTCGGTGAAAACATCCATAAAATCTAGGGTATTGTCTTGCTCAATTTGATGTGAAACTCTGTCAAATCGAGTGTCTCCGCTTATGGTTGTATTTACGATATTAATTTTTTTAAGTAATTCTTGGGAGTTAAGGTCTTGAACAAAAAAGTGATCGAAAGATAAGAGTGCCCTCCTCATAAATGCCCCATAAGGTTTAAAAAATGACTGATTGGCTCTAAATAATCCTGATACTAAGATGGTTGGGATTTTATTTTTTTTAAGTTCAAATAGATAGTTGGGCCAGAATTCATATTTCACAAAAATTGCTAAAGATGGATGTGCAAGCTTTATGAATTTCTTTGCATTCGATAGGGTGTCCAATGGCAGATAGACAATAGAGTCTGCGATATCTGAATTTTTTTTAATTTCATAACCAGATGGAGAGAAAAAGGAAATTATTACTTTATGATTTTTAAATAGCTTCTTGGTTGCTTTAATAATTGGCACGGCTTGCTCGAACTCACCTAAGGATGCACAATGAAACCAGATGGTCTTATCGTTAGTGCTAATGGCGCGTTCCAATAGTGTAAATACATCTTTCCGACCAAGAACAAATGTCTTTAGTTTCTTGCTAAAAGGATGCGCCATCCAAAGAAGGACGGTGGCAATTTGAGTCAAAAGACAATAAAGTGTTCTCATGGAATTATTCTGTGATGCTAAAATACGGTTCTTTGATTAATTACATTGCTTGCCGTTTTCTATTTTTGTAAATTTACACGCTTATTAGTAAGAATATTTTCAGAGAAATATGCGAAAAATTCAAATGGTTGACCTAAAAGGTCAATACCAGCACATTAAAGAACAAGTTGATACATCCATTAGCGAGGTTATTGAAAGTACGACCTTTATTAATGGCCCCGCGGTACATAACTTTCAAAAGGAGTTAGAGGAATATCTGGGTGTAAAACATGTTATTCCCTGCGCCAACGGAACAGATGCTTTGCAAATTGCAATGATGGGTCTTGGATTAAAACCCGGAGATGAGGTTATTACCACAGATTTCACCTTCGCTGCAACTGTTGAAGTAATTGCACTTTTACAATTAACTCCTGTTTTGGTAGATGTAGATCCCGTAAACTTTAATATTGATGTTGCAGCAATAAAAAAAGCGATAACACCAAGAACGAAAGCCATTGTTCCTGTGCATCTTTTTGGATTGGCTGCGAATATGGATGACATTATGGAGCTTGCTAAGGCACATGATTTATATGTCATTGAAGACAATGCACAAGGAATTGGTGCAGATTATGCCTCAAAAGATGGAAGCAAGAAAAAATGCGGGGCTATTGGTCACGTTGCGTCAACCTCCTTCTTTCCTTCAAAAAATTTAGGTTGTTATGGTGATGGGGGAGCAATATTTACAAATGATGATGACCTAGCACATACGATTCGAGGGATCGTAAATCACGGTATGTATAAGAGGTATCACCATGATGTCGTTGGTGTTAACTCGAGGCTAGATTCAATTCAGGCTGCGGTCCTTAGAGCAAAACTCCCGCTTTTAAACCAGTACAATACAACAAGAAGAAATACAGCAAGAAAATACACACAAGCATTTGCTGGGATTGAGAATATAATAACGCCAAGTGGTTCTTGTGCGGGTCAAACGTCTATCTGTGATCGCTGCGACTGCCATGTGTTTCATCAATACACCTTGCGGATTTTGAATTCAGATCGCGATGGGTTGGTTCAGCACTTGAATGATAATAATATTCCATGTGGTGTCTATTACCCTATCCCTTTGCACAATCAAAAGGCGTATCAAGATTTTCGCTATAATGAAGCAGATTTTACCGTTACAAATCAGTTGGTGAAGGAAGTTATTTCACTCCCTATGCACACAGAATTAGACGACGAACAAATTAACTTTATAACAAAAACAATTATTGACTTCTTAAGGAAATAGGACGTGCTGATGCATGTTGCAATGATGAATTAATTATTAGAATGAAAAAAATACTAGTAACAGGCGGTCTAGGATATATTGGATCTCACACTGTAGTTGAACTTCAGAATTCAGGTTTTGAAGTGCTAATAATTGACAATCTATCCAACTCTACTCTTGACGCCCTCCAAGGAATCACAAATATCACCAGCGTAGCTCCTGCTTTCGAAAAGCTTGATCTTCGTGTAAAAGCGGATGTTTCAGATTTTTTTAAACGACACCAAGACATTGCTGGAATCATACATTTTGCCGCAAGTAAGGCTGTTGGTGAAAGTATAGAAAAGCCCTTGCTCTATTATGAGAACAATGTAAGCACTCTTGTCTATTTACTTCAGGAATGTAATATTCATAAAATCAATAATTTTATATTCAGTTCATCATGCACCGTCTACGGAGAACCAGATGCAGTGCCAATAACGGAATCGGCTCCCATCAAAACGGCAATGTCTCCATACGGTAATACGAAGCAAATTTGTGAAGAAATCATTTCAGACACCTGCGCTGTTTCAGATGTACGGTCTATTTTGTTGCGGTATTTCAATCCAATTGGGGCCCATCACACAGCTGAATTAGGTGAGCTCCCATCGGGGGTGCCTCAAAACTTAGTACCTTTTATTACTCAAACTGCTGCAGGTTTGCGAGAACAATTACGTGTTTTTGGAAATGACTACCCAACCCCTGATGGGAGTAATATTAGGGATTATATTCATGTGGTCGATTTGGCCAAAGCACACGTTATATCTCTCAAGCGATTGCTTTCTGAAGAAAATGCTTCCGATTTAGAAGTATTTAATATAGGTACGGGTCGAGGTTCGTCGGTACTAGAGGTAATCCATGCTTTTGAAAAAGTGACAGATCAAAAACTGAATTATAAAATTGTTGAAAGGCGTGCTGGAGATGTTGTTTCAGTTTATGCTGATACGGTGAAGGCCAATAATGTCTTAGGATGGTCTGCCCAGAAAACAATGGAGGAAGCGTTGGCTTCGTCTTGGAAATGGGAAAAGAAAGTTAGAAATATTACCTAGTGCCATCCATTTGTGTCTAGCGGTTTGTTGGGTTCTGTGAGCACTGATTGTTACAATGAGAATCTAAAATAAACTCCTTTGTCATGAAAAGAATACTACTAATAGCAGCGCTTCTGTTCAATTTTACAGGAATCTCGCAGGTTACCTTATTGCATTGTGGAAAGATCATAGACACAAAGCAAGGAAAAGTGCTTTCTAACAAAACCATCGTAGTATCGGGCTCAAAAATACTTAGAATTGAAAATGGTTTTTCTTCTCCAAAGGAGCTAGACAATGTGCTAGACTTAAAGAATAAAACAGTACTCCCTGGATTAATAGACATGCATGTGCATATTGAGAGTGAAACAAGTCCGAGCCACTATTTAGAAGAATTTACATTAAATGAGGCCGATGTTGCATTTAATGCTGCGGAAATTGCTAAACGAACCCTGATGGCAGGTTTTACAACAGTTCGTGATTTGGGGGGAAGCGGTGTAAATGTATCACTTCGAAATGCCATCGCGAAAGGAAAAATTATTGGGCCGCGTATTTTCACTGCGGAAAAAGCCATTGGAACTACTGGAGGCCATGCAGACCCTACAAATGGATGGCGTAAAGATTTAATGGGAGATCCAGGACCTGCCGAAGGAGTTATAAATAGCCCAGCCGACGCTCGAAAAGCGGTAAGGCAACGGTATAAGAATGGGGCAGATTGGATAAAAATAACAGCCACGGGGGGTGTGTTAAGTGTAAGTAAAAATGGTCAAAATCCACAATTTACTCAGGAAGAAGCAAATGAGATTGTAAAAACTGCTCGCGAATATGGAATGGGGGTAGCGGCCCACGCGCACGGAATAGAAGGGATGAAGCGCGCTATCATTGCTGGCGTAACAACCATTGAGCATGGGTCTTTAATGGACAAAGAAACAGCTACTCTTATGAAAGAACATGGCACCTATTTAGTGCCGACACTTTCTGCGGGCAGGTATGTTGCTAAAATGGCAAAGAGTAAAGGGTATTATCCCGAAATCATCGTTCCTAAAATTATTGAAATTGATGCAAAGCTCCGCACTACCTTCGACATGGTGTATAATGAAGGTGTAAATATTGCATTTGGAACAGACGCAGGAGTCTTTCCTCATGGAGAAAATGCAAAAGAGTTTGGCTATATGGTAGAAACAGGATGGTCTGAAATGTTTTCATTGCAATCGGCAACAACAACAAATGCCAAGGTATTAGATATGGAAGAAGAGCTGGGTCAAATAGCAGCCGGATTTATAGCCGACATCATTGCAGTTGATGAGGATCCAACTCAAAACATCAGTACTATGGAAAACGTAGTTTTTGTAATGAAAGAGGGGGTTGTCTACAAGCAACTATCATTTTAAATAGTAGCCTTTTCGGTTTCCATGTCACGATTAATTTTCTTAACCAATCCTTGCAATACCTTTCCTGGGCCAACTTCAATAAAATGAGTGGCGCCATCTTTAATCATATTCTGCGTACTTTGAGTCCATTTCACAGGAGCTGTTAATTGCAGTATAAGGTTTGTCTTGATTTCAGATGGATCAATTACGGCAGATGCATTTACATTTTGATAAATGGGACATGCCGGGGTAGAAAAAACGGTTGCCTCTATAGCTGAAGCTAATTCTTCACGCGCCGGTTCCATTAGTGGGCTGTGAAATGCGCCACCTACAGGAAGTAATAAGGCGCGTCTTGCCCCTGCTTCTTTTAGCGTATCGCAGGCATTTGTGACTGCTTCTAACTCGCCAGATATTACTAATTGCCCTGGACAATTGTAGTTTGCAGCAACAACAACTCCTGGAGTTTCAGCACAAATTTGTTCAACCACAGCGTCTTCTAGACCTAAAACTGCAGCCATAGTCGAGGGCGCTAATTCACACGCTTTTTGCATAGCCAAAGCACGTTTATATACCAATTGCAAGCCATCGCTAAAGGCGAGCGATCGATTGGCAACCAAGGCTGATAATTCACCCAGTGAATGTCCTGCGACCATATCGGGCTTAAATGCATCCCCCATTACTTCTGCAAGGATAGTGGAATGCAAAAATATGGCAGGCTGAGTGATCTTCGTTTCCTTAAGTTCCTCTGGCGTTCCCTCGAACATCGTTTTGGTTATGTCAAACCCAAGTAATTCGTTGGCTTGATGGAAAAGATCTTTTGCTTTTTGAGAAGCGTCGTAAAGGTCTACCCCCATTCCTGTATATTGTGCTCCTTGTCCTGGAAATATATATGCCTTCATAAATCGTGTGTTAGGTATAAAAAAAGTTTTTCAAGTAATTCAGTAAAAAGAAATTAGGTTCTAATATATGTTTGATAACTGTAATCATAGGTATGACGGTCATCCTTTTTGTGGTTTTCTTCTGAAGCAAGTTTCCATTCTGAGCTCGGGATTTCTGGAAAAAAAGTATCTGCTTTGAAAGTTCCATGAACTCTTGTCAATTCTATTTTCTGGGTAAATTCAAGCCCCATTTTATAAATCTCTCCTCCGCCAATTATAAATGGCTGCGTATCGCCTTTTGTGACTGCAATAGCCTCCTCCATAGTATGCACTACAATGATTCCTTCTTTATGATAGTCTTTATTTCTGGTAATTACAACATGTGTTCTATTTGGCAGTGGTTTTGGAAAGGATTCAAAAGTCTTGCGCCCCATAATAATATGATGTCCGGTAGTGAGTTGTTTGAAACGTTTAAAATCAGCTGGCAAATGCCAAACCAGTTCATTATTTAATCCTAATTCATTATTGGCTCCTGCCGCGGCTATCATTGTAATTACGTTATCTTCAGCTGCATTGAAAATAAGAGTCTGGTCTTGTTTATCAGTTAACATAGGGCTCTCTTTTCCCACTTTTTTTTGTAGTTCTAAAATCCTTTTCTCTTGCTTCAACTTGAGCTTTGATAGTTGTTTATGTTCCCACTCTTTGCTCATAAAAGTGTTCATTATAAAGACATTAAAAACATGAATTAAAAATAGAAAAACCCATATTAATAACACCCAGACAGACCAACCTTTCATAAAAACATTCGCTCCGAAGTTGGGAAAAAACTGTATGGTTACCAGGAAAATAGATCCAACCAGAAAAAAAATAAAATGACGCAACAAATTTTTCTTCTGCTTGATGCGCGCTTGAGCATATTCAAATTGTTCTCGTTGCTCAGAGTCAATTTTCACAGTCTTTTTAGTTTTTGAAAACATAGTTAGTTCCTTTTAACTGAGATGTAAAATTACCTGATTTTCAATTATAACCTTCATTTCGTGATGCACTTTATCTTGTTGAATTTTGTGAGCGCTTTGAAGTTATTTGCCTGTTTTAAAGTTAAAAGGCACGGTATATTCTGTAGCCGTTGGTTTGCCAGCAAACATACCGGGCTTCATTTTTGGAATTAATAAAATATTTTTTCTTGCAGCCTCTTGAAGGCCTTTGTTACCTCCACTGGCAGATTTGATTTCTACCATTCCATCAGCATTGATAATAAATTCAACGACTACTTCGCCTTGGATGTTCTTTTGGTACTCGTTGGCAGGATATTTAAAATTTTTCCCAACGTGTTTTACTAGCATTTGATTAAAACAGGCATCTCTTTTAGTCGAATTTCCAGCTTCGCAACCTGGCCAAATGGGCGCTATTTGTTTTAGGGTGAGTTCATTTTTGTTTAAGCTACCCCACTCTTCTTGGGCAGATAGTGTCCCAAAAATTAGCAAGCATAAGGTAATTAGCGAAATTTTCATGAGTAGGTTTTATTGATTAGATGGCCACGGCACCTTTAATGTGTGGGTGTGGGTTATAGTCTTCGAGCGTAAAGTCTTCGAACTTGAACTCAAATATATCTTTTACATTTGGATTTAACAACATTTTTGGTAGGGGCCTCGGGTCTCTTGATAGCTGTAGGTCAATTTGTTCTTTGTGATTGCTGTAAATATGGGCATCACCAAAAGTATGAATGAAGTCTCCCGCTTCATAACCGCATACTTGTGCCATCATCATAGTTAACAGCGCGTACGATCCTATGTTAAAAGGAACTCCTAAAAAAATATCGGCACTGCGTTGATAAAGCTGGCAAGATAATTTGCCATTCGCAACATAAAACTGGAAGAAAGCATGGCAGGGTGGAAGCGCTGCTTTTCCCTTTGAGACATTTTCATCAAAAGACTTAGTTGTATCGGGCAGGACACTGGGATTCCAGGCACTCACCAGCATACGACGACTATCAGGGTTGCTTTTTAAGGTTTCAATAATATCGGCAATTTGATCAATTTCTTCGCTATTCCAATTTCGCCATTGATGCCCATAAACAGGTCCTAAATCTCCATTCTCGTCTGCCCATTCATTCCAGATGCGCACTCCATTTTCTTTAAGGTAGGTAACATTCGTATCCCCTTTTAAAAACCAAAGTAGTTCATGTACCATCGATTTTAGATGCACCTTTTTTGTGGTGACCATTGGAAACCCTTCGCTCAAATCGAAACGCATTTGGTACCCAAACACACTCTTAGTGCCAGTGCCAGTGCGATCGTGTTTTTCAGCTCCATTTTCTAATACGTGTTTTACAAGATCTAAATATTGTTTCATGGCTAAGCCTGCGAGCGCAGGAATTTGTTAAATTAGTTCAAAACGAAAATAAAAAAAAGCATGCTACAATAGAATTAGATGGTTCTTTAAATTTTAAAAGTTATTAACTTTTAAGTAAAAAGAGGGCTCTTAACCAATTATCATTCCAGCAATAGCTGCAGAAATTAAAGAGGCGATGGTTCCGCCAAGAAGTGCTTTCATTCCGAATTTAGACAATATCTTTCTCTGTCCTGGGGCTAGAGATCCAATACCACCAATTTGTATGCCGATTGATGCAAAATTAGCAAAACCGCAGAGCATGTACGTTGCCATAATTATAGACTTTTCATACTTTAAATGTGTCGCATTCGTAACATCTTTTAGCTCTGCCAATTGTATGTAACCCACAAATTCACTCGCTGCAAGTTTTATACCCAGCAATTGACCCATCATCATCATATCTTCTCTTGCAACACCTATTATCCACATAAGTGGAGCAAAGATAGTTCCCAAAACAGACTCTAGCGATAATGCACTGTAAGACGAGTTGGCTGCAATCCAATCATTCAATGTTGTCCACTCTCCTGCTTTTCCTAAAATACCATTAAACATGGCAATAAAGGCAACAAAAACCAAAAGCATGGCCCCAACATTAACGGCCAATCTTAGACCTTCGGTTGTGCCATTTGCAATTGCATCAAGAAGATTTGAACCAATCTTTTCTGACGATATTTTCACCTCAGTGTTTATTTCTTCAGTTTGAGGGCACAATATTTTCGAGACCACAATTGCACCAGGTGCTGCCATTACAGAAGCCGCCAAGAGGTGCTTTGCAAAAACCAATCTCAGCACAGGGTCATCGCCCCCAAGAAAACCAATATATGCTGCCAACACAGCTCCTGCCACCGTAGCCATACCTCCAATCATAACAAGAAGCATTTCAGACTTATTCATTTTTTCCAAATACGCCTTGATAAGCAAGGGAGCCTCTGTTTGACCTAGGAATATATTTCCTGCTACGCTCAAACTTTCTGCCCCTGATATTGCCATAGCTTTTGACAAAATCAACCCCATGATTCGCACTACTTTTTGAATGATCCCTAAATAAAATAAAACGGAGGTCAAGGCTGAAAAGAAAATAATAGTAGGCAGAACTTGGAATGCAAAAATAAAGCCGAAGGTGTCCATGTCAACGACGAGACCTTCGAAAAGAAACTTGCTTCCCGCTTGGGTGAAATCTAATATTTTGACAAATATTTTACCAATGAATTCGAAAATTGATTTTACAAAACCAATCTTCAAGACTCCTATGGCAATTACCAACTGAAGAAACAGTCCAATTCCAACAGTCTTCCAATTTATTGCTTTTCTATTTGAGCTAAACAAAAATGCGATGAATAGTAAGGTAAACATCCCCAAAATACCTCGCCATAAACTGTTTATTGTAAAACCTTGTACAGGAATAAAATCAGATTCATTGATCGTTGGAGTAACGGCTTGGACCGTTTCTAACTCTTTGGTTGAAAAAGCATATTGAATATTATTTTCAGTTAAAACGAGCGCACTGTCCGTTAATTTGGAAACGCGATACCTGCGAATGGTATCACTTGGTTTGCTATAAAAAAGTACTAATAAGTCATTTTGAAAAATATAGTCACCACTTGCTTTAAGATTTTCTTTGGCTTCTAAGGTGTATTCAAAAGAGCCCTTTTCTAAGGTGAAAAGATCTTTTTCTGAGTTAATGGAAAACAGAGATTCACCCGAGGTGTTCTCAATGCTACTAAACTGCCATTCTTTTTCTAGGGACTGTCCGAAACTACTTAGAAAGAAAGTAAAAGTCAGAAATACAAATAAAATTTTCTTCATGAACGAACGGGTTATACTTCTTGCTAGTTTGTTGTTGGTTTTCAATTAAAAGAGGTTGTTTTTTATCTTTTCGAAATTTCATCTCGAATACTAGCTGCAGTCTCGTAATCTTCGTTTGCAACTGCTTCATCCAATATTTCGTTCAACTCTTTTAGTGTGTGTTTACTATAATTTTCACCGCTTGCTTTCACAGACTCCTTGTCAGCACCCAAGATTAGGTCTTCTATGACCATGTCTTCATCATCCGAGACATTTTGTTTGCTTTTCTTCGGCGGTGTTTTTAAAAAAATTCCAGCCTTGTCTAAAATGTTTTTGTAAGTAAAAATAGGCGCCTTAAACCGCAAGGCTAAGGCAATCGCGTCACTAGTTCTAGCATCTATAATTTCTTCAACTTCGTCGCGCTCACAAATAATACTCGAATAAAAAACGCCATCAACCAATTTGTGAATAATAACTTGTGTAATCAGTATTTCAAACCGATCGGAGAAGTTTTTAAACAGGTCGTGAGTAAGCGGTCTTGGAGGTTTAATTTCTTTTTCCAATGCAATGGCAATCGATTGTGCTTCAAAGGCTCCAATAACGATTGGCAACTTTCGGTCTCCCCCAGCTTCGCTCAAAATAAGGGCATAAGCTCCGTTTTGAGTTTGGCTGTAGGATATGCCTTTTATGTTAAGTTTAACTAAGCTCATAAATAAAAATAAAAAAAGCTGTTTCAATTAGGACCACTCCATATTAAAACAGCCCTATTTTATGAGGCACAAAGTAAGAAAAATTTATGCGTTTTGCATCTTAAAGGCTTTTAATTTTTGGTTCAATTGCGGTATTACTTCGAAGGCATCACCAACAATTCCGTAGTCGGCGGCTTTAAAGAAAGGAGCTTCAGGGTCACTGTTAATAACTACTTTTATTTTAGATGAATTGATTCCTGCTAGATGTTGAATAGCCCCAGAGATACCTATTGCTATATATAAGTTGGACGCTACAGGCTTTCCTGTTTGACCAACATGCTCTCCATGGGGTCTCCAACCCAAGTCACTTACTGGTTTTGAACAGGCTGTGGCCGCTCCTAATATGTCTGCGAGTTCTTCTATCATTCCCCAGTTTTCTGGTCCTTTCATTCCGCGTCCTGCCGATACTACAATTTCGGCATCTGCGATGGTTACTTTATCCATTGCTTTGTCTACCGAAACCAACTTCATGTCAAAAATATGAGGGTTTAATTCGGGTACAAATATTTCAGATACGGCAGCCACTGCACTTTCTTTTACACCAAAGGCATTTTTTGCCAAACCTAAGACCTTCGTTTCAGTAGTAATTTCAGTTGTTGAAAATGCCTTGTTTGTAAATACGCTATGTTTTACTTGAAAAGGAGCGGTGCTGTCTGGTAACTGGGTTACATTAGCAACGTAGCCAGCTTCAAGATTTACCGCTATCAAAGGCGCCATAAATTTGCTGTTCGCACTGGATGTTAATACAACCACAGATGCCTCTTCTTTTTTTGCAGCTTGCGAGATAACATCTGCAAAAGCTTCGGCATTAAAATTCTTTAAAGCACTATCTGTGATTTCGAGAACTTTCGACGCACCATAATTTCCTAGATCATCTCCACTAGCCCCATTAATTGAAACAGCAGTGACTGTTGTCCCTAATATATCTGCAATTCCTTTGGCATAAGAGACGGCTTCAAGCGCAATTTTTTTAAAAGTTCCTTCCTCAGATTCTGTATATACTATTACCATAATTTATTTAAAATTGTTAATCATGTGTCTCCAAGGTCTAAGAATAATAACCAGGATTTGCGATTTGTTTTTTAATTATATCACCTTCGCCTCAGTATGCAATAGGTCAATAAGGTCATCTACATTCGTTACTAGTTTTACAGCCCCTTTTGGTTCCGGTTTTTCGAAGCACAAGGCCTTTGTTGCAGCACTTAATACGATAGGTTCTCTTACGGTCAATGGTTTGGAGCGAGCTTGCATGATTCCACGCATGTTTGGGATTCGCAGGTCACTTTCTTCAACCAATCCTTTTTGACCTCCTATTACCAGGGGTAAGGAGGTGCTTAATGTTTCTTTACCGCCATCGATTTCACGAATTGCGGTAGCCTCATTTCCTGTTACTTCTAAACTGATACAGGTATTTACGAAGTTTGAACCGGTTAATTTTGCGATCATTCCAGGAACCATGCCTCCGTTATAGTCAATCGATTCACGGCCCGCAATGATCAAGTCATACCCACCATCTTTAATCACGTTTGCTAATTGCTTTGCCACAGAAAATCCATCAGTTGCAACCGCATTCACACGAATAGCTTCATCTGCTCCAATGGCCAAAGCCTTGCGCAATGTTGGCTCGGTTTCAGGTCCTCCTACGCTTGCTACATGCACAACAGCAGCTTGTTTCTCTTTAAACCACATCGCCCGGGTCAAGCCAAATTCGTCATTGGGGTTGATCACAAATTGAACTCCATTTGTGTCAAATTTGGTATCTCCGTCTGTAAAGTTGATTTTTGAAGTAGTGTCTGGCACGTGACTTATACACACTAATATTTTCATAAATAAATTCTATTTTTAATGGTGCTATTTTGGGCAACAAATATAACTATAATAAATTGTAAATTTACTATGCTTGCATAGTAAATTTACGCTAAAATTTTAAAAAAAATACCAACGCACATAGAATTAATAGTATTTTTGTCACCCCTGAAATATTTTTCAGATTATAACAGAAGACAGCTATGAAGACCTTACAATTTAGAGAAGCTATTTGCGAAGCGATGAGCGAAGAAATGCGCCGCGATGAAACTATTTATTTAATGGGCGAGGAAGTTGCCGAATATAACGGAGCTTATAAGGCCAGTAAAGGGATGTTGGATGAGTTTGGAGCTAAAAGAGTAATTGACACTCCAATTGCCGAACTTGGTTTTACAGGTATCGCTGTCGGGTCTGCTATGAATGGTAACCGACCGATCGTTGAGTATATGACCTTTAATTTTTCCTTAGTAGGGATTGATCAGATTATTAATAACGCAGCAAAAATACGACAAATGTCAGGAGGGCAATTTAATTGTCCTATTGTATTTAGAGGACCAACGGCTTCGGCAGGTCAATTAGCGGCAACACATTCACAGGCATTTGAGAGCTGGTTTGCTAATTGCCCGGGCCTAAAAGTGGTAGTACCGAGTAACCCAGCAGATGCAAAAGGGCTTTTAAAGAGTGCTATAAGAGATAACGATCCTGTTATCTTTATGGAAAGTGAGCAAATGTATGGTGATAAGGGTGAGGTGCCAGAAGGAGAATATTTAATTCCCTTGGGCGTTGCCGATATTAAAAGAAAAGGGAACGATGTAACCATTGTATCTTTCGGAAAAATAATAAAAGAGGCCTATAAGGCCGCTGATGCCTTGTCTAAGGAAGGTATTGAATGTGAAGTTATTGATTTACGTACAATTAGACCGATGGATCACGATGCGATTTTAACATCTGTTAAGAAAACCAATCGCCTTGTTATTTTAGAAGAATCTTGGCCTTTTGGAAATATTTCCACAGAAATCACATATCAAGTTCAAAGTCAGATATTTGACTATTTAGACGCCCCTATTATAAAAATAAATACTGCCGATACGCCGGCTCCATACTCGCCTCAGTTGCTAGCAGAATGGTTGCCAAACAGCGAGGATGTTATTAAAGCAGTTAAAAAGGTGCTTTACAAGTTAAAATAGTTCTATTTTCTTTACTCTTACAAGGCGATTTCTTAAAACAAAGCTTTTTTTTGAACGTTATCTTTTTATATGAAGCAGCTTTTATTTCTACTCTTTACTTCCTTGACGGCAGTGCTTTTTGCGCAGACGAAAGTTAGTGGGGAAATTCAAGATTTAAATGGTGCCCCTGTAGCCTTTGCGAATGTAATTTTCAAAGACTCAAATGAAGGTACAATTTCAAATGAAGACGGTAGGTTTTATCTTCAAAGTGATAACGATTACGCTACAGTTTCCTTTTCCTTTGTAGGATATAAGACTTTTGATGTAACTTTAGGGCAAAAAACCACATATAAAATGGTCGTTCGTTTAGAGGAGGAAGCAGCGGCTCTTGATGCGGTTGTTCTTTATAGTGGGAAGCAATCAAAAAAAAATAATCCTGCGATAGACATTCTCAAGAAAATATGGGAAAATCGGCGTGAAAACGGGGTTAAGAGGTTCAATCAATACACCTACGATAAATACGAAAAATTGGAATTCGATTTGAATACCATCGATAGCGCGCTTATTAAAAATCGCGTGTTTAAGGGCATGGAGTTTATTTTTGATCAAACCGACACTTCCAAGATTACTGGAAATACCTACCTCCCAATCTTCATTAACGAATCTTCTTCCAAGGTCTATGGCGACAATTTGCTTAATGAACATAAAGAAATCTTGGTGGGGAATAAAAATTCAGGCTTTGATAATAACAATACCTTAATTGCCTACCTCAAAGATTTATATAGTGAATATGATGTTTATGACAATTACTTAAAGTTTTTTGATAAGGCCTTTACAAGCCCGTTGTCGCGAACTGGTGTAGACGTTTATAATTATGTGTTGTTGGATAGCGCGTATCTTGATAATAAATGGTGCTACAATATAGTATACTACCCGAGACGTAAGAACGAGTTGACCTTTAAAGGAGATTTTTGGGTAAATGACTCTACGTGGGCTATAAAAGAAATTAATCTTCAGGCCTCTAAAAGTGCTAATTTGAACTGGGTTCGCGAAGTCTATATCGAGCAGGAATTTGAGGTGTTTAACGATTCTACCTTTCTTATTGAAAGAGATTATTTTATGAGTGACTTCAGTTTTGGAAACAAAGAAGACGCCAAGGGTATCTATGGAAAAAGAACCACACTCTATGATACCTATGTTTTTGATATTCCGAAGGAAAATAAGTTTTATGCAGAACAGTTAGATCCCTACGAATTTGAGGTTTATAATCGATCCGATGGTTTTTGGGACGAAAACCGGATGGAGAAGCTGAGTAAGGATGAAAAAGGTGTGTACAAAATGCTTGACACGCTCAAGACAGTAAAACGATTTAAAACACTGTATAATGTTGGAGCGGTACTAGCCTCAGGCTATTATGAAATTAATAATTTTGATATCGGACCCGTATTCTCAACTTTTGGGTATAATGATGCTGAAGGATTGCGAATTCGATTGGGAGGCCGAACCTATTTCAGTCAGAACGATCGTTGGCGTCTAGAAGGATTTGGCGCATATGGTTTTAAGGATAATCGTTTCAAATATGGAATTTCAGGAAAATATTTGTTAGATAGAAAATCAAGATTAAAAGTCTTTGCAGGGAATCGAAGGGATGTTGAGCAGTTGGGTGCGAGTTTAACCAATAGTAACGACGTTCTTGGGAGAAACCTGGCTTCGTCCTCCTTACTGTCGGTTGGAGTAAATGATCGTTTATCCAGAATTAACCTGAGTACCATCGGTTTTGAAGTAGAGCCAGCGAAAAACTTTAGTGTGCGTGTAACAGGTTCTTACAGGACTTTAAGATCGGCAACAGATACTTTTGTGATCGATTATAAAGTCTTCAAAGATGGAGTTGATACTGGGGAAGTTAAGAGTGAATTAAAGCAACCAGAAGTAACAGTAGGTCTTTTTTACACTCCAGGAAGGAAAACATCTGGCTACGGCGTAGAACGAACGACCATCAATGCCGGTGATTTCCCGGGCTTGTTCTTTGCCCACACCACAGGGCTAAACAGTGTTTTAGGAGGAGATTTTGACTATCAGAAAATACAAGGGCTTTATACGCAGCCATGGAATGTTGGAGGTTTAGGAAGGTTGTATACCACCATTGAAGTCGGTAAAATTTTTGGTGATGTGCCTTTAACTTTGTTGAGTGTCATTCCGGGAAACCAAACCTACTTTAGTATTTACAACAGTTTTTCACAATTAGATTTTTACGAATTTGTAAGTGATACTTATGCTACTTTTCACCTACAACATAATTTCGGGGGAAGGCTTTTTTCTCGAATTCCAGTTTTAAGAGAATTAAATTTGCGTGAAATTATCGGGTTTAGAGCAGTCTATGGCGAGATTTCTGATTCCAACATTGCTATAAACGCTTCAAATATTGTTTATCGTGCTCCTGAAGATATTTATTGGGAGTACAGTGTGGGCATTGGAAATATATTCAAAGTTTTCAGATTGGATTTCAATTTCCGTGGAAACTACTTCGACAATCCTGGTGCGAGAAAATTTGGCATCACAGGAGCATTCGGTTTTGAATTTTAGAGATATTGTTGCATTTCAAAGTGCCAAATCCTTTTTCTTTTGAGACTAGAAATGAAGCGTTTTTATAAACGAACGTGGGTATACAAAGAATAATTAAATTAGATAAAATACAATAAATGAGTACCAATAAAATACAAACCTTTGACGTGTTAATAGAAATTCCAAAGGGGAGCAGAAACAAGTATGAATACGATTTTGAGTTAAAAAAGATTCGATTCGACAGAATGCTTTTTTCTTCGATGATGTATCCAGCAGATTATGGTTTTATACCTGAAACTTTAGCCTTAGACGGTGATCCACTAGATGTCCTTGTTTTGGGAGGGGAGCCTACTTTTCCAATGTGTGTTATGGAAGTAAAACCCATTGGAGTTTTTCATATGGCAGATGAAAAAGGGCCCGATGAAAAAGTGATATGCGTTCCAGTCTCAGATCCAATTTGGAATAGTTTGAATGACCTTTCCGATTTGAATCCACATATTGTAAAGGAGATAGAGCACTTCTTTCAAGTGTACAAAGATTTAGAAAAAAAGCGCGTTGACGTTGGTGGCTGGGGAGATGCCTCAGAGGCCTACGACATTCTAAATAAATGCATCAATCGCTATGAAACGAGCGATCATAAAGTAAGTGGGAATTTCACTATTTAAAGTATCTAATTAGCTAGTATTCAAAGCCTTTTCAAGCGAATTGAAAAGGGTTTTTTAATTCCCGTTCAATTTGTTACTTTTGCCCTGCGAAAACAACAATCACAAATCAATAATAATATGGAATCAATGATGATTTATATGCCAATAGCAATGGCAGTAATTGGATTACTTTATATGGTAATCAAAAGGTCTTGGGTAATGAAACAAGATGCAGGAGACGGTAAAATGAAAGAAATTTCAGATCACATCTATGAAGGAGCGCTGGCTTTTTTAAATGCAGAATACCGTTTGCTAACAATCTTTGTTGTTGGAGCAAGTGCTGTTCTTGCAGGTATTGCTTTTTATATGGATAGCACCTATTTAATAGTAGTTGCTTTTGTTATTGGTGCTATATTTTCTGCATTTGCAGGAAACATGGGGATGAAAATAGCAACGAAGACCAATGTTAGAACTACTCAAGCAGCTAAAACTAGTTTGCCGAACGCACTAAAAGTATCTTTTGGTGGTGGTACTGTTATGGGACTTGGAGTAGCTGGTCTAGCTGTATTAGGATTGACCCTTTTCTTTATTATATTCTTCCAACTGTTTATGGGAGGTGAGTGGACCAACACGGCCGATATGACAATTGTTTTAGAAGCACTTGCTGGTTTCTCATTAGGTGCAGAGTCTATTGCTTTATTTGCCAGAGTTGGTGGTGGTATTTATACGAAAGCTGCCGATGTAGGTGCAGATTTAGCAGGAAAAGTACAAGCTGATATCCCAGAAGATGATCCAAGAAATCCGGCAACAATTGCTGATAATGTTGGAGATAACGTAGGAGATGTTGCAGGTATGGGAGCCGATTTATTTGGATCTTATGTAGCAACTGTTTTAGCAGCTATGGTATTAGGGAATTATGTCATTAAAGATATGGGAGGATCAATTCAAGATGCTTTCGGTGGTATTGGCCCCATTCTATTACCAATGTCTATAGCAGGTGTTGGAATTATAATTTCTCTTATTGGGACCATGGTGGTTAAAATATCATCAAATGATGCAAAAGAAGCAGATGTTCAAAAAGCATTAAATATAGGAAATTGGGCTTCAATAATAATGGTTGCTATCGCCTGTTATGGTTTGGTTACTTGGATGTTGCCAGAAACAATGCAAATGGATTTCTTCGGAGAAGGAATTCAGGACATTTCTTCGATGCGCGTATTTTATGCTTGTCTAGTTGGTTTGGTTGTTGGTGCTGGAATCTCAGCATTTACTGAATACTATACAGGTCTAGGTTCTAAACCAATTTTAAAAATCGTACAACAATCTAGCACAGGAGCCGGAACAAATATTATTGCTGGTTTAGCTACTGGAATGATTTCTACGTTCTCTTCTGTATTATTATTTGCCGCCGCAATATGGGCTTCATATGCTTTAGCTGGTTTCTACGGAGTTGCTTTAGCCGCTTCTGCAATGATGGCAACAACTGCAATGCAGTTAGCTATTGATGCTTTTGGACCCATTGCTGATAATGCAGGTGGTATTGCTGAAATGAGTGAGCAAGATCCTATCGTAAGAGAACGAACTGATATTTTAGATGCTGTGGGTAATACAACTGCGGCAACTGGAAAAGGTTTTGCTATTGCTTCTGCGGCATTAACGTCATTGGCTTTATTTGCTGCCTATGTAACATTCACTGGTATCGACGGGATTAACATTTTTAAAGCACCTGTTTTAGCGATGTTGTTTGTTGGAGGTATGGTGCCTGTTGTTTTCTCAGCATTGGCTATGAATGCTGTAGGAAAAGCGGCTATGGAAATGGTAAATGAAGTGGTAAGACAGTTTAAAGAAATTCCTGGAATTATGGAAGGAACTGGAAAACCAGAATACGATAAATGTGTTGACATTTCTACCAAGGCATCTTTAAAAGAAATGATGTTACCAGGAATTTTAACAATAGGTTTCCCAATAGCTGTTGTATTAGTAGGTAAATTAGTGTATCAGGATAATAATATGTTAGTGGCAGAAATGTTAGGTGGTTATATGGCTGGTGTTACAGTATCTGGTGTACTTTGGGCTATTTTCCAAAACAATGCAGGAGGTGCTTGGGATAACGCTAAGAAATCTTTCGAAGCTGGTGTAGAGATTAATGGAGTTATGACTTACAAAGGTTCTGAAGCGCATAAAGCGGCAGTAACAGGTGATACTGTTGGTGATCCATTTAAAGATACTTCTGGGCCATCTATGAATATTTTGATCAAACTGACGTGTCTTATTGGATTGGTTATTGCGCCAATTTTAGGAGGGCATACAACAGAAATGGGGCATGCTGCAACTACTTCGGAACAAATTATTCATTTGGATGAAGCTGTTGCCAAAGAAATTAGAAAAGAAGTCATAGTGAATATGTCGGTTGAAGGTGATGTTACAACTGCCGATGTTACTATTGAAACAACAAAAGATGGAGAGACGGTAACTGAAATAAAAACATTTTCAGGAACCGAGGCTGAGGTAAAAGCCCAGCTTGAAGGTATTAAAGATGCAAAAGTGGTTGTAGAGAATAACTAAGCAAGCATTCTTATTTATAAAAAAAGGTTCTATGTATACATAGAACCTTTTTTTATAATATGTTAAGTGTATTGCTTAGTAAAAGAAGCAGTAAAGTAACTAGTTGAAGTTGTAGATACTCCTTAAACTGAAATAGTCAGCGTTTCTCCTGATCTAGTTCAAGTAGCACGATCGCAAGAAAATAAAGGTACCGCTAAGAGTAAGAAATTTTTTATCATTTCAACAAGAGAGTCCTGCGCTTAAAAAAGACCGTTAATCTCGGCATCGATGCGATTGATTACCTCCCCTAAGTGTTCTGGATTGTTTACAAAATCAATATTGTCTACATCTAAGATAATGATATTTCCCTTGTCATAATCATGAATCCAAGCCTCGTAACGCTCGTTTAGACGGCTTAGATAATCAATACTAATTGAGTTTTCATATTCGCGACCACGTGTGTGGATTTGCTTCACAAGGTTAGGGATCGAGCTTCTAAGATATATAAGTAAATCGGGTCCCTCGGTAACACTTTCCATAAGATCGAATAGTGACCGGTAATTTTCAAAATCTCGATTTGTCATTAACCCCATTGCATGGAGGTTAGGCGCGAAAATATAGGCGTCTTCATAGATCGTTCGATCTTGAATTACTTTTTTGCCTCGCTCGCGAATATCTAATATTTGTCTAAACCGACTGTTTAAAAAATAAATCTGAAGGTTAAAAGACCAACGCTCCATCGAATTATAAAAATCGTCCAAGTATGGATTGTCTTCGACATCCTCGAAATGAGCCTGCCACTTATAATGTTTCGCTAACAAACGAGTTAGTGTAGTTTTTCCTGACCCAATGTTTCCTGCGATTGCAACGTGCATAAATTTTACTGCTTAGATGATTTGTATGAAAAAGTGTGTACACTTTTACCGTCATAAATATACAAGAAATCCTCAGTAAGGTACAAGTCTTTTATACTGTTTTCGGAGATCGTTATATTTATTGGATTAACGGTTTGATATTCGGGGTTTAATGAATCGTTTACAACAAAAAACATTTCATTTTCCTTGAGAGCGATGGTGTTTTTATTGTGGTGGACTATTTTTTTATATCCCTCCATTTGGTATTCAGAAAGTAAACTTCCATATCTGTTAAATGTTCGAAGTTTGTTTTCAGTTAGAATAAAACAGTAATTAAAATTACTAGCTTGTGAGATGAGTTTGCCTTCAAATGGTTGAGACACTATAGTCTTCGCGTTCGTAATGTAATTGTATAGCTCTAACTGCTGAGAATCTACATTGAAAATCCAGAGTTTGCTATTTCCTGCGTTCGTGGCATTACCTATATTAATAAAATTAGAAATAGTATTAAATGCTATTCGTTCAATAAGGTTTAGTTTGTTGTCAAGAAGCAAAACCGTATTGGTGTCTTCGTAAAAGAGGATTATCTTGAGGGGATTAATAATATCCACAGAACTTAAATTACCTAGCTGAAAATCGTTAAAGGTGAAGCTCCCGTCGGGTCCCTTTTTATACAGCACCCTGTTCTTTATTGAATACATGTTGTTATAGGAGTCAACTCCCACAAAGGTGGTTGCATTGAAAGATTTAGATGAGACCAATTCAAACTCTTGTGAATGGAGGTGAATTGTTACAAAAAGGAAGAGTAGAAGAATGCTTTTCATATTTGAACAAGGTACAAAAAGAGTGTTAGGTATCAGATAAAATCTTTTTTAGATAAATCAATATTTTGGCTTTATGGTCTGCTAGATAGATTGTTTAAAATAATTTTTCAAGAACAACCATTCTTAGGTTGTATTGCTATGTGAGCTTATCGTTATGCCTAAAAACAGCTATGCTTTTAGTCTTTTCATCATTTTTTAATCTCTTACTGAGTTTGCTGCGCAAAAAAGGCATCATTACCTCAAATGTTTCCGGATAAAAACCAAGTACACCCCGCGCTATTCCAATTGTTTTAGGTGTTCTTTTTCGATTAGGGCTAATCCTCCTTCTATTAAATGTCCAACCTTTGGATGCTCTTGTTTAAAATGGTTCAGGAAGTTTAATACGCGATTGGCAGCAGTTAATTCATAGATTTCAAGAGCTAATAACCAATCTTCTGAATGATTTTCTAAAACTGTCTTGAAAATCGCCATGAGCCTCTTACATTCTTCAGAGTTTTCTTCGATTGCTTTGTTTATATTTCTAATGCGACTTACTTCTTGATACATTAAATTCAAGGCGGTCTCTTTTGATGAAAGCTCAACTTTTATTGTTTCAGTAGCACTCACTTGATTTGTTAGATCAAAGGAATAATAGTCGGCTGCACCTGCAAAAGCCGAAACTATTTCTTTACCCACTGCCATATCAAAATCTCCCATCTCTGGAGTGAAAAGAACTTCATCTTTATATGTTACCGTGCAATTTGAAAATTGAATTAACATTAATTCTCCGCGCAGGTTGCGAATTCCCGTTACATTGAGGCCTTCAACGATAATACCGCTTTCAAATTCGAATGCAATTTGCTTTCCGTCGTAGAAATTATAGGCCTGCAGGTCTCTGGGACCCATATTTTCAATGGAGAGATTAATCCCTTTTAATTTTCCTAAGGGAGACCTGAATCCATTTTTATGTCTAGAAACTCCGTGACCAATTACTTCCTTTTCTCGATACGAAAGAGCGGTTTCACCTTCCGTTTCGAAGAAAACAACTTCCTTATCCTCATTCTGAATCATTCGTGTAAAATGACCGCTAATTTGAAGGCCTGTGCTAAGTTCAAGAGTTCCTAACTGTTTGGATTTGATTAATTTTTTCAGTCCACGCCAGCCTCCTTTTCGCACGGCCATCGTATTGGCAAATTCCTCTAAAACTTCTTGTAAATAGGCAAAATCTGGTGTTACATATAGCTGAGGTTGTGGTTTCGTTATGTCAAAATCTTGATAAGCGGCATCAATAGAATAGGGTATTTTCTTAACTTCATCTTTCATGCACCAGGTGCTTTCGCCAATCGATGATAGCAACCCTGCTCCATATATTTTTGGTTCAGTTACGGTCCCAACCAAGCCATATTCAACCGTCCACCAATGTAAGTTGCGAATCAAGGATATCTCTGAGGCCTTTACTTTTTTGCGCTGAAGTTTTTTAACTTTCTTTTCGACGACATCAATTTCGGCTATCGAAATACCTTTTGCTTCCTTTAAAATAGAGAGCTCTCGAACAGCCTCATACATGTTAATATCATGTGCACTCGAAATTGCCTTCGCACCAACCTCACCAAACCGCCTGAGGTATTCGGCATAATCTGGACTGGCTATAATCGGCGCATGTCCAGCTCCTTCATGGATTATATCGGGTGCTGGGGTATATTCAATGTTTTCCAATTGTCTAATGTCGCTGGCAATCACAAGGACTTTATATGCTTGAAATTCCATAAATGCATTGGGCGGTATAAATCCGTCAACAGCGACCGCGGCCCAACCTATTTCTTTCAGAATGCGGTTCATTCCATACATCGAAGGAATCTCATTGATGGAAATTCCAGTTTTTTTTAGTCCTTCCGAATAGCTCTCGTGAGCTACCCGACTTAAATAATCAACATTTTTACGCATTACAAACCGCCAAACTGCCTGGTCAATTGGCGTGTATCGCTTATAGTCCTGCGGCCGTATATATTGCTTTAGATGGGGAGGCAGCCGATCTATTAGCTCGTTTGATACAATGTTTGCTTTCATAGTTAGTTCAAAATTACACTTTTTTACGAGTTCACAACTAAAATGCTTGATAGGATATAAGCCAGATGAAGCTTTCGGGGGTAGCCTCAATTTTCGGCAGGCTCGTTGAAGGAGATCTAAGGTAAGATTTCTGACAGAATTAGTATCTTGCATACCTATGAAAGCTCGAACGAGGAAAGAAGAAATTATCATTGTTGCATCGCGTCTTTTTAAAGAAAAAGGGTATAATGCGGTTTCTATGCGCGACATCGCTCTGGCTATGGGCATTAAAGCGGCAAGTCTTTATAATCATATTCAAGGGAAGCAGGAAATTCTTTCAACTTTAATACTTGAAGTAGCTCAAGAGTTTACCTTAGGAATGAATACTGTGATGTTATCGACGGCAACACCAACAGAAAAAATTACAAGTGTTATTGAATTGCATATTGACATTACGGTTAATTATTCGGAAGGCTTAGCGGCATTAAACAACGATTGGATGCATCTTGAAAATGATGATCTATCAGACTTCGTGAAGATGAGAGAAAACTATGAAGAAAATTTCAGGAAAATTATAAAAGAGGGCATCGAAAAAGAAGAAATTAAAGCGCAGCATCCCGAAGTAATTTTATTTTCTATTCTCTCCACGCTAAGGTCATTGTACGTTTGGTATCAAAAGCGAGGAAAGCTAGATGTCAATATTTTAAAAAAAGACATGGTTGCTGTTTTGCTAAACGGAATTGTCGTTTAAAACTTAACTTGCAATTCTAACTAACAAACGTTAGTTTTGTTCTCTAATTTGAAATGACGTGTCAAAATTTCACAGATTAAAAATAAAAAGTCTTTATAAGGAGACTGACGATTGTTCGGTGGTGAGTTTCGAAGTCCCTCAAGAGCTTTTCGAAGAATTTACATTTCGTCAAGGACAGCATCTTACCTTAAAAGCAGATATCGACGGCGAAGACACTAGACGTTCTTATAGTCTTTGCTCTAGTCCTCTAGACAAGGAATGGACGGTAGCTGTAAAGCAAATACCAGGCGGAAAATTTTCGACCTATGTTCATGATATATTGCGTACCGGAGACGTCCTTGAAGTTATGGCTCCAAGTGGGAACTTTGGCGTTGAGGTACAAGCCAGCAAGGAAAAGAACTATTTGTTCTTTGCCGCTGGAAGCGGAATAACACCAATGCTTTCTATGGTTAAAACGCACCTGGCACAAGAGCCCAGTGCGACATGCAAGCTCTTTTATGTAAATAAAACCGCAAAATCCATTATCTTTAAGGAGGAGTTGGAGCAGCTGCGGAATACTTATTTTGGTCGTTTTGAGATCTATTATTTCTTAACAAAAGAGAAAAGAGATATTGATTTATTCAATGGACGGTTTGACGATGCGAAGATGAGCGTACTTACATCAACATTTATTGATATCCCAGATACTAGTGAAGTGTTTCTATGTGGTCCTGAGGATATGGTGCATTTTGTAAGTGACTATTTGATTGAGGCTGGTTTGCCAAAAAGCCATCTGCATTTTGAATTATTTGTCTCAGGGCTTTCCGAAGAAGATAAGCAGCGTGTCGAGCGCCTTGCAAAACAAAATATTGAAGGAGTTGAAGTGATCATTGTTGATGGTGGAAAAGAGTTTCAGTTCACAATGACGAAGGAGTATGATACTATCTTAGACGCTGCTCTTGGCGCAGGTGCAGATTTGCCATTTGCTTGCAAAGGTGGGGTTTGTAGTACCTGTAAATGTGAAGTATTGGAAGGAAGTGTAGAGATGAAAGTGAACTATGCGTTGGTAGAAAGTGAAGTAGCTCAGAATTTTGTTCTAAGCTGCCAGGCTGTTCCAACTTCAGACACTGTAAAAGTAGATTTTGATGTATAATTCTGGCGTAGGCAGGAATCTCATCAGTTATTGAAGCTGTATAATTAAAAAGCACCCGACTTAGCGGGCATTAGGTATGAGCGAAGAAAATATTAAGAATCTCGAAGAAATCTTTGAAGCACGTATTGCTCGTGATGAGAAGATTGAACCCAAAGATTGGATGCCGGAAAAGTATCGTAAGACACACATTCGCCAGATGTCACAACACGCACATTCGGAGATTATCGGAATGTTGCCAGAAGGTAATTGGATTACACGAGCACCTTCTTTGCGTCGTAAGGTGGCATTGCTTGCCAAAGTGCAGGATGAAGCAGGTCATGGTTTGTATTTGTATTCGGCTTGTGAAACCTTAGGTATTTCTCGAGACGAATTATACGATCAGTTACACAGTGGTAAAGCAAAATACTCCTCCATTTTCAATTACCCAACAGTTAGTTGGGCAGATATGGGGGCCGTTGGATGGCTGGTTGATGGTGCGGCCATTATAAACCAAGTACCTCTATGTAATACTTCTTTTGGTCCTTATGCAAGAGCGATGGTTCGTGTTTGCAAAGAAGAGAGCTTTCACCAACGTCAAGGTTTCGAAATAATGCTTTCACTTTGCAGAGGTTCAAAAGAACAAAAGGCAATGGCTCAAGATGCTCTAAACAGATGGTGGTGGCCAAGTCTTATGATGTTAGGTCCTGTGGATGCAGAATCTGTGCATACGGAGCAGTCTATGAAATGGAAACTGAAACGTAAAACCAACGATGAGTTGCGCCAGCAATTTATTGATCAAACAGTGCCACAGGCAGATTTGTTAGGTATTACAGTGCCAGATCCAGATTTAAAGTGGAATGAGGAAACTGGGCATTATGATTTTGGGGAAATAGATTGGGATGAATTCTGGCAAGTTGTAAAAGGTCATGGTCCATGTAATAAAGAACGTTTGAGTGCACGTGTTAATGCGTGGGATGAAGGCAAGTGGGTGAGGGACGCAGCTATGGCACACGCAGAAAAAAAAGAGCTTAATAAGCTAAAAGAAGTAGTTTAACTGCCCCTTTAATGGGGTCCAGAGGATTTCTCTGGTTCTTAATAATAGATATTATGTCAAAAAAAAACTGGCCCTTATGGGAGATATTTGTTCGAAGTAAAAACGGCTTAGAGCATAGGCACTTTGGAAGTCTGCACGCAACGGATGCTGAAATGGCTATGGAAAATGCAAGAGATGTATATACACGTCGCAATGAAGGTGTAAGTATTTGGGTCGTTGAGAGCAAACATATTACAGCATCGAACCCAGAAAACAACGGGGAATTATTCGAGCCGGCACAGGATAAGGTCTACCGTCATCCAACATTTTATACTTTACCGGATGAAATTAAACATATGTAACGCTTGCATTCTCTCTAATTTGCTATTTGATAGCGCTTAATTGAAGATAAAAACATGAAAAAAAATGTATATCAGTATATCCTAAGTATTGCCGACAATTCCCTAATTCTGGGGCAACGTTTAGGAGAGCTATGCGGTCATGGTCCAAATCTAGAGACTGACATCGCACTTACGAACATTTCTCTGGATTTGCTGGGACAAACCAGAAGTTATTTTCAATATGCTGCGCTCTTGGCTGGTGATGATAAAACAGAAGATGATATTGCATTTATTAGAATTGAAAGAGAGTACAGAAGTATTCTTCTTGTTGAGCAACCGAATACTCATTTTGGGTATGTGATCGCACGTCAGTTTTTATTTGATGTATATCATTTGCTGTTTATGGAAAAGTTACAATTCAGTAAGGATGAAACCCTCTCAGCTATTGCTAAGAAGGGGATAAAAGAAGTGAGTTATCACGAGCGCTTTTCTTCCGATTGGGTAAAGCGACTTGGTGACGGAACGGAGGTAAGTAAACTGAAAATGCAAGAAGCGATTAATGATTTATGGCGGTATACAGATGAAATGTTTCACGTATCAGCATCTGATAAGGCAATGATTTCAGAAGGGATAGGAGTAGATGTTGTAGCATTAAAAGAGCGCTACTACGCCAAAGTCACCGAAGTTCTAAGCGATGCAATGCTTGAAGTTCCAGAAGGGAAATATTTTCAGAAAGGTGGAAAAGAAGGTATTCATACCGAGCATATGGGCTATATATTAAGTGACTTGCAATACATGCAACGTAGCTATCCAAATATGAAATGGTAACTTGTTATGAAGGCTGCTTTAGCACATATTGAAGAACATTTAATCGCAACGCTAGAAACAGTTTCAGATCCTGAGATTCCTGTTTTAACAGTATTGGATTTGGGTGTGATTCGTGAGGCTACCGAGAAAAACGGACAGATACATATAAAGCTAACTCCTACCTATTCAGGTTGCCCGGCAATGGATGTAATCGGCGATGATTTAGAGACGGCATTTGCTAAAATTGGAATGACAACTAAAGTACAATTAGTGCTGGCTCCGGCTTGGACAACAGATTGGATAAGTGAAGGTGGAAAGCGAAAGATGGAGGAATATGGTATCGCGTCACCGCTGGATGAAACAGGAGATAAAGAAGTCTTGTTAGGCAACGCTAAGATTGTAAAATGTACAAATTGTGGAAGTAGAAATACCCACTTGGTAAGTCAGTTTGGCTCTACAGCTTGCAAAGCATTGTTTAAATGTGATGCTTGTTTGGAACCATTTGATTACTTTAAGTGTTTGAAATAAATTCCCACGCAGGCGGGAATCTTATGAATGATTTAGATACTAAATATGACAAACTCAATTGAACTTAAAATTGAAAATAACACGGCCTGGCTAACGCTTAATAGGCCAGAAGTCTTTAATAGTTTCAATCGTGAGATGGCATTGCGTTTACAAGATGAATTAGATGCTTGTGAGGCAAATGCGGATGTTAGAGCAATCGTACTTTCGGGTAACGGAAAAGCCTTTTGCGCGGGTCAGGATTTAAAGGAAGTCACTACGCCAGAGCTCCACCCTGGTTTCAAGAAAATTCTTGAGGAACATTACAATCCAATAATCACTAGAATTCGTAGCATTGAAAAACCGATTATAGCGGCTGTTAATGGTGTTGCTGCGGGTGCGGGTGCAAATATAGCTTTGGCCTGTGATATTGTCGTTGCCTCTGAAAGGGCTAGTTTTATTCAGGCATTTAGTAAAATAGGGTTAGTTCCTGATAGTGCTGGCACCTTCTTTTTACCAAGGCTCATTGGATTTCAGCGGGCATCCGCACTCATGATGTTAGGAGAAAAAGTGTTGGCTAGTGATGCAGAAAAAATGGGAATGATTTATAAAATGTATGCTGCAGAAGATTTTAATTCAGAAGTAGTAGCACTTGCTCAAAAGCTTTCAAAAATGCCAACGAAGGCCTTGGGTTTGACGAAGCGATTATTAAATCAATCACTTACAAACGATGTAACGGGGCAATTAGAATTGGAATCGAAATTACAAATTGAAGCCGCCGAAAGCGATGATTATGCAGAGGGCGTTCGTGCATTTATGGAAAAAAGAAAACCGGTTTTTACAGGAAAATAAATTCGTTCACACTCCTTTGAGAGAGAGCTGGGTAGAAAATAAATTATGATAAAAAATGTTGGAATAATAGGTTCTGGGACCATGGGGAGTGGCATAGCGCAGGTCGCGGCAACTTCGGGCTGCTTGGTGAAAATATACGACACCAATCGTGCTGCCTTGGATAAGGCAAAAGCTTCTTTAGAAAAGATATTGAACCGTCTCATCGAGAAAGGCCGTATTGATTCCGATGAAAAAAATAGAATCCAATCGCATATTCAATATGTAGATTCGCTGAAAGATTTGGCCGATTCAGATTTGACAATTGAGGCAATTATTGAGAACTTGGAGATAAAAAAGCAGGTTTTTCAGGAGTTAGAAAGCTTTGTTTCTGAAAATTGCATTATTGCTTCAAATACTTCTTCATTGTCTATTGCGTCAATAGCAGCATCATTAAAAAAGCCGAGTAGGTGTATCGGAATTCACTTTTTTAATCCAGCTCCTTTAATGAAACTTGTGGAGGTGATTCCTGCTATTCAAACTTCAGAAAAATCAATAAGTATTTCTGTAAAAACGATTCAAGATTGGAAGAAAGTAGTTGCAGTAGCCAAAGACACCCCAGGATTTATTGTAAATAGAGTAGCGCGACCTTTTTATGGGGAGGCTTTAAGAATATACGAAGAGGGTATCGCAGATTTTGCGACGATTGATTTGGCCATGAAGACCAAAGGCGGATTTAGGATGGGACCTTTTGAACTTATGGATTTTATCGGAAATGATGTTAATTACACTGTTACAGAAACAGTGTTCGCTGCATTCTATTTCGACCCTAGGTACAAACCCTCGTTAACCCAAAAACGATTTTCTGAGGCAGGCTATTTAGGAAGAAAAAGTGGAAAAGGGTATTACGATTATTCGGAGGGAAGTAATACTCCGGAAGCAGATACAAATACAGACACGCAAGAAGCTATTTTTAATAGGATTCTCGCTATGCTTATAAATGAAGCAGCAGATGCACTTTTTATGAATGTGGCTTCCGCAGAAGATATTGATAATGCCATGACCAAAGGGGTGAATTACCCAAAGGGATTATTATCGTGGGCAGACGAAAAGGGAATAGACTGGTGTGTTCGGCAAATGGACGCTCTTTATGATACATATAGGGAAGATAGGTATCGGTGTTCGCCCCTACTTAGGAAAATGAATAGTGAAGGAACGTTTTTTTTTAATTAAGCATTCTCCCCATAAAGGGCAGGGATTGTATGTAGTTTAACAAGCATCAAAACCTCAGTAAGAGGAAATATATAATGTATGAAAGGTGAAAAAATACCCTACAAAATGCTTTCACAAGACAGTTTTAGTCAATGGATGGGCATTGAAATTATAGAATGTGAAGTAGGTCGATGCAAAGTAGGAATGACAGTTCGCAAAGAAATGATGAATAGCATGAATAAAGCGCATGGAGGAATAAGTTATACCCTGGCAGATACTGCTTTTGGCTTTACAGCAAACACCCGCGGGAGGTATGCAGTTTCTATAGAAACCTCAATCAATCATATCTCTGCTTTGAACGCAGGTGATTATATTACTGCCGAAGCAACCTTAGACGAGCAACGTACAAAAGTAGGTTTTAATATTGTTGAGGTAAAACGCGGTGAAGAGTTGGTAGCTCTTTTTAAAGGAGTTGTTTACAGAACGCAAAAAAAATGGGAGGAATCGTTATGAAAGAGGCATATATAATAGACGGAATTAGAACACCAATAGGAAGCTATAAAGGTGCTTTAAGTACTGTTCGTACAGATGATTTAGGAGCAATTGTTATAAGAGAATTAGTGGCTCGAAACCCAAACATACCCAAAGACGCCTACGACGATGTGATCATGGGATGTGCCAATCAAGCAGGTGAAGACAACAGAAATGTTGCGCGCATGTCATTGCTGTTGGCGGGGCTGCCATTCACCGTTCCTGGTGAAACAGTAAATAGACTTTGTAGCAGTGGACTTTCAGCCATCATACACGCAAATAGAGCTATTAAAGCTGGGGATGGAGATGTATTCATTTCTGGTGGCGTTGAAAATATGACACGTGGGCCCTATGTGGTAGCAAAACCTTCATCTGCCTTCGGAAATGATTCTAAAATGTATGATTCTAGTTTTGGATGGCGGTTTATCAATCCGAAAATGCAAACCTTATACGGAACAGATGGCATGGGAAATACGGCCGAAAACTTGGTTGAGAAGTACTCCATCTCCAGGGAAGATCAAGATGCTTTTGCCTATGCGAGTCAGATGAAAGCAGCCAAAGCACAACAGAACGGACGTTTCGCAAAAGAGATTGTTGCTGTCGAGATTCCGCAACGAAAAAAAGAGTCCATTGTTTTCAAGGACGACGAGTTTATAAAAGGGGGCACCACCTTAAAGGTATTGGCAAAATTACGCGGCGCTTTCAAGAAAGAAGGAGGAAGCGTTACCGCTGGAAATTCATCTGGATTAAATGATGGGGCGGCCGCGACAATAATTGCTTCAGAAGATGCCGTAAAAAAATACGGTTTAAAACCAATAGCTCGGATTGTAAGTTCGGCCGTTGTTGGTGTCGAGCCAAGAATTATGGGAATCGGACCCGTTCAGGCGGCTAATAAAGCTTTGCAAAAGGCAGGTTTGAAAATGGAAGATATGGACATCATCGAACTCAATGAAGCATTTGCCTCACAAGCATTGGCCTGTATTCGGGAATGGGGATTAGAGGATAACGATCCAAGAATTAATCCAAACGGAGGTTCCATTGCAATTGGGCATCCATTAGGAGTAACGGGTGCACGCATTGCATATTCGGCGGCATTGGAACTTCAAGAAACTGGAAAACAATATGCGTTAGTTACCATGTGTATTGGCGTAGGTCAAGGCTATGCTGCTATAATTGAAAGAGTATAAAACGTGAAATCATTTGAATAAGGGCTTACTTATGAATAAGACACAACATTATGTTTTAGGCCAATGGGCTGAGGGAAAAGGAGAAGGCGTACCAGTTTACGACTCAATTACCGGGGAACAATTTACAAGCACTACGATAGAGGGGTTAGACGTCCCGTCGATTCTACAATACGGTCGCGATAATGGTGAAACATTACGAAAAATGACTTTTCAAGAGCGCGGCAATATGATCAAATCGTTGGCCTTATACTTGGTAAAGAAGAAAGCTGCTTTCTATGACTTAAGCTACAGGTCTGGTGCTACAAAAATTGACAGCTGGATAGATATCGAAGGTGGTTTTGGAAATTTATTTGCCAATGCTTCTCTTCGGAAATTATTTCCTAATCAGGCCTATCATGTAGAGGGTGATCCCATCGATTTGTCTCGTGGGGGCCGCTTTATGGCGCATCACATTATGGTGCCAAGAGAAGGCGTTGCAATTCATATCAATGCGTTTAACTTCCCAGTGTGGGGAATGCTTGAGAAATGTGCCGTTAACTGGATGGCGGGAATGCCAGCCGTAGTTTTACCAGCGCCTCAAACCGCCTATTTAACACAAGCTGTTGTGAAAGAAATTATAGCTTCTGGGATACTTCCTGAAGGGTCTTTGCAGCTCATAAGTGGAACGACTAGAAACATACTAGATACTGTACAGTCTCAAGACGTAGTTACTTTTACAGGTTCAGCAAGCACAGGGAAATTGATAAAGAGTCACCCACAACTTTTAGAAGAATCGGTTCCTTTTACTATGGAATCAGATTCGCTAAATGCTGCTATTTTGGGTGAGGATGCAGTACCTGGAACACCAGAGTTTGCCATTTTTATCAAGGAGGTTCGCAAAGAAATGACCGTAAAATGTGGTCAAAAATGTACCGCAATACGACGTATAATTGTGCCGGAACGTTTGGTTGAAGATGTTCAAATTGCCTTGGGAAAAGAACTTGACAAGGTAACTATTGGTGACCCAAGATTGAAGGAAGTGCGAATGGGTTCTTTGGTAAGCAATGAGCAACGAAATTCTGTAAGAGAGCAGGTGCGTAAAATTGCAAAATCGGCTAAAATCGTTTACGGTAGTTTAGATGAGGTACAAACGGTTGGAGCAGATTCTAAAAAGGGAGCCTTTTTAAAGCCGATCGTACTTCGTGAAGACCATCCTTTTAAGAATGACGCGGCTCATGTTGTAGAAGCTTTTGGTCCTGTAAGCACAATTATGCCATATAGAACACTGGACGATGCTATAAAAATCGCCAAACTAGGGAAGGGATCTCTTGTTAGTTCCATTATTACAAACGATACTAAGATTGCAAGAGACTATACCCTAAGCGCTGCGACGCATCACGGAAGAATACTAATACTAAACAGAGAAAATGCAAAGGAAAGCACAGGGCATGGTTCTCCGCTTCCAGGATTGATTCACGGAGGTCCGGGACGCGCAGGTGGCGGTGAAGAAATGGGTGGAATGCGAGGCATCAAGCATTATCTGCAGCGTTGTGCGATACAAGGTTCTCCAACAACCTTGACGGAGGTTACGGGTATATATCAGCCAAAGTCTGCTTATAAAACTTCGGAAAAACATCCTTTCGCTTATCATTGGGAAGATATTCAGCCTGGAATGTCATTGAAGACTCACAATAGAACAATTACAGATACCGATATAATTAATTTTGGTAATATATCTTGGGATCATTTTTATGCCCACACCGACATTACTTCTCTTGAGGGAAGCATTTTCGAAAAACGGACGGCACATGGTTATTTTATAATTTCGGCAGCGGCGGGATTATTTGTATATCCAAATAAAGGACCTGTTGCTGCAAATTATGGTCTAGAGGAGTGTCGCTTTTTACGCCCTATCTATCATAATGATACCGTATATGTAAGACTTACCTGCAAACAAAAAGTGGATCGTGATCAGGCTGGGCCAAATGTACCTAGCGGAATAGTAAAATGGTATGTTGAGGTTTTTGATACTGAAGATGAATTAGTCGCCATTGCCACTATTTTAACAATGGTTCAGAAAAAGCAGACTGTTTTTACTGAAATGACTTCGGAAAAGATTGAGGAATGTCTCTATAAGCTTTCAGAAAATTCGAAAGCCCAATGGGGTACAATGACTGCACAACATATGTTGGAGCATCTCGAATATACCTACAGAATTGCATCTGGTGAGATCAATGGTTTTGAGATCGCGACTCCAGAAAAGTATTTAGAAAAGACACATGATTCATTATACAGTTTTGATCGAATCCCAGAGGGACATAATTTCCCATTGGCTGAAATGTCTAATATTGAGAACTTAATTCATTCTGATCTAGAGACTGCTAAAAAGATGTTGCTGGAAGCGAGAGAAGAATACCTGGCATATTTTAAAGAGAACCCTGACGCAAAAACTCGAAATGTAGTCTTTGGAGAATTAAATAAATTTGAGTGGTATCTCTTAGAAAGAAAACATTTGAATCATCATTTCAAACAATTTAATCTAATAGATTAAATTGTTAAAACATACAAATAGCCGAATCTGCAATACATGTGGATTGACAACTAACAAACATTGTAACAGAAAAGCATGACAAGTCCTTACGTGAATAGTACAATTGAAAAAGGAATCGCTACCATAGCGTTTTTTCACCCAGCGCATAATAGTTTGCCTGGTGATCTTCTTGCGAAATTGGTGGAAGCAATCAATGAAGCCGGAAGTAATGACAAGGTTAAAGTTGTCATCTTAAAAAGTGGCGGGGAACGAACGTTCTGTGCGGGAGCGAGCTTTAAAGAATTAATGAGTATTGACAGGGCCGAAACGGGGCGCATATTTTTCAGTGGTTTTGCCAATGTGATTAATGCGATGCGGAAATGTCCAAAGTTTATTATTGGTCGTATTCAAGGAAAAACAGTGGGAGGAGGAGTAGGACTAGCTGCTGCGACAGATTATTGTATGGCTTCAAAATTCGCCTCCATTAAGTTGAGTGAGTTAAATGTTGGTATTGGCCCTTTTGTTGTAGGGCCTGCTGTCGAAAGAAAAATAGGACTCACAGGAATGTCTCAAATTGCCATAGATGCAAATTCTTTTTATGATGCAGAATGGGCGCGTCAAAAAGGATTGTACGCACAGGTGTATGATTCGACTCAAGCATTGGATGAAGCGGTGCAAGTTTTTGCTGAAAATTTGTGTAATTACAATCCCGAGGCAATGGCAGAGATGAAAAAGGTGATGTGGACAGGAACTGAAAATTGGGATACCTTATTGGCAGAAAGAGCCATTATTTCTGGACGATTGGTACTTTCAGATTTTACCAAAGAAACACTAAAAAAACACAAATAATAAACCGGGCTTTTACGTCATCATTTTACATTTAAAACACATGATTTTTTCATATAAAGGGCACATACCAATAATACACGAATCCAGCTTCGTACATCCATTAGCTGCGGTAACTGGAAATGTTATTATTGGAAAACATTGCTACATCGGTCCCGGGGCTGCCATACGCGGCGATTGGGGTGAGATTGTTTTGGAAGACGGAGTAAACGTGCAAGAAAACTGTACGGTTCATATGTTTCCTGGAAAATCGATTGTGTTGAAGGAAGGCGCTCACATTGGTCATGGCGCTATTATTCACGGAGCTAATGTAGGACGAAATTGCCTTATTGGAATGAACAGTGTTCTTATGGATGGTGCCCAAATTGGAGATGAATGTATTGTTGGGGCCATGTCATTTGTGAAGGCAGAAGCTGTATTTGAGAAACGACAGTTGATTGCAGGTAATCCGGCTAAAGTCATCAAAGAAGTTTCAGATGAAATGATTGCATGGAAAACTGCAGGAACAAAATTATATCAGCAGTTGCCGCAAGATTGTAGGGAATCTTTAAGGGAGGTAGAGCCACTTCGTAAGATTCCGAAGAGTAGGCCTCAGCAAGAAGATTTTTATAAAACATTACAGGAGATAAAACGAAAAGAATAACATGTCTGAAGTACAATTTAGAATGCCTAGAATGGGGGAGAGTATCACCGAAGCCGCGATTATTACTTGGTTTAAAAATGTTGGAGATGCTGTTGAAATTGACGAACCCTTGTTGGAAGTTGCAACCGACAAAGTGGATTCGGAAGTAGCCTCGCCAGCAAGTGGCGTAGTGTCTCAACTATTGTTTAAAGCAAACGATGTTGTTAAAATTGGAGATATAATTGCAACAATAAGCGTGCCTTCAGACGGAACATCGGTTGCCGATAAAAAGTCTAAAAAACCAATCGAAACTGCAAAAAAAGTGTCCAATCTTGACGTCACATCGGCACCTAAAGAGAATGAATCTGCGAAACAGAACACGAATTTATTTTTCTCTCCTTTAATAGTGAGCATTGCAAAGGAGCAACATATTAGTTTTGATGAATTGGCTCGTATTCCGTCCACTGGCGAAGAGGGGCGATTGCGTAAAAGTGATGTGATGGATTATATTGCTGCAGGGCGACCAAATAAATTTGCAGCTCCTGTGGTTGAATCTTCAGGCTTTAAGATACCCGATTTGAAATTTGACAAAGGGAAAGGAAAAGTAGTGGAAATGGACCGCATGCGACAAATGATTGCCGATCATATGGTTTTTAGCAAGCACACTTCCCCTCACGTAACTGCTTATGTGGAAGCAGATCTTACAGAAATGGTTGTTTGGAGAAATGCCAATAAAGAAGCATTTCAGAAAAAAAACAAAGAAAAATTAACGTTCACGCCTTTATTTGTAGAGTGTGTTGCGAAAGCGATTAGAGATTTTCCATTGATAAATTCGTCGCTCGATGGAAAAAATATTATAATAAAAGAGGACATAAACATTGGAATGGCAGCCGCTTTGCCATCAGGAAATTTGATTGTTCCGGTAGTTAAGAATGCAGATAAGAAAAACTTAATTGAATTGGCCGCATCGATCAACTCCTTGTCGGCTAAAGCGAGAGGAAACAGCTTGAAATTGGAAGATACACAAGGAAGCACATTTACCATTTCGAATGTAGGAACTTTTGGAAGTGTTATGGGTACTCCAATTATCAATCAGCCAGAGGCGGCAATCCTTGCTACTGGAATTATTAAAAAACGGGCAGAAGTACTAGAAAAGCCTGAGGGCGATGTTATAGAGATTCGAAGTATGATGTACCTCTCCTTGTCATTCGACCATAGAATTGTCGATGGCAATTTAGCAGGTTCTTTTCTGCGTAAAATCGCCGATTATATGGAGCGATTTGACACAACTAGAACCTATTAAAAAAGAGCGCTCCAGCCTTAGGAATATAAAACAGAGACCATTTAAAATAAAAATGAGCAAAAAAATAGCAACCGACATTCTTGAGAAAGCTTTCACCACCTTAGTCACCGCGAAGGCCATGACAGAGGTTTATGAAGCGAACTTTAAGCTTGTGTCGAAATATGTACATGCAACTTCTCGCGGTCATGAAACCATTCAGATTGCCATGGGAATGCAGTTGCTTCCTCAAGACTATGCCTTTCCCTATTATCGTGATGACGCGATGCTACTCTCAATTGGAATGAAACCTTATGATCTAATGCTTCAGGTATTGGCTAAAAAAGAGGATCCTTTTTCTGGCGGTAGAACCTATTATTGTCATCCTAGTTTAAGAGATGATGATAAGCCAAAGATTCCACATCAAAGCAGTGCAACCGGTATGCAGGCCATTCCTGCGACAGGGGTTGCTATGGGGATGTGGTATAAAGCATCTCTTAATTCTCCTAAAGAAGAGAACCTTTCCGAAGAAGAATTAAAACAGCGTATTGCAACGTTTGGTCCCTCAAGTGAAGTAGATTTCTCGTTCGATTCTCCAGATACGCGGCTTCGTGAAAATGGCTTTGTCGTATGCTCGCTCGGAGATGCTTCTGTAACTGAAGGAGAGATCGCAGAAGCTTTTCAAATGGCAGCTTTAAAACAATTACCCATACTTTATTTAGTGCAAGATAATGGCTGGGATATTAGCGCCAATGAAGCAGAGACTAGAGCGCAAAATGCATTTGAATACGCAAATGGTTTTAATGGTTTGGAAGCAATTACGATAGATGGGACCGATTTTGAAGCCTGTTACCTCAGTCTAAAAACGGTCATTGAAAAAATAAGAACAGAACGCAGACCATTCTTGGTTCATGCAAGAGTTCCGCTACTAAATCATCATACTTCGGGAGTGAGAATGGAATGGTATCGTGACGATTTGGAAGAAGCAAGAAGTCGAGATCCATATCCAAAGATGTGGAAGCTATTGCGAGAAAATGGATTCTCAGAAGAAGTACTGGAAGATACGGTTTCGCGGGTAAAAGCCGAAGTCGAAACAAGTTTGAAAGAAGCATTAAAAGCGGAGGACCCTAAACCTGAGGATTTGTTTACGCACGATTTTGCCCCAACACCAATCACTGAGGAAGTTGGTGAACGCTCCCCAGAAGGTGGTGAAAAGGTCGTGATGGTAGATTGTGCCTTGTTTGCTATTGAGGAACTAATGGCAAAACACAAAGAATGTCTTTTATATGGCCAAGATGTTGGAGGTCGGTTAGGAGGTGTTTTTCGTGAAGCAGCAACCTTAGCGCAAAAATTTGGTGATAATAGGGTCTTTAATACTCCGATCCAAGAAGCATTTATTGTTGGATCGACGGTTGGTATGAGTGCAGTCGGGCTAAAACCAATTGTTGAGGTTCAATTTGCAGACTATATTTGGCCTGGCTTGAACCAATTGTTTACAGAGGTAAGTAGGAGTTGTTATCTCTCCAACGGAAAATGGCCTGTTTCGATGGTCTTAAGAGTGCCAATTGGCGCTTACGGAAGTGGTGGACCCTATCATTCAACTTCAGTTGAAAGTGTTGTGGCCAATATTCGAGGTCTAAAAATTGCATACCCCAGTAATGGAGCCGATTTAAAAGGTCTCATGAAGGCTGCTTACTACGACCCTAATCCGGTGGTAATTTTTGAGCATAAAGGCTTGTATTGGAGTAAAGTTCCGGGAACCAAAGGGGCTACTTCTTTAGAACCTGACGAAGATTATATATTGCCCTTCGGAAAGGCATGGGTGTTGCAGGAAATATGGAAACAGGAGGAGGAAGAAACCGTTTCTGTTATTACCTACGGAATGGGTGTTCATTGGGCTATAAATGCTTCGGAAGCGTTAAACATGAAGGATAAGATTGAAATTATAGACCTTCGAACCTTACATCCTTTAGACTACGACACCGTTTTTGCATCGGTTAAGAAATGTGGAAAATGTTTGGTGGTAACTGAAGAGCCTTCAGAAAATAGTTTTTCAAGAGCGTTACAAGGCAAGATTCAAGAAGCGTGCTTTCAGAGCCTAGATGCTCCTGTAATGATAATAGGTTCAGAAAATATGCCTGCGATACCATTAAATACAATATTGGAACAAACCATGATTCCATCTGTAGAAAAAGTGAAAGATAAATTACTGCAATTATTGGAGTATTAAAAACGAGGCACCATCGATGGTGCCGCATTTTTTTATTCGTGCCATAGCAAGCATTAGGTGATTCTTATGCACAACTTAGGTATTAAAACTTTATCTATCTTTATAAATAATTTTCTAAAAACTGTACAGATAAAAAACGACTCTGATGAAAAAACTTTTTACATTACTAGCACTAGTTGCTTTTTTAAATTTAAATGCTCAATGGAATACAGATACTGCTGTTAATACCTTGGTGGTTGATTCCAATGGAGGCGACATGAAAGCAATCGGTACCTCAGACGGAAAAACCTATGTTGTCTTTTGGAAAAGTGTTGGAGCTCCAGTAAATTATGAGTTGCGACTTCAAGTTCTTGATGTAGACGGCACACAAATACTAGGGAACGATGGTATTTTAGTAAGTGATGCCATTTCCATGAGCACCTTTACGGTGATCTGGAATATCACAATTGACGAAAGCGACAATCTTTATATAGGAGCTACAGGTACAGGGGGTGGTGAGCCAGCATATGTTTTTAAATTAGACAGTAGTGGAAATCATCTGTGGGGTTCTAATGGTGTAAATGTTGGCTCGGGATATGCGGTTACAGTTTTGCCCCTATCAACAGGTGGAGCAATTGTTTCTTGGTTCCCTTCTGGTGAGAGTGTAATGCAAAAATATGACGCATCTGGAGCTGCTGTATGGAGTTCCACGCAACCAGTTGTCCAAGACGGAAGTGATACAGTGCCAGCAAATATGTTCGAACTGTCTAACGGTGATTATATCTTGGTTTACCACAGTCTTACGTTTGCGATAAATTCCATTCTCTATGCACAGCGCTATAACACCGATGGGATATTACAGTGGTCTAGCCCAACGCAACTTTCTAATTATGGCACTGTTTTTAATACCAACTACAGTGGTTTACAGGATGGAGATGTAGTTTACATGGGGTATAAAGCCTCCCCTAACACTCGTTTTGATTCTTTTTTACAGCGTATTGATGGAGATGGGACTTTGCCGTGGGGGATTAATGGAGCAGACTTTGCCGTCAATCAAACCGATTATGAAATGGATACACGAATTGCTCATGAAAGTGGTTCAGATTATATTTGGGCGATTTGTACGTATACCAATACGAGCCAGGGTCAAAAAGGCGAGTATGTTCAGAAATTTGACAAGTTGAGTGGAGAAAGGCTATTAACAGAAAATGCCAAACAGGTATACGCTATAGGTAGCGAAAAGATTCATGCTGGTAGCTTACAGCTAAAAAATGATAGTCCCTTGTTTTTATTAAAAAGTGGGTTGGACAATGGCGCAACCCCTACAACACTTGGCGTGGTCTATTTGACCAGTACAGGAGATTTTGCTTGGATGGATGAATCGATCGATGTGGCTACTTTTTCAGCAAATAAAAGTAGAATTCATTATACGCAGCCGGTAAATAATCAAAGTGTTGCGGTGTTTATAGAGGAAAAAAGCGGTGCTCCTAAAATATATGCGCAGAATTTTATTGACGAGGTATTAGCCTCTGAGTCGTTTGAAGGATCTCGACTGTTTTATAAGAACCCCGTATCGAAAGAATTCCGTATTGAAAGTGCTATTGAAATTGAAAATGTGACCGTCTTTAACGCTGCAGGGCAGAAAATTTATAGCAAGACCTTTCGTGCGAATGAAACGATATCTATCAAAAGTGATGGCTGGACGCCTGGGCTTTATATAGCCAAGATTACATCTACTAAAGGAGCTCAAAAAGAGCTTAAAATTATTAAAAGATAGCTATTATTACAAGCGGCAGTTGCCCTTAAAAATAGAAGTTTAAGGCAACGTTGTAATAACTGCTTTTCACAATTAGTGGAATGATGGTGTCATCATCTGGGAAGCGCAGGTCGTTGGTGTATTCTGGAATATAACTGAAAGTAATTCCTAGGTTGTTACTGCTGTTGATTGCATATAGAAGACCGATTTTTGGAGTCCAAATAGGGTCGCCACCGTTTATTTTAAATGGAGCATTATCTACGTTTCCTTTATAACTGTCTGAAGTTAGGCCAAACCCGATTCCTAAGAATGGTTGTATTTTTCCATTTTTGTTGAAATAATATTCAGAGCCCAACATGAGGCGAGATGTGTTTGCTGAAAAGCTAGTTGACTGGGGGGCATATTTAAATGTTTTCTCTCCTCCAAAACTCACAGTAGCTTGAAAACTGAAATACAGGTTTCCTTGAAGCGAACCTAAAAAGCCAGGCGTAGCCATCAGCCCAATTGTTGCCCCGAATTGATTCAAAACCTCGGTTCGACTATCATCAAAAAAGCTGATATTCTTCATGCCAAAATCCAGGCCAGCGAAGAACTTTAGGCCGTCTATTTTTTTTGCATTTACTTTGTTTAGTTCTTTTTTGGTAGGGGCATAATTGCTGTAGTCACAATTGTTATAGCTATGCGTATAGGCTGTTAACGTTTTTTCGTCAAAATATTCGGTAGCAAAGATGTCATCACGCAGATCACCACAGTCTTCAAAGAGTACAGCTAATATTCCTTTGATGTTGTTTTTATGTTCCGAGTCTAAATCAATCGTTTTTGAAATGCCATCACTCTTTGAAATGGTATAGATCCGTTTGTTTGTTTTCTCTAAGGTTGCTTTTCCAATAACAAGTTGCTGAGCTGAAATCGAGAAACCAGTCAAGAGTAGAATAAATAGGGTGGTATATGGTCTTATCATAGAATTAGGAGTAAGAGAGTAGACTAGTTTTTAACGTTTGCTATAGGAGGGTAAACGGCTAAAATTTTTGCAACTATTTCTTTAATTCGTTGTTCCTTTTTTTCCATATTCGTTGTTACCAAATCTGCGGTTCCAACCCCTTGCCAGACAAGTGCATTGGTTTTCATATCAATTAAATCAATATAAAGAGAGCCTTCAGTTGATGAGGATACAGTGCTGCCAAATCCTCCATTCCAATATGGATTCCAGCCCCAACCAAAACCATAATTGTTGTTGTACACATCAATTCGATTTTTCTCTTTGGTAAAAATACTGACTAGTAGTTCGGGAGATTGAGACTTTGATATGCCCTTAGCGGTCATTTCTGCTTCAATGGCTCGCAGAATTCTCTTCTTGTCTAAGTCAGATATCTTTGCCTTGTCGATCCCAGGTTTGTAAAAGGCAAAAGAATTGTATGCTGTAAAATTAGCTTCGCTGTCGTAGTCTGAGACCACACGAACCGTGTTGCAAGAGGTGAGAATTAAAAGTGCTAAAACTGGTGCGAACTTGAATAACTTCATAGCTTTTTTATTTAGGTGAATAAATCATCGTCTACAAAATTAGGAAGTGTAATTTTAAGATCAGGGTTCTTTTTCATTTCCCTTTTAATTGCAAAAATTGCTTCCTTATTTCGTGCCCAACTGCGTCTTGCAATTCCGTTATTTACATCCCAAAAAAGCATTGATTCCAGGCGTCGTTGTGCATCTTCACTACCATCAAGAACCATACCAAACCCTCCATTGATAACCTCTCCCCAGCCTACGCCACCACCATTATGAATGCTCACCCAGGTCGCGCCTCTAAAGCTATCACCGATTACATTCTGAATAGCCATGTCTGCAGTGAATTGACTTCCGTCATAAATATTTGAAGTTTCTCTGTAAGGAGAATCCGTACCTGAAACATCGTGGTGGTCTCTTCCTAAAATTACAATTCCGATATCTCCCTTGGCAATTGCTTTATTAAATGCCGAAGCTATTTTCATGCGTCCCTCGGTATCAGCGTAGAGTATGCGTGCTTGAGAACCAACGACTAATTTATTTTCTTGGGCGCCTTTAATCCATTGTATATTATCGGCCATTTGCTGTTGAATCTCGACAGGAGAATCTTTCATTATTTCCTCCAATACGTCTGAAGCCAGCGCATCCGTTTTTGCTAAATCTTCAGGATTTCCAGAAGCACAAACCCATCGAAATGGTCCAAATCCGTAATCGAAACACATGGGCCCCATGATATCCTGTACATAAGATGAATATCTAAAATCCAGGCCATTTTCGGCCATTATATTGGCATTGGCGCGAGATGCTTCTAGAAGGAAAGCATTGCCATAATCAAAGAAATACGTTCCATTAGCCGTGTGTGCATTAATGGCTTTTACATGCCTTCGTAACGATCTTTGAACCTCCTTTTTAAATGACTCAGGGTCATTGGCCATCATGTCGTTAGACGCTTCATATGTCATTCCCACAGGATAATAGCCTCCTGCCCAAGGATTGTGTAAGGACGTTTGATCACTCCCTAAATCAATATGAATATTCTCTTTATCGAAATGTTCCCATACGTCTATAATATTTCCATCGTAGGCAATAGAAACTGTTTCTTTATTCTTCATTGCTGTTTGAACACGAACACCCAATTTTGAAACATCCTCTATAACTTCATCAACCCAACCTTGACTGTGTCTGGTATGTGTTGCTCTTTTGTTTACTTCTGCACAAACCGTAACACAGCCTGCAATATTACCTGCCTTCGGTTGGGCTCCACTCATTCCGCCCAAACCAGACGTAACGAAGAGCCCCCCTTTTGGTGATTTCTTTATTTTTCTGAAACCGTTTAGTACGGTAATAGTGGTTCCGTGTACAATTCCTTGAGGACCAATATACATATAGCTTCCTGCGGTCATTTGCCCATATTGGGTGACGCCAAGTGCATTAAATTTTTCCCAATCGTCGGGTTTTGAATAGTTAGGAATCATCATTCCATTTGTAACAACAACACGCGGTGCATCTTTGTGCGAAGGGAATAATCCCATGGGATGGCCCGAGTAGATGGCCAAAGTTTGAGTCTCGGTCATTTCCGAAAGGTATTTCATCACAAGGCGGTATTGCGCCCAATTTTGAAAAACGGCTCCATTTCCCCCATAGGTAATTAGCTCATGGGGATGCTGTGCAACTGCAGGATCTAAATTGTTTTGGATCATGAGCATTAGTGCCTTCGCTTGGTCGCATGCTCCAGGATAATCGTTTAAAGGTCTTGCGTAAATGGTATGTTCTGGACGAAATCGGTGCATGTAAATACGTCCATAGGATTCCAATTCTTCAGAAAATTCGGGTAGGAGCGAAGCATGATGTTTCGAATCAAAATAACGCAGCGCATTCCGCAAAGCGAGTTGTGTTTCTTCAGGAGAAAGAATTTTTTTACGTTTTGGAGCGTGGTTAACCGTAAGGTCGTATTTTTTTGTTTTTGGGAGAGAATCAGGAATTCCTTGTGTTATTTCTTGGGCAAAAGTCATCAGTTTGCAGTGTTTTGAAGGTTCGTTTTTTTGTCGAATCCATATGGGCAATGGCGACAACCGCTTTCACAGCAATAACCACGCTTTAGGTGATACTGTTCTGTGAAACATCTATATCCTTCTGGAGTGAGATAATAATCACCTTCTTCCAGATCAATTTTTTTCTTAAAAAACGTCATAGTACAAAAGTACAAAATTCGATCATGCATAATCACTCTTAAAAGCTAAGAATAATTGCTAAAAATTTATCCTCTAGAAATTGGATTAAAAACGATGGGTGGTGGTTGTTGTAGTGTGCTTTTACTTCAAAAAAAAGTGAATCGGCCCAGCCTTTGGTTTATTGGTTGCTCTTGCTTGTTCGACTATCGCTAAGAAACAGACAAGAGGATAAGGTAAAAATAAAAAAGACTCGAGTCTTATATTCTTGACAGAGAGAATACATATTCGTTCGCAAATTTCTAACTTGCATATTATTTAATAGTATTGGAGCATTCAAAGGTTTTTTTTAATCATACAGGAGGATTTATAATTTCGACAGAAAAAGATGAGTACAAAAAATAATTTTTTCTCGCAGCGTGTTGACTCCGAGAATCAAGACATTGCAACTGATGACATGCTACTTTCCAATGTTACAATAACAATAAAACGTGAGGATACATTACACGAATTCGTTTCAGGAAATAAATACAGGAAATTAAAATATAATGTAACCGAAGCAATCAAAAATAATACTTCTTGTTTGCTAACGTTTGGAGGAGCCTATTCAAATCATATAGCAGCAGTTGCCTCCGCTGGTTTTGAAATGGGTTTAGAAACAATAGGCGTAATTCGAGGCGAGGAAATTGCCGACCTAGTGGCCGACAACCCCACCCTCTCTTTTGCCAAAAGTAAAGGGATGCACTTGCATTTTATTAGTAGAGAGGAGTACAGTAAGAAGACGGATTTGGACTTTATTAAGGGTCTAAGAGAAAAATTTGGAGCGTTTTATTTAATTCCTGAGGGCGGGACCAATGCATTGGCGGTTAAGGGATGCGAAGAAATTTTGAATGCCAAGGACTTAGACTTTGATTATATATGCACTCCTGTGGGCACGGGAGGAACAATTGCTGGCTTGGTGAGTGCTTCAGGCTCGAACCAAAGTGTGATTGGTTTTTCAAGTTTAAAAGGCACATTTCAGAGTGAAGTAATTGAAGTTTTTACCACAAAAAAGAATTATTATTTGACAGATGCCTATTGTTTTGGTGGCTACGCTAAAATAGATTCTCAATTAATTCGTTTCATAAATGAATTTAAAAAAAACTATGGAATACCGCTCGATCCAATTTACACTGGAAAAATGATGTTCGGAATCTTTGATCTTTTGAAACAAGGATATTTCAAAGAAAATAGCCGTATTTTAGCGGTTCATACGGGCGGTCTTCAGGGAATCGCCGGAATGAATCAATTGTTGGAAAACAAGAAGCTACCTCAAATAAACCTATAATATGTTGTTTAGAACTTTTAGTTGCATACTAGTTTTTACAATTGTGCTTAGCAGTTGCAGATCAAAAAAGAATATAGTCGCGAAGAAAAACGATACAGAACGATTGGATACGACTAAAAAAACGAAACCGTCTGCTACAAATAAACCCAATACCAAGCTACCTTCTAATAGTTCATACCTTGAAGTTGTTTCAAAATATATTGACGATTACAGCGGTATTGCAATGGAAGAAATGAAAGAGTATGGAATCCCTGCAAGTATTACTTTGGCTCAGGGTATTCTGGAAAGCGGTGCAGGTATAGGGCAACTTTCAAAAAAAGCCAACAATCACTTCGGAATAAAATGCCATAAGGGTTGGACAGGCAAACGCGTGTATCACGATGACGATATGGAACAGGAATGTTTCAGAAAATACAAGGATCCTGAGACCTCTTTTCGGGATCATTCAATCTTCTTGACGGGACGAAGCAGGTATAGTGATCTTTTTGAACTAAGGGAGGACGACTATAAAGCCTGGGCAAAGGGATTACGGAAAGCCGGTTATGCCACAGACCCTAAATACCCTCAAAAGCTTATCGGAATAATTGAAAGATATAACTTAAGCAGCTATGACAACCAGGTTTTAGGTAAAAAATCAAAGAAAAAGAAGCATATCGCAACATATTCCGTGAAAAAAGGAGACACATTGTACAGTATATCCAGAAAGTATAATATCGATGTAGACAAGCTAAAAGAGTATAATGGATTGCGTTCTAATGAAATTTCTATCGGCCAGGAGTTATACCTGGACTTTGTAAATAATTAATATTTTAATATGATATATAAAAGGAGCAGTGCTTTATTTGCTGAAGCACTAAGGGTTATTCCTGGAGGTGTTAATTCTCCGGTTCGGGCATTTAAAGCTGTAGGCGGTGACCCTATATTTGTTGAAAAAGCCAAAGGACCTTACTTGTATGATGTTGATGGCAATAGGTTGATTGACTATATAAATTCGTGGGGCCCAATGATTTTAGGTCACGCATACCAGCCAGTAATTGATGCCATCGTTGACAAAGCTAAGAAGGGAACCTCTTTTGGTATGCCAACTGAAATCGAAACTGAAATAGCTGAGTTAGCCGTTTCTATGGTGCCAAATATTGATAAGATTAGGTTTGTAAATAGTGGCACGGAGGCCTGCATGAGTGCCATACGACTGGCGCGAGGGTACACAGGAAAAGATAAAATCATAAAATTTGCTGGTTGCTATCATGGACATAGCGACTCTTTTTTGATACAGGCTGGAAGTGGCGCTGTTACTTTTGGCACTCCAAATAGTCCTGGAGTCACCAAAGGAACTGCAAAAGACACCTTATTGGCGGTTTATAATGACATTGATAATGTAGCCGCACTTGTTGAAAAAAACAAAGAGGAACTTGCCTGTATTATTATTGAACCAGTTGCTGGTAATATGGGGTGTATTCCGCCAGCTGATGGATTTTTAGAAGGGCTAAGGCATTTGTGTGATGAAAACAACATACTGCTCATTTTTGATGAGGTTATGACAGGGTTTAGGCTCGCAAAAGGCGGGGCTCAAGAATTATATGGAGTAAAAGCAGACTTAATCACATTTGGAAAAGTGATTGGAGGTGGTCTGCCTGTTGGAGCCTTTGCAGGCCGTGAAAAAATTATGAATCACCTGGCGCCTCTTGGCCCCGTATATCAGGCAGGGACCCTTAGTGGAAACCCTTTAGCAATGGCTGCTGGATTGGCAATGCTTAAAGAATTAAATAAAAACAATGAAGTCTATGATTCACTAAAAAAGAAAACGGAATATTTAGAACATGGCCTCGCTACTGTATTCTCTAAAAATAATATTAAGCATACGATTAACCGAGTTGGTTCTATGATTTCAATTCATTTTTCGGAAACTCCGGTAGTAGATTTTAAAACAGCGGCACTCGGAGATAATGAGAATTTTAAAAAATTCTTTCACGGACTCCTGAGTGAGGGTGTATACATAGCCCCCAGTGCCTATGAATCATGGTTCTTGTGTGATGCGCTGAAATACGAAGATCTTGATGCAACGATTGAGGCTTGCGCGAAGGTTGCGAAAAACATGAAATAAAAAACCCTCAATTGCTTGATGCTAAAGAGGGTTTGATTAAGGTATTTTTAGATGTCCTATTGTTTTGTCAAGGCCTGCCATTTTAAAAATTGATCGGCTGTTAATGTGTTTTTCATAGAAGCTGTAAGAGCAGCATCAACCTTTTTCTTATCGGCAATCACGCTAGCGTTATTGATGTCTTTGCCGTTGATTTGCTTTTTGTAACTCACTTCATTTGCGACAAGCGCTCTAAATACAGTTCTTTGCTGATCACCATTGAGTTGTAGCATTTCGTTTAATTGGGCTGTTTTAGTTTTAGCGATAACTTCTGGCCTGTCGGCATCCTGAGTTAGACTCTGAGCAACAGCACTATTAGTAGTAAACAATGCTACTAATGCGAAAACAATAACTGTGATAACGTTTTTCATTTTTTTTTCTTATTAAAATTATGGTCACTAAAGTAACTACTTTAGATGTAAATTACCAAAGATTAAGCCAAAAACTATTTTCTCCACTTTTCGAAACAGCTATCTTATCAATTGTGTTTTGATAGAGAAATAGTTTTTCTTAAATGACTGCATTTTTGCTGGACATTACACTGTTTTTCTATTACCTCTCTCAAATAAAAAAAAGAATGCTGTGAAAATTAAATAGTTATTATTATAGCTAGATGCAACGCTCCTTTGACTTTTGAAAATGATTTTAGGTTTGTTTGTGTACAATCGAGAGGATGTGGTTAATAGGTTAAACAAATTCTAAAGTTGCAGATACATTATCATATTTAACTACTTTTGGCCCTCAATGAAAATAGTCTCTCAAATAAAAGCACCTATTGAATATGAAATGGAACTTTTTGAAAAAAAGTTTCAACTTTCGATGTCATCAAAAATTTCGTTGCTTAATCGAATTACTCATTATGTTGTGAACCGCAAGGGAAAACAAATGCGACCCATGTTTGTTTTTCTTATTGCAAAAATGAGTAATAATGGAGAGGTAAATGAACGAACATATCGCGGTGCTTCGGTCATTGAACTAATTCATACAGCCACCTTGGTGCACGATGATGTAGTAGATGACAGCAACCGTAGGCGAGGTTTTTTTTCCATAAATGCACTATGGAAAAATAAAATTGCAGTTTTAGTAGGGGACTTTTTATTGTCAAAGGGTCTTCTCTTGTCTATTGATAACGATGATTTTGATCTTTTAAAAATAATTTCTGTCGCTGTTCGAGAGATGAGTGAGGGCGAACTTCTTCAAATAGAAAAAGCAAGAAATTTGGATATTACGGAGGATATCTATTTCGAAATTATCAGGCAGAAAACAGCCACGCTTATTGCTGCATGTTGTGCCATGGGAGCAAAATCTGTAAATGCAGATGCAGATAAAGTAGAAAATATGCGAAAGTTTGGTGCTCTTATTGGGATAGCTTTTCAAATTAAAGACGACCTTTTCGATTACGGGGACGATCAAATAGGCAAGCCTACGGGCATTGACATAAAAGAGCGGAAAATGACACTTCCTTTGATCTATGTGTTAAATAATGCTTCTGAGAAGGATAAAAGGTGGCTTATCAATTCAGTCAAAAACCATAATAAGGATGCCAAAAGAGTCAAAGAGGTGATTCGTTTCGTGAAAGATAATGGAGGTTTAGAGTATGCTATAGAGGCCATGAAAGGATATCAACAAAGAGCGCTCGAGTTACTTCATATGTACCCTACTACTCCGTATAAAGAATCTCTCGAATTGATGGTCAACTATGTTATTGATCGCAGGCAATAAGTTTAGAAAGAGGAGCCGCATATGCGCTTTTCTATTTCCATATAACGACGTAATAAGGATCTTTTTATTACCCAACAAAATATATCTATAGGCCTGAGATGGTCCTGGTATTAGTGAATAGTATATTTGCTTTAGCAATAGGCTTCTTTCGGGAAGCCTTTTTTGATTTTTAAAAGTATATTTGTGTATCTTTTTTCTCTGAAAACATTTTCTTTTGATTGCAAGAACCACCATTGATAATGTATTTGAAACTGCCCGCGTTGAGGAGGTTGTTGGGGATTTTGTACAATTAAAGAAATCTGGAAGTAATTTTAAAGGCTTAAGCCCTTTTACAGATGAGCGCTCACCCAGTTTCATGGTATCTCCAGTAAAACAAATTTGGAAAGATTTCTCCAGTGGAAAAGGGGGGAATGTTGTCGCATTCCTAATGGAGCATGAGCACTTCACCTACCCGGAAGCGATTAAATACTTAGCAAAGAAATATGGAATAGAGATTGAAGAAACCGTTCAGTCTGATGAACAGAAAGAGCAGGCCAACGAGCGTGAAAGCCTTTATTTGGTAAGTGATTTTGCGAAAGATTATTTTCATAGCACCTTATTAAAATCGGAACATGGGAAAGCGATTGGACTATCCTATTTTAAGGAAAGAGGCTTTACCGATGAGACAATAAAAAAATTCGAGTTGGGTTATTCCCTAGATCAGTGGGATGCCTTTACGACGGCTGCAATTAAAAAGGCATATAAACTCGAATATCTTGAAAAAACAGGCTTAAGTATTGTAAAAGGCGAAAAACAATTCGATCGTTTTAAGGGTCGTGTTATTTTCCCTATTTTAAGCATGAGTGGTAGAACTTTAGGATTCGGTGGGCGAATTCTTAAGAGCGATAAAAAAGCAGCGAAGTATCTCAACTCTCCCGAAAGTGATATTTACCATAAGAGCAAAGTGCTTTATGGGATTTACTTGGCAAAACAAAGTATTGCAAAAGAAGATAATTGTTACTTGGTAGAAGGGTATACAGACGTAATACAGTTATATCAAGCAGGTATTCACAATGTGGTTTCTTCGTCGGGAACGGCTCTTACATCCGATCAAATTCGCTTGGTGAATCGTTTGACAAAAAACATTACAGTTCTTTTTGATGGCGATGCTGCTGGTCTCAGAGCTTCTTTGAGAGGGGTCGATCTTATTTTGGAGCAAGGAATGAATGTGAAAATTTGCACTTTTCCTGAAGGAGAAGACCCCGATAGTTTTGCTCGAAATAATTCCTTAGACGCGATTAGAACATATCTAAAAGAAAAGTCTCAAGATTTTATAAGTTTTAAGGCTTCGTTGTTAGCGATGGAGGCTAAGAATGATCCTATTAAAAAAGCAGAGACGATTCGGGATATGGTTGTTAGCATCGCCAAAATACCGGATGTTATTAAGCGAGAGGTGTACATAAAGGAATGTTCTCGTATTATGGATATTTCTGAGGATGTGTTGTTTGATACACTCGCTCAAATCCTTCAAAAGGAACGAAAAGACACAGGAAAAAAAACAGTAGCTCCACAGGTTTTCAATGTAGTAACTCCGGAAAAACAAAGTGTTAGAAAGATAAATATACTCTACGAGCTTGAACGTAAGATTATTGAGTTGTTGCTGTTGTACGGCACTGTAGAGGAAGAGTTCGAAGACTTAATCCTTGAAACAAATGAAAAAGGAGAAATTGCCTTTAAGCCTGAAACAGTAAAATCTAAGGTGTTTGAAAAGGTCTATCTTGACCTACAAGATGACGAGATCGAATTTGCTAACGAAGATTTTAGGGTGTTATATTATGAAATAATTAATAAGCTTAATACAGATGAGGGTTTTCAAATAGATACATTTATCAACGAACTACAGTCAGAAAAAGCGTCGTCAATTACGGATATTTTAATGGACGAGGAACGCTACAACTTACATGATTGGGAAAGCAAACAAATCTACGTAAAAGAGAAAACGCATACTATTGCGCAGGTTGTAAGTGAAACAATATTAAATCTACGTCGTTATTTAGTGACGCAAAAAATCAATGAACTTTCGGAAGAAATTAAGGTTCAAGAACCAGATGGACGGGAAAACAGTCTTCAGGATATTGTAGATTACATAACACTTAAAAAAGTCCTTTCAGAAAAACTGAATAGGGTTTTATAAATCACCCAATCTGAAACATTCTAGACTGATGTATAAGATCGGCTAGGTTGTCTACTTTTAATTTTTTCAACAAACGAGTTTTATAAGTGCTTACCGTTTTCTCGTTGATGCTTAAAGCGTTGGCGATATCTTTATTACGTTTCCCATTTGAAAGTAAATTTAACACTTCAACTTCCCTAGAAGATAATTTTTTATAACGGCTTATGGCACTAGTCTCTCCAACATTTCTGTTCGTAAATGTCGATGTAAGTTCTTCGTTTAAGAAAATACCACCTTTACTAATTTGCTTCAGAGCTTTTGAAAGTGATTTTACTGATGCTGTTTTAGGAACATAACCTGCAGCTCCCGATTTAATACTTCTAAGGGCATAGATTTCTTCTGGGTGCGCAGAGTATATAAGAACCCGCATTTTTGGAAATTCTGTTTTAATACTTCGTAGAGCATTGATGCCATTTATATCGGGTAGATCTATTTCCATGATCAGAATATCAGGGACCGCTAATCTTAAATTTCTGTATAGTTCGGACCCATTATTTGCTTTTCCGATAATACTAAAGTTTTTATTCTCCTTTAGCATACACGAAATTCCTTTTCGAGTCATGGGATGATGGTCTGCAATAAAAATGGTTTTCATGCTTCTAGTTTTTTTCAAAAGAAAATTACTTACATCGTAGATAATACTGGTCTGGTATTTTTGTACTATTTTTACTACATTTCAATATTAGATAAAAGTTTGGTATCTACAGTTTTTTTTCGCTAAAAATGATGAAAAGTCGTTTAAAAACAACTATTGCCTATATTGTTTGGGAATTTCACAGACCGGAATAGGTTGCATTTTATGTTGGTTTATTTTGTTGAGTCGAATGTAAATTTCAAAAACAATCTTTTCTCGTCCTGTAAATTCATCCAAACTCCTACCTAATTCTTGCATTTTCATCGCCCATTCCAATTCGTCATAACTCGCGCCGATCTGATCTTCATCTGTTCTGTCATCTCCCCAAAGGCCATCTGTTGGTGCTGCGGTGATAATTTCCTGATTAATGTCTAAGAACTTTGCGATTTCATATACTTCAGATTTCATTAAATCGGCAATGGGGCTAACATCCACACCTCCGTCTCCATATTTGGTGTAAAAACCAACACCGAAATCTTCTACTTTGTTCCCAGTACCCGCTACGAGATATCTGTGTAAGGCGGCAAAATAATATAAGGAGGTCATTCTTAGCCGTGCCCTTGTGTTTGCAAGTGACATAAACCGGTCTTCTTCGTTTGCTACTGCTGGTAATGCTGCTACGAAGTTGTCAAAAACCCGAGTTAGTTCGACTTGTTTTATCGACACCTTTTTATGGCTGCTTTGTAGCCACTCTATATGGGTTTTGGCTCTGCTTACCTGTGAAGAAGCCTGGTGTATCGGCATTTCTAAACAAAGTAATTTCAATCCTGTTCGAGCGCATAGCGCGGAAGTTACAGCCGAATCTATACCGCCGCTAATACCTATAACGAATCCCTCCATTTTCGCCTTTACGGCATAATCTTTTAGCCAATTAACGATATAATCAACAACGTTTTCGGTTTGCATTTTATGAGATTTAATACGATTATAATAATACCTTTGCGAAACAAAAGTAATGAAAAGTAAAATTTAAATTGGCAAGAAGCGTTTGTCAATTATTGAGGTCATTTTTATGAAATACTGTCTTTTAATTCTTACGTGTTTTTTTCTTATTAATTGCTCATCTAAGAGTACTATTGAGAAGGAAATTGAGGCGATTCCTATGAGGGTTGAGCTTGTGCGTTTTGATAAAGAGTTCGCAGCGGCTACTCCATCAAATTTCAAGGCTTTAAAAGCTAAATATCCTATTTTTTTTCCAGCTCAATACCATGATTCAATATGGGTGAGAAAAATGCAAGATACCCTCCAATGGCAATTAAATGAGGAGGTTGCTAAGCGTTTTCCAACTGAAGAAATATTGGAAATTGAATTTCGTTCACTATTTCAACATATTAAATATTACTTTCCAAAATTTAGATCACCTACGGTGGTTATAGCCACATCTGATGTAGATTATCAAAACAAAATTATAGTGGCAGATACGTTGCTTATCGTTGCAGCCGACACCTACTTGGGTAGCACTCATGTTTTTTATGAGGGAGTAAAAAAGTATGTTTCACAAAATTTAAAGATATCTCAATTAGGTCCCGATATTGCTTCGGCCTATGCGCAAGAGTTAATTGTCAAGCCGAAACAGCGTTCTCTATTGGCGCAAATGATTTTCTATGGAAAGGAGCTCTATTTAAAAGACGTATGGCTCCCAAATACTCATGATGCGGAAAAAATAGGCTATACCGAGGAACAATTGGCATGGGCAAGAGATAATGAAAGTGAAATGTGGCGTTATTTTGTAGAAAAAGAAATCCTTTTTAGCACCAGCACGAAATTACCTGCTCAGTTTATAAACCCGGCTCCGTTTTCGAAGTTTTATCTTGAAATAGACAATGATTCTCCTGGAATGGTTGGTCGCTTTTTGGGCTGGCAGATTGTTAAATCATATATGAACAATAGTGAATCTTCAGTACAACAGTTAATGAGTAAGAATGCTGAGGTGCTTTTTAATGAATCTAAATACAAACCATCAAAATAATGGATAAACATACTTCTGAAATAAAAATTAATGTAACCTTAGATGAAAATAAAATTCCTGAAACACTGCGCTGGACAGCTCAAGATGGCGGTGTAAATGATGAGGAAGCAAAGGCTGTTTTGTTGTCGGTCTGGGACCACAAATCAAAAGAATCTCTAAGAATTGACTTATGGACGAAAGACATGCCTTTGGACGAGATGAAAATATTTTTTCATCAAACCTTAAGTGCGATGACAGATACTTTCGAACGTGCTACAAATGATTCAAAAATGAGTGCTACGATGCGAGATTTTTGCGATTACTTTGCTGAAAAATTGGAGTTGAAGAAAAGCTGATGAAACTCCTTTTTGTGTACAATGCAAATTCAGGGAAGCTGAGTGCCCTATTGGACGGTTTACATAAAATGGTGAGCCCGTCAACCTACGACTGTAATCTCTGCGCGATGACCTTCGGACATTTCTTAGAAGACCCAACCTGGAAGGAGTTTAGAGAAAAATCAGAAAATGAAATGAAGTTCTACCACAAGGATGAATTTTTAAAGCAATTTCGTTCAAAATGGCTTCCAAAATATAATTTTCCAGTTGTGCTTTTTGAAGAAAATGGTGAATTAGGCGTCTTTATCGACTCGGTAGAGCTGAATAATTTAGAAAGTACACCTCAATTAATAGCGACCATTAAGACGCGTCAATCGTACTATTAAGATTTCCAAGAAACCCGAGTAATTCGTCTCGCCCTTCAGCGTTACTTGACGATGTGATGAAATACTGAGGCATTTCTTCCCACACTTCTAGCATCTTTTGTTCGTAGACTTCAATATTTCTTTTAAGCGCATTTGGTTTTAGCTTGTCGGCTTTTGTAAAGACAATTGAAAAAGGCACCTGGCTTTCACCCATCCATTGCATAAATTCCAGGTCAATAGGTTGTGGCTCGAGACGACAATCAACCAAAACAAAGGCAAGTATCATTTGCTCTCTTTTTTCAAAGTATTTGGTTATAAATTTTTGAAAAACTTTTTTTGAGCTTTTAGATACCCGTGCATAACCATATCCAGGTAAGTCGACTAAATACCAGTTTTTATTAATTAAAAAATGATTTATTAGCTGTGTTTTTCCCGGTCTCCCACTCGTTTTAGCGAGGTTTTTTCGCTGCATGAGCATGTTAATCAGAGATGATTTTCCAACATTAGAACGGCCAATGAAGGCATATTCAGGTAGTCTGTCCTTGGGACACTTGGCAACATCACTGTTGCTCATTACAAATTCTGCAGATTTAATTAACATAGGTTGGGATTAGTAGCCTTTTTTTTGAAGCCACTTGTAGAGCACAGCATTGAATTCGTCTGGCCTTTCCATCATGGCGGCATGACCGCATTTCTCGATCCAATAGAGGTCGGAGTTTGGAAGTAATTCGTGAAATTCCTTTGCAACTGGAGGTGGGGTAACGCTATCATTTTCACCCCAAATGATACAAGTTGGATTCTTCATTTTAGGCAGATCTTTTGCCATATTGTGACGAATAGCACTTTTTGCAATAGCAAGGGTTCGAATGAGCTTGTTTCTGTCGTTCACCGATTCGTAGACCTCATCGACCATTTCTTTGGTTGCAATTTTTGGATCGTAAAATACATTTTCAGCTTTCTTTTTAATGTAGTTGCGATCTCCTCTTTTTGGATAACTTTCACCCATTGAACTTTCATACAACCCAGAACTCCCTGTTATGACGAGGGCTTTTACTTTTTCTGGAAACATTTTCGTACATAAAAGGCCAATATGACCTCCAAGCGAATTCCCAAGCAATATAACTTCACTGTACTCTTTGTAATCGATAAAATCGGATACGTATTTCGCGAAGTTTTTCACGTTGGTTTTTAGCAAAGACTTTTTGTAAATGGGAAGTTCAGGGATAACTAATTTGTAGCCTTTTTCAGGAAAAAAACGCAACACAGCGTCAAAGTTGCTTAAACCACCCATAAGGCCATGAAGGACGATTATTGGTGTGCCTTCACCAACCTCAATGTAAGAAAATTTACCTTCTTCTTTTAGTTTGTTTGTCATTTGGGTTGCTGCAATTAACATCACAAAAGTAATCAAATTTTAGCGAAACTCGATTTATTAAAATTCTTTGTAACAGAAAGCTTTCTTTTCTTTTTTTTAGAAAATAAAAAGGAGCTTCCAAAACTTATTAACAATGTGGTAAAATGTGGTAAAATGTGGTAAAAGTTGCATATATTTGAAACTATTATTTACAAATTACAAATCATCTAATGCTCAATTTAATAGGTACATACGAGTGCAAGGCAGATGTTAAAGGAAGGGTCATGGTGCCTTCTCCTTTGAAAAAGCAATTGCTTCCAGTAATGACCAATGGCTTTGTTATTAAACGAGCGGTTTTCCAGCCCTGTTTGGAAATGTATCCAATGAATGAATGGAATGCTTTGATGCAAAAAATGAGCGAACTCAACAGATTTAACAGGAAAAACGTTGATTTTATTAGACGATTCACTGCGGGTGTAAGAACTGTTGAACTAGATGTTGCTGGTAGGTTATTAATTCCGAAAGATCTTCAGGCATTTGCTGGAATCAATAAGGAAGTTGTGATTTCTTCAGCGATCAATATTATTGAACTTTGGGATAAAAAGAAATATGAACAGGCTATTAGTGACTCGGCCAATGATTTTGCAGATTTGGCTGAAGATGTAATGGGTGATGAAAGTAATGCTGCTAATGGAGTATCATAATCCGGTTTTACTAACCGAATCAATTGATGGACTTAACATCCAACCCGATGGGGTTTATGTGGATGTAACTTTTGGCGGCGGCGGTCACTCTAGGGAAATTCTAAATAGACTGGGTGAACATGGTAAACTGCTTGCATTTGATCAAGATTTGGATGCGCTTGCGAATACAATTGATGATCCAAGGTTTATTTTGATAAATGAAAATTTCCGCTTTCTAAAGCGATTCTTGCGTTTTCACAATGTAACTGAAGTTGATGGAATCCTCGGCGATTTCGGTGTTTCTTCCCACCAATTTGATGTGGCAGAACGCGGTTTCTCGACGAGATTTGAATCAAATCTAGATATGAGAATGAATCAGAACTCCGATTTTTCAGCTTTTGATGTCATTAATAAATATGATGAGGCGCGACTTAAATCGGTCTTACTTGATTATGGTGAGTTGCGATCTGCAGCCGGTATGGCAAGATTAATTGTTGAAGCAAGGGGAGATGGTCCGATAAGATCCAGTGAACAATTAAAGAAAGTAATAAAAAGGTTTTTGCCGCAACACAGGGAAAACAAAATATTGGCTCAAATCTATCAGGCCATTCGTATCGAAGTGAATGAGGAATTGGATGCGTTAAAAGAGTTTATGATTCAGTCTTTGGAGGTTTTAAAGCCGGATGGAAGGTTGAGTTTGATATCCTACCATTCTCTTGAGGATAGATTGGTGAAGCGTTTTATGCGCAATGGACTGTTTGAAGGTGAACCGGAAAAAGATGTCTTTGGGAGGGTAGAAGTGCCAATGAAGAACATAGGAAAATTTATCATTCCCTCTGAAAAAGAAATAAAAGAGAACAACAGGGCTCGAAGTGCAAAACTTCGAATTGCTAAGAAGATATAAACCAAACATGAAACGCAGTCTTTCATAAGACCAACGGAAGTCTATGGAGGTTCTGCAATGATTATGAAGCAAAACTTTCTAAATATAATAAAGGGAAAATTTTTGGTCAATGACGATGCGCTCAAAAACTGGCGGTTTATTGTCTTTCTTTCTTTCTTGGCATTGGGGATGATTGCGAGTTCACATTCGGCAGATAGGAAAGTACATCAGATAGCCAAGCTTAGCAACCAAGTGAAGGAGTTGAAAAGTGAGTATGTTGATGTGCGAATGAAATTAATGCGGTCAAAAATGGAGAGTAAAATTATAAGTGCGATGGCTAAGCAGGGCTTGGTTCCATCTGAAACTGCACCTCAGAAAATAAAAATAATAACAAAAGAATAGAGCATTGCCTAAGTTAGAGAAGAACATATTAAACCGTCTGTATTTTATCGCCGGATCTATGTTCCTTTTTGCGCTTCTTATTGCAAGTAAACTAGTCTCAATTCAACTAGTTGATGGCGATAAGTATCGTGAACTGGCTTTAAAAAACACGATCAAGAATGTTGTGATTCCTGCGAATCGAGGAAACGTATATGCCGATGATGGGAGTCTTTTGGCAACTTCTGTTCCGAAATATGGTATTCGTTTTGATGCGGTCACTGTAAGTTCTCAAAACTTTAATGCAGCGCTGGTTCCTCTTTCAAAAGAGCTCTCCATCCTGTTTGGGAAGCAAGCGTCTTATTACCAGAAAATGTTGCGAAAAGCACGGGCCGAAAAGAATCAATACCTTTTCATTGCTCGGAATTTAGATTATTCAGATTACATAAAAGTGAGGCGCATGCCTTTATTCAAATTAGGGCGTTACAAGGGGGGAATTATCGTTGAGCCAAAAACAGTACGCGAACATCCCATTGGAAATATCGCAGAGCGATTAATCGGAAGTGAAAACAAACAAAAATCTGGCTACTATGCGATTGGCTTGGAGGGAGCTTTCAATGATGAATTAGAAGGCAAGGCGGGAAGAAGACTAAAACAAAAAATAGCTAAAGGACAGTGGAAACCAGTTTTCGACGAAAATGAAATTGAACCGCAGGATGGATATGATGTTATTTCAACTATCAACATAAACATTCAAGACATTGCCCATCACGCTTTACTAAAGCAACTGGAGTATTATGAGGCCGATCATGGATGTGTCGTTGTAATGGAGGTTCAAACTGGAGAAGTGAAGGCAGTTTCCAATTTAAAAAGAACCTCAAAAGGAACCTATTACGAAGCTCTAAATTATGCCGTTGGTGAATCTACAGAGCCTGGTTCCACTTTTAAAACGATTGCGTTGACGGCTGCTTTGGATCAGAAAGTAATAGATACGTCAACAATAGTAGATACTAAAAATGGTAAAATTAGGATGTACGGGCGAGATATTTCAGACTCCCGTCGTGGGGGATACGGAAAAATATCTGCTGCCAGGGCGCTCGAGGTTTCTTCCAATATAGGTTTTGCAACACTTATTAATGATCATTATAAAGACAATCCGAAAAAATTTACCGATAAGATTAAATCTTGGAATTTACATAAGACAATAGGCATTCCAATAAAAGGAGAAGGGAAACCGATTATTCCTGAGCCGGGTGATGAGATCTGGAGTAAAAATGCACTTCCATCAATTGCATATGGTTATAACTTGCAACAGACACCCTTGCAAACGCTCACGTTTTACAATGCGATTGCCAATGATGGGAAAATGGTCAAACCATTATTTACGCGAGAAATTAAAGCTTGGAATAGACGGGTGAAATATTTTGAAACTGAGGTTATGATCGAGCGCATTGCTTCAGAAGAAACAATCAACAAAATACAGGAAATCCTTAAAAACACCGTAATAAGAGGTACCGGCAAGAACCTCTATTCTGAAAATTTCTCGATGGCTGGAAAAACAGGGACTGCCCGAACCGAATATGGAGAAAAGGATTGGAGTACGAACAGAAGATACATTTCATCCTTTGCTGGTTATTTCCCAGCCGAGAGCCCTAAATATTCATGTATTGTCGTAATTCATAAACCAAGCACGAAAAAAGGTATTTATGGAGCCGATGTTTCTGGACCCGTTTTTAAACGAATTGCATTAAAAATATATACAGACTCACCAGAAACCACCGAAGTTGAAAATATTGATGCAGAAGATGTAGCAATAGAAGACGATTTTCAGGCCTACTATACCATGACTCAAGAAGACTTTAAAGTAATGCCAAATGTAACTGGAATGCCAGGTATGGACGCTCTTTCTTTATTAGAAAATCTAGGCTTACGTGTAAAAATAATTGGAAGTGGTATTGTTTTAAACCAGTCAATTAAATCTGGAACTACACTCAAAAAAGGGGGCCAAATAATACTGAAACTATCGTGATTTTAATAAGAGACATACTGTATAAGGTTACCCTTGAAAAGGTTGTGGGTAATACAGCTGTGGCTATTAGAGAGATTCACTTTGATTCGCGAAAAGTGGGTCTTGATGATATGTTTGTCGCAACCATAGGGACCTTATCTGATGGCCATGATTTTATAAAAAAAGCAGTTAACAATGGGGCTATTGCGGTTGTTTGTGAAAAAATCCCCGAGCAATTGGTAAATGGAATTACATATATTCAGGTTTCAGATTCGCAAAAGGCATTAGCTATAATGGCTGCCAATTATTACGATAATCCTTCAGAGAATATAAAGTTGGTTGGTGTTACCGGAACAAATGGTAAGACTACGATCGCAACCTTGCTTTTTAATTTGTTTAAGGCCGCTGGTTACGAAGTGGGGTTGCTTTCCACAGTCAAAATAATGGTTGGGAATAAACAGCATAGCGCTACACACACAACACCAGACTCCTTGACAATTAACAACTACCTCAAACAAATGAACGAGGCAGGTGTAGAGTTCTGTTTTATGGAAGTTAGTTCTCACGGGGTGCATCAGAAACGGACGGAAGGACTTCAGTTTGCTGGAGGAATATTCACTAATTTATCACATGACCATCTAGACTATCACTCAGATTTTGCATCGTATCGAGATGTCAAGAAATCATTTTTTGATCAGCTCCCAAAAAGTGCTTTTGCACTAGTAAATGGCGATGATAAAAACGGTCTGGTCATGCTACAGAATACGAAAGCTAAGAAATACAAGTATGCTCTCAAGTCGCATGCCGATTATAAAGTTCAGATTCTGGAAAATCAGTTCACTGGTTTATTGCTTAAAATTAACAACCAAGAGTTGTGGGTGAAACTTATCGGAAATTTTAATGCCTATAATCTTTTGGCCATTTATGCCACTGCAGATTTGCTTGGTCTTGAACAGCTTGAAGTACTTCAGCTAATGAGTACTCTCGAAAGTGTTGAAGGAAGATTTCAGTATTTAGTTTCAGAAAAAAACATCACGGCTATTGTTGATTATGCGCATACGCCCGATGCCTTGAAAAATGTGCTAGAGACTATAAATAGTATACGAACTGGGAACGAAGAATTAATCACTGTTGTGGGTTGTGGAGGCGATAGGGATATGCAGAAGCGTCCAAAGATGGGCAGTATAGCTGCTAGGTTGAGTTCCAAGGTAATATTTACAAGTGATAATCCGCGAAGCGAAAATCCAAACGAAATAATTGAACAAATCGAGGCTGGAGTGCCTCCCGAGCATTACAAGAAAACCGTTTCCATTGCTGAAAGAAAACAAGCCATTAAAACTGCTTGTCAATTAGCAAAGGCCAACGATATCATATTGCTTGCGGGAAAAGGACATGAGAGTTATCAAGAAATTAATGGAGAGCGATTTGACTTTGATGATTTTAAGATGGTAAGTGAACTATTAAAAGTCCTAAATAAATAAGCTATGCTATACTATTTGTTTGAGTATTTAGAAAAAACCTATCAATTGCCAGGAGCAAGTCTCTTTCAGTTTCTCACTTTTAGGGCCTCATTGGCAGTTATCTTATCTCTTTTCATTGCCACCGTTTATGGAAAAAAAATCATTCGGTTTTTACAAAAGAAACAAGTGGGGGAAACGGTTCGCGATTTAGGCTTAGCAGGCCAAAGCGAAAAAGCAGGGACGCCAACTATGGGTGGAATAATAATAATTTTAGCAACGATAGTCCCGGTTTTACTTTTTGCAAAATTGGAGAATATCTACGTGATTTTATTGTTGGTTACCACGATTTGGATGGGAGTTATTGGGTTTATTGACGACTATATAAAAAAATTCAGAAAAAACAAAGAAGGCTTGGCCGGAAGGTACAAGATTGTAGGTCAGGTGGGACTCGGTATTATAGTAGGTGCGACTATGTTTTTCCATCCAGACATAACGGTAAAGCGAGAAATTATTCATCCGGCAAACGGCACGGAAATTGTCGAAAGCGCTAAAAGAGAATTCTACCCTGCAGAGAAAACCTTGCTAACGACCATTCCTTTTGTAAAGTCGAACGAGTTTAACTACGAAAACTTGCTCAAGTGGACAGGTGACAATTATAAAAGTTATGCTTGGTTAATTTTTATTCCAATTGTAATTTTCATTATTACGGCCGTTTCAAACGGAGCTAATTTAACCGATGGCATTGATGGATTGGCAGCTGGAACGTCGGCAATAATCGCCCTCACTTTAGCCATTTTCGCATGGGTGTCTGGGAATGTTATTTTTTCAGATTACCTAAATATTATGTACATCCCCAATACGGGTGAGATGACTATTTTCATTATGGCATTTGTGGGTGCACTCATCGGATTTTTATGGTACAATACGTATCCGGCTCAGGTTTTTATGGGCGATACAGGGAGTTTAACAATAGGTGGAATTATTGCTGTTATTGCTATTGCTATTCGAAAGGAATGGTTGATTCCACTACTCTGTGGCGTCTTTTTAATGGAGAACCTTTCCGTAGTGATGCAGGTGAGTTGGTTTAAGTATACCAAGAAGAAATTTGGGGAAGGAAGACGGATTTTCAGAATGGCGCCATTGCATCATCATTATCAGATGAAGGGCTTTCATGAAAGTAAGATTGTTACGCGATTTTGGATTGTTGGTATTTTTCTGGCAATCATAACGATTGTGACATTGAAAATACGATAGAATTACAAGAAGGATTTTATAAAAAGGAACTGAAATAATAAATACTATAAAATGATGATTAGGTCATCAATCGTCAATCAGATATGAGTAAGCGTTTAGTAATATTGGGTGGAGGTGAAAGTGGCGTAGGGACGGCTATTTTAGGCGTAAAGAAGGGGTTTGAAGTATTTGTTTCGGACTACGGAAAAATTAAAGAAAAATATAAGAAAGTTCTTTTACATCATGAGATTGAATGGGAGGAAGAAAAGCATACAGCATCCAAGATTCTGTCAGCAGCAATAGTTATGAAAAGTCCGGGAATTCCTGATTCGGCACCAATTGTTTTAAAGTTGAGAGAAGTGGGGGTTAAGGTGCTTTCTGAAATCGAGTTTGCTTCAAGGTATACAACGGCCTTGACAATTGGTATTACTGGCAGCAATGGTAAAACAACCACTGCAACATTGGCCTATTATATGTTAAAGCAAGCTGGGCTAAACGTAGCTTTAGGAGGTAATATCGGCAAAAGTTATGCAGAGCAAGTTTCAGAAGACACCTACGAAAACTTTGTCTTAGAACTGAGTAGTTTTCAGCTAGACGGTATTGAAAAGTTTGCTCCTCATATAGCTGTTTTGATGAATTTAAGTCCAGATCACTTAGATAGATATGAAGATAGTTATGAGAAATACATTGCTTCAAAATTTAGAATTGTAATGAACCAAACAGAGAAGGATTATTTCATATACGACGCCGATGATGCTGAAATAGTAAAATGGCTTTCAAAACACCCATTAAAATCTCAATTATTGCCTTTTTCACTCAAAAACGAGCAGCAGAAAGGCGCATTTATAAAAAACGAACAAATAATAATAACAACTGATAATACAAATCTCACTATGCCAATCGCAACAATAGAAATACAAGGAAAACACAATCAAAAAAACGCAATGGCAGCAACCACTGTTGCAAAGCTCCTGAAAATTAGAAAGGCAACAATTCGCGAATGCTTGGAAAGCTTTCAGGGTGTTGAGCATCGACTAGAAAAAGTATTAAAAATAAATAACGTCATGTATATTAACGATTCAAAGGCGACGAATGTGAATGCGACATTTTACGCTCTAGATAGCATGCAAAAGCCAACAGTTTGGATTGTTGGTGGCGTGGACAAAGGCAACGATTATTCAGAGTTATATTCGAAGGTTAATGAAAATGTGAAGGCAATCATTTGTCTTGGAATAGATAATTCAAAAATAATTGAGGCTTTTGGCAATCTGGTAGATGTTATGGTGGAGGCTCAATCGATGGATGAAGCTGTAAAAGCAGCCTATCGATTATCACAGCGTGGTGATACCGTTTTATTGTCACCGGCCTGTGCGAGTTTTGATTTATTTGAGAACTACGAGGACCGAGGCAGACAGTTTAAAAATGCAGTTCGACACTTGTAAAAACAAGGTAATAATTAATGCGGAAAATATTCCAGTACATACAGGGAGATAAATCCATTTGGGGAGTCGTTGCACTTTTAGCGCTTTTCTCCTTTTTACCCGTATACAGTGCCAGCAGTAATTTGGCATATTTGTATGGGGATGGGAGCACCTCGCCTTTTCTGTTGAAACACCTTGCGCATTTGGTGCTGGGCTTTTCGATTATTTATGGAGTGCATAAGATTCCGTACCATTATTTTCGGGGTTTGTCTATAATTGCGCTCCCGGTTGTGGTACTTCTTTTACTAATCACTATTTCTGAAGGAACTACAATTGAAGGTGCGAATGCAAGTCGTTGGATTCGCGTTCCATTTGCAGGAGTTACTTTTCAGACCTCTACATTAGCTGCGGTTGTATTAATGACCTATGTGGCCCGATACCTTTCAAGAATTAAAGATAAAGACGTTCGATTTAAGGAAACACTATTGCCTCTTTGGCTTCCAGTGTTTATCGTCTTGGGCTTAATCTTACCAGCTAATTTTTCAACAACTGCGATTATTTTTACAATGGTTATTATACTCGTTTTTATTGGAGGCTACCCATTAAAATACCTAGGGATCATCTTGGGTATCGGCCTGCTTTTTCTTACTTTATTTGTTTTGACAGCAAAAGCATTTCCTGAAGTTTTTCCGAATAGAGTAGATACCTGGATTAGCCGAATAGAAAACTTTGCCGACAATAAAGACACCGCCGGAGACTACCAAATTGATAAGGCAAAAAGAGCCATTGCATCTGGAGGTTTTACGGGTCTGGGTCCAGGTAAAAGCGTTCAGAAAAATTTCCTACCACAGTCCTCTTCAGATTTTATTTATGCGATTATAGTAGAGGAATTTGGCATGATTGGCGCTTTTTCTCTAATGTTTTTGTACTTATTTTTTCTTTTTCGCCTGGTAGTTGCTGCACACAATGCAAATTCGATTTTTGGCAAGTTACTCGTGATAGGCGTAGGATTGCCTATTGTTTTTCAAGCACTCATAAATATGGCCGTTGCAGTCGAATTATTTCCAGTTACTGGACAAACACTACCGCTTATTAGTAGCGGCGGATCTTCAATTTGGATGACATGCTTGTCTATAGGAATGATTCTAAGTGTAAGTGCTAAAAGAGAAGCTCCAGAGCCTGAGGAAGATGAACTAAACCCTTTAGAAGTTTTAAGTGAAGCATTATAAATATATCATAAGTGGAGGAGGAACAGGGGGGCATATATACCCTGCCATCGCGATTGCGAATCAATTAAAATTTCTATATCCCGAAGCTGAGTTTCTTTTTATTGGAGCAAAAGACCGAATGGAAATGGAGAAAGTACCGGAAGCAGGCTATAAGATTGAAGGTCTTTGGATTTCTGGTTTACAGCGCAGTTTGAGTTTTAAGAATTTGATGTTTCCATTAAAACTAATTTCTAGCTTGTTGCGTTCTCGATTCATTTTGAGAAAATTTAAACCCAATGCTGTAATTGGTACAGGTGGTTATGCCAGTGCTCCTTTACTAAGAGTGGCATCAAATATGGGGATTCCTTGTTTAATACAAGAGCAGAATAGTCATGCTGGCATTACTAATAAATGGTTGGCTAGCAAAGCAAGCGCTATTTGCGTGGCCTATGATGGTATGGAGAAATTTTTTCCCTCTGAAAAAATAAAAGTAACCGGTAATCCAGTTCGGCAAGATTTGTTGGACGTGACTTCCAAGAGAGACGAGGCATTTTCTCATTTTAAGCTGGAAAATGGCATAAAAACACTTTTAGTACTCGGAGGAAGTTTAGGGGCTGGAAAAATAAATGAATTGATACATAAATCGTTGCCGTTCTTTAAAGAGAATAAGGTACAGCTAATCTGGCAATGCGGAAAGTATTATGAGGCCTTGTATAAGGACAAAGGAAGTGAAACTGTTAAGGTGCATACATTTTTAAACCGAATGGACTTAGCATATGCCGCTGCCGATATTATTATTTCGAGATCTGGTGCTTTGTCAGTGTCGGAATTGTGTTTGGTAGGCAAACCTGTAATTTTTATTCCTTCACCCAATGTGGCTGAAGATCATCAAACAAAAAATGCGATGGCAATATTAGCAAAAGATGCAGCCTTAATAGTAAAGGAAAGTGATTTGAAATTAAATTTTGAATCGTGTTTTTTGTCATTAATAACATCTGAAATTCAACAAAAACAATTGTCAGAAAATATTAAAAAGCTGGCGAAACCAAATGCGGCTAAAGATATTGTGGCTGAAATAGAACAAATCTTAAAAAAAGCAGATTGAAGGGGTTAGATAACATACAAACATTTTATTTTATCGGCATTGGCGGTATTGGAATGAGTGCTTTAGCGAGATACTTTAAGACCATGGGGAGGCATGTTTTTGGATACGATAAAACACCTAGTGCTCTAACAGAAGCATTAATTTCCGAAGGTATTCCGGTTGGCTATATCGATGAAACAGCTCAATTAACGGACTTCGTTTCTGTTAATGACAACACCTTGATTGTCTATACTCCGGCTATTCCGAAACACAATAAAATATTGAACCATGTTCGTGCAGCGAATTACTCGGTAATCAAGCGTGCTGCCTTATTAGGAGAGGTTACTAAAAACACCCTCTGTCTAGCTGTGGCTGGAACCCACGGAAAGACAACTACTTCTGCGATTCTGGGGCATTTGCTGGCGGAATGCAATATGCCAGTTACAGCATTTTTAGGTGGCATAGCAGAAAATTACAATTCCAATTTCATTTCCAAAGGCCACGAAATAACGGTGGTGGAGGCCGATGAATTTGACCGCTCATTTTTACAGCTTAGTCCCGATATTGCCTGTATTACCTCTATGGATGCAGATCATTTAGATATTTATGGGGATCCTTCTTCTATAGAAGATGCGTTTAAAGATTTTTCAGACCTTCTTCCTAATTCAGATAATTTGCTTGTTAAAAAAGGACTTCCTTTAACGGGGAAGACCGTGGCAATTGAAGAGTCGGCCGACTTTGAGGCACAAAACGTACGTATTGAAAATGGAAGCTATGTTTTTGATTTAAAAACACCCACGACAGTATTAAAAGATTTAAAGTTTTATTTACCCGGACATCATAACTTATTTAATGCAGTAACAGCATTAGGAATGGCAATTTTAGCTGGATCCCCGACCCATCGGATTCCCAATGCTTTACTCAGTTTTAAAGGAGTGCAGCGGCGATTTACTTACAAGATTAAAACCAAAGACCTCGTACTTATTGATGATTATGCACATCATCCTACCGAAATTGATGCTTTATTTCAAGCCGTGAGCGAGATGTACCCTCATGATAAAAAATCAATCGTCTTCCAGCCACATCTTTTTAGCAGAACAAAAGATTTTGTAAACGGTTTTGCAAGAAGTTTGTCTCAGTTTGATGAGGTTTTCCTGCTCCCTATTTATCCTGCACGTGAGCAACCAATCGAAGGTGTTACTTCGCAATGGTTATTGGACAAGACAACTAACACAAAGAAGCAGCTCGTTTCCAAAAACAGTTTGCCAGCAATTATTAAGAACTCAGACTGTCGTATTAAACTGCTCGTAGGGGCTGGAGACATTGGAGTAGAGGTGCATACTATCACTAAATATTTACTCGATGAAGCGTAGTTGGAACTTTATAAAATATCTGCTCGTTGCTGCTTTTGTAGTGTTTTTATATAGCATCACTTCGGAGCGAAACATGAAGCGAAAGGTCACTAAAGTTGATATTGAGTTCGTCGATGAAAACCCTCCTTTTATCACACTAAATACGGTTAATAAATTGTTGATACAAAGTCAAGATAATGTTACGAGCATCAATAAAGAAGCTTTAGATTTGAGAGAAATGGAGAATAGGCTCAAGAAAAACCCTATGGTTCGTGATGCTCAGGTTTATGTGTCTGTTGATGGGGTTTTAGGAGCAAAGATTGAACAGCGCACGCCCATAGCAAGGGTTGCAGGTTCTCCAGATTATTATTTAGATGCTGATGGAAAGATGATGCCGCTATCAGAAGTGTACACCGCGAGAGTTCCATTGGTAATTGGAAACTCGAAAGTAAATTTTAAAAAAGCGACAGAATTATTGTTCAAAATAAATGAAGATCCTTTTTTGAAAAACAGTCTTATAGGATTGAATTTTTTAGCAGACGGCAGCGTTGTTTTACAATTAAGAAAGCAAGAATTTAAAGTGTATTTAGGTCAAGTTGAAGGAGTAGAAAAGAAGCTGCAGAATTTTAAAGCTTTTTACAAGAAATCAAAAGAGGACAATACGCTTAAGGGATATAAACTTATAAATTTAGAATATTTAAGTCAAGTAGTGGCTACAAAACTATAAAGGCAATGGAAAACGAAAACATAGCTGTTGGATTGGATATTGGTACCACCAAGATTGTTGCCATGATAGGTAAGACAAATGAGTACGGAAAAGTTGAGATTTTAGGTATTGGAAAGTCTAAAAGTCTTGGGGTGCATAGAGGAGTGGTTAATAATATAACACAAACCATTCAGTCTATTCAGCAAGCAGTGCAAGACGCGGAGACCTCTTCGGGGATCAAGATAATGGAAGTTGTGGTAGGTATAGCAGGACAGCATATTAGAAGCCTTCAGCACAGCGATTATATAACGCGTTCGAATAGTGACGAGGTTATTGATGAAGAGGATATTGATCGTTTATGCAATCAAGTGCATAAATTGGTTATGCTCCCTGGAGAAGAAATTCTTCATGTGTTGCCGCAGGATTTTAAAGTAGACGGTCAAGCGGAAGTAAAAGAGCCAATAGGAATGTATGGCGGAAGATTAGAGGCTAACTTTCATGTTGTAGTGGGACAAGTTTCCTCGATTCGTAATGTGGGGCGATGTATAAAAAGTGCTGGTTTGGACTTGTCTGGAATAACCTTAGAGCCTTTAGCCTCCGCACTTGCGGTGCTAAGTCAAGAAGAGAAAGAGGCTGGGGTAGCATTAATTGATATAGGAGGTGGGACTTCAGATCTCGCTATTTTTAAAGATGGGATCATAAGGCATACCGCTGTAATCCCTTTTGGAGGGAATGTCATAACCGAGGACATTAAAGAGGGCTGCTCCATTATTGAGAAGCAGGCTGAATTACTTAAAATAAAATTTGGATCTGCATGGCCAGGTGAAAACAAAGACAATGAAGTTGTTTCCATACCTGGGCTGAGAGGAAGAGAGCCAAAAGAAATTACGCTAAAGAATCTTTCTAAAATAATCCATGCCAGGGTCGTAGAAATTATTGAACAAATTTATTTAGAAATTAATAATTACGGACACGAAGAGCAAAAGAAAAAGCTGATTGCGGGTATTGTTCTAACTGGAGGTGGCGCTCAGTTACAGCATTTGAAACAGTTGGTCGAATATATCACGGGTATGGATACTAGAATTGGGTATCCTAATGAGCATTTGGCCGGAAACAGCGACAGTGAAACAACGAGCCCACTCTATGCTACCGCTGTAGGTCTGGTGCTGAATAGTTTAGAACAAAAAGAAAGAACTGTAGCAACGGGATCATCTGAAAGTGCAGAAGAGCCAGATAGCGATTCGACAGCGCCGCTAAGTGTTTCCGACCCCGGATTTGAAGAGCCAAAGCCTATAGAATCAAAAAGATTTTTTGACAAATGGGCGGAAAAGTTTAAAGAATTTCTGGATAATGCAGAATAAATAGAGTGATAATTAGTTCGGACATACTCCCGAAAAAAAGAAAAAATTCCAGGTAATGGAGAAATATAATCAACCTCAGAAAAATATATATATATGAGCGACAACAAAGAATTTGATAACATCTCGTTCGATCTTCCAAAGAATCAATCAAACGTCATTAAAGTTATTGGCGTAGGTGGCGGTGGAAGCAATGCTATCAATCACATGTTTAGTCAAGGGATTAAAGGTGTAGATTTTGTTATTTGTAACACAGATTCACAAGCACTCGAGAACAGTCCCGTACCTATCAAAATTCAGTTGGGGATATCCCTTACGGAAGGATTAGGAGCCGGAGCGAATCCGAAGGTTGGAGAAGAATCTGCAGTGGAAAGTTACGACGAGTTAAAATCAATGTTAACAGCCAGTACAAAAATGATTTTTATTACCGCTGGTATGGGCGGTGGAACCGGTACAGGCGCAGCACCAATCATTGCTCGTATGGCCAAAGAAATGGATATACTTACAGTTGGGATCGTCACGATTCCTTTTCAGTTTGAAGGCAAAATGCGCTGTGAACAAGCCAGTATTGGAGTTGAAAATTTACGTCAGAATGTTGATTCACTTATTGTAATAAACAACAATAAACTGCGTGAGGTTTATGGAAACCTTGGTTTTAAAGCCGGCTTTTCAAAGGCAGATGAGGTTTTAGCTACGGCGGCTCGAGGTATCGCTGAAGTTATTACGCATCATTATACACAAAACATTGACCTTCGAGATGCAAAAACGGTCTTGGCGAATAGTGGAACTGCCATCATGGGAAGTTCTAGCGCCAGCGGTTCAAACCGGGCACAGGATGCCATTAGCAAGTCTTTAGATTCTCCATTGCTTAATGATAATAAGATCAAAGGGGCAAAGAATGTATTGCTTTTGATTGTTTCTGGAAATGAGGAAATTACTATTGACGAAATTGGAGCGATAAGTGATTATATTCAAACAGAGGCTGGTCATAGTGCAAATATTATTATGGGAGTTGGCGAAGATGAAACACTTGACGATGCAATTTCTATTACGGTTATAGCAACAGGATTTAATGTTGAACAACAAAATGAAATTGTAAACACCGAAGCGAAGAGGATTATTCATCCCCTTGAGGAAGATCAGCGTTTGGAGCATAATTTAACGCCCGAATTAGATACTTCCGTTATAGAAATTGAGGAATCTTTGAAAGATTTGAAAGGACCTATTATTAAGCATAACTTATTCGACGAAGAAGAGACGATCGCTATAGATACCCCTTTTGAAGGATATGTAAAGACGTCAGAGCTGATAAAAAATATGGATGTTGAATTTGAAGAAGTGGACATTCATTTTTTAGCAGAGTTTGAACAAATTGTAGTCAACGAAATTGACGTAAATGAATTTGTTGTTGTAAGACCAGGTATTAAAGAAGAACCTGAAGTGATAGAAGAAAATACGGAAGATTTTATCATTTCTGAAGTCGCTAAAGATACAACTAGAGAGAGTGCATCAATAGAAGAGCCCTTGTTTGATGATCAAATGTTAATGTTTGATCTTCCAGTGAATGGTACATCGGAAAAAATAAGCAAGGAACAAGTGATAGAACTTGAGCCCGAAGTAATCGCAGCCGGTTTGGAACAGATGGAAGTGAATGATCCTATTGAGGTTGTTCCCGTGACTGAAATGAGTGAGGCAGGTATAAAACGATATAGTTTAGACGACTATCAGGATGAAGAGAATCGTTTAACAAGCGCAAAGCCCATCATAGCTGAAGAGATTGCCGAGGAAGAGTTTATTTTTGAAAAAAAGACTATTGATACGCCAGAGAAACCGAGCATTGAAGAACATGGGCCTGCAGATCCTCTAAACACACCAATTTCGAAATTATTAAGCGATCGCACAGAAGAGCGAAAGCGAAAAATGAAAGAGTTTAATTATAAGTTTAGAAACAGCGCTTCAAAAATTGATGATATTGAAAAGCAACCGGCCTATAAGCGAATGGGAATAGAACTAAGCGACGATTCAACAAATAAATCAAATATCTCACGAACAACCTTACATACCGATGACGATAATGACATAGATTTACGTAAGAACAATTCGTTTCTGCATGATAATGTAGATTAATAAAAGAGATTTATAACACATCAAAACCCGGACATCTTTTTAGGATATTCGGGTTTTGTTTTTATCAATTATTGTCTTTTTACATAAGGGTATTAATATGTATCTTCGCAGTCAATATTGAAAGAAAATATGAGCTTACAGCAACAAATAATGGATGCGATGAAAATTGCGATGAAGGGCAAAGACAGCCAAGCATTAGAAGCGCTTAGGGCGGTAAAATCTGCATTATTGATTGCTCAAACGGCGACGGGGTCTAAGGAAGAAATTTCAGAAGATGAAGAGCTTAAAATATTGCAAAAACAAGTAAAACAACGTAAAGATAGTGCTGCGATATATTCCGAACAGGGGCGTGCAGATTTGGCAGAGCCAGAATTGCTTCAAGCTGCTGTTATCGAAAAATTTTTACCACAGCAGTTGAGTGAAGAGGAGGTAGCAAAAGTGGTGGATGCTATTATTGCTGAAACTGGCGCAACATCCATGAAAGATATGGGAAAGGTGATGGGAATGGCAAATGGGAAATTGGCTGGAAAAGCAGATGGAAAAACGATTTCTACAATTGTGAAAGCAAGGTTGGTATAATAATTTGAACTGTTAATAATAAAAGGCCGCGTGGCGCAACTGAATAGCGCATCAGATTTCGGCTCTGAGGGTTGGGGGTTTGAATCCCTCCGCGGTCACTACACTCACTAAGACCTGCAACGAAAGTTGCAGGTCTTTTTGTTTAAAAAAATCCTGAAGCATCAGCTTCAAAGGCATTTTTTTAAACAAAAAGACCCAGGCTGAAAAGCCTGGCAGGTCTATGTATTTGCAAAGGGGATCGCTAAGGGATCACGCATGTAATCCTTGGTTTTTGAAAAATCCTGAAGCATCAGCTTCAAAGGTCTTTTTGTTTGCAAAGAGGATCACCGCCAGCAGGTAAGTAATCCTGTTTGTTTCTCGCTTGAATTTATAAGTACGAGTTTTTTAATATCGATGAATAGTGCATCTATGAAGCCATCTTCCCTATAGCACAGCTAACGTAAGATTTAGCCTTGCTGCCTAAGGTGTTTTTATCGCCATCAATGGGATATCCTAGATGTGCTAGTTTTTGTTGCACCAAAGCTAGAGTCTCTTCGGAGGTATAGGCATAGCTTACCGCGGAGTCTTCTAATTCAATATGTAGTTCTGCAACATCTGGGATGGCATTCAGATTTTTTGTGATCGTGCCCATGCAACCAGCACACTTTAAATTCTGTATTATTATCGTCGTTTTCATATCGTATGGTTCTGCAACAAAGATAAGAATAATCAATTCATAAAAACAGCCGTCTCTTATGCACCACTATACCCTTCTCGTGGTATTATTTTATTTAAACATACCTATGTCTTCCTTTGAGATTAATTTTGGTGTAGCAATAAAACCTTGTAATCTACCATTGAACAAGGAAAGCATATGAAAATATTTAATTTAAGTTGAAAAGTTTAGTGTGTCAGGAATTTCTGTTTAGCTTTATATATTCATTTCAATACTAATTATTAAATCAATCAAATGATTGCGGAGCTAAAAGAAAGTTACGGACAACTCTTTGAAGACGACTTGTTGGATGAAATAAATGAGGTTGGTGTTTTTAAAGAGTTTTCTAGCGGTGACACCCTTATTGATATTGGTAGTTACATAAGGTACATTCCATTATTGCTCTCGGGTGCTATAAAAATCTTAAGGTATAACGAAGATGGCGATGAATTGCTGCTCTATTTCTTAGAGAGAGGAGATACCTGTGCTGTAACATTATCTTGCTGCATGGGGCACACTAAAAGTGATATAAGAGCTGTAGCCGAGATGGATACAAAACTGGTTATGATTCCAATTAATAAAATGGAAGAATGGATTGCCACCTATAAAGGCTGGAGAAATTTTGCCTTTCAAAGTTATCATAACAGATTACAGGAAATGCTTGAAGCGATAGATAGTATCGCTTTTTTGAATATGGACGAACGACTTATTAGGTATCTTTTGGAAAAGTCAAAGATTACCAAAGAAAATATAATTCAGAGCACACATCAGGAGATAGCGTACGAGCTTCACACCTCTAGGGTTGTTATTTCAAGATTATTAAAACAGCTTGAAAAACTAGGGAAAATTGAGTTGTATCGTAATAAGATTAAGGTTTTGAGTAGTTTACATTGAAAATTTTATCCTGTCACTTAGGGTGCTATTAAGAATAAAATTATTTCTAATTTTGTCGAACGAAATACTATAAATGGATCTATTAGAATTATTAGGGTTTGTTGGCGCTTTTATTATGGGCGTTGTTTTAGGCTTAGTAGGGGGCGGAGGTTCTATTTTAACCGTTCCGGTATTTGTGTACCTAATGTCTATTACGCCAGTGACTGCCACTGCCTATTCTTTATTTGTAGTTGGTTCTGCATCTTTTGTAGGAGCATTTCAGAATATGAAGAAAGGCCTTGTGGATTATAGAACTGCTATTGTTTTTGCAACTCCGGCACTTGTTGCTGTCTATGTAACAAGGAAATTCATAGTACCTGCCATTCCAGAAAATCTGTTTTCCGTTAGAGACTTTACGTTGACAAAGGATGTTGGTCTGATGTTGTTTTTTGCCATTCTTATGTTGGTTGTTTCATTTTCCATGATTAGGTCGAATTCGAAAGAAAATGTCGAAGGGGGTACCGTACAGTATAATTACCCGCTTATCATTATTGAAGGTCTTCTAATAGGAGTATTTACGGGACTGATTGGTGCAGGTGGTGGATTTCTTATTATTCCTGCCTTAGTTATACTAGCAAAATTACCAATGAAAAAGGCGGTAGCCACCTCCTTGCTCATAATTGCGATTAAATCACTAATAGGTTTTATTGGGGACGTCGAAAATATGGAAATTGATTGGCCTTTTTTATTATTCTTTACAGGGCTTTCTGTTGTCGGGATTCTTGTCGGGACTTGGCTTTCTAAATTTATTGAAGGAAAAAACCTAAAGAAAGGTTTTGGTTGGTTTGTACTCCTAATGGGGATTTATATCATAATTCGAGAATTCTCAGCCTAAAACCAGAAAGTGTTAGTTGTATTCGATTAACCAGGCTAATTTAAAGCGCAGTGAGCTCCTTTAACCTCACTATCGTCTCAGAGGGACTACTTGCTTTAAAAACATGGCTACCAGCTACCAGAACGTCTGCCCCTGCTTCTGCTAATTGCCTTGCATTTTTATCAGTTACACCTCCGTCGATTTCTATTTTGGTTGCTGCGCCTTTTGAGTCAATTAGTTTCCGAAGCTGTTTTACTTTGTCGTAGGTATTCTCAATAAAGCTTTGCCCTCCAAATCCTGGATTTACACTCATTAAACAAACCATATCAATGTCTTGTATAGTGTCTTCTAATAGCGATATGTTGGTATGGGGGTTTAAGGCCACTCCAGCTTGCATACCTTCCGCTTTAATGGCTTGTAATGAGCGATGTAAATGCGTGCAGGCTTCGTAATGAACGGTAAGTATATCACAGCCTAAATCTGCAAAAGCCTTGATGTAACGATCGGGCTCAACAATCATTAAATGTACGTCCAAGGTTTTTTTGGCATGTTTAGCAATTGCCTTTATTACCGGCATTCCGAAGGAAATATTCGGAACAAAGACTCCGTCCATTACGTCGATGTGAAACCAATCGGCGTCACTATTGTTTATCATTTCAATATCACGTTGAAGGTTTGCGAAATCTGCAGCAAGTAAAGAAGGAGCTATGATTGTATTGGCCATTGCGTATTTAGTTTTTGCAAAGGTACTAATTACATAGGATTTGTTATGATAACCAATGAATCAAATGAAAGCACTTATTATTTCAAGCGATAAAAAACCGCGTCTAATCGGCCTGAGGTCATTCGTTAATCCAAAAAAAAGGTATTATGGGCTAGCGAAGTTCAGCAATGCTCAGGGTTAGGGTCGATAAAACTAGCCTAAATAAGTCATTAATATTTTACTTCTTGAGGTGTGTTTAAGCCTCCTAATTGCTTTTTCTTTTATTTGTCGCACGCGTTCGCGCGTTAAGTCAATAGTTTCACCTATTTCTTCCAGTGTCATGGGTTGTTGATTTACCAGGCCAAAGTACAGGCGTACAACATCTGCTTCTCGGGGTGTTAAGGTGTCTAATGCCCTTTTAATTTCTGTGCGCAGCGACTCGTCTAGCAGTGAACGATCTGGATTTGGAGATTCTCCACTTCGCAGAACATCGTATAAATTTGAATCCTCACCCTGCACTAGGGGAGCATCCATAGATACATGACGTCCGGCGTTTTTCATGGACTCCTTCACGTCATTTATAGTCATGTCCAACTCTTTTGCGATTTCTTCAGCAGAAGGAGGGCGCTCCTTCGACTGCTCCAAGAAAGCGTACATCTTATTAATTTTGTTGATACTTCCAATTTTATTTAAAGGAAGACGCACGACGCGAGACTGTTCGGCTAAGGCTTGAAGAATCGATTGGCGAATCCACCAAACAGCGTAAGAGATAAAACGAAAGCCTCGGGTATCGTCAAAGCGTCCTGCGGCTTTTATAAGTCCTAAATTTCCTTCATTTATCAAATCTGATAAAGTTAAGCCCTGGTTTTGATATTGCTTAGATACCGATACTACAAAACGTAAATTTGCTTTGGTGAGTTCTTCCAAAGCCGAATGATCACCTTTTTTGATGCGCTGTGCTAGTTCTACTTCTTCTTCAGCAGTGATTAAGTCAACTTTTCCAATTTCTTGAAGGTATTTGTCTAAGGAGGCTGAATCTCTGTTGGTAACCTGCTTGGTTATTTTAAGTTGTCTCATGTAGAAATTGAGTGTTTGTTTGTGCTGTCTACTTAATGATACGTAGAAATTTACTAAAAGTTACAAGAAGACTATTAAATTCAAATAAATCTGAGGTAGTATTGATCGTGCATCACATGTTTTACTTTTAAGGTTCGCTTTTAAAATAAAGTTAGATAGTTTAAGTAAAAGAAGATAGAACAAAAAAACGCCCCCAACTTGGAGGCGTTTATTATATTGAAAAGGAGAAATTCGAATCTCGTTTTCTATCTTCTACTATCTCTACCACGATTATCTCTACCGCGATTATTATCACGTCCACCACGATCTTCTCTTGGCTTAGGTGCTACATATCCTTCTGGCTTGTCTAATAAGGCCTTACGAGACACTTTGTCCTTGCGAGTACGTTTGTCTAGACCGAAGTATTTTACATCAAACACATCGCCCATGTTTACCACATCGCTTACGTTTTCAGTACGTTCCCAAGCTAACTCAGATACGTGCAGTAATACTTCGTTTCCTGGAGCTTCCATATACTCAACAACAGCACCAAAATCTAACATTTTGATCACTTTCACTTCGTAAATAGACCCTACATCAGGTTTGAACGTAATAGAATCAATCTTCGCTAATACAGCATTGATTCCTTCTTGTCCTGTTCCTAAGATTTCAACAATACCTTCTTCAGTTACGGGATCTTCGTTTATAACAATCGTACATCCGGTTTCTTTTTGAAGTTCTTGTATCACTTTTCCTCCTGGTCCAATTAACGCACCAATAAATTCGTTTGGAATACGAACACCTACCATTTTAGGAGCGTATTCTTTTACATCTTCTCGAGGTGCAGCGATTGCATCGGTTAATTTTCCAAGGATGTGAATACGTCCATCTCTTGCCTGTTTTAAAGCAGCCACAAGAATCTCATAGCTTAATCCTTTTACTTTAATGTCCATCTGACAAGCCGTAATACCGTCTGCCGTTCCAGTTACTTTAAAGTCCATATCTCCTAGGTGATCTTCATCTCCAAGAATATCAGATAATACTGCATATTTTCCAGATTCTGCATCTGAGATTAATCCCATTGCGATACCAGAAACTGGCTTGATCATTTGGATACCTGCATCCATCATAGCCATTGTTCCAGCACAAACAGTTGCCATAGAAGAAGAACCGTTAGATTCTAATACTTCAGATACTACACGAACTGTGTAAGGGCAATCATCTGGAATCATTCCTTTAAGACCACGCTGTGCAAGGTTACCGTGACCTACTTCTCTACGAGAGGTTCCACGAATAGGTCTTGCTTCACCTGTACAAAAAGGAGGGAAGTTATAATGAAGGTAGAAATTCTCTTCTCCTTCAAAAGATGGCATGTCAATTTTATTTGCATCTCTAGATGTTCCTAGAGTTACTGTTGCAAGTGCTTGAGTTTCCCCACGTGTAAAAACGGCAGAACCGTGCACAGATGGTAAATAATCAATCTCACACCAGATGTCACGTACTTCGTCAGTCTTACGACCATCTAAACGCAGGCCTTCGTTAACCGTAAGGTCACGAACAGCAGCTTTTTCAGCTTTGCGATAGTAGTCGGAAACTAAACCACCGTGTTCTTCTAATTCTTCTTCTGAGAAGGATGCTTTTACTTCGGCTTTGATATTAGCAAATGCAGCAGTACGTTCTTGCTTTGAAGAACCAGCTTTTGCAACTGCATAGACTTTATCATAAGCCATATCGTGTACTGTCTTCTCTAAATCTTTGTTTTCAGCAGCGCCGTCATACTCACGAACTTCTTTTCTGCCCGCGGCATCAGCCAAACGATGTTGTGCATCAATTTGTAGTTTAATAGCTTCATGAGCAAATTGAATGGCTTCTATCATTTCTTCTTCAGAAATCTCATCCATTTCACCCTCTACCATCATTACAGAATCTGCAGAAGCACCAATCATCATATCGATGTCCGACTCTTCTAATTGTGCTCTCGTTGGGTTGATGATAAATTTACCATCTATTCGTCCTACTCTTGCTTCAGAAATAGCACATTCAAATGGGAAATCGGATAGTTGGATAGCAGCAGAAGCAGCTAAACCTGCCATAGCTTCTGGCATCACGTCATCATCATGAGACATTAATTGAATCATTACCTGCGTTTCAGCGCTGTAATCTTTCGGGAATAATGGACGTAGTACACGATCCACTAAACGCATAGTTAATACTTCTCCATCACTTGGTCTTGCTTCTCTTTTAAAGAATCCACCAGGATAACGTCCGGCTGCCGCAAATTTCTCGCGATAGTCTACTGTTAATGGTAAGAATGGTAAGTCTTTTTGTTCGTAGTTTGAAACTACGGTACAAAGGAGCATACATTTTCCAGACTGAACCACTACAGATCCATGTGCCTGTTTTGCTAATTTTCCGGTTTCGATGGAGATTTCTCTACCATCACCGAGGTCTATGACCTCTCTAAATACTTTAGGTATCATTTTGTTCTTCTTTAACCGCTTCATTCCATTAGTATCTAATGGCTATCTTAGCGGAGTTCATCTTGGTCATCGATCGTGTTTCGATCGAAAGTTGTGTTGTTGTGGTTGACCAATGAAAAACCTTAGGGTAGCTTTTCTGTAATTTTTTAATTTACCTCCAGTGCCCAAACTGGCGGAAAACAAAAATAATCTTTAATTAAGAAATCCTCCTTTTCGGGCAGGGTTATAGATTTCTGGTAAAAAATATGGGGGCAAACTGCCCCCATACCATATATTACTTACGTAATGATAATTTTTTGACAATAGCACGGTATCTTAAAACATCTTTTTTCATAAGATAATCTAAAAGTGAACGACGTTTTCCTACTAGCATCACCAAAGATCTTTCGGTATTGTAATCTTTGTGATTGGCTTTAAGGTGTTTTGTTAAATGCTCTATTCGGTATGTGAATAAGGCAATTTGTCCTTCGGCAGTACCAGTATCGGTAGCTGATTTTCCGTGTTTTGCAAATATTTTTGCTTTCTCTTTTGGGTCTAAATACATTCCAATATTACTTAAATAATTATTATGTATGATTACCTCGTTGATAATCGAGGCGCAAAAATACAAATTTTCATTTATATTTTACATGTTGGGGTTGCCTAATTAACAATAGAAGCATACTCGTTGAATAGTTTTTGTGTTTTTAGTACGCTATTTTATCTCTTAAAGGTCGATTTAATATTAAATCTAAGTACTTGTTAATATTGGCTTTCAGTTCATGACGTGGTGTAATAAAGTCTAAAAAACCATGTTCTAGTAAAAATTCAGCTGTCTGAAATCCTTCTGGAAGTTCCTTTCCTGTTGTATCTCTTACTACGCGTGGGCCTGCAAAACCAATGAGTGCTCCAGGTTCACTAATGTTAATATCACCTAGCATCGCAAAGGATGCGGTAGTTCCTCCAGTTGTTGGGTCCGTACACAATGAAATATAAGGTATGCCGGCATCTGCCAACTGTGCTAATCGCGCACTGGTTTTTGCTAATTGCATTAAAGAAAGGGCCGCCTCCATCATTCGGGCACCGCCACTTTTAGAGATGATAAGCAATGGTATTTTGTGTTTGAGCGAGTGTGCAGCAGCGCGTGCAATTTTTTCTCCAACGACACTTCCCATAGAACCTCCAATGAAGCTGAAATCCATACATGCAATGACAAGATTTTCTCCATTAGATTTTCCAACCGCTGTCCGAACAGCATCCTTGAGACCTGTTTTCTCCATGGCATCTTTAAGTCGCGTGGAGTATTTTTTATTATCCTCAAATTTTAATGGATCTTTTGAACTTAAGTTTTTATCGAGTTCCTTGAACTTATTGTCATCAAAAAGTATTTCAAAATATTCTTTGCTTCCAATCCTCACGTGATAGCCGTCTTCTGGGCTTACATAAAAGTTTTTTTCAAGTTGTTCGGAGTCAACTATTTTTCCGGTAGGCGATTTATACCAAAGACCTTTAGGGACATCTTTTTTGTCTTCGGTAAGCGTTTGAATTCCTTTTTTTGTTCTTTTAAACCAGGCCATATCTTTCGAAATTAGAGGAGTTTTTATTTCCATTAAAATGTATCCTTTATAGCGTATTTACATTATTAAGATCTTCAAAAGCTTGCTCTAATCGCTTCTTAAAGGTGAGCTCACCTTCTCGAAGCCATTTTCTCGGATCGTAGTATTTTTTATTAGGAATGTCATTTCCATCTGGATTCCCGATTTGTTTGCTGAGGTAATCAACCTTGTTTACCATATAATCTCGAATTCCTTCAGTAAATGCATATTGCATATCGGTATCTATATTCATTTTAATTACGCCGTAACCAATAGCTTCTCTAATTTCCTCCACCGTTGAACCGCTTCCACCGTGAAAAACAAAATCTATAGGATTATGTCCTGTATTGTATTTCTTTTGAACGTAGTCTTGCGAATTTTTAAGAATTACTGGTGTTAACTTGACATTTCCGGGTTTGTATACCCCATGCACGTTTCCGAAAGCGGCTGCAATTGTAAACTGGTCGCTAACCTTTGATAATTCTTCATACGCATATGCTACCTCATCCGGTTGGGTGTATAATTTTGAAGAATCAATATCTGTATTATCAACGCCATCTTCCTCACCTCCTGTAATTCCAAGTTCGATCTCCAGCGTCATCCCTATTTTGCTCATGCGCTCAAGGTATTTTTTACAAATTTCTATATTCTCTTCAATGGGCTCTTCCGAAAGATCTATCATATGAGAACTATACAATGGCTTTCCAGTTTCCTTGAAAAATGTTTCTCCTGCGTCAAGTAAACCGTCGATCCAAGGCAATAATTTTTTAGCACAGTGATCGGTGTGTAATATAACAGTAGCGCCATAGGCCTCTGCCATAACATGAACATGCTTAGCGCCAGCGACACCACCTGCTATGGTTGCTTTCTGATCTTCATTCGTTAGGCCCTTCCCAGCATTAAACTGAGCACCTCCGTTAGAAAATTGAATAATGACAGGAGCATTTAAAGCTACTGCTGTTTCAAGAACGGTATTAATGCTATTGCTGCCTATAACATTTACTGCAGGCATCGCAAAGCCTTTTTCTTTTGCGTATTGATGTATCTCTTGAACTTCTTTTCCTGTTGCTACACCAGGTTTAATCGAATGAATCATATGTAAATTTCTTATTGTTTGAAAAGACAAAAATAAGAAATTTAATGGTTTAAAATGGATAGTTAATACCTATGTTGTAGACTGCCTTGCTAAAATTATATTCTTTGAACCATCTTGAACCTTCAATAAGAGCAGGATTATAGGTTTTAAAGCCAATGTCGAACCTCATTACAAAAAAACCAAAATCATAACGAAGTCCAAATCCAGAGGCAATTGCTGTTTCACTTAAGTCTCTTAAAGAAGAAAAGCGTGATTTTTCATCCTTAATATTATCCAACGCATTCCAAATGTTTCCTGCGTCAATAAAGAAGGCACCTTTAAACGAGCCTAAGATGGTGTAGCGGTATTCGGCATTAAGAGCGATTTTTAGGTTTGCTTCGTTAAAGTCGTCTTTACTACCGCTACTTCCTGGGCCTAAATCATAGGCGCGCCACCCTCTGTTATCATTAGGTCCACCAGCAAAATAACTCCGAGTAAATGGAATGCTTGTGCTGTTTCCAAAGGGAATTGCTATTCCTCCAAAAACCCTGGCAGCCAATACATTGCCATCTTTAAGCTCCCAGTGTTTAACATACCCTAACTCGAATTTGGCATATTGAGAGAAAACGACATTTAAAATCTCATAATTGTCATCACTGTTGCTTTTTATATTCGAAAGATTTGCAATTGCAGATAACATACTCCCGGCAGTTTCTATCTTAAAGCGAAATCTTGAGAAACTTTTGTCAAAAATACCCTCGCGAGTATCTTTTATCCAAGTAAAAGTAGTGGCTGGTATTAAATTATTTTCTGTGAGACGCTTTTCACGTTCGTTAATACTATTCACATCCGTTACCTCATCTGGCGTCAGGTTTAAATTGTTATCTCCTGAGTTCACAGATTCAATAAAAGTGTTGATTTCATCTGGAATTTCAAGGTTTTGTGTGCTAGGGTCGTTGAATTGATAGCCACCACTTATAGCAATCTCATTAAGACGGTCGTAGGAACTTTTGTATACATTATAATAGTTTTCAGGATTTAAATTATTGACATATTGGATATTCAATAAATCGAACCTATTTGTTCTAAAGGTAGTGGGCTTCCATTGAAAGTTATACACGCCATTGAAATTTTGCCTGTCTAAACCGATGTTGTTCTGTGTGTTAATTCCGACGCTAGCATTTGTTGAAGGCGACATATACTTTGGAATCCATCTTTTTGTCTTTAAAGGAAATACAATTCTCGGGAATGATAATTTTATATCGGCTCCAACGTCGGAAATATTGAAAAAAGGTTCGTCATCGTCTGCATCTTTGGAAGAACCAATACTTCCTCCTCCAGAAATTTCAAGTATTTCTGCTCTTCTAAAAACATTCCTAAGAATAAGGGAAGTGCTAAAACCAATCCCAATTTGCTGTACAATTGAAGTGTAGGTGTCAAAATTAACTCCTAAGGTTGCATTTTTTCTAGGACTAAGGCGTATTGTTGATATAAGTCCATTAGCTGTCGAATCGCTGGTGTCTTTTTGATAGCTTATGTTTGGATATTTAAAAATGCGAAGATCACTAATTTGGCTGTAGGTGAGTGTTTTATCTATGTCTTTATAGATGGCCGAAGGTGTTATTGCAATTGCATCAGTAATCGCTTTGGGTTTTAACTTTAGCTTGTCATAACTAAATATTTTGTACCCTTTGTACGTAGCAGAATCAGACCATTTCCTGTCTTTATTTGCAAAAGAATAATCGGTAATGATGCGTACTTCATTTACTTTATGTACTTCAAATGGTTCCTCAATTGTTTTGTCTCCAATGGTGGTTTTTTTATCGGTTAAAATATAGGTAATGTTAGCTTTATGCCCCGTATTTACGGTGTCTGCTTTAAATGACACATAGTCCTGATCAAATGTATATAAGCCAGAATTTCGAAAAAGAATTGTCAATCTATTTCTTTCATTGTTGAAATCTTGGGCAGCATATTGTTTGCCTGGAACGATAAAGCTATTTTTTTTAGTTGCTTGAAATAATGAATCTATAGCACCATTTTTGCTAATTTTTTCCTGAATAGAATCGATATAATAGGGTTTAAATCGCACCATATTGTAGGTGAGCCCTGCTCTCTTCTTTTTTGTTGAATCTACGGTTGTATAATAATTTCCTACGGTGTTAAACCAGCCTCTCTTCTTGTACCACTCTTTTATTCGTTCCAGAGACTTCAGCGCTTTGCTATCCTCGATTATTACAGGTTCTTTTCCAGATTTCTCCAGCCATTTGTTAATGCCTCGATAGCTGTAACCCATTTTATCAACCTGTTTTTTTGAATAGAAGCGAACTAAATGGGCTTCTCGTTTTGGTTTTCTGTGAAGCCAAGTGCTGAATGTTGAATCGGGTTCTGGGTCTGCAAGATTGTAAATATAAAGACCTAATGGCACCTTAATTAAAGGGATTGTAGTATTGGGTTTTTGGAGTAATTGGCTGTTTACGCCTTCATCCGAAATTTCTTCTCCATCTACGATAATTGTGTTTTCAGTAAGTAAAAATTCATTTTCGCCAACCCTCTTTACGGCATCACATGATTGGAATAGGATGATTAATCCTAAAAATAATGATATTTTTGTGATAGTTCGGGTCAAGCGATTTATTTTATAAAAATTCATCTATTACAATATGTTAGATGAAATTCAGTAATAAGCATAGCGTAGTAATCCAATAATTGTACCTCATTTCAAAAATACTATATTTTGGTTAGCAAAAGTCAAATAAAATTGATTACGAGTTTACATAAAAAAAAATTTCGTGATAAGGAAGGTTTGTTTGTCGCTGAAGGTCCGAAAGTAATTTCAGAATTAATCGATGCAGGATTAGAGCTACATTCTCATTTTTCAACTTTGATTTCTGACACCCCTTCAGAAACATATGTTCACATAACGGCGGGTGAGCTTACCAAAATTAGCGCCCTTAAAACAGCGAATACGGCCGTTGCAATTTTTAAAATTCCAGAGAAACACATAGATTCTTCAGAAGGATTAATTTTGGCGATGGACGCGATTCGAGATCCGGGAAATCTAGGAACAATAATAAGGTTGAGTGATTGGTTTGGTGTGGTGCAGTTAGTCTGTTCAATGGACACTGTTGATTGTTACAATTCGAAGGTGGTTCAGGCGACAATGGGCTCTATAGCGAGAGTGAATATTACATACTGCGATCTTTCAGAATATTTAATGAATGCATCAGTACCCATCTACGGAGGTGTTTTAAACGGTGAAAATGTATATACTGCAGAATTACCAAAAAAAGCAATTTTAGTTTTAGGGAATGAAGGCAATGGAATATCAGATCAAATAATGACCCATGTTTCAAAGAAGATAACGATTCCTCAGTTTGGCACCTCACAAAAAACAGAGAGTTTAAATGTAGCAACAGCTACAGCAATATTATTGAGCGAGTTTAATCGTTAGATTTTCCCACGCAGCAGCCTTCTTTTATTTTAACGAATCTATTGAAATGTAAAGTTAATGACCCATGCTCTGGTGGCCATTTTAGAAATATTTCCTGTCCATGGACTACGGGCACTGTTGTCTTGCACAAGCTCGTTACTCGTAGCAAATAAGCCTCTTATTGAAGGCGTAAATTTAAAATAGAATAGATAAAAATCAATCCCAAAGCCAAGTTCATAATAGTTGGTGTTGCTTGTGCTTCGAAATTGCCCTTGAAAATTATCATCTGGATTGTTTTCGTTACTCGATAGATTTAAAGACGTAGAAATTCCAGCTAGAACAAAAGGTTTGAAATTGTTTAGACGTTTTGTAGAGATTTTAACTAGAAGTGGCACATGAATATAGGTTGCCTTTACATCTCGTAAAAAATCTTTCTCTTCTTCAAAGCCAGGGAAAGTAAGATTTCGTTGTGTAAAATACAAACCGGGCTCCAAGCGCACATTGATATATTTGTTAATACGCAAATCTCCTACAAGCCCTACGTTAAAGCCTGATTCTCCTTCAACACCAATGTCGGTTTGAGTATTCCCATTCTCTTCTACATAATCAAAATTATAATCATAATTATTAAAACCAAGGTAGTACCCCCAACTAAGAAGCCTATTGTCAAACGTTGCCAGATTTGACAACCTTTCTTTGTTAAATAGTTGCGCGTTTGCACTTTGAGAAACAACTGAGATTATTAATATGAAGAATAATTTTTTCATTTTTACTTGGTTGCGGTATAAATCGTTGCAACTCCAAATGTCTGGGGTTTATTTTCCACTTCTATAAACCCATTTTTTCTTAAAATATTGTTGAGCTCATCTCCAAAAGGGAAAAGCGAAGCACTTTCACTTAAATAGGAATAGGCAACCTTATCTTTAGAGAAAAGTTTACCTATTAACGGTAGGATGCGACCTGAGTAAAAGTGATATCCTTGTTTAAATGGTGATTTGGTAGGTACAGACGTTTCTAAGATTACGAAAAGCCCATTTTTTTTCAACACTCTATAGATTTCAGAAAGTCCTTTATCTAGATTTTCAAAGTTGCGTATTCCAAAAGAAACCGTGACCACATCGAACAAATTATCTTCAAAATCTAGGCATTCAGAATCTCCTTGGACAAATACTAGTTTTTCTGAGATTTCTTTTCCAGAGACTTTTTGTTTTGCCATACGAAGCATTCCTTCCGAGATGTCTAAGCCAATTATTTTTTTGGCTTGGGTAGCGGATGCAAATTTTATAGCCAAGTCTCCTGTTCCGGTGGCAATATCTAATATGCTTTCTGGTTTTGCGTCAGCCACCATTTTGACAACTTTTTTACGCCATTTAGTATCGGTTCCGAGCGAGATAATGCGGTTAAGATCGTCGTAATTGCTCGAAATGGTATCGAACATTTGCTCCACTTGTTCTTTTTTATTGAGAGCGGAGTTTTTATATGGGGTCACTTTTTTTTTCATAATAAGGCTGCAAATCTACATATTTTTTATTTTTGATTTAGTCTATTCTGGAAATTAGATAATTGTAAGATATATTGGCTACGGAGTATAACTTTGGAAAGTTCGTCAGTCGTTTTGAATGTGCATCCTTATAGATTTTGTCCTGGTGAAACCTATTGTCTATTTCGTCTTACTTAGTCTGCAGAAATTCTAGTAAAGTGCCGTCTATTATTTGTCCCATGTAAAAGCAAGGCCGTAAAACAAACATGGTCAAATAAAAAGCCCGAAGCATTTTTGCTTCGGGCTTTTAAAATTATAAACGTTCTATGTTATTCAACAATAATTCGCTTTACTTTTCCAAACTCATTGTTTCCTAGTTTAACTAAGTAAACCCCTTGAGCAGCATAAGACATATCTAAATTGTAAGCATATCCCTCGCCGTTATTTTCTAGTCGGTAATAAGCCAATTGTTGGCCTAGGATATTAAATACAGATAGCTCTAGCCTCTCAGTAAAAGAAGTCGTTGCTAATGAAACATCAAATACATTGTTTCCATTGTTTATAACCATAAGCTCTGAGTTGCCCAAAGCATTGTCGTTTAAACCTAAAGTTCCAATATTTGCTGTGTAGTCTTCTGTTTCACCATAAGTAGACTCTTCACAAGCGTCGGCAGGAACAGGAGCATTCCAGTTCGATTTTGCACGCATAATGTGTTGTCCCAAAGCGGCACCTGCAGGTACAACTAAATCCATAGTTTCAGTATAAGTACCACCAGCTTGACCGTTGGCAATCTCGAAATTGTTAACCACTACTTCATCTGAAGTAAAAACAAAATCATCATTAAAGTCAATCCATACACTTACAAATTGATCTCCATAACCTGTTGTAATTGTTAAGTTGTTTGTGGAGTCTGGTGCTAAATCCGCAACTAAGGCAGTAAAATCTGCATAGCCTTCACATCCCGAAGGGTTGTTAATGGTAGTTAGGCTAAACAACTCAAAACCATCACCAAATGAACAATTCATTGATGGTTGGCAATTTGCGTTTGTAACAACAACAGAAACTTCATCATTAGACGTGTCACTATCTCCTGGAAGAGAAGTTGTGGCGCTTAAGTTGTAATTTCCGAAGGCAGATAAATCGGCAGTTTGAGTAAATGTATATTCTATTGACTCGTTACCAGCTAATGGGCCAGTTACTACTTCTGTTACTGGAGCTCCATCCAGGCTATACGTTATGTCAAAATTTGTTTGTGATTCACCACCAAAATTATTAATCGTTACGGTTACAAGTTCAGTTGCCGTTAAATTGGTACCCCCATCAGGAGCGGTAATGGCAGTTGCACCAATATCATCTGGCTGCAAATAAGTTACCTCAGACGTTACGGAATCGTTAGAGGTGTCTTCATCCCCAGCTAATACGGTAGCGGCCGTAATCGTATATGTTTGGCCTATAGTAGACATGTCGACTGTTGTCGCAAAAGTGTGCTGTGCAGTTGAAGCAGACGCGACAGTTCCAGCAAATGCTTCAGAAACAACGGCTCCCCCATCCACTTGATAGGTTACGTTAAATCCACTAGCAGCTGTTTGACCGTAGTTGAAAACAGTAACAGTTACGGTTTCAGCGGCAGATAAAGTTCCGGTTACTGGCGTATCAATAGTTACTACTCCAGAATCTATATTGAAGTTAGGTGCAATTTGAAATACACCAACAACACCTTTTCTTCCACCGTTCATATACTCATTAATGAACCAAAATTCCTTTTGACCAGTAGGATCGATATCTATTTTACTATAATCTCCATATCGTAAACCTGGAATGTTTGCAGTTCCTGCGGCGATAAGTTCTTCTGAAATTGTCATTGTGTTTATAGGATCTGCTGAAAACCTACCCGTGTAATAAGAACTAACTCTAAAATCTGTAGGGTTAGGAGTAGTAGGACCTGCCATAGAGCTGTATCCCATACCAATATTCCCTTGAAGGTCCATCATCATACTCGCGTGCCATGCATGTCTTCCGTCAGGCGCCGTATAGGTACCTTCTTGATGAATAGACCATGGTTCGCCATCAGCTGGTTGACGCAATTCGTACCAACGAACACCGGCAAGTTCAGCACCTGAAGCATCTGTATCAATAACAAAGTTGAATAATGCAGAATTATGACCGCTAAATTTTTTGAATTGAGCTTGGTTCATTATTGTAGCCTGTAAAGCGTCAATAGCTACACCTCCGCCTGGTTGGTTAAGGTTTGAAAAACTTCCTCCATCAAAAACAGAGATAAAAGGCGTTGTTACTATCTCGGCAGGAGCCGAAATAGTAGAGTTTCCAGGAGATGCCCAATCTACATCTATCGTCCATAGCTTCACGTGATCGAAAGAGACGCCTCCCCAAGCATCATCCTGCATGTAAATAACAGGCAAACCTCCCGCGGCAGGCATATTGTCATCAGTTACGTTTAATGCTTGTGGGCTGTAAAAACCACTAGTCACAAGACCAGGTAAGTTAAACCCTTGAATTCCAGCCGCTGGATTTCCAGCGAGCATTTCAGTTCTGTCCATCGCCCAAACTTTATTTGAAGAAGACGTGTTATCAGTTAAATAGTAACCATCACTCCAAACAGATAATTTTTGATAATCGTTTATTGAACTAATAGTATAGACATACCAGCCATCGTTAACAGGATCAGGACCGTCAGATACAGCTACCTGCACGCCACCTCCCAAGAAGGTAATAACCCACCTGTCTGCGGCACTGTCATATGAAGCCGTAAGATCACAACAGCCTCCACTTGGAAAAATTGCTGGATTAGGTGCTATTTGTGTTGTTAGGGCAGTACCTTCTTTGTCATAAATTTTAAAACCAGTATTGAAAACTACAAAAACATGGTCTGGACCAACTGCCATAGAAGGATCTGTTGGCTGCGAACTTGAAGTGTAAGCATCAAAAACGAGACTAGGAGATTTCCCTTGAAGTTTTTGAGTCAAAGGGTCTTGGTTTCTTACAAAGTAGTCATCTTCCGTTTGAGGGTCTTTACCGATCACGACCTTGTTGCCAGAAGAGCGTCCATCGCGTGCTTCACCCAATGACTCAGGTGCAGCAGGAAGATCTGCCATTCTAGAAGCAAGAGATGGTACATATTCCATGGAAGTTACAGTTCCAACAAAGCTAGCACCTTCAGCTTCATTTTCTTGTGCGTTTATCGAAAAAATAAAGGCAAAGAGTAAAAATAATGTGGAAATTTTGTGTTTCATAATTGGGATATTTAATTTACTTCGTTTTCTTTTACGAAAACGTTTTTTTTTTAGAGAACAAAATTACCTTCAATTTTTGAAAATAACACCTTTATTGAGAGAAATTATTCGGATTTAATAATAAAAACCACATTTAAACCACCAGTTTTAGTGGTGGTTTACAACTAATATAGGTATTTTTCTTATTAAATTCTAAGAAAGTATCGTTACAAGTAGCTTTCTTAGTTCGACAGAACTTTTTTTATGCGTTTCATCGCTTCTTTAATGGTGTCTTCTGAGGCTGCATAAGAAATTCTAATACAATTGGGGTCACCAAAGGCCTCGCCTGTTACTGTGGCAACTCCTGCCTCTTCCAAAAGAAAGAGTGAGAAATCGGAAGCTGATTTTATAGTGTTTCCCTTCAGGGTTTTACCAAAATAATAAGAAATATCTGGAAAAACGTAAAAAGCTCCTTCAGGTTTATTGGTTTTTATACCTGGTATGTCTCCAAGTAAATTTAAAATTAGAGTCCGTCTTTCTTTAAAGGCGTCGACCATAAACTGAATTTTACTTGGCGGATTCTCCAAGGCAGTAATTGTAGCGCGCTGTGCAATGCAATTCGCTCCGCTGGTAATTTGTCCTTGCATTTTGTTACAAGCTCTCGCAATCCACTCTGGAGCTCCAATATAACCAATTCTCCAACCCGTCATTGAATAGGCTTTAGAAACACCATTCACAACAACAGTTTGATCGTACATATCTTCGAACTCTGCAATTGAAGCGTGCTTTCCAACAAAATTTATATGCTCATAAATTTCATCACTAATTACAATAATATTAGGGTGTTTTACCAAAACATCTGCCAATGCTCTCAACTCTTGTTTACTATAAACAGATCCGCTTGGGTTGCAAGGTGAGCTGTAAATAATCATTTTTGTTTTTGGTGTTATTGCTGCTTCAAGTTCTTGTGCTGTAACTTTGAAATCATGTTCAATCGAAGTTTTTATTTCAATTGGCACACCACCCGCCAATTTGGATATGTCCGAATAGCTTACCCAGTATGGTGCTGGAAGTAAAACCTCATCACCTTCATTTAAAAGAACCATTGCAAGATTTGCAAGAGATTGCTTCGCACCTGTTGACACAACAATTTGACTAGGCGCGTATGTTAGGCTATTATCACGCTTAAATTTTGTTATTATGGCCTGTTTTAATGCGCCATATCCATCAACGGGCGTATACGAATGGTAATCGTCATTTATGGCTTGGACACCGGCCTCTTTGACGAATTCAGGGATAGTGAAGTCAGGCTCACCTAAGCTAAGACCAATAATATCTTTACCTTCTTCTTTTAGTTCACGGGCCTTTGCAGCCATGGCTAAAGTGGCAGAAATCGCCATTTCATTAACTCTGTTTGATAATTTTGAATTCATTTTTAAACTGTGGCGGCTGCAGGATTTAGCCCCATTTGTTTTAAGTGTTTAAAATGTGCAATAAGTGCTTTTCTAGTAGTCTTGTATTCGTTATAAGGCAAATTGAACTCTTTCGCGGTCTCCCTTACGATTTTTGATATTTTAGTATAATGAACATGGCTTATGTGAGGGAAAATGTGATGCTCTACTTGATGGTTTAAGCCTCCAGTAAACCAATTCATAATCTTGTTTTTAGTGGCGAAATTAACCGTTGTAAATAGCTGGTGAATTGCCCATGTATTCTTCATTGTACCCGAATCGTCTGGTAGAAAAACTTCGGCGTCTTCTATAACATGTGCTAGCTGGAACACAACACTCAAAATGATACCTGCCACATAGTGCATAATGAAAAACCCTATTAATATTTTCCACCATACAATATTGAAAAATAGCATTGGAATTACAATCCATAAGCTGAAATATATAATTTTTGTAATAATTAATAGACTCCATTGCGTTGATGGTTTTGGAAATTTACCAAAAGATAATTTACGTTTCAAATAGCGAGATGTCTGCTGAAAATCTGTGGTTAGCGCCCAATTGAAAGTCAGTAGGCCATATAAAAGCACGCCGTAATAGTGCTGAAACTTATGAAAAGAATGCCATTTAGCATGTTTTGAAAATCGCAAAACCCTTCCAGCCTCGAGGTCTTCGTCGTGACCGTGTATGTTGGTATAGGTATGGTGTAGCACATTGTGCTGCACCTTCCAATTATAAGCGTTACCCGCTAGTATGTAGATGCTACTTCCTAGAACTTTATTTATCCAATTTTTTGACGAATACGCACCGTGATTAGCATCATGCATTACATTCATGCCGATACCAGCCATTCCAATTCCCATTACTACCGTTAGAGTTAACTGCATCCACGTTGGCAAACTTAATGTGAGGAATAAAAAATAAGGAATTAGGTAGATGGAAAACATAATAATCGTTTTTATATGTAATTTCCAGTTACCACTACGAGCTATATTATTGTCTTTAAAATAGCCGTTCACGCGTTTATTTAATGTTTTAAAAAAATTTGCGGAATCTACTCTTGAAAAAGCTATTTGTTTATTTACCACTGTTTTATTCTTTAAAATTATTTCATTATAGAATATGACAAAAATACGTATCTATTTTTTTAAAATGACTAAACGATATCATAAAATTATGAAAGAAAACCTATTTTTACCGCTGAAAACTCGATATGGAACTACTTTTTAAATACTTCCCAGAACTCTCGGTAAAGCAACAGAGTCAATTTGGAAAACTTGCTGAACTCTACGAAGATTGGAACCAAAAAATAAATGTGGTTTCAAGAAAAGATATAGATGAGCTTTACCTAAGACATGTTTTACATTCTTTAGGGATTGCAAAGGTAGTCTCTTTTCTTCCAGGGGCTAGCGTTTTGGACGTAGGCACAGGTGGTGGATTTCCGGGGATTCCATTGGCCATTTTATTCCCTGAAACTCAATTTCACCTTGTGGATAGTATAGGAAAGAAGATAAAAGTTGTTGAAGAGGTTGCCAATGGCTTGGGGTTAGATAATGTAAAAACTACGAACGCGAGAGTAGAAAGTATTACAGATCAATACGATTTTATTGTAAGCAGGGCAGTGGCTCAGATGGAGACTTTTGTTCACTGGGTCAAAGGGCGTATCGCCAAGGAAAACAAGCATGCGCTGAAAAATGGAATACTTTACCTAAAGGGAGGCGACTTAGAGGAAGAACTTTCGCTCTATAAAACGGCTAAAATATTTTCTTTGAACAATTTCTTTGATGAAGCCTATTACGACACCAAGTGTGTGGTGCATCTGCCGATGAAATATAAAGGTTAGTATCGTGTATAAAAAAACACCTATTAACATAGTTAATAGGTGTCCTTACTCTTTTATTGTAATCTGTTATCTTTTAATAAACTTGGTAGTTTTAACAGCGTTTCCATTTGTTATTTTCACGAAGTAAGTCCCGGCTGTAAATTGAGAAACTTGAATTTGCTCTTCAATAGAAATAGCATTTTTAGTATATAAAACCTGTCCTAAAAGACTATAAACTTCAACAGTTGCGTTTTCAGCATTGCTTACATTTAATACCGAAGTAGCAGGATTTGGATATATACTAACTCCCTCAAGAGTAGTATCATTTATACCTAGAACTCCGTTTGAATTGAAATTACTACTTTCTCCAAAGCCAAAACCTCCTGTGCTCTGAAATAATATTTCACTATTACTGTCATAAAGTACAACAGAACTACCACCATTTCCGTTAGCGCTACGAACTTCAAATTTGTAGCAATCTTCGGGTAAAGTGAGTGGATAGTTGAAAGATTGGTTGTTCGAGAAAGGTCCTTCGCTGTAGAGAACGGTACCTCCAGCGCTTATAATATCCCACGTGATCTGAGTTCCATTACTTCCAGTGTTCAAAATCAGCGTTGCACTTCCTGTGGCAGTAACAGCGTTTTCGAACGTTTGAGAAGCAGTATTGTTCGAGTTGTTGTCATCAGACCCTAAAGTAACTTCAAGCGTATTTCCTGCTGGGTTAATTGTATAGGAAATTGCAGGCAATTCGATAGTTTCATTTAGTAATGAAGTGATATTTCCAGTCCAATTGTATGTTTCAACTGTTCCGGAATTTACAGAATAGTTTATTTCTAGAGAGGTAATAGGATCACTTCCGGAGTTTTGAACATTTACAGATGGTCTAATATCAAAACCACATTGATCATCAATTTCAGCTACATATCTAGCAAATGCATCGTTTGCATTGACAAAACCAGAATAGGTTGGATATGCACCGGCACCACTAGATGTTCCCTGTTGAGATTCGTTTATGAAAGCAACAACTTCTAGATCTGCCAATTCAACTGGAACGCCATTATAATCGGCTGGTATGGCATATGTCATTGTTTCATCTACGAAAGTATTAATCGTCGTTGTAGGAATAGTAATTCCCCACTGGCCTGTAATCATGTGCACTAGCCTATGCATATGATTGTAATTGCTCCCTGCATTACCGCCTGTTTGTGGGCCAGTTGTGTTATTTTGAAGCAAGGCAACATTCAAAAAATTGGTTGCTACAGGACTACTTCCTGTGTAATAACCCTCAACGTGAACCGTTAATTCGTTCGTCTGAATATCAATGTCTGCTTCAACTGCAACATTCACATAAGATTCTTGTGCCATAACTTGGTTTGATGCGTTACTCCAAGCTCCACGACTCATTGCTGTTGATCCTGATGCTCCTTGTTCTAGTCCAGGAAAGTTAGTACGATTTACAGTTCCAGCGGGGTAGCCAATTAAACCTGATTGGTTCGCAATTGCTGATCCATAAGGGGTTCTGAAGTCAGGTTCTCCTGCTAGTGGCACGGCATAACCACCTACATGAATGTTTACCAAAAACACGTCTCCTGGATTATTATTTTGAATTGTTTGAGCGATTACGTGTCCTGATGGACACCAAACACAATGAATACCAGTAAATTCTTCAAGTACTACCTTTCTATCTTCTGGTGATGTCGATACTATTGTCTGGCCAAACGAGTTAGATACAATGAAGGCAAGAACTAGAGCTGATGTAATTTTCTTTATCATTTTTTTTTTTTTTAAAACACCCAAATAATGGATTAGGGGTCGCTAACAAATATAAGAAATCAAAAAAAAAAAATGAGATATATCAAGAAAATTTAAACTAGTTAGTAATACAAGGGGCTCGCGGAGTAAAAACAAATTTAAATAGGATAATTAGTTCTTAAAAGCAATTAATACATGGGTTCCTGAGGTTTGTTTTAATTTAAATTATTTTGAAAATTTCAATATTTAGAGAAAATAATAATTATTTTTGGTTCAAAATTTATTTGAAAAATATAGAAAAATGAAATTAAAATTATTTTTATTAGGTGTGCTTTCAACGTCGTTAAGTATGAATGCACAATACACCGTAGAAGATGAAAACGGCAATACTGTTTTAGATGGAGCCACTGTTACTTATGGAACACTAACATATCCAGAAGCCTCTTTTGACTTCTACGTAAACAATACTTCAGCGACGGAAACGATTCGAATGAAAATAGAATTCGTGAGTGCTGTAAACGCCGATGGCTCGAACATGGAATTATGTTTTGGACTCTGTTATACCGGTATTGTTGTTGGTCAGTCCTACCCTCCAAATGCTGATTATGTGGAAGTCTTACCAGGTAGTCAAACCTTTGCGGGAAATCACTTCTACAATGCAGATCCGGGAAATGGAACCGATACGCTTATCTATACATTTAGATTTTTTCAAATAGATACGGCTGGAAACGAAATAGGTGATCCATTAACACTTATTTATCAATACAATCCACTGCTTGGTGTTAATTCAAACAAATTGAACGTGAATTTATTTTCGACTTTGATTGCCGATCAACTAGTTTTGACTGTTGATGAGGAATTAGACCTTGTGGTTTATGACCTTCAAGGAAGAGTTGTAAAAAGTCAACGATTAGAAATGGGAACACAACAAATTAATATGTCTGATGTGTCACCTCAAATGTATTTGTTGCACTTCCAAAACAATCGCGGGGTATCTTATACTGCAAAGGTTGTTGTGAAATAACGGAAGCGAGTCATCTAACTATGAAGCCCCCTAGCATATACACATGTGTTAGGGGGCTTTTTAGTTTTAAGAATCTTGAATGATTTAAAAGGGTTGCATGAAGGTCAGAGTTAAGAACATAATACGGAATACGGACCCTTAGTTAGATCTCAAAGGCATACGTATGCCCATATCATTTAAAGTGTTTATTGCGAAGGGCATGGGTTTAGAAAAATCGAGTGTCGACGGTATGTGATTATTCCCGAAATCACGCGCCATAGATCTCACTCCGTCAGGTAAAGGTTTGATAATGGCGGTTGCTGTAAATAAAAAAGAACCGCCTCTAATGAAGACGGTTCTTTTGCATGAATTATTAGATCTTTTTAAAAGTTAACGGTAAGATTTGCACTAACTCCCGTGTTTTCAGGTACGAATCTACAGACCCCACCAACACATATTAATCCACCTCTTTGGCGTCCATAATTTATAGCGACTCTCGTGCTTCCTTTTGAGTAGCTTCC
>CALKCP010000018.1 GCA_938083445.1 uncultured Ulvibacter sp. | reverse complement strand
GAAGTATCTACTTTCTCAACGGAAGAATTTGTCATTACTTTAATACCCGCTTTTTTAAACGAGCGTTCAAATTGTTTTGACACGTCAATGTCTTCTAAAGGAACAAGGTTTGGTAAAAACTCAACAATCGTAACTTCAGTTCCCATGGCATTATAAAAATGAGCAAACTCCGCACCTATAGCGCCACTTCCCACTACAATCATGCTTTTAGGCTGTGACTTAAGAGTCATAGCATCTCGATACCCTATTACTTTCTTTCCGTCCTGAGGTAAGTTTGGTAACTCCCGAGAACGCGCTCCAGTAGCTATGATAATATGATCGGCAGTATATTCCTTGCCATCTACATCTACTTTTTTACCGGGTTTTATTTTACCAAAACCATTAATCACATCAATTTTGTTCTTCTTCAATAAAAACTGAACACCTTTGCTCATGCCGTCTGCAACTCCACGACTTCGCGAAACAACTTTGTCGAAATCTTTGTCGGCACCACTAACGGTAAGACCATAATCCTCGGCATGTTTTAAATAATTAAAAACTTCAGCACTCTTAAGAAGCGCCTTAGTTGGTATACAACCCCAGTTTAAGCAAACTCCGCCCAAGCTTTCCTTTTCAATTATAGCAGTCTTTAAGCCCAATTGTGAAGCTCTAATAGCCGTAACATATCCGCCTGGACCACTTCCTAAAACAATTATATCGTATTTATTCATTTGGTAGAATTATATCTTTAAATTTAAAGGAACGAAATTACAAAATGTAAGTGGAATGATGAAAGCTAGTTCGAAATTTTACTTCTCAAATTTGTGACATCTGTCAAAAACATAAAAATAATACGGTTTGGTCTTTATCAAAAGACCAATTTAGAAGTTAAAACGGTCACACTAATTACGAATTGAATTTCCAAACTGCCTTCATAGGTTACTCCGTTTTCTTCGGAATAAACCTTAGTGCGGCACCATTTATACAATGACGCTTTCCAGTAGTCGCAGGGCCATCGTTAAATACGTGACCTAAATGTCCACCACAAGCAGCACAATGCTCTTCAGTTCGAGCATATCCTAATTTGTAATCAACATCGAATGCTACATTGCCTTCAATTTCCTTGTCAAAACTTGGCCAACCAGTGCCGCTGTCAAATTTGTTTTTTCCTTCAAATAATTCATTGCTACAGGCAGCACAAACGTAGGTTCCCTCATCGTATACTTTGTTAAGCGGGCTTGAAAATGGTCGCTCAGTTCCTGCTTTCCGAAGAACATTATACTGTATTTCACTAAGGTCTAATTTCCATTGAGCATCTGTCTGAGTGATGCTATAAGCTACCGCTTCTTTTTTATCTTGCGCAGATGAATTACAGCTAAAAATGAAGAGGGTAATTGCTACTATTAAAATATTTTTCATGTTTTAATCAAGTGTTTGAATTTCTCCTGGATTTAATTCTAAGCCTAACAACAGATCTTGCATTGTTAAATTAGCTGTCCCATATTCCGCCGGAACAATGGCAATTCGAAAAATTTTATCGTTTGTAAACTCAGAGCCCAACAAAGTCAAGTCAAAATTTGCATCTAAGAATATTTGAGCATCGATAAAGGTGTGGTCAAAAGTATAAAGTAAAGTGCCTTGAGCTGGGAAAAAAGTTTGAGGCAATTGACTCCAAACATCAATACTACCTCCACTGCCGTCCGGAATAACATCACTAAGGATGTAAACTAATACAACATCACTTTCGTATACTTCGATATTCGATGGAAATGTTACAAGTTGTCCAAAATTATTGCTTGGATTGAAGTCCATGGTAACTTCGAAAACCTGCCCTAAGATGTTAACTCCAGGGTCACCAGGAAGTCCCTCAGGACCAATACAGGATGAAAATAAAATGGCCGATGTAAATGTTACAAATAAAAGGATGCGTTTCATATTTCTATTTTCTAAGTGTATAATCAAAAGTTGTTCCATTTTTATAAATATGGAAAATTGCTCAAAGATATTATTTTTTCAGCCATGATTTTATAATCCTAAATAAAACTACAATTTGGTGTTTGCTTTTCCTATTGATAGGGTTTTATCAACAAAGAGAGATGTTTCCTTTTTAACGATACTCAAAAAGTTGTTTTCAATAGTCATCCCATTCTAACAACAAATGGAGGTAAGGTTATCAAAAAGATTGTGAATATAATTACAAGCGCTTCCTTTCAATGCTTGCAAGTTAGATTGAGTGCTAAGAGTAAGCGCCGCTATTGATGACGCAATAAATGCGGTAGTGCTACAATGAATAAATAGATAAACTTCAGTTTATTTAAGTACTTTGGCACTCTGTTTTAATCTATATTTTTTCATTTAGGAAAACCTCAATATTTTTTAAGTATGACAAAGAACCTGCAAAAAGGAAGTAAGAAGTTATTAAATGCTTGGGCTTTTTATGACTGGGCCAATTCGGTGTATAGTTTAGTAATTGCTTCGGCCATTTTCCCTATTTTTTATGGAGCACTAACCATTATAAAAGATGAACAAGGGACTATTATTAATGATACGGTTCCTTTTCTAGGATTTGAATTTAATAATGATACTTTAATAAGTTATGTCACGGCAGCCGCTTTTTTAGTGGTTTCTATTTTAAGCCCTTTCTTGAGCGGTATTGCAGATTACGTTGGAAATAAGAAAGTTTTTATGAAATTTTTCTGCTATCTCGGAGCCTTTTCTTGTATCGGACTTTTTTGGTTTAATATGGAGTATTTATGGTTTGGACTTCTTTGCTATTTTCTAGCTTTAATAGGCTTTTGGGCTAGTTTGGTGTTCTACAATTCGTACCTACCCGATATTGCTTTTAAGGAACAGCAAGATGCGATAAGCGCCAAAGGGTATTCGATGGGCTATATTGGTAGCGTAATTTTATTGGTGCTTTGTTTGGCAATGATTCTAATGTATGAAACCTTCGGCTTTGAAAGTGAAAACTTACCCACCAGGCTATCATTTGTACTAACTGGAATTTGGTGGATAGGCTTTAGTCAATACACGTATTATTATCTACCTGAAGGGAATAAAAAAGAGAAACTCACTGGGGATGTGCTTTTAAATGGTTTCAAGGAATTAATTTCTATTTGGGTGAAAATTAAAGCAGATAAAGCGCTAAGGAGATATTTGGCTGCTTTTTTTGTATATAGTATGGCGGTTCAAACAATCATGCTTGTAGCAACATATTTTGGAATCGAAGAGTTGGATTGGGGAGACACTGATTCAACGGTTGGATTAATCGTTAGTATCTTATTAATTCAGTTGGTAGCAGTTTTAGGAGCTGTGATAACCTCAAAATCTTCTGCTAGGTTTGGAAATATTAATACGTTGATTGTATTAAATGTAATTTGGATTTGTATTTGTGCATTCGCATATACGATTACGACTCCCAATGAGTTTTATTTCATTGCGGCTTTTGTTGGTTTGGTGATGGGGGGAATTCAATCTCTTTCAAGATCGACATATTCCAAGTACATACCATCAGACACAAAAGACACGGCATCGTATTTTAGTTTTTATGATGTTTCTGAAAAAATAGGAATCGTGATAGGAATGTTAAGCTACGGGTATGTAGCTCAAATTACTGGAAGTATTCGATATGCCATCTTATTTTTTATTCTATTCTTTGTTGTGGGTGTCTTTTTATTACTCCGAATACCAAGAAAAAAAAGCAAATAAACAATTTTTACTTATGTTTGTGGTTATTAGAAAAGGAAACATCTACTTATGAAGAAAATTAGACTATTAAATTGGCTACTCGTGGCCTCAACGGCACTCTTTTTTGCATCTTGTAATGACGAACCATTGACTGGAGAATTTATCCAAACAGGTGGTCCAACTGAAATAGAAGAGGGGCAGTTTAAAGCTCAAATTGACGGGGTAGAATTCATAGCTAACTTCGTAAATGCTACATTAACACCTGAAAATCTTCTAGTAATATCGGGGGCTATTGATACCACAGGCGAAATCATCACGTTGACAGTGGCAGACGCTGCTGTAGGGTCATTCGATTTAATTACGTCCATTGGAAATGCCAATGGTGCTCAATATTATCCTCCTGCTGCGACGGTCAATCCATATACTTCAGCTGGTGAGCTTGCAGGGACAGGTCAATTAAGCTTGACCGAGATTAACACCGTTGATTTAACAGTCACAGGATCCTTTAGTTTCATTGGTAAACGAATTCAGTTAGACTTGAATGGTGATCCCGTTTTAGATGGAAATGGCGATCCAAACGTGCAAGATATAATGGTGGAACTTGGAGGCTTTAACACCATAACATATGTGATTGACGATACTGGTTCAGGTGGTGGCTCTGGCGGCGGCGGCGGTCTGGTTGATGAATTTACGGCTCTGATTGATGATGTTGAGTTTTTTGAAGACACAATTACAACAACAATTACGGATATTGGTGGTGTTGAAATGCTGAAAATTATTGCGCAGACATCAACAAACTCCTTAATACGAATTGATGTTCCATTATTCACAGGAATAGGAACTTTTCCAATGGAGTCTATATCAGATGGGACAAAGATAATCGCACTTTATAACGCGAATACAGGCGGCGAGAACCTTACCTCAAACCCCGGTACAATTACGATAACTGAATTCGATACAGAGGAAGGGATTATTGAGGCTAGTTTTGAGTTTACAGGTACCGATCCATTAAATTTTGATCCAACGGTTGTTTCGGTTACCTCTGGAACACTTAAGATTTATTTCGAAGGTATCCCTGGAAGCGGTCCAAGACCATTTACAGCCGAGGTAGATTCGATTCTTTATGAGCCAGATCCATCGGAAGTAAACATTACAACAACACTTCAGTCGGGCGTTGAAAGAGTGACCATATCGACAGTGCTATCAGGGGAATCTATGTCATTGACTTTTCCAAGAAACATCGAAGTGGGATCTTATGACATGAGTCCAAACTTAGTAAACCCTGAGAATACGGTTGCGATTTACAACCCGATGAGTGGTAGTACGCCTACTTTTGTTTCCTCACCGGGACTGCTAACAATTCAAAGTTATGATTTGGTGACGGGCAAAATTATGGGAACCTTTTCTTTTACAGGGATAGATGGATCAGGCAGCGATCCAACAGTATATGATATTACCAATGGAGCTTTTAGAGTAACTATTGAGTAAGATTTAGTGCGAAAGCGAAAAAACAAAAAAGCCTTTTCAATTATGGAAAGGCTTTTTTTATACCTCTTTTCGGTGACTATTTGGAAGATATAACACCTGAGCCCACGACCTTTGTATCACTAGAAATAGGATTCCCAGAATATTCAATAGTACCAGACCCATTTATTCTAGCCTTTATACTCATCGAAGCTGTTACTTTGGCATCTCCAGAGCCGGACACGTAGACCTGGGTATGTTCTGCGCTCAAGGCATTACCGCGAAAGTCACCGCTTCCGCTAACCTTAACTTCTAAATTAATCGCGGTACCCGATAAAGTTAAATCACCGGTTCCAATAACTTTAGCATCTAATGTATGGCTTTCTATGGCGATAATAATATCTCCTGAGCCTATCACTGAAACATCAAAAAAATCACTCGTAATGGTGTCTTTTGTGTCAATATCACCCGAACCAACCAGAGATACTCCAGAAATAGATTTAAAAGGAACATTTATATGGATGCCATTTTTTGTCTTTAGATTTACATCGTTTTTAGTGCGCAGCATCAAAGCATTATCCTTTATTTCTACAATAATATATTCTTGGATGTTTGAGTCTGTTGTAACAGATATATTTCCTTCGCTCCCATGCTCTAAATGAACATCCATAGAACCAATTACCTCAATTTTATCATAGGATTGTGTGGCTATTATAGTCGTGGTAATAGCTCCGTTTCCAATAACTTTTTTATTCCCTTGTGCCGTACTTTCAGAAAGTCCAAATATAATTAATGACAGTGAGAGTATTAATTTTACTAGTGTTCTCATAATGTTTCGTTTTTAATTTACAATACAATCCTGCATTCTACTTGTATTAATAATTTTTAGTTTTCAAAATTGGGATCTCCAACACAGTCAGAATAAACCCGATTGATATTTCAAGAGTTCTTTCGCCTGCAGAAGCCTTCATACGTTTTGTGACTGCTGTTGTTAGTATATATCGATACTACTATATTCCTCATAAGAAACATCCTCAAAGCTGTTATAAATAACTCTTACATCAGGTCTTCAATATCTGCGATGTCATTTACGATACATAATGCCTTCGATTTATTTCCTCCTGATATCTATTGTGCATATCCAAAAGAGCGACTCATTTCCTTTTTTACTGAGAACAATTAGCATCTCAATATTTTGATTCGACAGTTGAGGTTTAATGGTTCTTTGATATAAAGATAGTAGAAGAAGTTGGTTGTTACGCTTGGTATACTTTTTTTTTGAAATAATTTAGCACACAATTGAAGGAATTAGTATTTCACAGTTTTCACATCTGTTAAATGTATTCTTTTAGAAGTGTAGAAGTTGAATTCCTGAATAAAATAACGCGCTGGTTTAAATCTACTAAAGCTTATCGACATATATTCTAAGCTGGCATAAATCTTGAATTGTATAGGAAAGGATTAGTCCGAAACAACTATATTTTAAGGGCTTCCCGTTAAAACTAAAACAAAACGTATAAATATAAAATTTGTGTAACCTATATTGTGTGACACAATGTCTCAAAACATTATATGACTAAAAGAAAAGTAACATCACTAGACAGTTTGTCATTACAAGATTTGCAAGATGATGCAGAATTTATTCCTTTAATGACCTTAGAAGATGAGGATGCAATGGATAAAGAAGAATTGCCAGAGATTCTACCAATTTTACCACTTCGGAACACGGTTTTGTTTCCAGGAGTTGTTGTGCCGATAACTGCGGGACGGGATAAGTCGATTAAGTTGATAAACGAAACCAATAAAGGAAATAAAATTATTGGTGTCGTTTCACAGAAGGTGGAGGGAAAGGAAGAACCAGGAATTGAGGATATTAATACTACGGGTACAGTTGCAAAAATCCTAAAGGTGTTTAAAATGCCTGATGGAAACACAACGGTTATCATTCAAGGCACAAAACGCTTTAAAATAGCCGAGGTGTTAACAACAGAGCCTTATATGACAGCTACTATTGTTGATGTTGCCGAGGCAAAACCAGCAAAAGACAGTGCCGAATTTAAAGAAATCATCCTTTCTATTAGAGAACTCGCGTTAGATATTATTAAAGACAGTCCGAATATCCCATCAGAAGCTTCGTTTGCTATTAAGAATATTAAAAGTGATTCTTTCTTAATCAATTTTGTTTCTTCCAATCTTAATATTTCGGTCAAAGAAAAGCAGGCATTACTTGAGATTGATGACCTAATGGATCGTTCTCTCGAGGCTTTGAAATATATGAATATCGAGGCTCAGAAGCTCCTCCTTAGGAATGATATTCAGTCTAAAGTGCACAGTGACATAAACCAGCAGCAAAGAGAGTATTTTCTTCACCAACAGATGAAAACCATCCAAGAAGAATTAGGTGGAAATAGTTCTGAAGAAGAAATTGAAGAAATGAGAGCCCGTTCTAAAAAGAAGAAATGGAACGACGAGGTTGGTAAGCATTTCGAAAAGGAATTAGCCAAGTTACAAAGAATGAATCCTCAGGTTGCTGAGTTTGGTATTCAGCGAAACTATTTGGACTTGCTACTTGAATTGCCTTGGAATGAATTTAGCAAGGATAAATTTGATCTTAATCGGGCAAGAAAAATTTTAGATCGTGACCATTATGGTTTGGATGAGGTTAAAAAACGCATCATTGAATACCTCGCGGTTTTAAAATTGCGAAACGATATGAAATCTCCAATTCTTTGTCTTTATGGTCCTCCTGGAGTAGGTAAGACTTCCTTAGGAAAGTCTATAGCGGAGGCTTTGGGCAGAAAGTATGTTAGAATTTCGTTAGGTGGCTTAAGAGATGAGGCGGAGATTAGAGGGCATCGTAAAACCTACATTGGCGCAATGCCAGGACGAATTATAAAGAGTTTGAAAAAGGTGAAGACAAGTAATCCAGTTTTTGTTTTGGATGAAATAGATAAGCTCTCTACAGGAAGTCAGGGTGATCCATCATCGGCGATGTTGGAAGTTCTAGATCCTGAACAAAATAGTTCGTTTTACGACAATTTCCTAGAGCTAGGGTTTGATTTATCAAAAGTAATGTTTGTTGCAACTTCAAATAGTTTGAGTACTATACAGCCAGCGCTTTTGGATCGTATGGAGATTATAAATGTTTCGGGGTATACCATTGAAGAAAAAGTAGAAATAGCAAAACGGCATTTACTTCCGAAGCAATTAGAAGAACATGGATTAAAGAAAAAGCATTTGCAAATCCAGAAACCTCAATTAGAAAAAATTGTAGAAGGATATACACGAGAAAGT
>CALKCP010000017.1 GCA_938083445.1 uncultured Ulvibacter sp. | reverse complement strand
TGGTACTATACCCCCGAAATGAAAGGAAGTTATTCAATAAAGTACGTTCTACCTGCACTGGTTCCTGAACTCTCATACAATGATCTTGATATTAAAGAAGGAGGTACAGCATCTAATACTTTTCTTTCGATGGTAAACGGATCTTTTGAAGGCGACGTTGAAGATATAAGAAGACAATTATTAGAGTACAGATTAAGTTGGAACGGTTGAAGTCCACGAAGAGTCCTTTTAAAGTGTATTTGAATAAAACTCTCCCAATGATTGAAAAACTAAGTTTCTACTGGGATAAGGCGGATGGAAAGATCAAACAAAAGATTCTTGGTTGCATCTTTACTGAAAAATTTGAAAATTTTGATTTCGAGAGTTGCAACAACATTTTCACTCCAGAGATAAAGTCTATTATGTTGGCCAGCAAGGTTTTAAAAAGTGGTAAAAAAAGACAAGAGGTCAAAAATGACCTCTTGTCTAATATGGCTCCTCTTCTTGGGCTCGAACCAAGGACCCTCTGATTAACAGTCAGATGCTCTAACCAACTGAGCTAAAGAGGAATTTAATCTTGCCTTTTTAGGCGGGTTACGCCCTCTTAAGCGTCTATGTAATGCTTAAGAGGGTGCAAATATAATTTATTTTTAATCTGCCGCAAAAAGAATAGTATATTTTTTGCTATTTAAAAATCGCACGATAGAGATCGTTCCCGTTGGCAAATAAAACCAAGGCGATTAATAAGAAGAAACCGATCATCTGTGCATACTCCATAAACTTATCATTTGGCTTGCGACCTGTTACCATCTCGTACAATAAAAACATCACATGACCTCCATCTAAAGCCGGAATCGGAAGAATATTCATAAAGGCCAAAATAATCGAAATTAAAGCCGTTGTCTCCCAAAAACTCATCCAGTTCCAAGTTCCAGGAAAAAGATTTCCTATCGCTCCAAAACCACCAACCTGTGTTGCTCCTTCTTTTGTGAATACATATTTAAACTGCTTTGCATAGTCTTTTAGCTTGTCTATTCCGAAGCTAGTTCCTCCGGCAATACTTTCTCCCAAACTGAAGGTTAAATGCGTTCCTTTGCCTATAAATTCTCTGCCAAAATTCTGAACCCCAATTTGTCCGTCCTCATTCGAACGCACCTTTAAAGTATCCAAGCCTCCTTCGCGAGAAACTACAATAGTATTTTCTTCCCCTACATTCGCTTTCACCGTTGTAGTAAACTCGTGCCAGTAAGCAACCGCCATTCCATTGATAGAAACAACCTCATCTCCATTTTTAAAACCTGCAGTCATTGCTGGCATACCTGCTGCCACGGTATCAATTACAGGAATCCTTAGCGGTTCAAAGGGCCTCATGATGCCTCCTTTAAACATCGTCATTCCAATATCTTCTGGTACGCCAATTGACTCGACATTACCATCCCTATGTTGTACCTCAATGGTTTCAACATCTCTTAAAAAGAGGTTTCGGTTAATGTCGGTTACATTTACGAATTCCTCTCCGTTCACTTTCAGAATTTGATCTCCATCACGAAAACCGAAATCTTTAAATTCTTGTGCCACAGAAAACCCTTCAGGAATATCGGCATTTGTTGTAATATCTCTTCCGTAGAAATACAATAAACTCATGTAGATAACAAAACCCACAATGATATTTACAGTTACCCCACCCAACATAATAATCAATCGTTGCCACGCTGGCTTGCTTCTAAATTCCCATGGTTGAGGAGGGCCGGCCATTTGTTCCTTGTCCATACTCTCGTCAATCATTCCGGCAATTTTTACATAACCTCCAAGGGGCAACCACCCAATCCCATAAACCGTATCTCCAATCTTCTTTTTGAAAAGAGAAAACTTAACATCAAAAAACAAGTAGAATTTTTCCACCCGTGTTTTAAATAATTTGGCAGGAATAAAATGTCCCAATTCATGAAGAACAATTAAAAAAGATAAGCTTAATAAAAGTTGAATTGCCTTAATCGCAAATGGACTCATATGTTTTTTTGTAAAAAATTAACGCTCAAAAGTAATCCTTTATTTGTTAAAAATCGAGAAAATGTGTTACTGCTACTCGTTTATTATATTGATTATGTCGTAGGGTGAGCTAATTGAAAGCAAATCGCAAACCTTTTTCTGAAGGCAAAGAGAAGTAGCGATTCAATGCCCTATTATTTTGTGACAATTGTGACATGAGTTAACTTTGTACTTCTTAATTCAATTTGTTGCATGCTGCAGTTTTTTTCAAAATATAAGTTTCTAGCCATTGTTCTTTTGGTGCTGTCGGTAATCATTATATCCTCCATTTATTCCATTTTAAAACCAACTGCGACACTAAAAATATACCAACCTGCCAACGTAAATTTTGAATTGGTCGATAGCACACTGCAGCATGTGAAGAAGTACCACGCCATTGCCGATTTTTCTTTAGTCAATCAGAATGGCGAAACGATAACCGAGGCAGATTATAAAGACAAAATCTATGTTGCCGATTTCTTTTTTACCACCTGCCAAACGATTTGCCCTATTATGACCGATCATATGCATCAAATTCAGGAAGCGTTAAAAGAGGATGCCTCTGTAATGTTACTCTCACATTCTGTAACCCCAGAAATTGATTCGGTAGCACAGCTTAAAAAATATGCCATAAAGAAAAATGTGAATGACAAAAAATGGAACCTCCTAACCGGTGACAAAAAGCAGATCTATGAGCTGGCCCGGAAATCTTATCTGGTTGCAAAAGACAGTCCAGAATCCGAATTCGACCTTATTCATACCGAAAATTTTGTGCTTGTAGATACACAAAAACGCATACGAGGCTTCTATGATGGCACAAACTCGGAAGAGATCAAACAACTCCTCAAAGACATTGAAATCTTGAAAATGGAGGAATAGTTTTTTTAATCCTAATAGTTTTTCAGCTTCTACATTTTCTGTTACTTTTGTCTTGTTTAAAATCAATCTAAATAAAGAGCATGTTAACAATCGCCTCGTTAAAGAAGGGACAACGCGCCATTATTATGGAGTTTTCTGTAGATACTGTGCCGCTAAAATTGCTTGAAATGGGATGCCTGCCAGGTAATGAAGTTGCCTTGGTTCAAACAGCCCCTTTTCAAGACCCTCTTTATTTAAATATTAATGGCAGCCATTTGGCTATTAGAAAAGAAACTGCGGCACAAATTGAAATTGAATTGATAGATTAAAACATGGCCAAACAGATCAATGTTGCACTTATCGGAAACCCTAATACAGGTAAAACTTCCGTTTTTAATAGATTAACTGGCCTTAATCAAAAGGTGGGAAACTATCCAGGGATAACCGTTGAAAAAAAACAAGGTGTTGCTACCCTTACTAGGAACTTAAAGGCCCACATCATTGATCTTCCCGGCACCTATAGTCTGAACGCTTCTTCCTTAGATGAAAATGTCGTCATTGAGTTATTGCTCAATAAAAATGACAAGGACTACCCAGATGTTGCTATTGTTGTTACTGAAATTGAAAATTTAAAACGCAACCTGCTTCTGTTTACCCAAATCAAAGACTTAGGCATTCCAACTATTTTGGTAATAAACATGTCGGACAGGATGAAACGAAAGGCAATTTCACTCGACGTAGCAGCGCTTGAAAAAAAATTAGAAACAAAAATTGCCCTTATAAGTTCAAGAAAAAACATTGGATTCGAGTTGCTAACTAACATCATAACCAATTACGCTACTTTGTCGACCAAGCCTTGTGTAAATGCATCTTCCATAGCTCCAGAATATTTTGATAGACTTCGGAAGGTCTTTCCAAATCAGGAAATTTATAAACTCTGGTTGGTTATTACACAAGATGTGAACTTCGGAAAGCTCGAAAGAAACGAATTAAAAGGCGTTGCATCTTTCAAAACAGAATCCAAGAGCAATCTAAAACGACTGCAACAAAAAGAAACGATCGCCCGCTACCAATTTATAAACAGTGTACTAAAGGAAACACTTGCCATTGACACAGAAAATGCGAAAGATTTTCGCGGCCGTTTAGATAAAGTCCTTATTCATAAAGTTTGGGGCTATTTTATTTTCTTCGGCATCTTACTCCTCATGTTCCAAGCTATTTTTGATTGGAGTAGCTATCCTATGGATTTCATTGATAGTACATTCGCATCTCTCAGCGAGTGGGCCAAACGAACCTTAACTCCTGGCGCTTTCACTAATCTCATAGCCGAGGGCATTATTCCCGGATTGGGGGGCATTGTGATTTTCATTCCACAGATTGCATTTTTATTTCTCTTTATATCAATTCTTGAAGAAAGCGGTTATATGAGTAGGGTGGTATTCTTAATGGATCGATCGATGCGACGCTTTGGACTAAGCGGCAAGAGTGTAGTACCCCTGGTTTCAGGGACAGCCTGTGCTATTCCTGCAATTATGGCAACCCGAAACATAGAAAACTGGAAGGAAAGGCTTATTACAATACTGGTAACTCCGTTCACTACCTGTTCGGCTAGATTGCCTGTTTACCTAATCATCATCTCACTTGTTATACCTGAAGGCCGCGTCCTCTGGATTTTTAGTCTGCAAGGATTAACCTTGATGTTTCTCTATTTACTGGGGTTCGCAGCATCCCTTTTTTCGGCCTACCTTCTCAATAAGGTGCTTAAAATTAAGAGTCGCTCCTTTTTTGTGGTTGAAATGCCCAACTACAAACTTCCCCTGCCCAAGAACGTATTGATAACCGTAATTGAAAAAACAAAGTCCTTTGTTTTCGGAGCGGGTAAAATCATTTTAGCTATTTCAATAATTCTCTGGGTGTTGGCGTCGTATGGGCCAGGTGACTTTAACAATGCCGAATCGATCGTAAAAAAGCAAAATACAAATGAAACCCTTTCCGAAGCAGCTATAGAAACCCAAATAGCCTCTTTTAAATTGGAGCATTCTTACATCGGCATTCTAGGAAAAGGAATAGAGCCTGCGGTGCGACCTCTTGGTTACGATTGGAAAATTGGCATCGCCATTGTGAGCTCTTTTGCGGCTCGAGAAGTATTCGTTGGAACCTTAGCCACGATCTATAATGTGGGCAGTGATGAGGAGGAAACGATAAAAAACAGAATGGCTGCCGAAATAAACCCTAGCACTGGAAAACCTTTATTTAATTTTGCCAGCGGAATCTCCCTACTCTTATTCTACGCCTTTGCAATGCAATGTATGAGTACCTTGGCCGTTGTAAAACGCGAAACCAATACATGGAAATGGCCTGTTTGGCAACTTGTTATCATGACCCTTATTGCCTATGTAGTGGCATTAGGAGCATATCAATTTTTAAAATAATACCTTTACAATATGCAAACAGTACTCGTTATATTAACTTTTATTTTAGCAGCCGGTTTTTTGCTCAAGAAGTTTCTTTGGGAATCTATTTTTGAAGATCGAAAAAAGACGGCCAGCACTTTAGACGGAGGTAAAACAAAATGTGGCGACAAGGACTGCGGTTGCCATTAGTTCCCTTCTTCGGAAACGAATAATACATAGTCTAATATATCCTTATTGACCGACCCGGGATAAGGAGAGAGTGACATTCCTTTTAATGAGTATCCTTCTGAAGAAAACACGGATTGATTTTTTGTTTTTCCAAAGCGTAATGCTACTTGCTCTGTTTCTTTTCCAGTTTCAGTAACTCCAACCAATACAACAGCCTGACCTTCCCAAATACAAGTAGTATCCAAAGGGCATCTTGAATCTTCTGCTACTTTTAAAAATTGAACAGTCGCTTTTTTGAATGCAACTGTTTCTCCTAAGAAAATTTTTACAAGATTCGCAGGTACCTCTTTGGATGTATCTTGCGAAAACCCAATGGCCGAGAGAAATAAAAAGAAGAGGAGTATGTGTGTTTTCATTGTGCCTGTATTTCAATTATAAAAGTAGCTGAAAAAACAATACCAGAAATGAACGTGCTTTCTTCTAGCCGCGAAACAAAAAGAAATCCTCTTTCATGTGCTCGATCTTTTCATCCTTATTCGTGATAATATATTCGAGTGCGAGTTTGGTAAAGTCATTCCCTTTTTCCGTCAAAGAAACGACATCGTGTTTAATCGTAATAAGGTTGTTCTTTACTCCCAATTCGACAACCGTTTTTGCTCTTACTTTTTGCCAGTTAATGTGTTCGTTTAAATGATTGAGATGCCGTTCATTTTCTTCAGAATGGTTGTTTAAATGCAATAAAAAAGTGAGCAATGATACTTCGGTTCGTTGTTGCTTTTGTCGATATAATACCGAAATCAGTCCTTTCTGAGGTGCAAATAAATACACTCCTAAAAAGACAATTCCCAATACAGTGGTCATTGATCCCGAAATAGAGGCGTCAATGAAATGGGCAAACCAATACCCTGCAACCGCAGAAAACACACCAAGAGCTATTGAAATCCACAACATTTTTTTTAAATCATTGGTTAGCAAATAGGCGGTAGCTGCGGGGGCAATCATTAAAGCGACTACCAAGATGGCTCCTACTGCATCGAAAGCACCTACTACAGTTATGGAAGAAACCGACATAAGACCGTAGTGCATCAGTATGGGTGAAAACCCTAAGGCCGACGACAAGCCCGAATCGAAGGTACTTACCTTCAATTCTTTAAAAAACATAAAAAGGAGAAAGACCGTAATCAACAAAACAACGCCCATTACCCAAAGGGATTTTGGCCCCAGATCCATTCCGGAAATCAACAATCTATCAAAAGGCGCAAAGGCCAGTTCCCCGAGCAATACGGCATCTACATCCAAGTGCACGTCGTTTGCATTTTTTGCAATCATGATCACTCCAACACTAAACAACATAGGAAAAACCAAGCCAATGGCAGTGTCCTCTTTCACCAAACCGGTTTTCTGAATTATTTCAACCAAAACAACCGTTAGAAGGCCCGTTAAAGCTGCCAATAGAATCAAGAAGGGCGAATTTAAATCTTGCGTAATAAAAAACCCAATAACAATTCCGGGCAGAATCGAATGACTAATAGCATCACTAATAAGTGCCATTTTCCGCAGCACTAAAAAGACCCCTGGAATTGCACACGCAATCGCAACGACAACAGCAATTAATTGTATTTCGATTTGCGGACTAGTCATTGATCGGTTGTTGGTTATACAAATCCTTGGCCTCTCTAAAACCTTTTTGAGTAAGGCTCCATTTTTGACCTTTAATTTCTACCCATTCTTTTTCTTCCAAAGCACTTAAAGAGTTCTTTGTGTATCCTTGAAAATGGTTGAGGATTCGAATAGCATGGGGATGTGCAAAATCATCATGTGTTTTCGCAATCCCATACATAAACTGAAGCGTTTTCTTAAGTTTCAAGTCAGCTCTGTTTTTTCTGAAACGTATTTCACGAAATAGAACGCCTCTTCCAGGTGAAAAAATAAAAGAAAACAAAACAAAGACCCCTGCAACTAAAACGATAACCGGTCCCGTAGAAAGATTGTCTTGACTCGCACTAATTGCCGTGCCAATAACCCCAGAAGAGGCCCCAAAAACAGCCGCTAAAAACACCATAACCGCCAAACTATTCGTCCATTGTCTCGCGGCGGCGGCTGGGGCTAATAGCATAGCACTCATAAGAACCACTCCAACCGTTTGTAGCCCTAAAACAATCGCTAAGACAATAAAAAAGGTGATGAGTATGTCTATAAACTTGGTATTGAAACCAAGCGTTGTGGCATAATCGGCATCAAAAAGCAAAATTTTAAACTCTTTCCAAAAAAGCAAGAGAATAAAAAGGCTAATTCCGGTTACCAGAACCATGACAGCAACATCCTTTTCCAATAAGGTTGCGGCCTGTCCGAAAAGATATTTGTCTAACCCAGCTTGATTGGCGTTTGGTTGCTTTTGAATGAATGTAAGCAATAGCATTCCAAAACCAAAGAATAGTGAAAGCACCAAACCCAAAGCCGTATCACTCTTCAGATGTGTTTTTGATGTCATCCCACGAATCCAAAAGGTCCCTATCAATCCACTTATTAGTGCGCCTAATAGCAAGACATTAGAGTCTTTCGCTCCTGTTATAAGAAAAGCGATTGCAATGCCTGGCAATGCTGCGTGTGATATAGCATCGCCTAGCAAACTTTGCTTTCGCAATACCGCAAAACTACCTAGCATACCACAAATGGCTCCAAGTACGGCCGTGCCCAACGTAATAGTACGCAGGGTATAATCTGTAAATAGTAATTGGAAGTATTCGAAAAAAGTCATTATTTATTTATCGCTACTTTATAATTGATTCCGTAGGTCTTCGTTAAATTATCATCGTTAAAAATTTCCTTTACAGGCCCGGTAGCTATCTTTTTGACATTTAAAAAAGTTACCCAATCAAAATATTCTGGAACGGTTTGTAGGTCATGGTGCACAACAATAAGGGTCTTTCCTGCTTTTCTAAGTTCTTTAAGAATGTTAATTATGGCTATTTCTGTTGATGCATCTACCCCTTGAAAAGGTTCATCCATAAAATAAATAGAAGCATTTTGCACTAAAGCTCGCGCTAAAAAAACGCGCTGCTGTTGCCCCCCACTTAACTGACTTATTTGTCGGTTTTTAAAAGATAACATTCCTACTTTTTCTAAGGCTTCTAAAGAGGCTTTCTTTTCTTTTTGTCCAGGTCTTTTTATCCATCCCAAATCTCCATAAGTACCCATCATTACGACATCTAGCGCCGTGGTAGGGAAGTCCCAATCGACCGTTCCTTTTTGCGGCACATAGGCAACAAGCTTTCGTTGTTTTTCATAGGGCTGGTCGTAGATAGAAACACTTCCAGCAATGGGCTTGATAATGCCTAAAATGGCTTTAATAAGTGTCGACTTTCCTGCCCCATTGGGACCAACGATTGCCATTAAAACCCCTTCCGGAATGGCTAAATCAATGTCCCATAAAACCGGCTTGTAATCATAGGCGACTGTAAGGTCATCAATTTTTACTGCAAATTTTGTCTCCATCGCGCTAATTTAATGCTTCAACTATAGTCTTCACATTCGCTCTGAACATGCCAACATATGTACCTTCTATGGTCCCTGCATTTCCCAATGCGTCACTATACAAGGAGCCTCCGATACCAACATCATGATTTTTTGAAAGCACCGCTTCTTGCAGTGCTTCTATGGTTCTTCGCGGAACCGAACTTTCAATAAAAACTGCTTTCACTTTATTGTCTATAATAAATTGAGATAGGCGTCTTACATCCTGCACGCCAGCTTCGGTTGCCGTCGATAGTCCTTGTAGCCCAACCACGTTAAAACCGTACGCCTTTCCGAAGTAATTAAAAGCATCATGTGCCGTAACTAATATTCTTTTTTCTTTCGGAAGGGTAGCTATCATTGCCTTTACCTCAACTTCTAATGCATCTAATTTGTCTTGATAAAGTGCATTGTTCTCCTGGTATTTTTTAGCATTCACAGGGTCATTTGCAGCCAAAGTTTCGGCTACCCTGTCACCAAACTGCTTAAAAAACTGAATGTTAAACCAAACATGTGGATCATAATTTGAAACGAAATATTCAGATCCAATTAGTTCATTTTTATCTAAAGATCCCCCTAAGGAAACCGTCAATTTTGTTTTAGCCATTTTTTCAAAAACATCCACTAACTTTCCTTCTAAATGCAACCCATTATAGAATATGATATCGGCTTGAAACAGTTTGTTTACATCGCCTTCACTTGCTTTATAAAGGTGAGGATCAACTCCTGCACCCATCAAACCATTCACTTCAATTAAATCGCCTCCAATGTTTTTTACGAGATCGGTGAGCATGGATGTGGTCGTCACAACCTTAAGCTTTCCCGACTCCTCTGATTCATTTTTACAACTAATTATGGCGAGTGATATTAGTAGGTATAAGATATTTTTCATTTTTTCTATTTTGGTATTCTAAAGCTTAATCCTGCACTTACTATAATATCCTGGCCTTGGCTGAAACTTTTTCCTATGGTAACGTCAGCTTGGATAACCCTTGTTATTAAATAGGTAAACCCTGCATCCCAAAAATGATTGGGTTTGTTGACTTCAGAAGCATCGCCATAGAGTTCAATATAGGAGCCTAATTTTTGAGTAATACTGTAACCATAGACCAACGTATATAGATAATTTACTTCTGACGAATCATCGCCCCATTGGGCTCCAAAATTATAACCTATGGAAGATTTATCACTCAACGTATGTCCCATGGAGAATCGAAAATCTACCCCTGTTGTTTTAGGACGAAAGTCTTCTGACGCTGCAAACGGTAGCGCCATGTGAACCAGTAAACCGATTTGTGGAATCCAACCCTTTTCTTGGGCAATCTCGACTTTCAAGCCTGCGAGCAAAGGGGATAAACCCGATGCGACATCATCCAATTTTACACCGCCAATAGTGGTTCTAATTTCTTCAAAATTCCAACCTAGACGAAATTCAAAGTTTTCAAAAACTCCAAAACGAACTAGGGTGGTATTATACCCAATTGTTTCTGTCTTTATGCCACTTGCCTCATAGGTTTCAAAGAAAGCTCCTGTCTCCACTTGTATCGTGCTTTTAGGAACGGTCTTAGGTGATTCTGTAGCGTCAGGCCTATCAGTTATCAATTCACTCGTAATTTCAACCTCCTGCGACATCACACTAAAAACCCCTAAAAGATTGAAAAATAATATGCTTCTTTTTAATCCAACCATAATTTAGTTCACTTGTACATATAAATTTTCGGCTATTTTCTTGGAAATCGAGAACTGTTTTGGTCCCACCTCAATAATCATGGATCCATCAAAATATTCTTTACTAACCACCGTAATTTCAGAACCAATACCTATTTTCTTTTTATCCAAGTAACGCAAATAATCAGCACTTGATTCTTTCACCCCCACGCAGATACCACGTTGCTTATTTTCAACTTCAGCCAGCAATCTCTTTTTGGTGTTTTTTATATTTCCTTGCTGATCCGGAATAGGATCGCCATGCGGGTCAAATTTTGGAGAACCCAAGAATTTATCCAGACGAACAATCAATTCGTCAGACTTGATATGTTCGAGCTGCTCTGCAATTTCGTGTACTTCGTCCCACTGAAAGTCAAGCTTATCAACTAAAAAGACTTCCCATAAACGATGTTTTCTAACCACCTTAGCGGCAATTTTTCTGCCCTCTGGGGTAAGATGCGTCCCCTTGTATTTCGTATAAGAGACAAGGCTCTTCTCGGCTAACTTTTGAACCATGTCGGTCACTGATGAAGCTTTGGCTTCCAGCTTTTCTGCTATGGCATTTGTACTTACCTCTCCCTGAAACTTAAACTCCAGATGGTATATTGCCTTCAGGTAATTCTCTTCCGCTAATGTAAACATTCGTCAAAGGTAAACATATTTTTACACCTATTGAATACTATTTTTAGACTAGACTAAAAATTAGGGTATAAAAAGATAACTCCATAAATCTTGCAGTAACCCTTAAAAACCTCGTTCGTTTTGTAACTGTTCGTAAGCCTCTTGCACCTTTCTAAACTTCTCTTCGGCGCCTTTTTGATAGGCCTCATCCATATGTTGTAGCTTGTCTGGATGGTATTTCTTCGCCATGGTTCGATACGCCTTTTTAACCTCAGCATCAGACGCGGTATTATCAATTTCAAGAATCTTATAGGCGCTGTCAGGGTTTTTGAAAAACATCGCCTTTATGCTTTCAAAGTCTCTAAATTGTACGCCCAAGAAACCAGAGATCCTATTTATTTCATCTGTTTCAGCCTCAGAAACATGACCGTCGGCATTGCTAATACTGAATAAGAAATGGAGAATTTGCAACCTTGACTCGTACCGTGTTCTAGATCGCAATAATTCACAAATTCTTGATGCAGAAATCTCTTTTTTCTTTATTACTTCATTAAAAACTTTAAACGTCGCGTTCGCTCGATCCTTTCCGTACGATTGAACAAAGTACTGTCGAACAAAATCCAACTCACTTTGACTCACTTTCCCATCTGCTTTGATAACGAGTGTCGCCAAAGACAGTAAATGAAGCTCAAAATCGGCTGGTGTTACGCGTTCCCTTGTGTTTTGTTGAAACACGTCTTGAAAAGAGCGTCCACCTCCTTTTTTACCCCTCATGTTTTCAAAGAGACCCGCTAACACATACCCTGCTATCGCTCCAGGAAATCTGAAAAGAGAATACCCAATAATAGCTGCCACCCATCGAATCATATGCTGTGAAATTTCAAAAATTAAATTGCGACCAAAGATAGGGTTTTATGCAAGAAACAAGCGTGTACAATCTTCGAGATCCTTTTTTTTATCCTCTTATCCCACTTTCCAAAAACGTTGTATTTTAGTTAAGGTGGTAATAAAATCCTTCAGATTAGTTACCTTTGTGGTCAAATTGTTACGAAAATTAAACACAAAATATTATGTACCCACCGGAATTAGTAAAACCAATGCGAGAAGATCTTACAAGCATAGGTTTCAAAGAGTTACACACAGCAGATGATGTAAATAATGCACTTAAAAATGAAGGAACAACTTTGGTAGTTGTGAATTCCGTTTGCGGTTGTGCAGCGGCAAATGCGCGGCCAGGAGCTCGTATGTCTTTACAAAATACGAAGACCCCAGATCACTTAGTGACTGTTTTTGCAGGAGTTGACCGTGATGCGGTTGATGCTGCCCGCGAACAAATGATTCCGTTCCCCCCAAGCTCTCCATCTATGGGCTTGTTTAAAAATGGTGAATTGGTACATATGTTAGAGCGCCACCATATTGAAGGCCGCCATGCAGACATGATCGCTGAAAACTTAAAAGGTGCTTTTGACGAATTTTGTTAAGCCTTTTTGAACGTTTAAAAACACGACAGACGAATTTTTAAATAAATAAGAAAACCGGTTTCATCTAAAATTGAAGGCGGTTTTTTTACTTTTGGGAAACAATGAAACGAATTTTACATTTTTTAAGTTATCCTTTAACAGGTTTATTCTACCTGACCTTCGGGCTCAGCATGCTTTTTTTTCACGCTGTAGAAGTAATTTGTTATAATGTGTTTGGATATCAAGCCCTCAAAAAAAGTGTGGATTATTTTAATTGGACCATCCTTCGCTGTTTAAATTTGCTAGGAACCCGGTTCGAAATGGACTATCTGAAAAACATCCCTGAAAATGTCCCTATCATCATAGTGGCTAATCATCAAAGTATGTGGGATATTCCACCTATTATTTGGCACTTGCGTAAATTTCATCCGAAGTTCGTTTCAAAAATAGAATTAGGAAAAGGCATCCCGGGTATTTCGTATAACCTACGTCACGGAGGATCCATCCTGATTGATAGAAAAAACCCGAGGCAAGCCCTGAGGGAGATGATGGAGTTTGGTAAATATCTCGTTCAAAACAACTACAGTGGTGTTATTTTCCCTGAAGGCACCCGAAGTAAAAATGGGCAGCCAAAAACATTTCATCGCAAGGGATTAATCACCTTATTTAAATATGCCCCTGAAGCCTATATTTTACCAATAACGGTGAACAATAGTTGGAAATTACAACGCAATGGACACTTCCCAATGCCACTTGGAATTCGACTAAAACATACCATTCATCCCGCATTAAAAATATCCGACTTTTCTTCTGAAGAGCTTATAGATCTTGTCGAAGAAACTGTTAAATCCAAGATTGTTCTTTAATGACTTCTGAAAACTCTCAGCTCGTAATCGCCAATACCATTTCATTTGTAAAAAAACAATTGGAAGGAGCTGAAGGAGGGCACGATTGGTTCCATATTGAACGCGTTTACAAAAATTCACTTTTAATTGCTTCAGAAGAAAACGTCGATGTACTCATCGTTTCTTTAGGCGCTCTTTTGCATGACATCGCAGACTCTAAGTTTCACGAAGGAGACGAAACGGTTGGGCCCGCCCTAGCTCGTAAGTTTCTTGAAACACAGGAGATTTCAGAAGAAACGATCATCCATGTTATCAAAATTATTGAAAATATCTCTTTCAAAGGAGGAAATCAATTGCAAAAATTCCACTCAAAGGAATTAGCCGTTGTTCAAGATGCAGATCGACTGGATGCGATTGGCGCCATTGGTATCGCGCGTGCTTTTAACTATGGTGGATTCAAAAACCGCCTGCTTTACGATCCAGACATACCGCCTAATTTAACCATGACACCTGCCGAATATAAGGCGTCAAAAGCACCAACAATTAATCACTTTTACGAAAAACTGTTGCTTCTTAAAGAGATCATGAACACGGAGACTGGGACCCGTATTGCCTCTGAAAGACACCTTTTTATGGAAAAATTCTTAGCTCAATTTTATGCTGAATGGGAGGGAGAAAAATAAAAAAAGCTTTTTATTTGGCGTTGGACTAAACAGAAGTTAATTAAAAAGCTGTTGAATTAGACTTGATTTATTATTTTTATAAAACATATGAAAAATACATGTCTTTTCTTCCTGCTCACGTTTCTTGTATCACTAAACACTAATAGTGCGCTTGCCCAATGTGAGGGTATAACAATTGAAAGCCTTTCAAATCCAGGGCCTTTTAATGTAGAAACGCTCACCGAAGCAGATGGCATACGCAACGGCCCCGACTATTTAGGAGCCACCATTTACTACCCTACAAACGCTTCGCCCCCCTTTGCTAGTATTGCAATTGTACCGGGGTTTACAGCCCTTCCTCCAACTGTTGCAGCATGGGGTCCATTTTATGCTTCTCACGGCATTGTAACCATTATAATAGGCACGAATTCTATTTTTGATTTTCCGGAGGCAAGGGCCTTTGGCCTTATAGATGCTTTGGAAACCATCAAGCAGGAAAATACCAGAGTCACATCACCGCTAGAGGGAGCTCTCAACTTAGACCAATTGGCTGTCAGCGGACATTCTATGGGTGGAGGTGGTGCGCAAAGAGCAGCTGTACTTGACAATACCATTGCTGGAGTTGTCGCCTTATGCCCTTGGCTACCCAACCCTCAACTTAGCCACCAAAGTCCTGTTCTTATTTTTAGTGGAGAGGATGATACTGTGGCACCTCCAGTCGAGCACGCAGATATTCATTATAACGCAACACCAATTACCACAGACAAAGTGCTATTCGAGGTTGCAAATGGCAATCACTCTGTGGCAAACACCCCAAATGGGGGAGGCGGCTCTGTTGGTAAAATAGCGCTGTCTTGGCTCAAACTATATGTAGAAGAAAATGATTGTTATTGCCCATTATTAAAAGACGATCTCTTATTGAATCCTTCAGTTGCATCGAAGGTAGAGCAAGATTTTGAATGTGAACTATTGGGAGTCGAAAAACAGGAATTAACCATCGGACTTTATCCGAATCCAACAAATAGCATTGTTAATTTAGAAATTCTTGAAGACGTTCAATTCGAACTTATTTCACCTTTAGGGCAAAGGGTGTTGCAAGGGTTTCTGAGTGGAGACAACAAACAAATTGACTTGTCAAAATTTCCGGCAGGTATGTATTACCTGCTTATCGAAGGTCAAACTAGAAAACTTATTAAATATAATTAGTGTTAATTTAAGTGTGCAAGGCTCTGTTCCTTGTCTTTACATTACAAATAAAGAAGCCGGCCTGAGCGATTCTTATTTTATTTTCCCGGAAATACTGCTCTTCTTTTCTCTAAGAATGCCTGCGTCCCTTCTTTAAAATCGGCAGTGCCGAAACATCTGCCAAATTCTGAAATCTCAGTGTCAAAACCATTTTCACCATCCTCAAAATTTGCGTTAACCGCAGCGATAGCGCCTGCGATTGCAACAGACGAATTCCTAATGATCTTAGTGGCTATTTTTTCGGTAAACTCGATTAAGTCTTCTTGTGCAGTCACGTGATTTACAAGCCCGTATTGTAGCGCCAGATTTGCATCAATCATTCCAGCAGTCATAATCATTTCCATAGCGCGGCCTTTTCCAACTAACTGAGGCAAACGCTGTGTTCCACCATACCCCGGAATAACTCCTAAAGACACTTCTGGGAGACCCAGTTTCGCAGTATCACTTGCTATCCTAAAATGTGCAGCCATTGCTAGCTCTAGCCCACCTCCCAAAGCAAAACCATTTACAGCTGCAATCACCGGCGTGGATAGGTTTGCCACGTAATCGAATAACATCGCTTGTCCATCTGCTGACAATTGTCTTCCCTCAGACACTGAGAAATCTGCAAATTCACTGATATCCGCTCCTGCTATGAAGGCTTTTTCTCCACTCCCAGTGACAATGATCGCTTTTGTATGTTTCGACTCGTCGGCTTCTTTAAATGCCTCGTGCAATTCTCTGATAGTGGCACTGTTTAGTGCATTTAGTTTTGATGGGCGTTCAATGGTAATTGTCGTAATCCCTTTATCGTATTTGGATAGAATATTTTCGTAGCTCATGGGTTCGGTTTATCAAAATAAATTAGTTTGCGTCTAAAACAAAATTACAAAATCCTCAAACCACTTTTGGGAAAGTAACTATAAATGTAGTTCCTTTTCCTAAAGAAGAATCTAGAATAATATGGCCGTTATATGTTTCTACAATATTTTTCACCATGGCAAGACCAAGGCCCATTCCGCTAGATTTTGTAGTGAATTTTGGTTCAAATATCTTATGTTTATGTTCTTCTGAAACACCCACACCATTATCCGTAACCGATATAGAAACAGACTCATCTTCAGATAACACTCTAACGGAAATTCTAGGTTCAGCAGGTTGCTTTTGAGCAATGGCATGAACGCTATTTTTAATAAGGTTGGTCACAACTCTAATCAACTGCGTCCTATCAAATTTTATAATAATTTCATCCTCTTCCGAAGTGAAATAGATATAATCTTCATTGAAAATATCAAGTGCCAGTTTCGTGATTTTTACAATATTTAGCGTCTCATTCTTTTGGGCAGGCATGGTCGCATAGGTGGAGAAAGCCGATGCTATTGAACTCATCGTATCGATTTGTTGAATAATTGTACTGCTGTACTCATCGAGTTTCTCGCGTATATTTGGACTGCTTGGGTCAAACTTCCTTTGAAAACTTTGTACTGTTAAGCGCATAGGCGTCAATGGGTTTTTAATTTCATGTGCTACTTGCTTTGCCATTTCTCTCCAAGCAGCTTCTCGCTCGCTTGCTGCTAGCTGAGCTGCACTATTTTCTAACTCGTCAATCATCCCATTATAAGCATTAACTAAGGTCGAAATTTCTTCTGAAGTGTCTTTGATTGTTATCTTCTTATTTCTTTTATTTAGCCGTGTTTCTGTGATCTTTTCACTTACTTCATTCAAGGATCTTGTAATGTACTTTGAAAGAAAGTAAGCCAGTACTACAGCTATAAGCAACATGAAAAAGTAAGCAAGGCCAAGGCGTGATAAATTTTCTTTTAGTTCCTTTTTAATGAAGCCGTCATCTTCAATATAGGGAAGGTTTAGAATTGCCAAAGGCTTGAAGTGTGCATCTGTAATATACGTATAAGAGGACCTATACTCGAGCCCGTTCTCTTCAAATTCTTCGGTAAAATTCTTAGTGGCCGATTTTTTTAAAGCGTCTAAGGCGTACTGTTTCATCCTTGTGGCAGAGGTGTCAATAATAAAAGAAGCTTTAGAGGACTTTAGTAGGTTGCCACTCAAACCGTAAAGGTATATTTCTAGATTGTGTATCGCCTTTAGCTCGTATATTTTTTCTTTAAAGATGAGTGGAATTTGATCTGTCTCCACGGGGTAGGTCGTGTTTTTGAGGACAAAATCAATGTTCTTTCTTATATTTTCTTCCTTTCGTGATAAACGCTCTTTATGATAGTCTTCTGCCTCCTCTCTGTATTGATAGATGGTAACTATTGCAATAAGTACAGAGGCACCTAGCAGCAGTAGCAACATGGCTGAAAATATTCTAAACCGAAGCGATCTATAAAAAGTCATCTAATGATATTTATTCGGGAAGATAACAATAATTGCACCAACTTTTGAGAATTTGAAACTGGGTGTTACTGATGGCTTTCTTTCCCTTCTCTCATCTTTTTGTAAAACTTATACCCCAGCATTATTAGGACCGAAAATAAAATGATTCCAATAACGCCATAAATCCAATTCACTGCATTTCTCAGTATCACCAAAAACACTACAGAAAAAAGGATTATTGTTGCCCCCTCATTGAACAGTCGCATAAAGTTTGAAGAGTATTTTATAACACCTTCCTGCAATTGCTTATAGATCGTATGACATTTTAAATGGTAGATAATCAACAATACCACAAACCCTAATTTGACCTGCATCCAAGGTTCTGACAAATAAAAGGGACGCAATGCCATGAGCCAAATTGCGAATAACACAGCCAATACCATAGAGGGCCAAGTAATAATTAACCAAAGGCGTTTCGCCATTATGTTAAACTGCTCCCCTAGTATTTCTTTATCTGGAGACCTCTTTTGCGAGGCTTCAATTTGGTAAACAAAAAGGCGTACTATATAAAATAAGCCCGCAAACCAGGTAATAACAAATATTAAGTGAAGTGCTTTGATGTAGTTATATTCCATGCGCATCCCCTGCTTATGCAGGGATCTATTGTTTTAGTTTTTCTATGTTTTCGTCCCATTATTTTTTGTCGTCACCAACAAAAAGATACTTTAATTTCTTCTGATTAAAAGCGGTATTAAAGGCCGAAATCTCTTCAGATATTAATTGGTCAAACTTAATCAACTCCACATTTATTTGACGAGACAACTCATCTTTTACCGCCACATCTTGCTGTGTGGGTGGAAAGTCGTCCATGCCAACCAAACTGTTTAAATGTGCTAGTTTATTAGTCAATCGGATGGGGAAGTTTAAAGGGTCTTGACCACTCTTATTTTTAGTTTGATACAAGGCCTTTTCAATTTCTGAGAAAGACTCCTGTAACTTCTTTGCTTTTTCGACCAAATCTTTTATTCCCTCATCTTCTTTATATTGTTTCTGAAAGGCTTCCAACTGACTGTTAATTTTACGAATCTTTTTAATCGACTTATGCGCTTTGTCCACGGTGCTATTCACGTCTGTGATAAAATCAAATTGCCGCTGCATTCCTGCCAAATCCGTCTCCGAATTCCCATCAGGGATTATCGTAAAAGGCTTCGCATAGCTTTCATCGTCAACGGTTAGTACTACCTCGTATTCTCCAGGCACAGCCATAGGAGCTGCAGTACTTCCCCACCATAAAATCATCCCTTTCAATCTTTCAGCACCATCCCCACGCATGTTCCAACTATGAACATTTGAACCATTCTCAACTTCAAGTTTGTTGTTCTTTTCTTTCGTCCCTTTGGTTGTAAAGGATTTGATTGTATCTCCCTGCTTTGTCAAATAACTAAGTGTGATTTCCTTCGCATCAGAATTCGCGACATTAAAATATGTCAAAACTCCGCTTGGATGATTCGTGCCAGTGGTTAAAGATTTACTGTTAGATCTACCTCCCATGCGATACGCATCTTTGGGTTTGTAGATAAAGTTATCTTTATTCTTTGCTTCTGAAAGTTGGTGGAGCAGACTCAAGTCGTCAAGTATCCACAGGCTTCTTCCTTGCGTAGCCACGATTAGATTGTTGTCTTTTACCGCTAAATCTGTAATTGGAACTATGGGTAGGTTTAACTGAAATGCTTTCCAATTGTTACCATCATCAAACGAGATATACATTCCCGTTTCGGTTCCGGCATAAAGAATGCCTTTTTGTTTTGGGTCTTCACGAAGAACCCTGGTAAAATGTTCTGACGGAATTCCATCGGTGATTTTTTTCCAGGTCTTTCCGAAGTCATTCGTCTTATATAAATAAGGTGCAAAATCTCCTGTCTTGTATTTTGTTCCTGCAACATAGCAGGTTCCTGCGTCAAATACGGAAGGCTCTATGCTATTAATCATCATCCATTCGGGCATTCCTTTTGGGGTAACATCCTCCCAGTTAGCACCTCCATCTTTTGTAATATGAATCAATCCATCGTCGCTTCCGGTCCATATGACCCCCTCTTGAACAGGTGATTCTGCAGCAGCAAAAATTGTACAGTAATACTCAACCGAGGTGTTGTCTTGCGTAATTGGACCGCCTGAGGACTTTAATTTTGTTGGATCGTTGCGTGTTAAATCGGGACTCAATAGCTCCCAACTTTCACCCTCATTAGTCGTAGCGTGTAAATGATTAGAGGCGGTGTACAACTTCTTCGGATTGTGAGGAGAAAAGAAAATCGGGAAGTTCCACTGAAATCGATATTTCATATCCTCGGCTCCGTGACCCATCGGATTATCGGGCCAAACACTAATGCTTCTAACCGTCTGTTTTTTATGGTTATAACGGGTTAAAAAGCCGTCATAACTTCCTCCATAAACGATATCATTGTTCAATGGATCTATAGCGATGTGTGCACTTTCTCCTCCTGCAGTTTCTTCCCAATCATCTTCATTGATACTTCCCCCTTCATTTCTATGCGTTATACGAATGGTAGAATTATCCTGTTGTGCCGCATATATCTTATAGGGAAAGGAGTTGTCTGTAGTAACGCGATAAAACTGTGCCGTTGGCTGGTTGTGGTAGGTGCTCCAAGTTTCTCCACCATCATAGGTCGTTTGCGCTCCCCCATCATCTCCAATAACCATCCTATTTGGATCTTCAGGTGCTATCCATAAATCGTGATGATCTCCATGTGGCGCATTGAAGGTTTCATACGTTTTACCACCATCAGTGCTTTTGTGATAACGAACATTCAACACGTACACAATATCTTCATCTTGAGGGTCTGCATAAATGCGGGTATAATACCAAGCCCTTTGTCTCAGTTTTCTTTCGCTATTGATATTCGTCCATGTCTCGCCTCCATCATCACTTCTGTACACACCGCCTTTTTCTTTGTTCTCAACAATTGCCCAAACGCGATCACTGTTTACAGGTGAAACCGTAACGCCTATAATCCCTAAGGTATCTGATGGAAACCCCTTATTCTTTGAAATTTCTTTCCAACTTTCTCCGCTATCGGTGCTTTTCCATAGCGCCGAACCATCGCCACCACTGCTTAAGCTATAAGGTGTTCTCTGAATATTCCAAGTAGATGCATATAGAATCCTTGGGTTGTTTGGATCCATAATTAAATCAACAGCTCCAGCATTTTCATTCGCAAAAAGAGTCTTTCGCCAGGAGTTTCCGCCATCGGTGCTTTTATACACCCCCCGTTCTTGTGTGGGTTTGTATATGTTTCCTAAAACCGCGGCATACACAATGTTATGGTTCTTTGGATGTACTCTAATTCTGGGGATATGCCTGCTGTTTTCAAGTCCCATTTGCTTCCAAGACTTCCCTGCATTCTCAGTTTTCCAAACGCCGTATCCCGACGAAACATTTCCACGAACAGTGGTTTCTCCACCACCAACATAAATTACGTTAGGGTCATCTGTACTCACTTCAATAGCGCCAACAGATCCCCCAAAAAAACCGTCGGAAAGGTTTTTCCATGTTCTTCCTCCATTTTTAGTTTCCCAGACGCCACCTCCTGTTGCACCAAAATAGAAAAGATTCGGTTTTCCAGGCACACCTGTTACTGCAGCACTTCGGCCACCTCTAAAAGGACCTAAAAGACGATAGTCTAAAGCATCGTATAGTTTCTCGTCAAAGGTCTGAGAATATGAAAAAGAGGAGAAGATTGTAAAGAAAATAAATGCTAAAATTGAGCCGCGGGTTTGAAGGTAGTACATCGTTGTTGGTTGATAAGTTTGTCTAAAGATAACCGTTCATTTTCATTTCTAAAAATCTAACCCATTCATTTTTTTTTAAGGAACGCCTCCTTCAATAGTGGTCTGTTTTATTCGTATTGATTCTTATGGCATGGGTTTTACCTAAAATATATTCTTTAAAATCAATCCTAGAGATGGTATTCTCATTTGCTTTTTTATGAGATATTTTAGCGGCTTAACCGGTTGTTGTATGGTGCTGTCAAAGACTCAAAAAGCGCGAGTTTCCTATTATTATAATGCGTCACCTACAAGTGATTCGTATTAGCCTAAATCTTTTCTTACCGCCTTGTTTAAAAAATATCCAGTAACAAGAGTTGAAAGAAGGTCTGCTATTGGAAACGAAACCCAAACGCCAAAAACACCGAAAAAATTAGGCAGTATTAGGACCAATGGGATTAAAAAGAACCCTTGTTTTGTTAAACTTAGCAGCAGCGCAGGAATAGCTTTTCCTATTGCCTGAAAATAGGATGCTCCAATCAATTGAACTACAATAATAGGTGTTGCTGCAAAAACCCACCTTAAAGCGGATGGTGTTCTTGATACTATTTCTGCATTCTGAGCCAAGGTGTCGGCACTTAAGCCTTCCTTATTACTCACAAAAATGGAAACAATATCTGAAGGGAAAATCATTATAATGGCAAATATTACAAGTGCCAAAGCCCCCGAATATTTGATCGAAGTATTTATCGATTCCCGAACTCTTTCCATTTTTTGAGCTCCATAATTATAACCTGCAATGGGCAAGAATCCTTGATTTACACCAATTACAGGAAACAAAGCGAACATAAGCATTCTACTAATAATTCCGTAGGAGGCAACGTCAAGAGCGTCTCCGTGAACGATGAGGATGTTATTTAATAAAATCGTCAATACACTAATAACAGCTTGGCGAGCCAATGTTACCGAACTCAAACTGCTAATTTCACCGACAATATCCCTTTTAAGTTTAAAAGAGTCCCAAGTAAGGCGCAATTCACTTTTCACAATAAAGAACCAAAGTATAAACCCAAAACAAATACCGTAGGAAATAAACGTAGCCCAAGCAGCGCCTTCCATTCCAAGATCAAAAACATTAATGAGTAGATAATCCATGAAAATATTCCCTATTGCAGGCAGCATCATGGCGTACATGGCAAATTTTGGCTTGCCCTCAGCTCGTATCACATTATTCCCCATCATGCACATGGCGAGCATTACGATGCCATACATTACAATGCGATAATAGGTAAGTGCGAGTTCTTTAAAAGAGGCGTCGGCTCCAAAAAACTCGATCAGATCGTTTTGAAAAATCAGGCCTAGCACGGCCAAAATCCCGGAAACTAAAAAAGTTAAGGTCGTCTGATTCCCGAAAACCTGAAGGGCCTTCGAATTATTCCCAGAACCCAAAGCCCTTGATAACACCGAGCTTCCTCCAATACCAATTGCCAAACCAATAGCCCCAATAAAAAAAGTAACAGGAATTACAACCGTTATTGCTGAAATCGCTAGCGGACCAATCCATCGCCCCACAAAAATAGTGTCAACGATCATGTTAAGCGACATTACCAAAATCCCAATCGACGCAGGAACCGCCTGTTTTATTAGCAACTTACTAATCGGCTCAATTCCGAGCGCGTCCGAGTTTTTAGATATCTTCATTAGGCAATTGCCGTTTTCACATCTTTGATTCTCCATTCGTCAATCCAACCGGTCATTACTGTTGCCCAGTCATCTCGATCATTAAGGCAGGGAATTACAGTAAACTCCTTTCCTCCAACCTCATGAAAAATCTCTTCTCCTTCCATCGCTATTTCCTCCAATGTCTCTAAGCAATCACTTACAAACGCTGGCGTTACTATTGCCATTTTTTTAACGCCTGCCTTTCCAAATCGCTCAATAGTACGATCTGTATAGGGGCGTAACCAAGGATCAAAACCCAATCGAGATTGAAAGGAGGTTGAGTAAGAACCTTCTTTTAAACCTAACTTTTCTGCGACTAATTTAGTGGTCTCTTTACATTGGTGGCGGTAGCAAAATTCGTGTGCCTTTGAAGGTGTTTCACAGCAACTACCATCAATCTTACAATGTGACTTTGTAATATCACTTTTTCGAATATGTCGCTCCGGAATACCATGGTAACTAAACAATAATTGTTCGTAGTCCAGGTCTTTTATCTTGTCTGAAATACTTTGAGAAAGTACTTCTATGTATTCTGGTTTCTTATAAAACGCGGTGAGTGAAGTGACACCTAGCTGAGGGAAAAACTCATTTTTCAAAGAATCAATTGCGACGTCTATGGTCTCAGTAGTCGCCATTGCAAATTGCGGATAAAGAGGCACAACTAAAACATCATCAACGCCTAGGTCGACCAGTTCCTGAAGTCCTTTTTTTAATGTCATGCTTCCATAACGCATAGCCAACGCTACTGGAACCTCCGTTTTTGACTGAACTTTTTTCTGTAACCTTTCAGAAAGCACAATCAAAGGAGAGCCTTCTTCCCACCAAATTTTCTGATATGCTGCCGCTGATTGCTTTGGACGCGTATTTAAAATAATTCCCCTTACAAGTAAGATTCGCGCCCATTTTGGCACGTCAATAACGCGAGGGTCCATTAAAAACTCCCCAAGATATCTTTTTACATCCTTCGGACTCGAACTGTCGGGTGAACCGAGGTTAACTAGTAGAACTCCTTTCTTCATAAGCGATTTTTAAGAACTACAAAAATAACACCTAGAAAGTAAATGAAACCCAAATATCCTTAAAATTATTCTGAAGTTTGGGGTTGATGAGTTACTTGGTTAGGCTCATCACATATTTCTTTGGGGTTGTGCCAAATTTCTTTTTGAAAGAAGCAATAAAATGACTAGCTGTACTATAGCCCACCTTAAGTCCTACTTCATTTACGTTATTGGATCCAGTGGCTAACATTTGACGTGCTATTTCCATTTTATAATCAAATAGAAAACTAAAAACAGAATCCCCATAAATTTGCTTAAACCCCTCTTTCAGGCGGTTTAGCGGAAGCTGAATTTCATCAGCGAGTTCCTTTAATGTTGGCGGCTCGGCCATTCTTGTAATAATAATTGTTTTGGCTTTTTTAATCTTCGCTACGTTCTGTTCATCTATCAAAAAGGGGCACTGCTCTGTATCTGCATCAACGGGCCGATTAAAATAGAGACTTAATAGCTCGTAGGCCTTCCCTTTAAAGTATAAAGGCTTCACGGAAGGGTGAAGATTGTAATTCATGAGTTGATTTAGCACAATGGCCATCGACGGAGTAATCACTGCGTCTTTATAGTACTTTCTATCTCGATTTTCTTCACTCAAGAATGTTATATAATTAGCCTCCGTAGAAAACAAGCCGTGAAACTTCTTTATGGGAAGTAAAACAGATAGAACCCAAGAATTTGGATCTACAGTAAGGTTAAGAGGTAAGTCTCGTTCTGGGTTATATAAGAGTAAGGAATTATCTTCTAACAATGGTAATATGTAATTTCCATCGTTAAAGCTAAAACGTGCCTGACCTTTTATACAGAAATGGAACTGAACAAAATTAGATCCAACCTCCCTATTATACTGCACGTCGTTGTCTAGCTCATTGTTAAAGGCCAACGTATAAAACCCTTCTTCTATAAGGGTCTCAATATAAACTCCTTTTGAAATATGCGCTTTAGGAACCATGGCTGCTTTTTTATAATTGACAATCGTTACAAATTAAAAAGTAGGGTTGTTGAAATTGAAGTTGTTTTAACTCAACATAACCGCACTTGTAAAAAAAATAAACTTTGAGCGACATTTTTTCGTAAAATAACTGTCGATATTTTCTTTATTATTTAGATTTATTCTAAACAACAAGGTGATAAAGCCGCTTTAAAGATTCGAATTTAGGCGATTTCAACGACAAATATTCAATTTTTCGCAAAAAAAACAATTGTCGACACTAATGATACGCCTAGCGTTATTTTTAACTAAAAAATGAGATTACATTTGCGCCCTTGGGTATATTTATGAGTAAAAATCAAACTTCTTCGCACGCTAGTAACTTTTACGCTATTGGTCTTAACTACAAAAAGGCGGATGCTGATATTAGAGGCGATTTTAGTCTAGACGAAACAGCACAAATGGATGTTTTGGCCAAGGCGAAGGAAGAAGGCCTTTCGTCACTAATCATTATTTCTACATGTAATCGCACAGAACTATATGGAAATGCTACCCACCCTTTCCAAATAATAAAACTGTTATGTGATCACACAAAAGGGTCTGTTGAGGAATTTGAAAAAGTAGCCTATGTTCATCAAAACAAGGCAGCTATTCGTCATCTTTTCGCGGTTGGAACTGGTTTAGACAGTCAAATACTTGGAGATTTTGAAATCATAAGTCAATTGAGAAAAAGTTTTAGGATTTCAAAGGGGGTTGGTCTTTTAAATCCATTCACCGAGAGACTTGCGAATTCCGTTATTCAGGCAAGTAAAAGAATTAAAAACGAAACTATGATTTCAAGTGGAGCTACCTCTGTGAGTTTCGCTGCTGTTCAATATATTTTGGCACGAGTCCCATATATTTCAGAAAAAAATATTTTGCTCTTTGGAACAGGTAAAATTGGAAGAAATACCTGTGAAAATTTAATCAAACACACAAAAAACGAGTCAATAACGCTTATCAATCGAACCAAGCACAAGGCAGAGAAAATCGCTGGAAAATTTAACTTAATCGTTAAGGATTACGCAGACATTCAAAGCGAAATTGCCCAATCAGATGTCATGATTGTCGCCACTGGTGCGCAACAACCTACGATATCGAAAGAGTTGCTTTTCCTTAAAAGACCGCTCCTTATTTTGGATCTTTCAATTCCAAAAAACGTAGCAAACAACGTCATTGAAAATGAATTGGTAACCCTTGTCCATTTAGACGATTTGTCTACTATCACAGATAGTACCTTGGAACAAAGAGCCTCGCAAATTCCGCTTGCCAAAGCTATTATCAGCGAAGTAGAAACAGAATTTAACACCTGGGTTGAAAATCGAATATTTGCACCGACAATTAAAGCACTTAAAGTAAAGCTGGCCGAAATAAAAGTGGGTGAAATTAATTTTCAACGTAAGAAAATTACCAATTTTAACGAAGAGCAAGCCGAAATTATTAGCAATCGAATTATTCATAAAATCACAACACATTTTGCGAATCATTTAAAAGACGACTCCCACCCAACCACAGAAAGTGTCGATCTAATTCAAAAAGTATTTCAAATCTCAACGCCTGAATCGTGAAGAAAACTATCCGCATCGGCACACGCGACAGCGAACTAGCGTTGTGGCAAGCAAATAACGTGAGAACTCAACTTGAAGCGCTGGGGCATGCAACAGAACTAATCGCTGTAAAATCTCAAGGAGATTTAAACTTAGACACTCCCTTATATGAATTAGGCATCACGGGGATTTTCACGAAAACCCTAGATCACGCTATGTTAAATGGCATTGTCGATATAGCTGTTCATAGTATGAAAGATGTGCCTACGGCATTACCAATCGGCATCGTTCAAAAAGCAGTTCTAGAAAGAGCCACCTCCCTAGATATTTTGGTCACTAAAGAAAAAACATTCAACGTCGACAACCCCTGTACTATAGCTACTGGCAGCTTAAGGCGCCGGGCGCAGTGGCTCCATAGGTATCCTCACCATTATATTGTTGGTCTACGCGGAAATGTAAACAGTCGTTTGCGAAAAATTGAAGAAAGTAACTGGCAGGGAGCCATTTTTGCAAAGGCAGGATTAGAAAGGATAAACCTTTTACCAGACCACTATACCGATCTTGATTGGATGGTCCCAGCACCAGCTCAAGGCGCTATGGTTGTTGTAACCCGAGAAAATGACACCTTCTCTTCTGAAGCCATATCCCGAATCAATCACAGGAATTCAGAAATCAGCACCTATGTTGAAAGAGACTTTCTGCGAGTTCTTGAGGGAGGTTGTACGGCTCCAATAGGCGCTATTGCAACTATAAAAAACAACACCATTCACTTAAAAGGGGTCCTATTTTCACCAAATGGGGTAACAAAGTTAGAAGTTGATAAATCCATATCCCTTGATAATTATATGAGTTTAGGGAAACAATGCGCTTTGGAAATTTTAGGAAATGGCGGAAAGAAATTGATGCAGCAGATTAAAGATGAGGTAAAATGAAAACAATTCTATCTACCAAAAAACTAAGCGCTTCTCAGAAGAAAATGTTTCAGAATAATACTATTTCTGTCACTGATTATAATGCGATTGAAATCAAATCTATTGACTTTGAATCTCCAAAAAAAGTTGGCTATGGAATTTTTACAAGTCAGAATGCTGTAAAGGCGTTTTTTAGTGGCCATAATCGCAATACTAGTACAATTGAAACCATTTTCTGTGTTGGCGAAAAAACGAAGTCAATTTTGGAGAAAAATGAACAAAAAGTAGCTAAAATGATGAAAAATGCCTCAGAATTAGCTGATTTTATCAAAAAAACACACAAAACTGACACTTTTTACTTTTTCTGCGGAAATTTACGAAGAGAGGAAATTCCATCTTCTTTAAAAAATGAAAAAATCACTCTTTTTGAGGTAAAAACATACGAAACTAGACTAAAAACGTTCAAATTTGACCAAAAATGGTCAGGAATCTTATTTTTTAGCCCCACTGGAGTGACAAGTTTTTGCATGGAAAATGATATTGAAAACAGCGCTGCTTTTTGCATCGGAAAAACAACGTCTTCCGAAGCTAAAAAACACAGTTACAACATTTTTGAAGCAGAAAAAACAACCATCGAAAGCGTGCTTGAAAAAGCCATTTCAACACTCAACAAAACCAAAAACGACGTCTCGATTGAGACCTAGTTCACTTGTATATTTCTATACCATCAGCCTACGAAAGTTGAAAAAAAAATAGTATGAGCAACATAAAAAACGATTTATTTCTAAGAGCATTAAGCGGTAAAACTGTTGATCGGCCTCCGGTTTGGATGATGCGACAAGCAGGACGTTATTTGCCGGAGTTTATGGAAATAAAAGCCAAGTACGATTTTTTTACACGGTGTCAGACTCCAGAACTTGCCAGTGAGATTACCGTTCAACCCATTCGACGGTATGGAATGGATGCTGCCATTCTTTTTTGCGACATCCTAGTGATCCCGCAGGCTATGAATATTCATGTGGAGATGAAACCCAATGTTGGGCCTTGGCTACCAAATCCTATTCGGTCACAAAAAGATGTTGATGAAGTAATCGTTCCAAATATCGAAGAAACATTGGGGTATGTGATGGAGGCCATCAAAATGACCAAAGAAAAGCTCAACAACGACATCCCATTGATTGGTTTTGCAGGAAGCCCTTGGACAATATTATGCTATTGTGTGCAAGGACAGGGAAGTAAAAACTTTGACATTGCTAAAGGATTCTGTTTTACCCACCCTCTTGCAGCACACAACTTGCTCCAAAAAATCACCGACACAACAATTCTTTATTTAAAAGAAAAGGTAAAAGCAGGAGTCAATGCAGTGCAACTGTTTGATAGTTGGGGAGGAATGTTATCTCCAACAGATTATCAAGAATTTAGCTGGCAGTATATGCAACAAATTATTGATGCCTTGAAAGATGAAATCCCCGTAATCGCTTTTGGAAAAGGATGTTGGTTCGCTTTAGATACCATGGCAAAAAGTGGGGCTTCGGCTCTAGGTATTGATTGGACATGTTCTCCAAGAAATGCCCGTTACCTAACTGGTGGACAAATCACATTACAAGGAAATTTCGACCCTGTTAGACTATTAAGTCCGCCGGCAACGATCAAAAAAATGGTGCATAAAATGATTGACGACTTCGGAAAAGACAAATACATTGTAAATTTAGGGCATGGTATTTTACCTAATATTCCAGTAGAGAATGCTGCTGCTTTTGTTGAGGCAGTAAAATCTTATAAATCAGAAAAGTGACTATTTGGGCAAGAATTAGGCGTTTAAAAATAGGGCAATTGATACCATTCTCATTGCTCTTTTTAAATCAGCCTTTTCTAATTAGACCCACTTTAAGGGCCACAAAAAGAACGATGGTTATATGTGATAAACTTTTTGGACAAGCACATCATCGTAGCAATAAAGCCAATGCTTTTCGACATGCATTGTGGAATGTCCTAATTTGTCACAAAACACTAAAAAAGACCAAAAACATAGAAAAATCGATCGTTTGGGCCAAAAAAGTGACCAATTTGTACGAAAAAGTGACAAATAATGAAGAAATAGAAAAAGCGATGGATGTACATAATAACAATGTAGGATTGGACCTATTTCTGAGCGTTTTTGGCGAAAATGAGGAAGAAATCGTTGTTTTATTGCAAAAAATGATGAAAAAGAGTGAAAAAGTGACAAATTTAGAAGATTTTGCAAGACATGGTCACGCCTTAGTTCATTTAGAGTAAAGTATTAAGGAAATACCGAATCTCTTTGTACCATATATGGATATGATTAAGAATATATATAAAGGAATAAGAGCATATGGAGGAGCCTTCAAACTCATTGGTGAGTTAGGCCTTTGGAGCTATTTTGGTGTGCCAATGCTTATTAGTTTTATTACGGCCCTCCTCATTGGTTTTTCTGCCTGGGGATTGTCTGATTCTATTGGAGCCTTTATTTCACAGATATGGATGTGGGAGTGGGGCGCTGAAACCTTCAGGACCGTCAGTGAAGTGATCGGCGGGGTTCTCGTTCTTGCTCTTGGTCTCATTATATACAAACATATCGTAATGGCACTAAGCGCTCCTTTTATGAGTCCAGTTTCCGAAAAAATTGAACGACATCTTCTTGGGGTAAAACATACGCATCGCAATACAAGCAATCTATCTCAATTGTCGCGAGGAATACGAATTAACTTTCGCAACCTTAGAAAGGAGTTGTTTCTAACGATCCCCATACTTCTTATAAGTTTTATCCCTATTATAAATATCTTTTCTTCCATTTCATTATTTTTAGTTCAATCTTACTATGCCGGATTTGGAAATATGGATTACACTCTGGAAAGGCATTTTGAGGTGAAAGAGAGTGTGGCCTTTGTGAAAAGAAATCGGGGTGTTGCTATTGGCAATGGTATTGTGTTTATGGGCATGTTGTTTATTCCGGTTGTCGGAATTATCCTGGCACTACCGCTATCTGTTACCGCTTCAACAATAGAAACTGTGAAACTAATTGAAAAAGAAAATAGTGTAATAGCATCGAAACCTATTATAAAAGAATAAATGGATTGCTAAGATGTATTTAGCATTACCCATTTCGAGCTTTTCAATATCAAAAGCTTATATTCTACAAATGGACATGAGGTTTTATAAAGCAAGTGTTAGCGGTTAACGTTAAAAGAAAGACAATTATTTAGGAACAAGGATGAAAGAACAATTCGTTGCATACATAAGAGAATTACAGAACACGATTACTGCCAAGGTAGAGGAATGTGATGGCAAAGCTACTTTTAGACAGGATGAATGGGCTCGAAAAGAAGGAGGCGGCGGAAGAACTCGGGTAATCGAAAACGGAAATGTTTTTGAAAAAGGAGGGGTAAATATTAGTGAAGTTCATGGAAAACTACCCGAATCTATGCAAACGTACTTTGGCGTAGAAGATGCCGATTTCTTCGCCTGTGGCTTGAGTCTCGTATTGCATCCAAAAAATCCATTTGTGCCAACAGTCCATGCTAATTGGCGTTATTTTGAACTCTACGGCCCGTCTGGAAATGTCGCCGCACAATGGTTCGGCGGGGGTCAGGATTTGACCCCGTACTACCTATTTGAAGAAGACGCAAAACATTTTCATTCTGTATGTAAAAGTGCTTGTGATGCGCATAATCCAGAGTTCTATCCGAAATATAAAAATCAATGCGACGAATACTTTTACAACACACATCGCAAGGAGGGTCGTGGTATAGGAGGATTGTTTTTCGATCGCTTGGCCGTTTCTGATGCCATGCAAATGAGCGATTGGTTTCATTTTGTTACTGACGTTGGCGATAGTTTTCTGGACGCCTATATCCCTATCGTTGAAAAGCGAAAAGACCTTGCTTTTTCAGAAGCTCATAGAACTTGGCAAGAAATAAGACGCGGACGCTATGTCGAATTTAACCTAGTTCACGACAAAGGAACATTGTTTGGCTTAAAAACAGACGGACGAATTGAAAGTATTTTAATGAGCTTACCACCTCATGTTCAGTGGGTTTATAATCATATTCCTGATGCCGAAAGTGAGGAAGAGAAATTAATTAATATATTACAACATCCCAGAAATTGGGTTTAAAAACTACCTATGTATCCACTTAGAAGAAATCGTCGATTACGAACCTCAGAAGCAATAAGAAGCCTCGTAAGAGAAACTATTATCAGTCCGAATGATTTTTTAGTACCGATCTTTGTTGTAGAAGGCAAAGGGATAAAGGACGAAATACCTTCGATGCCAAATTACTATCGCTATAGCTTAGATCTATTAACCTCGGAAGTAAAAGAGCTGTGGGCGTTAGGTCTTAAGTCTGTGCTATTATTTGTAAAAGTACCCGATAATTTAAAAGACAACTCGGGAACTGAAGCCTTGAATCCAGATGGTTTAATGCAACGCGCCATTAAAACCGTTAAAAACGCTGTCCCCGGAATGCTCGTTATGACAGATGTTGCCTTAGATCCCTATTCGGCTTATGGTCATGACGGGATTGTTTCCAAAGGAAAAATAATCAACGATGATACAAACACCATTTTAGCTGAAATGTCTCTCTCCCATGCACAGACCGGAGCCGACTTTGTTGCTCCTAGCGATATGATGGACGGACGTGTTTTTGAAATTCGAAGCTTGCTTGAAAAAGAGGGGTTTCACGATACCGGGATTATGAGTTATAGTGCCAAATACGCTTCTGCCTTTTATGGTCCATTTCGAGATGCTTTAGATTCGGCTCCTGTTGCTATTAAAGATGTTCCAAAAGACAAACAAACCTATCAAATGGATTTTGCCAATCGTGACGAGGCACTAAAAGAAACACTGATGGATATTAACGAAGGGGCAGATATCGTCATGGTAAAACCTGGATTGTCTTATCTCGACATCGTTCGAGATATACGTAATGTCGTGGATGTTCCTGTAGCTGTGTACCAAGTAAGTGGGGAGTATGCCATGTTAAAAGCCGCTGCACAAAAAGGTTGGCTGGATCATGATGCTATAATGATGGAACAGTTAACGGCTATGAAGCGAGCAGGAGCACATATTATAGCAAGCTATTTTGCAAAAGACGTAGTGAAATTAATTTCGTAAATTTAGTTTCAACTAAATCTTCAAAATGTGATGGCAAGTTTTAATCTAATTATGAAAAACTTTACCCTTCTAAATGCCCTTTTCATTCTCACAACTGGGTTTTCCCAACAGGCGACTCCTAAAGAGGCATTTCTGGAGAAATGGGACAACTCAAAGGACTACTTACTTGGAGTGGCCGAACTAATGCCCGAAGAGTTTTACGACTTTAAACCGACCGAAAGACAGCGAAGCTTTAAAGAACAGCTGCTTCATATAAAAGAGAATATAGATTGGCTAAGCGTCACTTATTTCTCTTCGAAAGCCTATAAACGAGAAAAAACAGATCCTAACATCTCTAAGGATGAGACTATTCAATTGCTAACCAGAGCCTTCGATGCGAGTGCAGTAATAATCAAAAAAGCCTCTAAAGAGGAACTTATAGAAACCGTTGCGTTTTTTGCTGGACCAAAAAGTAAATTACAGATTATTAATTTATTACAAGATCATGTGACGCACCATCGCGGGCAATTAATTGTATACCTCAACCTTAAAGATCAAGAACCTCCCAAGTATGTAGGCTGGTAATTTAAGCGTTAACAATAATGAAGACAGCATTCGATTTAAGGACCTATATCGACACTCCAATTGGGAGTATTTCACTCCAATTTAATTCGAAACTTGAACTTACCTCAGCGCAGTTTCATAATAAAGAAAAGGTGTCCGCGGATAAAAATAGCGTTGGAATAAGAGAAATTGAAACTGCCAAAAAACAGTTTGAAGAATATTTCAAAGGAAATAGAACCCAATTTACCATAAAGCTAGCTCCAGAAGGAACCGAGTTTCAGAAAAAAGTTTGGAAAGAACTTCAAGAAATCCAATATGGTAAAACGATGACCTATCAGCAAATGGCACATCAATTAGGAAATCCGAAAGTAATTCGTGCAGCAGCATCGGCCAATGGAAAGAATCCCATTTCAATAATTATTCCTTGCCATCGCGTTATTGGGAGTGATGGCTCTTTAACCGGATATGCAGGAGGCTTACATCGAAAAAAATGGCTTCTGGAGCATGAAAACCCTGTAAAACAACAATCACTCTTTTAGAACAATAAAATGAAAAAAATGATCAAATGGTTTATAGGTGTTATCGCTATAATTATTGCTTTACTCTACCTCACCGACTATGACTACATAATAAAAGGAGTTCGTGTCGTTTATTTGACTGGACATACCACAGCTTATATTGACGATCATCCATCGTTTGAGAATGAACGAATCCCAGCCAGTTCAAACCCCCAACCTTGGGCCGTTCATGAAGATTACAACAAAGTGAAACCCACTCAGAAGCTTTCAGAAACAAATAATAAATTTGGAACTGTCGCATTTTTGGTCATAAAAAATGATAGTATTTGGTATGAAAATTATGCTAAAAATTATGGAAAGGAATCGCAAACGAATTCTTTTTCGATGGCAAAAAGCATTACCTCTGCCTTGCTAGGGAAAGCAATAAAGGATGGCTTTATTACTGATTTGGATCAGCCCGTTGGAGATTTCTACCCACAATATGCAGGAAGTGGAGTGACTGTAGGTGACCTTTCATCTATGGCATCCGGACTCGACTGGGATGAGTCTTATACAAGCCCATTTAGTGTTACAGCCCGATCTTATTACGACGATAATTTGGCCGAAACCATACTAAATCAAGAAGTAGTTGAAACCCCTGGGAAAAGTTACAAATATCTTAGTGGGAGTACGCAATTGCTTGGGATGGTAATTAAAAAAGCAACAGGCAAAACATTGTCAAAATATGTAACCGATAGTTTTTGGGAGCCTATGGGTTTTGAAAATGAAGCCCTGTGGCAATTAGATGATTCAGAAAATCGTCTTGAAAAATCATATTGCTGTATCGCCAGCAATGCCCGCGACTTTGCTCGCTTTGGAAAATTATATTCCAATTTGGGCACTTGGAAATCCGTTTCTATAATAGATTCTAGTTTTGTTGCAACCTCCACTCAACAACGGTTTAAAGAAAGTCCGGAATATGGATATGGGTTTTGGCTCAGCGATCATCTCAATAAAAAAATCTTTGTAATGCGCGGCATTTTGGGGCAATATGTAATTAGTATTCCGGAGGACAATCTAATTATTGTTCGCCTTGGGCATCAACGAGGAAACTACTCTGGAAAACCGTTTACAACTGAATTCTATGATTATATCAACGAGGTGTACATCATGACAGAGATGGGTTCTTAATTATTTTTGTAATTTTACAGAGCCACTCTTCCCATATTATTTTCAAAAGTATGCTTAAAAGAATCAATCTGGAACATATCCTTTTTTTGGATATTGAAACGGTTCCACAACAACCAAGCTTTGATGATTTAGATGATACCGCTAAGGTATTATATGAACAAAAAACCAAGTATCAAAGAAAAGAAGATTTTACTGCAGACGCGTTTTATGACCGGGCCGGTATCTGGGCCGAATTTGGTAAAATCGTTTGTATTTCGGTAGGTTTCTTTAAAATCACTGGGGACATTCGCAATTTTAGAGTTACGAGTTTTCATGGTGATGAAATAAAAATTCTCAACGATTTTAACTCCTTACTCGATTCTCATTTTAGCCGACCTCATCATGTTTTGTGTGCCCATAATGGGAAGGAGTTTGATTTCCCCTATATTGCTCGAAGAATGATTATTAATTCCATTGATATTCCTTTTAAACTAAATCTCTTCGGGAAAAAACCCTGGGAAGTTGCACATTTAGACACCTTAGAATTATGGAAATTTGGTGATTACAAAACATTTACCTCCTTAAAACTTATGGCTCATGTTTTAGGCATTCCTTCTCCTAAAGACGATATTGATGGAAGTGAGGTTAGAAATGTATACTATGAAGAAAAGGATATTGATCGCATTGTTACCTACTGTGAAAAGGACACCATTACAGTCGCTCAAATTATCTTAAGGCTTCGAAATGAAGACTTGTTGTGTAAAGAAGAAATACGTTCCGTTTAACTTTGATATGGATAGGCGCTCCATTTGTCTGAAACCACTATCTCTTTGAATTATTATAATGAAAAAACCCGCTCAAAAGAGCGGGTTTTTAATTCAGAATTAATGAACTATATTATTTCTTAATAAAGCGCTGGGTTGAAAATTCTTCTCCGTTGTTTATTTCAATAAAGTATACTCCACTTTGTAAATTTTGAACATCGATTGAAGTAGAAGATAAATCTCCATTTCTTAATGTTTGCCCAAGCATGTTGAAAATTCTGTAAGTAAACGCATCACTAGCGTCGAGCATCTTAACATTTAAGATCGTCTGCACTGGGTTCGGATATAATAAGAAGTCACCATCAAAATCAAACTCATCATCACCGTCTCCTAAAAGCCCTTGACTTCCATTACTTAAAGCAGATATCGAATTAATTGTTGGGGCAAAAGTAGTTCCACTATTTGCAGTAATGGTAACGGCATCAATATAAACTTGATCGTTATTTGCACTTGCGTCATTTCTGAAACGGAATTGCGCGTTAGAAGGAAAATTATAACTGCCACTATCTATACTCACTGTCGCTGTATAGAACGTATTGTTATTAAAGTCTGATCCTCTTGCATACGTGGCAACTGTTTGCCAGCTTGACCCATTATAGAATTGAACCCAAAAATCTTCGTTATTCTCCATGCTTCGTGCATAAAAATAGAATTCGATCTCTATTGAATTATAAGATGTAACGTCAAAGCTTCCCAATGTCATCTTAGACGAATTGGTATTATCTCTTAGTCGAATTGAATAGCTGCCTTCCGAAGAACGCGATCCAGAATAACGGTAGGCATCGCTTCCACCATCTGTCCATCCATCCCATCCAGACTCAAAATACCCTTCATGCAAAACAGTTGGGCCACCACCGGATCCTGATGTAGTTACAGCTAGTGCATTACTGGCACCTGACACATTCCCAGCTGCATCTCTTGCCCGAACACTAAAAGTATACGATGTTGAGGCTGTAAGACCTGATGCTTGGTACGTTGTTCCTGAAACAGTCCCTAAACTAGTTGTGCCTTGATACACATCATAACCTGTAACACCAACGTTATCTGATGAGGCATTCCAAGAAAAATCTACTGTATTTTGAGTTACACTAGTTACTACAAGGCCTATTGGTACGCTTGGTGCTTGTGTGTCTGCAGGAGGTGCAGACGTTGTAACATTTACTGTATTGCTAGCTCCTGAAACATTTCCGGCAGCATCACGTGCTCGAACACTAAAAGTATAAGATGTTGAAGCCGTAAGACCTGATATTTGAGCAGAAGTACCAGTTACAGTTCCTATGTTTGCAGCTCCTTGGTACACATCATAGCCTGTAACAGCAACATTGTCGGTAGAGGCGCTCCAAGAAAGATCCGCCGTTGTTTCAGCAATATTAGACGCAACTAAATTACTGGGATTACTTGGCGCTTGAGTATCTGGGGATGCGCTTGTTGTTACGTTTACCGTATTGCTAGCCCCAGAAATATTTCCAGCAGCATCTCTTGCTCGAACACTAAAAGTATAAGATGTTGAAGCCGTTAGACCTGTTATTTGAACAGAAGTACCAGTTACGGTTCCTATGTTTGAGGTCCCTTGATACACATCATAGCCTGTAACACCTACATTATCTGTTGAAGCATTCCAAGAAAGATCTACTGTAGCTTGTGTAATATTTGTAGTAGCTAGACTAGTTGGGTTGCTAGGAGCCTGTGTATCGGCCCCAGAACCACCTAAGTTAACTGTATAATCTTCAACCTCCCCATAAGTGAATGTTTCACATGCTGTTGGCACACCGTTGTACTTCATTGAAACGCGCATTCGTGTTGCAGTACCAGCAGTTCCTGCAGGCACTGTGAACGTTCCGCTATTCGGCGTGTTTGTCGAAGTCGATTTTGACCAAACAAGTTCCCCAGCATCACTAAAGTCTTGATCATTGTTGTAGTCAATCCAAACGGCATAACCTTCAGAGTACACCCTTCCTGTCCAAGTTGGCGTTACAGTAATTGTGTAGGCCTGACCTTCATTTAAATCTGTTGATTGATTTGTAAAATCTGAATAAAATTGGGCTCCTGAGCTATTATTGATTGTTCCTAATTGTACCCGACTAATATATTCATCATTCACATTGGTACTCGCTGAATTACAGTAATTAGACGGAGTGCCATAAGCTGCACCTACTCCAACGGCATACCAGGCATTGGTTGTTGCAATTTCTTCTGCACTGCCTGCCCCATATAAATCGATAGCAGATTGAATTGCACCAGCCCTTGCGTCACTATACTGAGAATTTGATCCCAAATAAACGGATAGGTTTCTATAAGCAATTGCTCCTGCTTTATCCATACCAATTCCTGAGACATTATAACTACTACCATTATCGTTCGTTCCAGATTCTCCGACAGTTAAAATATAAAACCATTTGTTTTGAACGCCCGAATTGTAGTGTACTCCACCATTATCTCCAGAGCCACTGTACCAATTCGTCCCTAAATACGTGTCAGGATCACCATAAACGTTTGGATTACTCATAGATCGCAATGCGCCCCCACTTCCACCTGCGCCAATTTGATCACCCATGAGCCAATCATTCGATCCAGACGCATATTTTTCAATAGACTCTCCAAAAATATCTGAAAAAGATTCATTCAAAGCTCCGGACTGGTAACTATAAACCAAATTTGCAGAATACTCAGTAACCCCATGAGCAATTTCATGACCCACGATATCTACTGACACCAATGGCCCATAATTCACACCATCTCCATCTCCATAAGTCATCCGTTGTCCATCCCAAAACGCATTTACATAATTGCTTGAATAACTGACATAACTTTTAATAATGGCTCCTGCGTTATTGTAGGAATTTCTACCGTGATTCCCTTGAAAGTATTTATGAGTTTGTTCTGCTCCAAAATGTGCTTGAACACCTGTGGCATTTCCAGTGAAATTCGTCGAATTACTTGTTACATCTGAAGCATTATTATAACTAGTTCCGTTGTTTAAATCGAAGGTTTGTACTCCGTTTCCATCTGCCGTTTGTCTTAAGCGATATGGTCCTGAAGCGTTATCTGCAGTAAATGCCACATTTCCATTATAAAGGCTTGTACCAGTTGCCGGAACATTTGCATGATGAATTTTTTTGTTTTCCATTATAAACTGCCCAGTTTGTGCGTCAATATAAACATCAGCCCTGTACACCGGGTCTAGCGCATAGATGTCGAATTTATAAGCAAGTGTAGCTGTTTCTGAAACATTTGCAACTGGCGGAAAAACGACAAGCTCGCCAGTTGGCTTTTGATAATTATCAAATAATAGAGCCTCACTTGTGTCCTCCCATAAATATTTGGCAGCACCTACATGGCCAATGGCACGATTAAATGCCTGCACTACACTCACCGCTGGCGTAACATCCAATTCTCTTATATCAAAAATATTATTTGACATGGAAGAAACACGACCCTCTTTTTCATGAAGTGTGCATGTTGCAAACTCAACTTTTAGACCATCGTAATACTGTTGAAACTTTTGGTGTGTAAGACCTAAATTGTCTCTTTCCAGACTGACAGAAGAAAATGTAATTTCCGGAGAAAATTTAAACTCATTTTCGAGAAGACGACTCGAGTTTTGCAGTGCATACTCCTTGCTGTTATCAAAAACCAAAAGGCTTGGGATATTGCTGCCCTCTGAATCATTTTTCTCTTGAGCCAAAAGTGCATTTGACCCCAGTGAGATCAAAAACAATGACAGCACAAATAGTAGTTTGTAATCGATAATAATTTTCATAATAAGATAGGTTTTAGGTAAGTAGGCTTATAGGGGCTTATTAAATTTTCCAATAAATATACGCTTATTTCGTGAATTGAAGAATACTTTTCGATAAACTACATTTCAAAACCTATAAGTGTTTTAATATATTATGTGAGTGTTTTAATATGTCATGTTTCCTTCACCTTTGATTCCGAGTAAATGAATCGTTTAAATTCACCTAACATTTTTCGAAAATACTATCTTTGGTAATATGGAAAGAAATACCCTTCTTCAAGTTTTAAACCTTTCTATTTCCTTCGGAAGTACTAAAACGCGAGTCGAAGTTATTCACGGTATTTCATTTGAAATTAAAGAGAACGAAATTCTTGGTGTTGTTGGTGAGTCTGGTTCAGGCAAATCTGTTACCTCCATGGCATTAATGGGTTTACTCCCAAAAAAAACAAGCCACGTAACGGGCAAAATAAATTTTCAAGGAAGAAACATTGTCTTAGAAAAAGAAAAGCGATTACAAAAAATTCGAGGGAAAGATATAGCGATGATTTTTCAAGAGCCAATGAGTGCTCTAAACCCATCTATGAAGTGTGGTAACCAAGTTTGTGAAATTCTTCAACATCACTTAAAATTATCTTATTCCGAAGCAAAAAAAGAGAGCCTACGACTTTTTGAAAGGGTAAAACTTCCTCGACCCAATGCAATTTTCTCTAGTTATCCACATCAAATAAGTGGTGGGCAAATGCAACGTGTTATGATTGCCATTGCTATTGCGTGCAAACCTAAACTGTTAATTGCCGATGAGCCAACTACAGCATTAGATGTAACTGTTCAAAAAGAAATTATATTACTTCTGAAAGACCTTCAAAAAGAAACTGGAATGAGTTTGCTCTTTATATCACACGATTTAGCATTGGTTTCTGAAATTGTTGATCGTGTTATCGTAATGTATAAAGGGGATGTTGTCGAAACTGAGATTTCTTCTAAACTGTTTAACAAAGATGGATTGGGCCCTAAAGATGAATATACAAAAGCATTGCTAGCGTCACGTCCCAAGTTGAGTAAGCGATTATTAAAATTACCTACCATCGCCTCTCTAAAAGATAAATCGTTTCAGCCAAGAGAAGTAACCGCCCAAGAGCGTGCAATCAAACATAAAAAAATCTATACCCGTGCACCGCTATTAGAAGTGTTTAACCTAAGGAAAGAATACTATAGCAATGCTGGGGTTTTCAATGCGAAGTCTGTAGTTCGTGCCGTAAATGATATTAGTTTCAGTGTATTTGAAGGAGAAACTATGGGGCTAGTTGGTGAATCGGGCTGTGGGAAATCTACCTTAGGAAAGGTACTATTACAATTAGAAAAAGCCACTTCTGGCAGTATTAAATATCGCGGAAAAGAAATAACTTCCTTAGATTCTTCAGAATTAAGAGTTCTTCGGAAGGAGATACAGCTTATTTTTCAGGATCCATATTCTTCTTTAAATCCTCGCCTTTTAATAGGAGAGTCATTAATTGAACCCATGGCAGTGCACAAAATCGGGGATTCCAAAAGGAATAGAAAGGAACGGGTGATACGATTATTACAACGTGTTGGTTTGGATGAAAGCTATTACCACCGCTATCCTCATGAGTTATCAGGGGGTCAACGTCAACGGGTTGGTATAGCACGTACAATTGCAATGGAGCCAAAATTGGTTATTTGTGATGAATCAGTCTCGGCTCTAGATATATCTGTTCAGGCTCAAGTTCTAAATCTACTTAATGAGTTAAAAAACGACTTCGGATTTACATATATCTTTATCTCTCACGATTTAGCGGTGGTCAAATACATGGCCGATCAGCTCTTGGTTATGAGCGCTGGGAAAATTGAAGAACTTGGGGATGCTGATGAAATTTATGCAAACCCAACAAAAGAGTATACTAAAAAACTCATTGCTGCTATCCCAAGAGGGATCTGAGTAGTTGTTATAAAAAAGTCAATAAAAAAAGCCCGCTCTAACCTCACAAAGAACGGGCTAACCTTATCTGTATCGTAGTATCAGATTCGGGGCTAAATATTTTGAAAATTAAAAACCGACTGCTATCTCTTTGGTCTTCTTTTTTAAATAAATTGTTTTTCCATTACCATAATGAAATATTTCAAACACTTTTTTCTCTAAATTATGGTTGTAAAACTCTAATGTCTTGAGCTTTTCGTCAATAATAAAATCGTTGTCAATAAATGTGTCCTTGGACCCTGTTTCTTTGTTGAGACTTAAATTTCGTGCCATAATTAAATGTTTTAGTTATTAGATACTTTGTAATAATTTACTCCGAAAAAACTTTCTTTATTACGAACAATTTGTTTCTTAAGAGACGTTGATCTTCACGATCATTTTCATAGGTAGGTTAAGCATAATAGTTTTGAGATTTCGAAGATAGGGTTACTACAAACAAATTAACGATAAAAAGACATATTATTCGATGAAATGCACTAATTTTTAACTTTTAATACATCTTTGTAGGTTTTAACTTACTTATTTGGTGCGGAAAGACTTTAGTTTTTTACCGATTAACGGCTTTATGTTGCTTTTTATCTGATTTATTAAGAGATTTAAGATGTGCAAATTTGATTTTTTGGGAGGTTTATAGCACGTCCTTTTATGAGGACCTGATTATTTTCTCCTTTAAACATCTCTTTTTCGAATTCGTTTTTCTGATGAAATCTAAGCTTTACATACAATCAATAGAGCAGCATAAAAACGGCAGGTTCGTTCATTCGGTTGAATTGCTGCTATTAATGGCTAGAATGTCATTTCAGGAATGTCCCCCTCTATTACTAGGTCGCCATCGGTGGCCGAAACAATTTCCTCAACGGAAACACCCGGAGCGCGTTCTAATAATCTAAACTGTCCGTTTCGAACTTCCAATACTGCTAAGTTACTAACTACTTTTTTGACGCAGTTTACGCCCGTTAAAGGAAGGCTGCATTCTTTTAATACCTTAGACGCTCCCAATCTGTTTGTATGCATCATTGCGACAATTATATTATCAGCTGATGCGACCAAATCCATGGCACCTCCCATACCTTTTACCATTTTACCTGGTATTTTCCAATTCGCAATGTCTCCATTTTGAGATACTTCCATAGCTCCTAAAATCGTAAGATCAACGTGCTGTCCACGAATCATAGAAAAACTCATTGCTGAATCGAAAAACGAAGCCCCGGGCAGCGCGGTAATTGTCTGCTTACCCGCATTGATTAGGTCTGGATCTTCCTCCCCTTGATAGGGAAATGGACCCATTCCTAAAATTCCATTTTCACTTTGAAACTCTACTTCTATATCATCTCTTACGAAATTCGCAACCAAGGTAGGAATACCTATTCCTAAGTTTACATAATAGCCACTTTTCACTTCTTTCGCGATTCTCTGCGCAATTTGTTCTTTAGTTAATGCCATTATAAGGTGGTTCTTATGGTTAATTGTTCAATGCGTTTTTCATAATTTTTACCTTGAAAAATTCGCTGAACAAAAATTCCAGGAATATGAATTTGATTTGGATCCAAGCTTCCAACTGGAACTAATTCTTCTACCTCAACCACTGTAATTGTTGCTGCACCACACATGTTTGGATTAAAATTTCTCGCTGTTCCTTTAAAGACTAAATTCCCCGCCGCATCACCTTTCCAAGCTTTCACAAAAGCAAAGTCGGCATCAAATGCATTTTCCAACAAATGCATTTTACCGTTAAATTCTCGGAATTCCTTCCCTTCTCCAACCTCAGTTCCATATCCAGCAGGTGTGTAAAACGCGGGAATGCCACTTTGTGCTGAAAGACACCGCTGTGCCAATGTGCCCTGCGGAATAAGCTCTACTTCTAATTCGCCACTTAACATCTGGCGTTCAAACTCAGCATTTTCACCAACATAGGAAGAAATCATCTTTTTTATTTGATGTTTTTGAAGCAATTGTCCTAAGCCAAAATCATCAACTCCTGCATTATTTGATATGCAGGTTACATTGTTTACATTTAGCCGAACCAATTCAGATATAGCGTTTTCTGGAATTCCACACAAACCAAACCCTCCTAACATAAATGTCATCCCATCTTCAACCCCTTTACAAGCTTCAGAAACATTAGAAACAATTTTATTTATCATATTTATTTATTAATACTGATAGAAATGAAGCATGACTAGTTAAAAATGGTGCTTCAATCATCACAAAAAATAAGCAGAAAGTGATTCTTAGCTCATAACTCGATTGGCTAAAAATTAAATTCATCAGGAATTTCTTCTATGCCACTATTTTCGTCCTTCCATTTATCGCAATCTGTTGTAATCGACATTTCTTCAGGTTTATTAAACGCTTCTTTTGAAATATTTAGAGTTTCATCCCCATAGCATTTTCTCATATAAAGTGCCCACACGGGTAGAGCCATTGTAGCTCCTTGGCCAAATGCCGTGTCGTCAAAATGTGTAGCGCGATCTTCTCCACCCACCCAAACACCTGTAACCAAATTTGGAACCATACCCATAAACCACCCATCACTATTGTTCTGAGTAGTTCCTGTTTTCCCTGCGATTGGGTTTTCGAAGGCGTACGGATAGCCCGTCATAACTTTTTTGTACACATAAGCTCCTCCTGCCCAGGTGTGCCTCAATCTCTGTCCTGAACCGCCTTGCGTAACGCCTTCCATTAAACTTACAGTAACATAGGCCGTTTCATTGCTTATAACATCTTTCGTTTCAGGAACATTTTGATACAAGACCGTTCCATTTTTATCTTCAATTCTTTGAATTAAAGTTGGTTTAACATACACTCCTTCATTCGCAAAAGTACTGTAAGCCCCTACCATTTCAAATAATGACAAATCTGGTGTTCCTAGGGCAATTGACGGTACTTCAGGAATGCCTTCTGTTTCGACGCCCATTTTGGCCACTAATTCAATTACTGGTCTTGGACCCACTCTATCAATTAACCTTGCTGTAACAGTATTAATCGACATCGCTAGAGCACTTTTAAGCGTTAACATTCCACCGTATTTATCTCCAGAATTTTTTGGTGTCCAAGGTTCCAAAAGGCCGTATTTTCCAACGGGAATTGTAAAGGGTGTATTCGGCAAAGTATCGCAGGGAGACATATGCATTTGATCAATAGCCGTTGCATATACAAATGGCTTGAAAGTTGAGCCGATTTGACGCCTTCCTGTTTTTACCATGTCGTATTTAAAATGCTTATAGTTAATCCCTCCAACCCAAGCTTTCACCTCACCGGTTTGCGGTGTCATTGACATCATCGATGCTTGCAGGATAGATTTATAGTATCGTATCGAATCTCTAGGGGTCATAATTGTATCGATATCTCCAGACCAGGAAAAGATACGCATTTTAGTTTTTTTGCTGAAACTTTCAATAATCTCTTCCTTCTTTTTTCCTTGCTTAGAAAGCTCCCTCCAGCGATCACTCCGTCTCATTGCGGAATTAATAATTTGTTCGGTTTCTTCAGGTGTAATATCTCGAAAAGGGGCTGTTTTATTATTAACATTTTGGGCGTCAAATTCCTTTTGCAATCTCATAATGTGCTCATCCATAGATTCTTCAGCATAGGTTTGCATTCTTTTATCGATCGTAGTAAAAACTTTTAAGCCATCGCTATATATATTATATTTAGACCCATCTGCTTTTGGGTTTTCCCGAATCCATCTGCCCATGAAGGATCTCGCATATTCTCTAAAATAGGTTGCAATTCCTTCGTCATGACCTTGAGCGGCATAGTTCAACTTTAAGGGAAGGCCTTGCAAAGAATCCTTCAGGGTTTCAGCTATAAAACCGTACTTCTCCATTTGAGAAAGAACTACATTTCGCCTATTTTTTACCCCTTGTTCGTTGCGGAGTGGATTGTACAATGATGAATTTTTAAACATCCCAACAAGCATAGCAGACTCCGAAATATTTAAATCGGACGGAGCCTTGTCAAAGTAAATGTTTGATGCAGATTCAATCCCTACAGCCTGATTTAAGAAGTCATATTCATTAAAATACATCGTAATGATTTCTTCCTTAGTATACCGTCGTTCTATACGAGTTGCAATAACCCATTCCTTGATTTTTTGAACCCCCCTCTGAAATTTGTTACGAGAAACCTGATCTGTGAAAAATAATTTTGCCAACTGCTGCGAAATAGTACTAGCACCGCCTTTAGATCCTAAATAAAGAAAGGCTCTTAGGGTTCCTTTCGCGTCAATACCCGAGTGGTCGTAAAAGCGAACGTCTTCAGTAGCGATTAAAGCCTTAACAAGATGGTCGGGTAATTCATCATAAAGAACGGGAGTGCGATTTTCTTTATAAAATTTTCCAATCGTTTTCCCGTCTGAAGAAATTATTTCTGTAGCAAGGTTTTTTTCCGGATTCTCAAGGCTAGTCTCGTCAGGAAGGCTTCCAAAAACACCCCATGAAGCAAGTACAAACAAAAGTATTACTGATCCAACCACTGTTGCAAATATCTTCCAAAAGGTTTTTTTATGGCGCGAGGTATCGCTTTTAGATTTCTTCTTTTTATTTGTCTGTTTACTAGCCATTTAAATAATTATTTATCGCCCTCCTCTATACTAAAGCCGATATCTGTAATGCCAACTAAATTTGTAACGCCATCAACCTCCCCGTTATTGCGAACAGCCTGTGATATGGTCATTTTATAAATACCTTTTTCCTTAAAGGTTATGTTTTCTTTATACCAAAACTTATTTTCCTTTACACTGCCTAAACCAGTCCCTAGCCAAGTGCCGTCTGGCTTAGCCAGTCGGTATTCCAAAGTGTCTGTTAGTGTTTTACCATGCGGAAAATCTATTGCAACAATCAAAAACAAGTTGTTAAATTTGTACTCGTTGCTATTTCGAACGTTCAAAAACACATGGTAATTTCTTGTCGAGTCTAATTGCGGTATTTGAAATTCGAGAACCTGGTCTTTATTCCATGTGCTTGTTATCGATCTCATTTCTCCAGCAATCGGACCCGAATTACAGGAAGCTAAAAACATAAAAAGCAAGATCGCAGGAATGCTATTTCGCATTGCTTTGCGGTTTTCTTTTTCTATTGTTGTTTTTTCTTTTGTTCTTAGAATTTCCAGAAGCTTTGGATGTATTCTTCGACTCATTATTGGATCGGTTTTGATTTCTTTGATTTCCTTTATTCGATCTTCTCTTATTACTGCGTTTCGGTTTGTCAAAACGGGTAATACTGTCTTGCCCAACGACACTGCTAAATATTTCTTTATCGGATATGACTACCTCTTCAATAAATTCTTCTAGACTTGCAACTTTGTTTCCCTTTTTATTAACGGCAATAATCTCTTTTACATTCTCCAAACTTAATTGGTGCCAGTTCATTCCTTCCTTCTCATAAGCATACCATAAAAGCCCTTTAAAAATATCTGTCTTTTGACAAACAGCCATTCCTTTTTCGGTAGCGAGTTTAACGTCGCTCTTCGGAAAACCATCCAAAGCATCTAGATACGTGTCTAACTCAAAGTTTAAGCAGCATTTTAGCTTTCCACATTGCCCTGCTAATTTTTGTGGATTTAATGACAATTGTTGGTAACGAGCAGCTGCTGTGTTTACAGACCTAAAGTCTGTCAACCAAGTGGAGCAACAAAGCTCTCTTCCGCATGAACCAATACCCCCTAAGCGAGCGGCCTCTTGGCGAAACCCTATCTGCTTCATTTCGATTCGCGAGCTAAAAGTACGCGCAAACTCTTTAATTAAATCTCTAAAGTCAACCCGCTCCTCCGCTGTATAATAAAACACCACTTTCGATGCGTCTCCTTGAAATTCTACGTCACTAATTTTCATTTTTAAGCCAAGGCGAATGGCAATAACTCTAGATTGTTTCTGAACATCAGCCTCTCTACTGCGAAGTTTTTGCCATAGATCTATGTCCTTTTGAGATGCTTTCCGATAAATTTTAGGCAAATTCTCAGGGTTTGGATTCTCCTTTTTCTTTTTCATTTGTACTCGCACCAGTTCACCTGTGAGCGTCACAATTCCAATATCATGACCTGATTCGGCTTCTGTTGCTACGATATCTCCAATGCTAAGTGTAAGACTTTCAGAATTGCGATAGAAGTGTTTTCTCCCATTTTTAAACCTCACTTCAACACCCTTAAAGGGCTCCATGTTGTTAGGAAGCGTCATGTTGGAAAGCCAATCAAATACTGTTAGTTTGTTACAGCCATCAGTTCCACAAGTTCCATTGTTCTTGCAGCCCTTTGGTTGACCATCAGCACCACTGGCGCAGCTTGTACAGCCCATAATTTTATATATAAAGCTCTCTTATAAGAAGGAGAGACGAAGATTAAACAATTAATTCAATGAGTAAAGATACCATTTTAAATGAAACGTTACTTTTTGAATTTCAGTTTTTCAGAGCGGCCTTTTTTAAAAATTTTATTACTATTCGGAAGACCCTGTCTCAATCTTTTTTGCTCCTCAAAGGGTAATTGGATCACGTCTTTACACGCATCACTGCAGCAATTTTGCATCTTTAAAGCACAAGCCTCACACTGAATAAATAATAAATGACAAGCCTCGTTTTCGCAGTTAATATGGTCATCACAAGAAGTTCCACACTGATGACATTGCGCAATCACATCTTCCGTAATTCGCTCCCCTCGGCGGTGATCAAAAACAAAGTTTTTACCAATAAATTTATTCTCTAATCCCTGTTTTTCAACCTGCCGCGCATATTCAATAATACCTCCCTCTAGCTGAAATACATTCTTAAAACCTTTGTGTTTATAGTATGCACTTGCTTTTTCACAACGAATCCCACCAGTGCAGTACATAACCAGTTTCTTATCCTCTTTGTGATCTTTTAGATCTTCTTCTATACTATCTAAAGAATCACGAAAAGTATCGACATCAGGAGTTATTGCTCCCTTGAAATGGCCAATTTCACTTTCATAGTGATTTCTCATGTCCACCAACACAGTATCTGGATCTTCAATAAGTTCGTTGAATCTATCGGCAGATAAGTGGACTCCTTTATTTCTAACATCAAAAGTATCGTCGTTGAGTCCATCGGCTACGATCTTATTTCGGATTTTAACTTTCAGTTTAAGAAAAGATTTTAAATCGTGCTCTATAGCGATGTTTAATCGTAAGTCTTTCAGAAAATATATCCCATCGAGAAACGTCTTAAACGCTTGAAAATTTTTCGCAGGGAGAGATAATTGGGCATTAATACCTTCGTTCGCAACATAAATACGCCCTAATACATCAAGCTCATCCCAAGCTATAAACAAATGATTTCTAAAAATATCAGTATTGCCAATTTTGGCATATTGGTAAAAAGAGAGTGTTAACCGTTCTTCACTTGCGGCTTCAAGAAGCTCAGCTCTCTCTTTCGCGCTTAATGTGTTGTACAGTTGCATGCTATACTTTTTTAAGGTTAAAAGAATTGATTAAATAAGAGTGTAAAAATAGCAAAAGTAGGGGACATGCTTTGGGTGTTTATAAGTAAAATGTTTTTTAGAAATATCGCACCTCTATGCTACGCTCCATTTTTCTTAAACCTTTGTTTGATAAATGTAAATTCAGAATACAATTTATTTGTTTTATGGATTCGGGATGTTGTTTTTATTGTTGACAAATAAAGTGATAAACAGGTTTTTCCTTTTGCGACACATACAAAGAAATAGTACTTTAGCCTATCGACTCCTTCACATAAAAATTAGAATCAATGAGTAAAGAAAATGAATCAAAATTAAAAGCACTAAAACTAACGCTAGATAAGTTGGACAAAACCTACGGAAAGGGAACCGTAATGAAAATGGGGGATAAGGCCGTCATTGAAGTAGAGGTAATCCCAACAGGGTCTTTAGGACTTGATGTAGCATTAGGAGTTGGAGGCTATCCAAGAGGACGGGTTGTTGAAATTTATGGGCCTGAATCTTCAGGTAAAACAACCTTAACACTCCATGCAATAGCTGAAGCTCAAAAAAAAGGAGGTATTGCGGCATTTATTGACGCTGAACATGCATTCGACAGATATTATGCAGAAAATCTTGGGGTTGATATTGAAAACCTCATCATTTCTCAACCCGATAATGGTGAGCAAGCACTAGAAATTGCCGACAACTTAATTAGAAGTGGTGCCATTGATATTGTTGTTATAGATTCGGTAGCGGCATTAACACCAAAAAGTGAAATTGAAGGTGAGATGGGCGATAGCAAAATGGGGCTTCACGCAAGGTTAATGTCTCAAGCATTGAGGAAGCTAACAGGATCAATCAGCAAAACAAATTGCACAGTGATCTTTATAAACCAATTGCGTGAAAAAATTGGTGTAATGTTTGGAAATCCAGAGACAACCACTGGAGGTAATGCTCTAAAGTTCTACGCTTCGGTGAGGCTTGACATTAGAAGGTCCACTCAAATAAAAGATGCAAACAGTGCGGTTCTAGGAAACAAAACCCGAGTAAAAGTGGTTAAAAACAAAGTCGCCCCGCCTTTTAAAACTGTTGAATTTGACATCATGTATGGAAAAGGTATCTCCAAGGTTGGTGAAATAATTGACCTCGGTGTTGACTTTGAAATTGTCAAAAAAAGCGGGTCGTGGTTTAGCTATGACGATACAAAACTTGGCCAAGGAAGAGATGCTGTTAAAAACCTATTGATGGACAACCCCGAGCTTATGGAAGAGCTTGAGCAAAAAATTAAAGATGCCATTGCCGCAATAAAATAACAACTTAATACGTATCCCCACGCAACCATTTTAATCGAGTTACATCTACTTTATGTAGAAAACTTGGTTATATGGTGATGCTTGCAAAATGTGTAAGTTGTTTCATGTTAAATTATAAACCAGGGACTACAGTTGACTTTAGACGAGCTCATCATACAATGTAAGAAGCAAGATGCTAAGGCTCAAGGAGAGTTGTATAAGCGATATTCGAGTGTGCTTTTTTCAATTTGCCTTCGCTATTCGCCTAATCATGCGGAAGCTGAAGATAGTTTGCAAGATTCATTTTTAACTATCTTTAAAAAGGTTGATCAGTTTAAAGACAGAGGTTCTTTTGAGGGTTGGATAAAACGAATTACAGTAAACACAGTCCTTCAGAAATACCGAAAGAAACGCGTATTTGACATAGCTAGAGAAGATCAAATTCCTGATGAAATTGATGTTGAAGTTGAAGATGAAGAAATTCCGCTGGATTTTTTGCTTAAAATTATTCAAGAATTACCGGATCGATATAGATTGGTTTTTACAATGTATGTGATGGATGATTATGCCCACAAAGAGATTGCCGAGATGTTAGGCATCTCGGATGGAACATCTAAATCAAATCTGGCTAGAGCAAGAATGATATTGAAAACAAAAATTGAAAATTTTAAAAGTGCAAACAAAGTACCATAGATTATTTTTAAATTAGTAACGTCCTTTTAAATAAGGATTTAATCAACTTAGCCTGTGAAAGCAGGTCTGATATGAAAAACAAAAAGCACATAGATCAGCTTTTTAAAGATCGCTTCAAAGATTTTGAAGCCTCTCCGTCACCGGAAGTCTGGGGTAGTATACAGACTTCTCTAGAATCGAGGAAGAAGAACCGCAAAATAATCCCTCTTTTTTGGAAAGTTGGGGGGGTGGCAGCTCTGTTGGCATTATTGTTTACTATTGGAAATTCAATTTACAATACATCAAAAGTTGATTCGTCTGTTGTCACTAATGACGAAACAACAGAACAAGGTGATTCTATGAAGCAAAGATCTCCTTTGATTCAGGAAAATCATTTGAATAATATTGAAGTAGCCTCTGAAGAGGAGATTTTGATTGTTGACGGAGAAAGCGTTGAAAATTCTTCTGAAAAAAGAGTTCCTAGTGATGTAACTAAAAAATTAATTCAGAAAGAAACACATTATAATACAAAAAGTGAGGCCGTTTCTGCAAATACTTCAGAAAAAAAATCAAACCGAACCAATAATCTCATTAAGCATGAAGGACCGATAATTGAAAAACATAATGAAGCTTTTTCAGTTACTTCAGAAGAGGAAAAAAGTTCTGATAAAATACAAAAAGAAGTCGTTGCGCCATTAAACAATAATGAAGCTCTTATTAAAAAAGAACTTCCTGTTTCAAAAACTACCAAGACAGAAGTATCTGCTACTGAAAACAAAAATGGGTCGGATGTTATAGAACCTGTCGAAAAACAATCCATTCTTGATGCAATAATTGAACAAAACACGATTAAATCGGACGAGGCTATTGCGCGAGAAAAAACGAATACAGAAAAGCGTTGGGAAGTATCGCCAAATTTTGCTCCGGTATATTACAGTTCCTTAAGTGAAGGCTCTTCTATAGATCCCACTTTTTCTGATAACTCACAAAATGCAGGTGTTAATTTTAGTTATGGTGTACAAGTTAGTTATGCAGTTAGTGAACGTTTGACTGTTCGAACTGGAGTTAGCAATGTAGACCTAAGTTATTCCACTAGAGGTATTGAAATCGGTACTGGGCCACTTTCAGCGGGTTTAAGCAGTGTAAATTATGAAGGACGACAAGACGTTTTAACGGTACTAGACGAAGGCACGATAGCAGCGCAAAATTCGGCGAATGGTGGCTTTGGAAACATTACAGAAAAATCTACTAACGGTCCCGCAGAATTGGTTCAGAATATTTCTTATTACGAAGTCCCTTTAGAATTAAAGTATGCGGTCATCAAAACAAAATTTGGCGTGAATGTTATAGGTGGGGTGAGCACTATGTTTTTAGGGAATAATGACATTTCCGTTGGTGCAGGAGACTTCTCCAGTACTTTGGGAGAGGCCAATAATTTATCTACCATAAGTTTTACAACCAATATAGGACTTGGTATAGATTATAAAGCATCAAAAAAGATTACGTTTAACGTGGAGCCCATGTTTAAATATCAACTCAATCCTTATTCAGATTCGTCTGTAGAGTTCCAACCTTATTATATTGGAGTTTATACTGGATTGAGCTACAGGTTTTAGGTTAGTTTTTAGTTGGTTTGGATAATACCGAACTTTTATTAAACCGTTCTACGCCATAGGACGGTTTTTTATTTTAAACCGTTGGATGATCTAACTCTCTTAGGATAAGATTTCTGGTTTCGTTTCTTAGTGTTTTTTTATCCTCAAGGCTCATGTTATTTGTTGGAACTATTTTATGAATCTTCACTCTCATTTTACCGGGACTTCCACTAAAGAAGTCGTATGAAAACCTTTTTTTATTGTCATGAAATGTCATCGGAGCAATTGGAATATTGTGTTCAATAGCAAGACGAAACGCCCCATCCTTAAAATTATCTAGAACAACTTCCTTATTGTCGGGCACTCCGCCCTCAGGAAAAATACACACACTAAGGCCTTGGTCAAATTTCTTTTGCACACTGTTATAGACCTCATGACGACTCCTTGAATCATTTCTATCCACTAAAATACAAGTTCGTTTATAGAAGAATCCAAAAAGCGGAAATTTAGACAGCTCCTTTTTCCCTACGAATACAAAGGGATTTCTTGTAACGTGCAACATCAACATGATATCTAACATAGACGTATGATTGGCAATGAACATATAACTGCATCCTTTTTTATAGTCGCCCTCTTTCTTTATAATAGGAATAAACCCCATTCCAAATAATATGATTCGTGCCCACACCCTGGCCAGCCTAAAATAGAAGGGATACCAAGCCTCTTTTAAAATACTTACAAATAGCAATGGAAGAAGAATTAGAATTGGCAAAAGGACTAATAGATAGAACCAAATTCTGTAAAGGGTATAGAAAATATAGTTAAAAAATTTCATGAGAATCAAAAATAACAAATTGAGGAATGCAAATGGTCTAAAAAAAGTAACTTTGCCTATAATATAACTTAGACTAACTAAAACAAACGTATGTCCAGAATTCTAACAGGTATACAAAGCACCGGAACTCCTCACTTAGGAAATATTTTAGGCGCAATAATTCCGGCCATTGCAATGGCTAATAACCCAAAAAATGATTCGTTTTTATTTATCGCAGACATGCACACCCTTACGCAAATAAAGGATGCTAAAACTCTTCGAGTCAACACCTATAGTACGGCTGCAACTTGGCTCGCATTTGGACTGGATGTTGAAAAAACAGTTTTTTATAGACAAAGTGATATTCCACAAGTAACTGAACTCTCTTGGTATTTAAGTTGCTTTTTTCCATACCAGCGATTGACCTTAGCACATTCATTTAAGGATAAGGCAAACCGCTTAGAGGATGTAAATTCAGGTTTGTTCTCTTATCCGATGCTTATGGCTGCCGATATTCTTTTGTACGACGCTAACATTGTTCCGGTCGGAAAAGATCAACTACAGCACATTGAGATGACTCGTGATGTAGCTTCTCGTTTTCATGCACAACTCGGGGAAACCTTTGTGTTGCCTGAAGGACAAGTGCAAGAAGACACAAAACTAATTCCTGGAACAGACGGTGCTAAAATGAGTAAATCAAAGGAAAATACTATCAATATTTTCTTAAATGACAAAAAACTTCGGAAACAGATTATGGGTATTCAAACAGACAGTACCTCCATGGAAGATCCTAAGAATCCTGATACGTGTAACGTCTTTGCCTTATATACTATTCTAGGAACTTCAGAAAAAATCTCAGCTATGAGAGCGAACTATCAAGGTGGCAATTATGGTTATGGGCACGCAAAACAAGCATTGTTTGAATTAATTATTGAGCGTTTTTCAGAAGAAAGACTCCGTTATAATTACTATATGGAAAATCTTAATGAAATTGATAAGGCGTTAGAAATTGGAGCTGCCAAAGCAACAAATATTGCAAATGATGTTTTGTCAAGGGTTCGCCTTAAACTTGGCTACTAAGCTTTTGGTGACTGGCTACGTTATTTGAAACAACTTTCCTGGAAGTGGCCTAACGACACCCTTTAATTCCATACTCAAAAGCAACGAGCTCACTTTAAATGTGGGTACTTTGCAATGCAAGGCAATCAAATCTAGCACTTGTTTATCATTCTCCTTTAAATAATCAAAAATCACTTGCTCTTCTGCTGAAAGCTCAATGAAGAGTTGTTTCTGTTGAGGCTTTGCTTTAAAATCCTCCAATTTCCATCCTAGCATATAAACAATATCAGCCGCCGACGTTAGCAATCTTGCCTGCTGCGTTTTGATTAAATTATTACAGCCCTTACTCTGGCTATCTGTTGTTCTTCCTGGGGCCGCAAAGACTTCTCGGTCATAAGAATTCGCTATATCTGCAGTAACGAGGCTACCTCCTTTTTCGGCAGACTCAATAACAATGGTGGCTTCGCTCATACCTGCTATTATTCGATTTCTTTTTAGAAAATTAGTCCGTTCAATTTTATCACTGCTCCAAAAGTCGGTTATAAAACCCCCGTTTTCTTCAACTTGAGACACATATTTTTTATGGGTTTTTGGATACATTTGATTCAAGCCGTGGGCAAGACATCCAATCGTCTGCAGGCCATTTTCGATAGCGGCCTTGTGTGCGGTAATATCGGCCCCATATGCAAATCCAGAGACTATGGTTGGATTTGTTGGAGCCAATTCGTTTATTAATTTTACACAGAAGTCTCTTCCGTAAGTAGTGATATTGCGAGCTCCAACCACACTAATTATTCTTTTACTCATCAGGTTTATATCCCCTCGACAAAAGAGCAATAAGGGTCCATCAAGACAATGCTTAAGCCTTTCAGGATAGTTGTCATCTTTAAAGAAGCTGCATGAAATTTGATTGGAATCAATATATTCCATTTCTCGTTCGGCATCAACAAAGGCATTTGATGTATTAAGATCTTTTAATTTCTGCCTTCCAATACCATCTACCTTAAGAAGGGTTGTTTTTTTTTCTTTGAAAACTCCTTCGGCTGAACCTACAACCTGTAATAATTTTTTTGCTGAAGCAGCACCCAAATTCGGAACACGTTGTAAAGCAAGCGTGTGGAACAACTCATCTCTTGATAGCATAATTTCATAAAATAAAGAAGGGGAGCGATTAAATATACATAATTTTTGAGTTGTTAATAAGTTCGAAGCACTTATTAACAACTCAAAATGAAAAAAAACTATATTTGTTTCAATGCAACTATCTAACTACATAAAAGATTTATTATATCGATACGAATGTGTTATAATTCCTGGTTTCGGGGCTTTTTTAACACAACACCAATCGGCAAGAGTTGATTCAGTCTCCAACACCTTTTACCCGCCGAGAAAAATAATAATCTTTAACCGGCAGCTACAAACCAACGATGGATTGCTTGCAAATTATGTTGCTTCCGTTGAAAACTGCAGCTATGAAAACGCACTACGGCAAATAAGAAACTTCACTGGAAAGCTCTCGCTACAGCTCTCGGCGGGGGACGTTATTGTGCTAAAAAACATTGGAGAGTTTTGTTTAAATGAAGAAAACTCTGTCCAATTTTCGCCTTCAAATAAAGAAAATTTCAACTCCACATCCTTTGGATTAAATACATTTTCATCTTCTCAAATTTCTCGTGAAGTACACAAAGAAGTTACTCCTGCCCCATTGGTTTTTATTCCTGAAAAGAGAGAGGCAGTCCCTTACCTGAGATATGCGGCAATTGCGCTAATTGCTATTTCTATATCGGGTTTTGGAGGTCTCAAAATATACGAAGGGCAGGTGAAAAACTCAAATTTTGTTGAAAGACAAAAAGCCAACACCCAACTTGAAAGTCAAATTCAAGAAGCTACTTTTGTTATTGAAAGCCCTTTACCTGCTCTCAATCTTACTTTGCCAAAACAAGCTGGTAATTATCATATCATTGCAGGGGCTTTTCGCATTGAAGAAAACGCAACTAGGAAATTAAACCAGCTTCTCGAAAAAGGATATGCAGCAAAAGGAATAGGCGCCAATAAATATGGGTTGCATATGATTGTTTACAGCAGTCATGAAAACCGTAAAGATGCCTATAAAAGCCTTCGCGAAGTGAAGAGCACTGAAAATAAAGACGCTTGGCTACTGGTCAAAGACCTAGCCAAGTAAGCACTCTATTCTTCAAAATTATTCTTTTTCAAATTCTCTTTTCGAAGAAATAAAAATGTGTACAATACGGTGTACATTTGCAAAAAACGACACAATGAACTCTAAAACCCCGAACGATTCTCTTACCATAGTAACAGATTTGGTACTTCCTAGTGAAACAAATCCTATTGGAAATATGTTTGGCGGGGAGTTATTGGCGCGAATGGATCGGGCAGCAAGTATCTCAGCACGAAGACATAGCAGAAGAATTGTAGTGACTGTTTCTGTGAACCACGTAGCCTTCAATAAAATGATCCCTCTAGGGAGTGTAGTGACAGTTGAAGCTAAAGTTTCAAGAGCGTTTAAAACATCCATGGAAATTTATATGGACGTTTGGATAGAAGATAGAGAGAGTGGTTTACGCACTAGAGCAAATGAAGCAATTTACACCTTCGTTGCTGTTGATGAAATGGGCACTCCTGTTGCTGTTCCTAGATTAACTCCGGAAACTAAACTTGAAAAAGAGCGTTTCGAAGCTGCCCTTAGAAGGCGACAGCTGAGCCTCCTATTGGCCGGAAAAATAAAACCCGACGAAGCTTCAGAATTAAGGGCGTTATTTAATTAAATTTTTCTAAAAGTGCAAAACGGTTGCTTTATCCTATTCATATACTAGTACTTAACCCTTACATTTTGGTTATTTTTAACTAAAACAGTGTCAATACTTAGAAGCTGTTTGGGTATATTTGATTTCGTTTAAACAGATTATACTGTTTTCTGCCAACTTAGTGTAAAAATAAAATATGTAAACCATGATAAAACTTCCCCTCTCTCTATTAATGAAGCAAGCTGTTTTGAGCGTTCTAACAATTGCTTTTGTTTTAACAACTTCCTACGCACAATCTTCCTATTCTATTCAATTTCAAGATCAAAGTATTGAATTCCCTGAAAATATAAACACGTTTCAATGGAACCAAATGCCAGAGTCATCAAAACTTGATGAAGGCTACTACGGTTGGGTGCAGTTTTATGAGACACCAAATCAGGCAACACAGGATTTGTTTAAATCCCAAAATCTTGAGCTAATAGAATATATTCCTAATAAGACCTATTTATTTTATTTTCCAGAAACCACTTCAATAACATTCCTTCAATCGAAAGGTGTAAGAGGAATTCAACCAATAGCTAGCGAATACAAACTTTCTTCAGCATTAAAAGATGGCGGCTATCAAGACTGGGCTTTAGAGGGAGATAATATTCTCGTGACGCTTCAGTTTCATAAAAATGTAACTGTTGACTATGTAATTAGTGACTTACAACGCCAATTAATTTCTGTGAAGGAAGCCTATAGAGGTTCCAACATTATTGACCTTTCAATCCCTAATAACTGTTTGGAAAGTCTTTCAAACTTAGCATATGTAAAATGGGTTGAATTAATATCAGCTCCTGCTGAGCCCGAAGATACTCGCGGCAGAAATTTGCACAGATCGAATGGACTAGATACTCAAACTACCGCTGGACGAGATTATACTGGAAAAAACATAGGCGTTCTATGCAGAGATGATGGTGTTGTGGGACCACATATCGATTTCCAAGGAAGAATCGATAATAGTTTTGCGGGTGGTAATGGACCAAGTCATGGTGATGGAGTTGCTGGAATTATGGCAGGTGCAGGAAATTTAAACCCCGCTATGCGTGGCATGGCGGCAGAAGCAAATCTATATGTTGTTAACTACGCCGCGAGTTTTTTAGATCCCGAAACACAAATATTGATTAATTCTGGGGCAGTACAAATTACAAATTCATCTTATAGTAATGGTTGTAATGCGGGATATACTACAATTACGCAAACAGTTGATACGCAAGCAAAGGATATCCCAACTTTATTGCACGTATTTTCTGCTGGTAATTCAAACAATAACAATTGTGGTTACGGAGCTGGAAGTCAATGGGGGAATATTACCGGAGGGCATAAACAAGGGAAAAACGTAATCGCAACGGCGAATGTTTTCTTTGATGGCTCATTGGTAAATTCAAGTAGCCGAGGACCAGCTCATGATGGCCGAATAAAGCCGGATATTGCTGCAAACGGGCAAAACCAAAACTCTACTAATGAAAATAATACGTATCAGAGTTTTGGAGGAACATCTGCGGCAGCTCCAGGTATAGCTGGAATATCAGCCCAACTATATGAAGCCTACGGAAATTTAAATGGGGGTGCGTTTCCTCCATCTGCATTGATCAAATCTACTCTTTTAAATACGGCCAGTGACTACGGAAATGTGGGGCCTGATTATAAATTTGGTTGGGGTATTGTAAATGGATTAAGGGCGGCAAAGCTAATTGAAGATGGTCGCCATTTAACCGCAACTGTGACTCAAGGAACATCTAACAACCACACAATAAATGTACCTGCTGGCACAACACAAGTGCGATTCATGGTATATTGGAGTGACACCCCGGCTGCACCAGGAGTGATTAAAGACTTAGTTAATGACTTAGATCTTGTTGTTACAGATCCTTCAAATGGAACTCATTTACCATGGATCTTAGATTCAACACCAAATGCTACTACACTCGATTTACCAGCAACAAATGGAATCGATCATCTCAACAATATGGAGCAAGTTGTTCTTAACAACCCCCTTGTTGGAGACTACGATATCGAAATTTCAGGTTTCGACGTGCCTGTTGGTCCTCAAGAGTACATTGTGTTGTACGAAATCATATCAGAAAAACTAACACTTACCTATCCAAATGGAGGTGAGTCTTTTCAACCATTCGCTACGGAGTCAATTCATTGGGATGCTGTGAATACAACAGGAAACTTTAACTTAGAATACTCCTCGAATAATGGTGGAAGTTGGAATGCAATTGCAACAGTTAATGCTTCCTTGAGAAACTATGCCTGGTCAGCTCCAGGTGTAAGCGAAGTTGGTGGGGAATACTTAGTACGTATTTCAAGCGGTGGCGATCAAGACCAAAGTGATGCCGCCTTTAATGTAGCGCAATTCCCAACAGTTCTTACCATTGTGCAAGTTTGCCCGACCGAAGCGGAATTGCAATGGAATCCTATCACCAATGCCGAATCTTATGAAGTGTATACTTTAGGTGATACGGTTATGGAGTTAGTAGGCACCTACACTACGGAAAACATAACTATCCCAATTGAAGACCCTGAAGCCTCATTGTGGTTTGCTGTGGTTGCTAAAAACAGCACCGCCGGATGGGAAAGTGCACGATCAGTCGCTAGAGGTCATGCAGGTGGATTGCTAAATTGTGTTTTGACTAATGACATATCAATGGAATCCATAAATAACGATCCTGATGATTTTTCGACCGCCTGTGGAGATGGAAACCCCATTATTTCGGTTACCATAAAAAATAACGGTTCAAGTGCTCAAAGTAATTTTCCAGTTTCTTACCAAATTTCAGGGGAGCCTGAGGTAGTTGAAACGTATACAGCTACAATAAACCCGGGAGATCAGGTGACCTATGAGTTTAACACCCCTGCGATATTGACCTCAGGAGGTTCCCGTGTCATTACCACTGCAGTATCACTCGCATCGGATGAATATTTGCAAAACAATACTCAAGACGTATCTTTTGTTGCTTATTTGGACGCTATAAGTCCAATTTTTGTTGAACCTTTTGATATAAACGGAGTGCCTCCAAGTGGATGGGATATTCAAAATTCAGATAACTCATTTACATGGGAGGAGAGAAACAATATCATTGGAAGCGATGGAAATCCGACTGCTGCTGCCTATGTTAATAACTCAAATTATCTTGGACTTGGAGAACAGGATTTTCTCACCACCGATCTTTATGACCTTACGGACCTTACAAATGGTGTTTTAAATTTCGATTTGGCAAAAGCACAGTATTCTGCTGTCGCAAGTGATCTTTTATTTGTCGCTATTTCAACCGATTGTGGTAGCTCCTTTACATATGTTTATGGTTTAAGCGGCTTAGGGCTTTCAACAATACCAGACTATAATACGACGAATAATTGGGCGCCTCAGGCAGCAAACGAATGGCGAGCAGAACAAATAGATCTAAGCGCGTATGCTGGAGAGCAGATAATAATTCGGTTTATTAATCAGAATAACATCGGAAATAGCACCTATATTGATAATATCTTCATGGATGGCGTGCTAGCTACGAATGAATTCAACATTTCATCGTTATCCTTGTATCCTAATCCTGCTAGCCAGGGATTCACCTTAGATCTTGGTGACAATAGTTTCAACACTATTGATGTCTCAATAATTAACAGTCTTGGTCAACAGCTGAAGCAATATGACCAATCGGTTTTTAATGGCAGTTCTAAAGCAAGTTTTGATGTTTCAAGTTTTGCAAGTGGTTTGTATTTTATCACTATTGCATCTGATGGGATTAGCACGACTAAAAAGTTGTTAATTAAATAGAGGATTCTATTTTAGAATACGAGAACCACCTAGATTTTTTATTTTGGTGGTTCTGTTTTTTATAATACATTGAAAACATCACAATTACCTCTTAATAGGGTTTGTTTTTAAGTCTATTTAGATATATTTGATCTGCTAAAAAAATTGTAAAAGAACAAATTCGTTCAACAAATAGTACCACTATGACTAAAGACTCCTTTTCACATCTTTTCAAACAAATTATTTTAAGTGTTTTAATCTGGGTATTTGCTTTGTCAAATTCCTACGCACAATCTTCCTATTCTATTCAATTTCAAGATCAACACATTGAATTTCCTGAGAATATAAACACGTTTCAATGGAGCCAAATGCCAGAATCGTCAAAACTTGGTCAAGATTATTACGGCTGGGTTCAGTTTTATGAAACCCCAGATCAAGCTACTCAGGATCTTTTTAAAGCTGAAGGGTTAGAGCTCTTAGAGTATATTCCAAACAAAGCTTATTTATTTAAGTTTTCTCAAGATACTTCAATAGCATTTCTTCAATCGAATGGGGTTCGAGGAATTCAAGGCATAGCAGGTGAATACAAGCTCTCTTCAGCATTAAAAAATGGAGGCTATAGTGATTGGGCTTTAGATGGAGATAACATTTTGGTGACGCTTCAATACTATAAAAGTGTGAGTGCTGAATACATAACCAGTGATTTGGCCAATCAGCAAATAAGAGTTGTACAACAATATAAAGATTCAAATAATATTGATCTTTCTATTCCTAACAACTGTTTAGAATCTCTATCCAATTTGCCTTATGTAAAGTGGGTAGAACTAATTGTAGCACCATCTATACCTGACGATACCCGCGGAAGAAGCCTGCACAGGTCAAATGGATTAGATACTCAAATTACAGCTGGGAGAAACTACACAGGTTTAGGCGTTGGAGTTCTTTGTAGAGATGATGGTGTGGTAGGGCCACATATTGATTTTCAAGGAAGAATTGACAATAGTACAGCATCCGGTAGCGGTGGAACACACGGGGATGGAGTCTCCGGAATCATGGCAGGTGCTGGGAATCTTGACCCTAAAATGAGAGGTATGGCGTCTGGTTCAAATCTATATGTAGTTAATTACCAGTCTAACTTTCTAGACTCACAAACTGTTTCTCTAATTACATCTGGCGATGTTCAGATCACCAATTCATCCTACAGTAATGGTTGTAATGGTGGCTATACATCCATTACACAGACGGTAGATACCCAAACAAAGGATATTCCAACTTTATTACACGTCTTTTCTGCAGGTAATTCAAACAATAACAACTGTGGCTATGGCGCAGGTAGCCAATGGGGAAATATTACTGGTGGACATAAACAAGGTAAAAATGTAATAGCAACGGCGAACGTATACTTTGATGGATCTTTAGTAGGCTCAAGCAGTCGAGGTCCAGCACATGATGGAAGAATAAAGCCAGACATTGCTGCAAACGGACAAAACCAAAACTCTACGAATGAAAACAATACGTATCAATCTTTTGGAGGAACTTCAGGTGCAGCTCCTGGTATAGCAGGAATATCAGCTCAATTATATGAAGTTTATTCTGACGCTAATAGTGGGGCCTTACCACAATCAGCGCTCATAAAAGCTGCGATGCTCAATACAGCAAATGAAGCAGGAAATATTGGGCCAGATTATAAATTTGGTTGGGGAATTGTAAATGGTTTAAGAGCGGGGTTGTTGCTTGAGGATGAGAGGTATTTATCTGATATTAGTACTCAAGGAACGTCTAACAACCACACAATAAATATTCCTGCTGGTACAACACAAGCGCGATTTATGGTCTATTGGAGTGATCCCGCTGCCTCTGCAGGCGCAAACCCTGCTTTAGTCAACGATCTTGATCTTATTGTTACTGATCCAACAGCAGGGACTCTATTGCCTTGGATCTTAGATGAAACACCAAATGCAACAACACTTGATTTACCTGCAACTAACGGAGAGGACCATCTAAATAATGTGGAACAAGTTTTAATAAATAATCCAGTTGCTGGAGACTACAACATCGAAATTTCTGGATTCAACGTGCCTGTTGGCCCACAAGAATACTTTGTAGTTTATGAAATCATCTCTGAAAACCTAACGCTTACGTATCCAAATGCCGGGGAGCGTTTTGTTCCAGGGGAGACTGAATCAATCCACTGGGATGCAACAAATACCCTCGCAGATTTCGATTTAGAATATTCTACCGATAATGGTGCGTCTTGGAACACAATTACAACGGTAGCAAGTGATATTACTAATTACGGTTGGACGGTGCCAAACTCAGTTACGGGAGATGCATTGGTTAGAATTAGCAGTGGCGGATTTTCAGACATGAGTGATGAACGTTTTTCAATCGCTAGTTTGCCGACGAATGTAGAGATATCTCAGCTATGTCCAACAGATGCCACTTTTGCATGGAGCGCTATTTCGGGTGCAGAGTCTTATGACTTATATGTGTTGGGCGCCACTAATATGGATTTAGTTGGCTCTTCTACAACAGCAAGCATTACAATACCAATTACAAATCCGTCCGATGAAATTTGGGCAGCCGTTGTTGCACGAAATGATACCGAAGGTTGGATTAGCAGAAGAACGATTGCAATTTATCATCCTGGAGGATTGGTAAACTGTTCACTCAATAATGATTTGGCAACCATTTCTGTAGACAATTCATTAAGTGATTTCGCCTTGGTATGTGCTGGTACATCGGATGTTATTGTTAAAGCTACTTTTAGAAACTCAGGGATTGATCCTCAGAGTAATTTTGAAGTGTCTTATCAACTTGATAGCAACCCAGCGGTTCAAGAAACTTTTGCCGGGACGTTAGGGTCTGGACAACAAATTGCTTATGAATTTGCAGTTCCGTTGACAATCGCCGTTTCTGGTAATTATACATTAACCGCATCTATTAATAGTTCGGGAGATGAAAACAGCAGTAATGACTCAGAAGTTCTAGAATTCTACGCGGCTATTGAGGCTACAGGACTTGATTTTTATGAAGATTTTGAGGCCAATGGCTTTCCTCCTGCAGCATGGACAATAGAAAACGGCGACAACGATACTACTTGGGAAGAACGTTCTGGAATTACTGGTAGTGATGGAAATGCTACTGTTACTTCATTTATTGATAATTACACCTATAATGCACAAGGTGAATTGGATGTTTTTGTGACAGAAATTTTCGACCTCACAACTGCGACTTCGGGAGTTTTAGCGTTCGATTTGGCGAAAGCACAATATTCTTCCTCATTATTTGATGCAATGCGCGTAGAAGCCTCTATAGATTGTGGAACGAACTATACGGTGGTCTATGATAAAACCGATTTAGACTTATCCACAGTCCCAAGCTATGTTGGGTCAAATTGGACCCCTACGTCTGCGACTGATTGGAGAAACGAACAAATTGATCTTAGTAGCTTTCTTGGTGAAAACATCATGTTTAGATTTGTCAATATAAATGGCTATGGAAATAGCACTTTTGTTGACAATATAAATGTTGCTGGTCTTCTTGGAATATCTAAAAATGAGCTTATAGGGGCAATTTCATTATATCCAAACCCGGCTAACAACAAAGTGAACATCACCGTTAATGACAACGCATACGATTCAATACTAATTCAAGTGGTTAATAGTCTTGGGCAAAGGTTACAATCAATAGAATCGAATGGTCAAAGTACAAACAACTTTAGTCTTGACGTTTCAAATTTAGCCACTGGATTATATTTTATAAATATCGATGTTGACGGAGTTAAAATATCCAAAAAACTGCTCGTACAATAGCATTAACAACATCCATTAAAAAAGGGAGCTAATCAGCTCCCTTTTTTAATTACATTTTATACACCCAATCTGCCGGATTCATCTTTGTGGCATTTTTATAAATGTAAAATTTTAAAGTTGTCTTCCCATTAATAGGGTTCTTATAAATAGTTCCAAGATTCTGTTTGGAAGTTACCTTGTCTCCTTTTTTAACGAGTACAGTCGCTAAATTTCTATAAATGGTAATGTAATCTCCATGCCGAATATAAATCGCTTGGTTAGCGCCTTTTATTTGTTGAATCTGCATTACTTCTCCTGTGAAAATTGCCCTAGCTTTCGCATTCGACTCGGTTGTAATGTCGACGCCATTGTTATTCGTGGTAACATTCGGAAATTGAGGGTGTCTATGCGACCCAAAACTTTGGGTAACAACCCCCTTTTCAACTGGCCAAATTAGTTTCCCTTTGTTACTTGTAAAATTAGCCGCTAGTATTTTAGCTTCAGGCGTAAGTGCAAATGTTTTAGACTTAGATACTTTCTTTGAAGCTTTTTTAGCAGCCTCTCTATTTGATTTCGCAATAGCTTCTTTAATCAAATCTTCGATTTGCTTTTCAATTGCAGCTGCTTGTTTTTGTTTCTTTTTGATTTGAGAAGAAAACTTTCCTTCATCTTTTCGCAGTGATGCAACCAAGACCTCTTGATCCTTCTTCTCCTGTTGCAACTCTCTTTTTGCACCTTCATTTTCGGTGATAAGTAGTCGTTTTTTCTTTTGTTGATCAATCAGACTTGTATTCAATTGTTGTAATGTCGCAGCCTTTTCTTTAATGCGCTCGCCTTGCTTCTTCCGCTGTCTTGCATACTGTTTCATGTACTGAAGACGCTTGTATGCTTGCAAAAAGTTTTCCGAAGAAAACAAAAACATAATCCTGCTTTGCTGAGATTTGCTCTTATAAGATTTGCTAATCATCGCGGCGTAATCATCTTTCAGTTCTTTCAATTCATCTCGTAACTGCTCCATTTTCTGAAGATTGTCATTGATGTTTCTCGTGAGTAAATTTGCTTGTCTATTTGTAACTTTAATTAGATTCTCTCTCGCAGAAATACGTTGAGATATGTCTTCCACTTGTGTCAATACTGACTTTTTCTGACCACTCGCCTTAAATAATAAGGCGTTGATTTGCTTAATTTCATTGAGAATCGCTATTCGCTTATTTTCCAACTCCTTTTGCTTGTCCGGTTGGGCAAGACCTACAGAAATTGTTAGGCAACATAGTACTGAAAAAAAATATTTACGAAACCTTGTCATCTATTAAAACTGAATTTCTTCATAGCCTTTTGGGATATTGAAAGGGAAGCGAATATCTACATTTAGGTCTATTTTTCTAAATTTAAGTCTAATCTTCGTTTTTGAATCCTTTTCATAAGCATTTATTTCAATTATTGACGGATAATACCCCCCCTCAATGAGACGATAATCATCATACCGCAGATCAAGTGTTCGGTTATTGTCTGGTTGTGAGAGTGTTTCGGCGCTAATCTTGAAGTTTTCTGGATTTAGAAAGATGAAATGTATAAAGTTTTTGGCCTGTCGTCTCGGTTGCAGCTTAAACTTATCTAGCGACATTTGAGACACATACCCTGAAGAGTCTAAGTTAAATATTGACTGCCCCAATAATACATCTTGTGCCTTTTTAAAATCAATCTCTGTTCCTAACAAATCACTTAAAAAAGTAAAATCTCCCTCAAAATAAGTGTTTGAAATGGTCTCATAATAACGAACTCCCTCAGGTGTAATTAAGACTTTAGCTAATGTAATGCCCAAGACAGCGGCTTTAATCCATATCACCTTGTCCTTTTTAATTCGCAAACTAGCTGTAATGCTTTGCTCTTTCCTAGAGTCTTCATAAGCCACCTGCACTCGTCCGGCTAGGGTCTTAAAATTAGGTTCGGCCTCATTATGGTTAGAGATAATGTCATTCACCGATACATTTCCAGAAGCCGTTATTGTCTTTGCGCCCCGGCAGGAGGAAAGTAGCACCAAAATGAAAAGAAAAAATAGAGGCTTACATTTCATTAATTTAATTAGGGTCTTTTAGGTCTAACGCTTTTTTCGAAAACAAATTGGCATTTTGCGTATCTCCTTTCAATTGATATGCGATTGCTAGTTGGTCATAAAAGTCGTACTCCATTTTCTTGTCATCAAGCAAATAGTCAACTCCCATTTCTAACGCTTCAATAGCCATGTCAGATTTTTGAAGCCCATTATTTGCTACGCCATTCAACAAATAAAGTAACGCCTGAGCTGGAAAAATTTCTAAGGCTGAATTACTCAGATGTAACGCAGCTTCATATTTTTTGAATTCAATTTGCAGCAACAAGGTGTTTTTAAGCAACCCATAGTTGTCTTCATCCAAGGAAGTTCCTTTTTCAAAAAGCAATAAGGCCTCTTTCTTTTGACCCTTTAACAAGTAATAATCCCCAAGTTTTTCGTACACCTGCCCGTCATTTTTATCTGCGAATAAATTCACTAATGATGCCAATTCAGATTGATAGCTTGCGTTTTCATCAACAAATTGGATGAAATCTCCTAGCACTTTATATTTGGAAGTTCTATCGATTTTCTGAGAGGCAAAAACAATTTTCATTGAAGTAAAGGCCTCTTCAGTTAGGCCATCTGCTAAATAAAACTTGTATAAAGCCAAATGAACCAACTCAGACTTCGGATTGTTGCTAAGAAGTTTCTTAGCAATTATAAATGACTTTTGATTATCCCCCTCTTCGCTATACAAATAAATGAGCTTGAGATAATCCTTTTCATTTTTAGGATAGGCATCGATCTTTTCTTCGAGTTGTTCGATTTGACCGAACGTGTTCCCAGTTTGTCTGTAAATTTGAGCGCGCAACGCATCTCGATAATCACTCTCGCCTAAAAGTTCATCCAATTCATCAATAACCTGTAATGCCCTGTCAAATTGCTTCGTTCTAGAATATAAATTGGCTAGGTCTTCTTTGTAGTCACTGTCAATTTCTGTCAATTTTATCACCAAAGGAATTGCGGCTTCATAATTTTTCTGTTGATAATACATCTCATATAGCAGCTCTAAAACATCAAGTTGATCTCCTCTAGCTTGAAGCACTTTATTAAAATTGGTCTCAGCCTCTTCATACCGTTTTAATTTTGCCAGATTCTTAGCCATTTCAAAATGGACTGCTGCCTTGATTTCCTGATCCTCTTTTGCCTCTTTTTCCGCTTTTTTTAAAGCCTCTAGAGAAAGTTCATAGTTTTCGATTCCCTTTTGTTTTAAGGCTTCGAAAAAATGCTCCTGAAATGCACTGCTAACATCACCCAAATCGTCTGTAGGTCCCTGAAGTTCTTGCGCATCTAATTGCTTCGGAAAACATAGGATTCCAAAAACAAAAAACAAAAAACAAGAATGGTTAACGTGCATGGTCGTTGCCTACTTTAGGATGGAGTAATCACCGATACTTATATTCGTGAAATCGCCATTAAAAACAACATGATTTCCTATCATACTATTGTCTAAGGTAGCGTTTTGAATAACAGATTGTGTCTGTATTATACTATTTTTAACGTTACTGTTTTCAATTACCGTTCCTTCTCCAATGGAAGCATGAGGTCCAACAGTGCTGTTTCGGAGTATTACATCCTTCCCAATAAAACAAGGAGGAATAATTTTGGCATTTTCTAGTACTACACTATCTGCAACCAAAGGTTCATTGCTTTCAGATAAAAAGCCTAGCATCCGTCGATTTGTTTCAATAGTAATTTCTTTGTTTCCACAGTCCATCCATTCTTCAACAGCACCTGTTTTAAACGTTTTCCCGTCTTGCATCATTCGCTTAATACCATCATTAATTTGATATTCTCCACCGTTTATTATGTTGTTATCCAAAACGAATTGCAGCTCCTTTTTCAAATCACCCAATTCTTTAAAATAATAGATGCCAATAACAGCCTGATCACTTACGAATACTTCAGGTTTTTCAACAAGTTCGGTTATTTCGTCTTGCTCGTTTAAATTCACAACGCCATAAGCCTCTGGATTATCAACTTTTTTAGTCCATATAACACTATCTGCCTCTTTGTCTAAATTAAAATCGGCTCGAATTAGCGTATCTGCATATGCAATCACTGCGGGTCCAGAAAGAGAAGGCTCGGCACACATAATTGCGTGACCAGTGCCTAGTGGGTCTAATTGGCGATAAATACTGGCCTTCGCGCCTAGATTTACGGCTAGCTCTTCTAAACTTTTAACGACATCATCCCCGAAGAACGCTGGGTCTCCTAAAATAAATGCAATTTCCTCAATATCCTGATTCAACACCTTTACAATGTCTTCAACTAATCGATGTACTATCGGTTTTCCTGCTACAGGAATTAATGGTTTGGGTACAGTTAAACTATGTGGTCTTAGACGAGATCCTCGCCCGGCCATTGGGACAATTATTTTCATATGCAGCCCGCTAAAGCGGATGTTTTATTGATTCAACTTCATTTTTTCTGGTATTATATTCAAACTGAGGAATAGCTATTTCAACCCAGTGCTTCCGAAACCACCGCTACCGCGATCAGTTTCTTCCAGAACCTCTACTTCTTCCCAGTTCGCGCGCTCGTGTTTTGCAATTACCAATTGTGCGATTCGCTCCCCATTTTCAATGGTAAAATCTTCATTCGATAGATTTACCAAAATAACGCCAATTTCACCTCTATAATCAGCATCTATTGTACCTGGAGCGTTTAAAACGGTTATTCCTTTTTTTGCGGCAAGGCCACTCCGAGGTCTAACCTGTGCTTCATAACCAATTGGCAGCTCTAAAAACAATCCCGTTTTTACGATTGCTCTTTGCAATGGTTTTAGTGTCGATGACTCTACTAAAGCCGCCCTCAAATCCATTCCTGCAGAAAACATTGTTTCATAAGATGGTAGGGGATGCTCCGATGTATTAATAATTTTTATTTTCATAAACTAGCCTAACATTTCAAGTTTTATTATGTTGCCAATATCCGTTTTATATCTTCTTTTTCATTGAAATAAATCAATAACAAAAATACCAATAATAAAGTGGTTCCTATCATTAAATTTCTGTCGAAGACGTAAAATGATACGATTGAAAACCCAGTGGCGAGGGCCATATAACCAAGAATACTCTTTACGTTATAAGGAACTGCATAATATTTTCTTCCGAAGAAATAGGACAAGATCATCATTGTTCCATACGCTGCCAATGTTGCAAGCGCCGATCCAACATAACCTATACTAGGGATGAGCGCAAAATTAAGAATCAAGGTAATCACGGCTCCAGCAATAGAAATATATGCGCCAAACTTCGTGCGATCGGTTACCTTATACCAAACGGAAAGGTTGTGGTATATCCCAAGGCATAAATTTGCCAATAAGATAATTGGGACAATAGATACCGCAGCCCAATAATCACTATCCTTAATTAAGAGTCTCTTAAAAAAATCAAGATATACAATTATAAAAAGCATCATAAAAGAGCCGAAAATGGTAAAATACTTGGTTATTGTTGCGTAAGTATCCTTGGCCTTTGCATTTTTGGAATGATTAAAGAAAAAAGGTTCAATCCCAAGACGAAATGCCGTGGCAAACAAGGTCATAAATACGCCTAGCTTGTAACAGGCAGCATAAATACCTACTTCGGAGGAGGCTATATCTTGCGGAAGCAAATAATTAAGTAAGATCTTATCGAAGGCTTCATTGATAGAAAAAGCAATTCCAGCGATTAAAACGGGGAAAGAATACTTGATCATTTGTTTCCAAATGACCGCATTGAACTTAAAGCCTATATTAAAATACAAGGGGGATACGACCAATAAGGTCACAGCACTTGCGATCAGGTTAGAAATGAAAACATAGCCTATTTTATTTTCTTCAGAATATATAGTCGCCCAAAAAGAACTAGAGTCGTTTAAGGCCAATTGAGGGAGTATTAAGAAGAAAAACAGATTGAACCCCAAGTTCACAAGGACATTGAAAATTTTAATAATTGCATAGCGTAACGGCCGCTCATTAGCTCGCAGCCAAACAAATGGGAGCACAACAAGGGCATCTAAGGCAAGAATGAATATTGCGTACAGAATATAATCCACTTTAAACTCCAAGAAACTTGCGAGCGGTTCTCTAATCAACAGTAGCATTGAAACAAAAACAAAGGTGGATACTGTTAGTGAGGTGAGGGCCGTAGATTGCACAACCTTCTTTTTTGAAGCGTCCTTATTGATAAATCGAAAAAAGGCTGTTTCCATCCCATAAGAGAGTAAAACATTTCCCAAGATAAGGTAAGACATCAAGGTCGCATAGATCCCGAAAGCCGAGGTCGCTAATTCTGATGTATAAAGTGGGACCAACACAATACCTAGAGCTCGCGGTAAAACCGTTGCCAAGCCGTAAATAAAGGTTTGCTGAAAGAGTTTTTTAAAAACGCTCAATACTGAGTAGGTTTGTATGGTAAAAGTATTGAATTTAAGATTGTATAGCAAGACAATACATCAAAGCATAAAAGGAAGAAGGGTTTCGACCTGTTTTTAGCATCTTTTTTAGTGTTTCCTTAAACCATTAGGTCTTGGCTAAAGTAGACCTTATACGGCCTTTAAAACACCTTGGGATTGTTCCAAGCTTGACACGGCGCCAGAATATTATAATACTATCCTGCCAACGCTTCTGCTCCACCAACGATTTCAAGAATTTCGTTCGTAATTGCTGCTTGACGTGCTTTGTTGTATTGTAATTTGAGTTCGTCTCTTAACTCCGTTGCATTGTCTGTCGCCTTATGCATGGCTGTCATACGTGCTCCGTGCTCACTTGCCACAGAATCACGAATCGATTTAAACAATTGAGTTTTTAAACTCTTCGGAATTAACCCTTCTACAATCTCTACTTTATTAGGCTCAAAGATATAATCTGCTGCTGATGTAGTTTCCGATTCCTTTGGAGGTAAAATCGGCAAAAACTGTTCCGTTAAAACAAATTGAGTAGCAGCATTTTTAAAGTTATTGTATACTACAACGATTCTATCATAAGATCCATTGGCATACAATTCCATCAACCTTTCGGCAATTTCGGCAGTAGCTTCAAAAGACAAATGATCAAAAATAGCATTGTTGTTTTCAGCAACATTACCCGTCTTGGATAAAATATCATTTCCTTTTTTACCAATTGTAAAGAAGTCTACTTTTTTATCAGCATAGGTAACTCCAGCCAATTCTTTAGCCTGCTTCACAATGTTACTATTAAAAGCACCCGCCAGCCCACGATTGGATGAGATAGCAACAACTAATACATTGTTCACTTCACGCTGCTCTGAATAAACACCTCCAGTATCACTGCCTAAAGTGGCGCTTAGGTTTTGTAATAGTTCAGTCAGCTTTTCAGAATAAGGACGCATTGCCGTAATAGCATCTTGGGCCTTTTTCAACTTAGCAGCCGATACCATTTTCATGGCACTGGTTATTTGCATCGTTGATCCTACCGATGATATTCTGTTTCTAATTTCCTTAAGATTCGCCATTCTGTTTTAGAATTGAAATTGTACTTTGAGCGGTTCGTTTTCAAAAACAAACCGCTCAAAGCTAACATCTAATTACTTTTTATATTTAGCAGATAAATCTGCAGCTACAGCTGTAATAACACTTATTATTTCATCTGTAAGTTTTCCAGCTTTTAGGGTATCTAAAGAATCTCTGTGCTTCGCATTCATCATCTCCAAGAAATCTCTTTCAAATTCTTTTACCTTTTCAACAGGCACATCACGTAGCAAGTTTTTAGATCCCGCATACACAATTGCAATTTGATCTTCTACTGTGTATGGATCATTTTGGGCTTGCTTCAAGATCTCAACGTTCCGTTGCCCCTTTGAAATTACATTCATTGTTGCGGCATCAAGATCAGAACCAAATTTAGCAAATGCTTCCAATTCTCGGAACTGTGCCTGGTCTAATTTTAACGTACCTGCCACTTTCTTCATGGATTTAATCTGTGCATTACCTCCCACACGAGATACTGAGATCCCTACGTTAATCGCAGGACGAACACCCGCATTAAATAAATCACTTTCTAAGAAGATTTGCCCATCCGTAATCGAAATTACATTTGTTGGAATATATGCCGATACATCACCTGCTTGTGTCTCAATGATAGGAAGTGCGGTTAAAGAACCACCCCCTTTTACCAAAGGCCTAAGACTTTCAGGAAGGTCGTTCATTTCCTTTGCAATACTATCATCGTTGATCACTTTTGCAGAACGCTCTAGCAGTCTAGAGTGAAGGTAAAATACATCCCCAGGATATGCTTCACGTCCTGGTGGACGTCTTAATAATAAAGATACCTCCCGGTATGCAACCGCTTGCTTAGATAAATCATCATAGATGATTAAAGCAGGACGACCTGTATCTCTAAAGTACTCCCCAATTGCTGCACCTGCGAAAGGAGCATATACTTGCATTGGAGCAGGGTCTGATGCATTTGCGGCAACAATTGTAGTGTATGCAAGTGCTCCTTTTTCCTCTAGTACTTTCGCGATGTTCGCTACGGTTGAGGCTTTTTGACCAATTGCTACATAAATACAATATACTGGCACCCCAGCATCATAAAATTCTTTTTGGTTTAGAATGGTGTCAATACAAACCGTTGTTTTTCCTGTTTGACGGTCACCAATAACCAACTCACGTTGACCTCTACCTACTGGTATCATTGCGTCAATAGACTTAATTCCCGTTTGTAATGGCTCTGTAACTGGCTCTCTATAGATAACACCTGGTGCTTTACGCTCCAATGGCATTTCGTAGGTTTCACCAGAGATAGGTCCCTTTCCGTCGATAGGTATTCCAAGTGTGTTTACAACACGACCTACAATTCCTTCTCCTACTTGAAGAGATGCAATACGTTGTGTTCGTTTTGCTGTAGCTCCTTCTTTAATTCCCTTGGAAGGTCCTAACAATACAACTCCAACATTATCTTCTTCAAGATTCAATACGATTCCTTCAAGACCTCCTTCGAATTCAACTAGTTCTCCGTATTGTGCGTTTGCTAGTCCGTAAACACGAGCAATACCATCCCCTACAGTTAATACAGTTCCTACTTCGTCTAATGAAGCTGTTGCTTCAAAGCCTGAAAGTTGTTGTTTTAAAATTGCTGAAACTTCAGCTGGTTTAACTTCTGCCATTTTATAATGATTTACTAAATTCTCTTTTAATATTTCCTAATTGATTTGCAATACTCGCGTTGTATTGTAAATCTCCTACGCGAAGTATAAAACCTCCTATGATTGCAGGATCAATTTCTTTGTTTAGTGTAACGCTTGTACTTCCTGTTAAGTCTTTTACTTTCGCTAATACTTTTTCTTCAAGTGCTGGGGTAAGGGCTACAGCCGTAATAACCTTGGCTACTTTTACACCCTTAGATTCATTGTATAGATCAATATAACTAGATGCTACATCGCCAAGGAGCGCTATTCGTTTGTTATCAACTAACACCTGTATCAATCGCTTTGTTGTTGTTGATTCGTTTTCAAAAATCGCGAGCAAAGCCTCCTTTTTATCATTCGATTTTACCACTGGACTTTTAAGCACAGAACGCAACTCTTTGCTGCCTTGTATGGTAGCGTAGACAGATTTCATGTCGTCGAACATGGCTTCAGCGACTTTCGTCTCATTAGCCTGCTGTAAGACCGCTTTACCGTAACGTATTGCTGCTTTACTACTCATTTCTTTATTAGTTTAATGTGGCCTTACCCAACATATCCTCGACTAACTTTAATTGCTTGTCTGAATCTGAAAGTTCACTTTTCATTACTTTTTCAGCAATTTCAATAGATAATGAAGCTACTTGACTCTTTAATTCTGCTACTGCTGCTTTCTTTTCGCTTTCTATAGCTGATTGCGCTTGTGCGATCATTTTATCTGCAGACTCTTTTGCCTCCTCTTTAGCATCAGCGATCATCTTTGTCTTAATCTCTCGTGCTTCCTTCATCATCATTTCTCTTTCTGCTCGAGCCTCTTTTAAGATACGCTCATTATCGGCAGTAAGGTTTTGCATTTCAAGTTTTGCCGCTTCAGCAGACGCCAATGCTTCTTTGATCGACTTTTCTCTGTCATTTACAGTTCCAACAATTGGCTTCCATGCAAATTTTTTCAGAAGAAAAAATAAAATGGCAAACGAAATAAATGTCCAAAACAACAATCCTACATCTGGAGTAACTAAATCCATTTCTATATTTTTTAAATTTCTTAATACTTAAATTAAAAACTGGCGCAACCAACCGTTGCGCCTAGTTTTCTTTACTTCGCAATAAGTGATACAACCACTGCAAAAAGTGCAACCGCCTCAACGAAGGCGATTAATACAATTGCAGAAGACTGAATTTTCCCTTGCATTTCTGGCTGGCGCGCAATAGCGTCCATTGCCGATCCACCAATTCTACCAATACCGATACCGGCACCAATAGCTGCTAAACCAGCTCCAATTGCTGCAAAAGGAACGTAACTTGCTACGTCTTGAATTAATGCTAAACTCATAGTGTAAATATTTAAAGATTAATTAATGTTCATGTTCTTCCATTGCCGACCCTATGTATAGCGCTGACAACATGGTAAATATATATGCCTGTATGGCAACTACTAAAACCTCAATAAGACTTATAAAAACCGCAAAGAAAACAGAGGCTGGTGATATCCAAGCTGTCTTTGCTATAAATATTAATGAGATTAAACTCAATACAATAATATGGCCTGCCGTAATGTTCGCAAACAAACGAATCATTAGCGATATAGGCTTAATAAAAATTCCAATAAATTCGATGGGCGCCAAAAATAATTTCATCGGCACTGGTACGCCTGGCATCCAAAAAATATGTTTCCAATAATCTTTATTTCCGTTGACTGTCGTTATGACAAAGGTAATTATCGCGAGAACACCTGTAAACGCTATGTTTCCACTTAAATTCGCGCTAAACGGAAAGAAAGGAACCAAGCCCATTACGTTGTTAATCCAAATAAAGAAGAACAAGGTTAATAGAAATGGCATAAATTTTCTGTAATTTTTTTCTCCTATGTTCGGAATCGCCACCTCATCTCTAATAAACACGATTAGTGGTTCTGTAAATTTAGCAATGCCTTTTGGTACTCCGTCGGCATCATACCTTCGTGCTGAAAGACCAAAAATCCAAAGCAAGAGTAGGATAGAAAGGAACATTGAAAAGACCAGCTTCGTAATGGAAAAATTCATTGGGTGTGCGTTCTGCGGATGCGCATCTGCATTCATAGTTACATATGAACCATCTGCATTAGGTCCTTCCGAAGCATAATATATTTCCTCGTGAAACTTTACAAATTTCTGACCGTTTCTTTCAACAACGACACTTCCTATATCATCGTGATGAAACTCGCTAGACATAAACGTTACCAGGCCATTCTCGGTCCATAAGATAACAGGTAATGGAATCGACACGGCGTGCCCATTCCAATCCATGATATGGAAATCATGTGCATCTTTAATGTGATGCATGATCATGTTTGTTACGTCGAATTCTTCTTCTTCAGAATCAGATGAAGCTGCAAAAGTAGACGTGGTAGCTACTAGAATAAAAAACACCCCTATAATGAGGTTCTTAATGGAAGTAAAATGTATTGTTTTCAATATCGTTCTTTTGCGTTCCTGAAATTTGGTGCAAATGTAAGAACATTAAATAAACTGACAAACCAAAAATTACTTTGTTTGTGCGTCTTTTAGAAATTTATCAAGCATTTTTATTTCAAACCCTAAAAAAAGAAAATAGGCGACGAAAAAGTTAATCACCTCAATGGTAGAATTTTCAGACTTACCGACAAAAAGCGGCAATAAGAAGACGATGGCTAACGCCATTTTTGCTATGGTTAAAATTAAGAAGGTATTGTATACTTTTGATTCATCGGTCGATGCCTTATGATTCATTAGTCCATATACCGCCAACACTAAAACAAAATTAAACACATAGATCCCCCAGATCGGCAAATAAAGTACTGCCTCAGAATAGAAGTTACTATATATGTAGTAATGAATAGCGCACAGCAACAAACTAAATCCTAGCAGCTTAAGGGAAAAATTAACGATGTCTTTAAGCATAAGGATTACTTTTCTTTTACTGAGTTAACTTGTCGTACAACATAATACATGGAAATGCCTACCGACGCTAAACTACATATTACCGTAAAAGCTGAATACCCGTTAGGGTATATCTCATCTAATTTAACCCCTCCAAGCGACCCAAAAACGATGATCACAACCATTTGAAATGCGATGCCAGAAAAACGTGCGTAGCGGTTAAGACGGTTGGTCTTCTTTCTTTTGGATTCTTTGAGCTCTGTCAAAAGGGTGGTTTTGAGGTTTTACGGATTCCTTGTTTTTCAAGACAGGTAGCGGTTCCTGATGAGCCTTCTTCGTGCCTTTCATGCTACAAGAGGCGTTAAAGGTTGCGCCTGGTTCAACTGCTAGTTTGCCAGCCATCACATCGCCTTCAATAAAAGCAGTCGCTTTAAGACTTAATGTATTATTGATGTTTAACGTGCCGATTATCTTACCTTCTATATCTGCATCTTCGCAAGTGAGCGTTCCGTTTATGAAACCTGTTTTGCCCAAAACAACTTTTGAAGGTGTACTAACATTGCCTTCAATAACACCATCAATTCTAAAAAATCCTTTGGACTTAATATTTCCGACAATATTTGTCCCCTCGTTTATACGGTTTTGACTGGTCATCGGATTCACACTGCTTTTCTCTCTCTTTTCTGAAAACATAACACCTTATTTTTGAGGTTCAGACTTCCCTAAACCCCTTGCTTCGTTTTTAGGGCCGGATTTTCTATAATCCAGGTAATCTGTGAAGTTCTTGTGTATTTGAATAATTTTATAATTTTCGGTAGCTACTTCAACATATGGCTTTTTGATTTTATAATCCTTATGCTCAGACATCACTTGACCAAACCCTCTTGCGCCAAGTTTTGAGTTCAAACCATGCACGACTACCAATTGTACCTCGGGCGTATAATAGTCTATTGAGACATCAAAGTCATACTTAAAAAATACAACGGCTTTCTTTAACTTTTCTAGCATTTCTTGAGCCAATTCGGTTTCAGTCTCACTGTATTTATATACCAATTTAAAACTTTCGCTGCTCTCATCAGCGATAAATTCTTTACTTGCTAAACGCGTAAGAACATTTGAATAAATGTCCTGAGCTTGTTTTCCTTCATCACTATTTGGATAATTAAGCGCAATAAAATTTAATGCTTTTTTATACACTTCGTAACCCTGTTGGCGCCCAAGAGCGGTCGCTTTCAACAACTCTAATTTCGGGATAATATCATTCCCATTATAGATGGTAATGTACTCGTCACAGGTATCGATGACTAGTTGGTATTTCGATGCTTCAAAGTTTTCGTATAGTTTTTTGTACTTGAACTCTGGGCTAGACTCATCGGTAGCTAATGACGTGTTGGGGTTTCTTAAAATTTCTGCGTAGCGTGAGTCACTGTGATTCGTTAAAATGTCATTCTTATATTGTAAGACTAACGCTTCGTTATTTAATTCCCCATAGATCTTGTATAAATTGTACTTGGCAGGTAAAACCAACCGTTCTTCTGGGCTGTAAGAAAGGAGTTTTTCTAATCGATTCGAAGCAAGATTGTATTCTTTAAATTTTTCTTTATAGATTAACCCTAATTGATAGTATGCAAAATTCCGGTCCTTGGCAATGCTATCTAGTACGACTTGATCTGTTGGAATTTGCGAAAGATATGTTTCTACCTTGAACATGACATTCTCAGCGATCGGAAGTTGTTCTGCAGCCTCCACATCACTAATGCCTCCCGCTCCCAATGCATTTTGCATGCTTGAAACTCTCCAATTATCTTCTAACTTTCTATCGCCCCAAATTTTTCTAAATTCTTCCTTACCGTAAGAAGCTGTAGAGGAGTTATAAAAATAAAAAGTTCCTCCTGGCTGTTTCGACGCCCCCTTTTTTTCTTTTTTATAAAATTCATTGTTTCCAATTTCTTGGACTGACTCTACTTTAGCGATCGAATCCTTTACGGCAGCGGCCTTAAGTTTCGACGTATATGCTGTAAAGAACGCTAGCTGTTCGCTCTCACTCATCATGGCAATTCGCAAGACGCTGTCGTTAATGGCTGCAATATCTTCATACTTTATAACGTCATCCAAGTTCTCTCTTTTCTTCTTAATTCGCCTCCATTGTCGGGTGTTTTCCACCAAGTTAGTAAGCGTACTATCGTAATAAGACCCTGCTCTTTTATACTCCGCATCATCAAAATTTATCTCTGCCAATGTCTGGTAATTAATCGCTTGTAACACCCTGTCTTCGTTAAAAGAGGCAATAGAGGCATTGTAATATTCAACGGCTCTTTCTGTGCTGTCAATATTTCTGTAGTACTCACCCATCTGATTGTAAATCTTATCAAGATATGGGCGGTTTTCACGATTATCCTCCAAATCCCAGAGCAACTCTAATAATGCGGTGCGGTCTTCATTGTCATAATCGAAGTTTTTAGCTTTTGCAATATGCGCGACAATCATATAGACCCTTGGCGATTTACGATTCAGATCGATTACTTCGTCGAATGCAATATTTGCACTGTCTTTATAGCCCAAGCGATTATATATTTGTCCCTTTATTAACGCGTACCTTCCTTTTAGCTCATTATTCCGCACTTTTTCTGAAGCCAATTTCATAAAAGGCAATGCCTCAGGCAAAGAGTCTAGGTTTATGTATGCTTGTGCAATAATAGCCGAAGCATCTGCAAGCACTTCATCGTCTAGAGATTCCTCTTCAAACATTCTCTGAAGGTTCTCTAGAGCAATCTCTTCATTATTCAGTCTTATGTTTGCCTTGGCCTTCCAAACTTTAGCAATATTGATGCTGTTACTCGTCGGATATTTGTCTAAAATAAAATTAAATGCGTCCATGGCAGGGATAAATCGAGAGTCATAGTAACGCGATTTCCCTAATAGCAAATACGCCTCGTCTATCTGAGGATTGTACTCGGTCCCGTCTATATAAACTGCATGCTTTTGTATTGCTTTTACAGCCTTTTCTTCCGCACGATTAAAGTTTGGATCTTTAGAATCGCCTGGAAGCATGTTTTGTTCATTCAGCTCAATCCTTTCAACCGGAAGAATTTCCCAAAAATTATCGCGGTACGTAAGTGACAATTCTTCCTTTCCTTTTTCGTAGGCCACAGTTCCATTATACAGCGCATTAAATTCTGCTGCCACTGCATGTGAGTTTCTGCTTAGAAAGGTGTTTTTTTTACGTCCACAGGCCGCTAAAATCAAGATTGCGAGTAAGACGAATGAAATTTTATAGATGCCGTTCAAAATTCTTTCAATTTATATGATATACTAACTTAAAAGCTTTCTCTTTAGTATATAAACCGCTGTTAGAACCGTAAAAATACACTTCTTTTTTGTATCTAGTAGATTATTGCTTCAAAAAATCAACAGGAATGCTACCCTCAATGCCTGTTAAACATAATTTCCTTCGTATTTTTGCCAAAAAATTATTCGCTTTGAACACATTTCACACATTAACCATTTCGGAAGTAAAACAAGAAACCTCAAATTCTGTTTCAATTCGTTTTATCGTTCCTGATAATTTAAAAGAAGCATTTTTATTTAAGGCTGGCCAATATATAACGATTAGGCACCAATCTAATGGAAATGAAATACGAAGAGCTTACTCTATTTGCAGCCATCCATCAAGTGGCATACTCAAAGTTGGTGTTAAAAAAGTAAAAGGAGGTGTTTTTTCAGAATTTGCGAACTCGCAACTGCGGGTTGGTGACAAACTTGATGTGATGACCCCGGGAGGTAAATTCGTGCTAGACCCGAACCCTCAGGTCTCAAAAAATTATGCAGCATTTGTCGCGGGAAGTGGAATTACTCCAGTATTATCCATTATCCAAACCGCACTAGAAGAGGAGCCGAATAGCTCTTTTTCATTGGTTTATGGAAATCAAACGGAAGAAGGAACTATGTTTCTAAAAGATTTACAGGAATTACGTGAATCCTATCCTAACCGTTTGACACTAACATATGCCTACAGCAGAGCGAAGGTCGACAATGCACACTTCGGAAGAATCGACCGCCCTTTTGTAAATTTCCTTTTAAAAAATGACTTTAAAGGCATCAACTTCCATGATTTCTATCTCTGTGGGCCTGAGACAATGATCGAGGTTGTCACCTCAACTTTGAAGGCAAACCAAGTCAACAATGAGCAAATTCATTACGAACTTTTTACAGCTTCTGAAGGTGATTTATCAGTAGAATCACATGATGGAAATTCATCAATAACAATTGTCGTTGATGATGAAACTGAAACATTTACAATGCCTCAAAGCAAATCAATATTAGAGGCTGCATTAGCAAATAAAATTGACGCTCCATACTCTTGCCAAGGGGGGATTTGTAGTACCTGTATTGCAAGAGTCATTGAAGGCAAGGCAGAAATGAAAAAAAATCAAATCTTAACAGATGAAGAAATTGCTGATGGTCTAATTTTAACTTGTCAAGCGCACCCTACAACAGCTACTTTAACGGTAGATTACGACGATGTCTAGAGGTGGTGTGAATGCGCGCTAAACTAATTTTAAAAGCCTTTCTAGGATAGCATCAGGAGGGATGCTAGCAATGGCCGTTTCATAGTCCTTCGGAAACGTATTCCCGTAAACAGACGTGGGTATTAAAGGATACGCTTCTTTGTTTGCTAACAGCTGGTTTTCTATCGGCTGCTGAAATGGTGTAAACCCTGCGAAAGGATGCGTTACCCCCCAAAGAGTGACTGTAGGTATTCCAAAGAGTGCGGCCAAATGTCCGTTCCCGCTATCCATGGAAAGCATAACGTCTAAATTGGAGATTAAGGCCAGTTCTTCTTCAAATGAAAAGACATTGGCTACCGAGGTAACACTTTCAAATTGACTTTCTATTTCTTGAAGCAATTCCTTTTCCTTTTTTCCGCCGCCAAACAAAAAGAGGCGGTAATTTGATGTTTCGTCCAGCTTTTTAATGACCTCTTTTATCATTTTTAGTGGATAGGTCTTGCTCTTGAAGGCCGCAAAAGGAGCTATGCCAATTAATTTCTTGGGCGCCGGCCCAATCAAAGCGTTGAGGTTTGGACCCAGGTGTTTCTTTTCTGGAAAATGATGTGTGTTTAAGTCTATTGGAAGCGCCAAGTTCTCGAAAACATCGGCATACCGCTGGTGCGTCGGTTTTAACTGCTTAAAATTTCTATGTTTTGCCCTAGTTAACGCCTTTTTCTCAGCCCTTCCTTTATCGATTGATGCCGTTTTAATGCTGCTGAGCCACAAGAGGCTCGTAACGACCTTCGAACGAATCACTGAATGCAAATCGGCAACAGCGTCGATTTCCAACATTCTTGCTTCCTTCACTAGTTTTAATAACCCAACCCCCTTGTGTTTTCCATACACATCGGCTTCCAAGAATTTAATAGTCGGAATCCCATCAAAAAGAGGTTTGAAAAAGGCCCTCGACACCACCGTGAGCTTCAGTTGGGGGTATGTTTTTGCTACAACCCTCAAAACCGGCACAATCATCGCAACATCGCCAAGAGCAGAGAGTCGAATTACAAGGATGTGTGTGGGTCTTTTCATTGGTTATTCCGACAGGACCGGAAAGACGTGTCTTTTATTTTACATTCCTTAATACCGGGTTCAATTCATCGTCGTTGTACATTTTCATTTGTTTGTACACCTTCATATATTTTGTTCCTTTCTCAATATCTGCTAATAATTGATCAATCGCTGTGCTTAAATCAACGCGTTGCTCGAGCAGTATCTGTAACTTTACTTGACATGCCGATCTGTGTTTTTCTGATGCATCCTCCCGCGTCGCTTCTTCGTTCATATGATACACCTTCAATGCTAAAATTGAAAGGCGATCAACGCCCCATGCCGGGCTTTCAGTATTGATCCTTGCGCCATCATCGGCTTTGGTTTTTTTATATTTCTCTAAAAAATAGCTGTCTATATATTCCACCATATCCGTACGATCTTGATTGGAAGCATCAATTTGGCGCTTCAACGTAAGTGCAGCGACTGGGTCAATATTTGGATCTCGGATAATGTCCTCGTAATGCCACTGTACGGTGTCAATCCAACATTTTCTGTACAATAAATGCTCTAAAAGATTCGTGTCCTTGTGATACGGGTTTGAAAAAGCTTGATCGACCGTATTCTTTAGGTGATAGGTATCTATAACTTCTGCAAAAATTTTATTGGCTAACTCGCTAAACATACTTTCTTTTTTTTATTTGTTATTTTATCTGAAATACTTAAACCAGGACTCTTCATCCTTTTTATTCATTTAAGTTTTCATTCTAATAACTCAAGAAACCTCGCCGATATTGAGCTTCTTTTGTTCATTTTATTCCGGTTTTCATTGGGCGGTTTTTACGCCAATAGTGCCAAGTATGATCGTCGTGGCATTCTGATTTTTCCTTGAACGCAAAGATATCATATTTTGCTCAAGTATTAAACACATGGCACCGAACAGCAGGCAGATGAACATTATATTGAGAGTCTAAGGACAAAACACCTCTTTTTTTACCCCATGTGGTATTGTTTAACGCAAGCTGTCTGGCTTATAAAAGAAAAACAACTATTGGAAGCAGGACTGCCAGCCATAAAATCACCTCTTTAAACCAAAATTCCTTCTTAATTTCAATGTAATTGCTAATGATAATAACAAGTGGTCCAAAAACAAAAAGCATCTCAGCTCCTGTTTTTTCATTTGATGCTAAGCCCATTATTAATGATAGCAACACAGAGACAAGAACAACAATAGCATTAGGCCTGTCCTTCTTTTGTAAATGTCTCAAATTCGCAAACCGTGCTATTGCGGACCAAATTAAAAGCGCAAAAATAAACGTTATTGGAAGTAAAACTGAGAGCTGATTGTATGCTGAAAAATCAAAACTAGCGGGTAATCGCCATTCTGTCAACCAGGCAAAGGAGTTCGATACGAGCAAATAATAACACATTGACATTAGGAACATTGCAGTAAAACCAACAGTTGGAATCAACATCTCCTTCACGGCGGTGTCTCGTCTTCGAAGCACTGCAAAATATAACAATAGAAAGAAGAGCAAGCTCCAGAAATAAAAGAAGGAAGCAAGGGTAATCCAGATCGAAGCGTCCAATATTTTTTTCTCAATATGCTTCTCCGATCGAAAACTTAGAATTCTTCGCAGTGCTAGAAAAAGAAAAAGCGTAGCCACTAAAATGTGCTGTGATAAAAATATCATTGGAAGCGCAAGAAGAAAACAGCTGAACAAAAGAATACCAAAATTGTTGTTTTTGGTGAGATTGTTTTTTCGGATAATAAAATCAAGCAACAGCATTAAGAAAACAGTAAGTATAGCAAAGCCAATGTTCTCAAGTGAAGACGACCATGTGAATTCGTTCTTTTCTAATTTAAAAATGAAGACAGAACAACCTGCTAAGATCAGGACGGCAACAATTAGATAATTAATAGGGTTAGATTTACCAAAAAAGCTTGTCAGCATAGCGGTTAATTTATATTTTTGCGTTGTAAATATAAAGATATGACTTGGAAAGGAGTTTTTGAAGGAATACAATCGATTACTGAAAATGTATTATTTGTACCTTTTAATATGCTACGTGCTATTGAATTGGATAATTGGTGGTTGGCAAATATTATGTCTTGGACATTAATGCTCGTTGGATTTGTTGCATTTATCTACTGGATGGGTCAATTGAAAAAATTCAATGACAATGACGAGGAGGACAAAACCTCAACGTCGCATTCCTTTTTAGGATAACGACTACAGATCAAACCCGATATCGGTGCGATAATTCATCCTGTTAAAAGATAGTTTCTCTATATTTTGATAGGATTTTTTTATGGCTTCTCTGAAGTCCGAATCCAAAGAAGTAACCGCTAAAACACGGCCTCCATTTGTAACAACTTTCTGATCTTTTTCTGTGGTTCCCGCATGAAAAACAATAGAGTCTGTAACACCTTCTAGTCCATAGATTACTTCCCCCTTTTTATACCCTTCAGGATACCCCCCCGAAACCAGCATTACTGTGGCTGCCGAGCGCTCGTCCAATTCAAGGTCAAGCAAATCTAGCTCTTGAGAATACGTCGCTTCAAATAGATCTACTAAATCCGTTTTTATTCTGGGCAATACGACCTCTGTTTCTGGGTCACCCATGCGCACATTGTATTCAATTACAAAGGGCTCATCTCCCACCTTAATAAGACCGATAAAAACAAATCCCTTATAATCTATTTGCTCTTCTTTCAAACCGTTCACCGTAGGCCTTACAATGCGATCCTCAATTTTTTTCATAAGGACCTCATCTACAAAAGGGACAGGAGAAATAGCTCCCATTCCACCAGTATTAAGCCCTACATCCCCTTCGCCGATTCTCTTATAATCTTTTGCCGTTGGAAGTATTTTATAGCCCTTTCCATCTGTAAGTACAAAAACACTTAGTTCAATTCCGTCAAGAAATTCTTCAATCACAACTTTTGAACTGGCATCTCCAAACTTAGAATGGACTAGCATGTTTTCTAATTCTTGTTTGGCCTCACTAAGATCATTGAGTATTAACACTCCTTTCCCTGCAGCCAATCCATCTGCCTTTAATACATAAGGCGCCTTTAGTGTTTCTAGAAACAACTTCCCTTCAACTAAAGATTCGTTCGTAAAACTAGCATATCCTGCTGTTGGAATTTGATGTTGCGTCATAAACTCCTTTGCGCGTTCTTTACTTCCCTCCAAGGCTGCTCCTTGTTTTGACGGTCCAATAAGCATTACCCCTTTTAAGGCTTTTGAAGCAGAAAAATAATCTGCTATTCCCTCCACCAAGGGGTCTTCTGGCCCCACAATTACCATCTCAATTTTATTGGCAATCACACAGCTTTCAATAGCTTTAAAGTTGGTCACCGAAAGTGCTATGTTTGTTGCTATTTGAGCTGTTCCAGCATTTCCGGGGGCAACGAATATGTTTTCACAACGATTACTTTGAGCAATTTTATAAGCAAAAGCATGCTCCCGACCTCCGGATCCTAAAATTAAAATGTTCATTAAAAGGTAAATTAAATTAGAATGCAAAAGTAAATTATTTTGCTACGAATACACGAATTTAAAGTCAAGCTTTGACAAAGTTTGTAACTTTGAAAACTATATATCCATTTTGAATTTATTTGAACTCACTTTACGATTTAATGGTTTTCCCATCGCGGAAGCAAAAAAGCGACTCAAAAAAATTCAAAACATCCCTGAGAAAGCATATGAAAAGTACATTTGCGACGCAAGAAGAGAAATCGTTGATTTCCATCTAAGCGAGAATCCTTTCTACAAATCCTTTGTTGGAGAAAAAGCCATGTCAAATTGGGCAGAGGTTCCTATTATGCAGAAGAAAGACTTACAAAAACCATTAGCTCAGCGCCTCTCCTATGGTTTTACTCCAAAAAACGGCTATGTAAACAAGACTTCGGGCTCTAGTGGGAATCCTTTTATTTTTGCCAAAGATAAAGCATGTCATGCGCTATCATGGGCTGAATTCATAGATCGCTATAGTTGGTTCAATATTGATTTAAGCACATCCCTACAAGCACGATTTTACGGAATACCTTTAGATACGATTGGATATCAAAAAGAGCGCTTAAAAGATCGTTTGGGCAATCGCTATCGGTTTTCCATTTTTGATATTTCTGACGAAAAAAACGAACAGTTTCTAAAGACTTTCCGAAGAAAAAAATTCGATTACATAAATGGATATACAAGTTCTATTGTCCTATTTGCAAAGTTTCTCAAGAAAAAAAACATTGTTCTTACAGACATATGCCCGAGTTTAAAATATTGCATTGTTACCAGTGAAATGTTATATGCCGATGATAAAGAATTATTAAAAACGACATTGGGTATCCCTGTGATCAATGAATATGGCGCAAGTGAACTAGGCCTTATAGCATTTACAAATTCTGAAGATGAATTTATTGTGAATAGTGAGGCACTCTATGTTGAGATATTAGATAAAAATAATACCCCTGTACCCAACGGTCAATCGGGTCGAATATGTATCACCTCCCTATATAACAAAGCACATCCATTGATACGGTACGATATTGGCGACACTGGAGTTTTGGCAAAAAACAGCACCTTTAAAAAACCAATCATAGAGCAACTCACGGGTCGAACCAATGATATAGCAAAACTACCCAGCGGTAAAACGGTTCCTGGGCTGACCTTCTACTATGTTACTAAAAGTGTCATTGAAGATAATGGAAACGTAAAGGAATTTCTGATTGAGCAAATTGCATTAGACACTTTTAAAATTATATATGTTTCTGAAAGGGAGTTAACTTCGGAAGAAATGCAGCTTATCGAGAAAGCCTCGTTTACATATCTTGAACATGGTTTAAGCATTGAATTTGAAAGAGCCTCAATGCTCGACAGGAGTAATCGCGGAAAACTGAAGCAGTTTATCTCTAAATTATAGTCTTTCAATTTGCTTGGGTCGAATAAGAAAATATTCCCAGAAGAACCGCATTAAATAAAACGCTGAAGCGATCGAGGAATGCCCCAAATGACTTTGATAGAAACTAAAATTGTGACTCACTAGCCCTAATTTGTTTCCGCTCATAGAGTCCCTATGAATTCTATAATACGCTAAGTCCTCTTGGATCCCTAGTGCGGGTTTTTTGCTTCTTTTAATTGCTTCGAGCCATACAGCCCAATCCTGTCTTTTGCGCATGTTAGGTGCGCTTATTTTGCCCAAACGGATTGCTTTGTACATTCCTGTTAAGTTTCCAATATAATTATTGGAATGTTGTTTCTTATAGGACAACGAAGCCAAAGCCTTTATTCTTTTGTGCATTGGCTTTGAATGTTCATCAATGTGAACATAACTCGTAAATGAAACATCACAGTTATTAGCCTGCATAAACCGGAGTTGTTTTTCTAACTTCTCTTCATGCCAAAGGTCATCTGCATCCAAAAAAGCGATATAGTCCCCTTTTGCTGCTTCTGTTCCCTGGTTACGGCATTGGGCGGCTCCATTATTCACATCGTTTTTAATGAGGTGGATGCGACTATCTGCCCGTCTTAACTTCTCAATAACTTGTGAAGATAAATCGGTCGAACAATCGTCAATAACAAGTGCTTCCCAATTTTCGTAGGTTTGGTTTTGAATACTTAAAATAGTTTCAGTAATAAAACGTTCCGCATTATACAAAGGTGTAATAATGGTAACCAGCGGATTGTTCTCCGTGTTAATAAGCTTTTTCTTCTCCACGTAAGGCATTGTAAATGGTCTGGAAAACAATTTTTATATCTAATAAAAGAGACCAGTTTTCTAGATAAAAAATATCGTATTTTACGCGATTGATAATATGATTGTCATCTTCTACTTCGCCCCGAAAACCACTCACCTGAGCCAATCCTGTAATGCCTGGCTTAATAAAATGGCGCACCATAAATTTATCAATACGCTCTGCGTACATCAAGGTATGGCTTACCATATGTGGTCTAGGTCCAACCACCGACATTTCTCCTTTAAGAACATTTATAAACTGAGGAAGTTCGTCCAAACTTGTTTTCCGAATAACATTGCCAATACGTGTCACACGAGGATCTCCTTTTGATATTTGATGGAGGTCTGCATTTGGATTAGGTTTCATGGAACGATACTTATAACAATAGAACTCTTTATAGTCTAGTCCATTTCTTTTTTGTTTAAAAAACACAGGCCCTTTTCCTTCTAATTTTATAAGCACTCCTAAAATTGGTGTCAGCCAAGAAAGTACTCCTACAATAATTAAAAGCGAAAGAACGATGTCAAAAGCTCGTTTTATAAACTTCGAAAAAGGGTCCTCTATAGGGATTTTGCGAAGTGATAAGATAGGCAGTAAGCCATAATATGTGAAATCCAGTTTTTTGGTGTATATTTCCTTATTATCTGGAAGAAATTTTAAGATTTTTAAGTTGTTGTCTGCAAAATCAATCGTTTCAAGTAGTTCTTTGTTTGTTAATTCTCCTATTGAAGCGTAGATTTCATCTACCTCATTGCTTAAAACAAAGTCAAAACAATCTTGTAAACTACCATCATCTTTACCACGAATATGAAAGGTTTTCTGGTGTTGGTAACCAAACTCTAAATTATCATTAAAGAATCGCTCTAACTGATCTGTTTTTTTATTCTTTCCAATGATGACCGTATTTCTATAGTTTCCCCTAAGAAGTATTCTAAATTTTTTGAGGAAATAATAAATAGCCAACTTGAAAATACTGATTAGCAGAAAGACTAATGCAATGTATTCAAGGGTTGTTTTAGGGTCATTTTCCAACTCATTGTAAAGCCCAAAAAAGGCAAAAACTATAAGCGAAAATAAAACCAGTTGTTTGCCAATTAACGAAACTATTTTGACAACCTCTGTAAATCTATAGATTTCATAGAAACTGGACCTAAAAGACACCAGAACCCAGGCAATCGAGGTGAAAAATACAAAGTTCAGAATCTGAAAATTATCAGAAAAGCACATATACGCAAGCACATTGATCGTTGTTAAATCAATGACATACGAAAAAGGCCTAAGATACCCTGAAAATCTTCCTTTTTTAAACATTCAATTTCATTGACGGTTATGCTTTGAAAAATTTCTATGCTCGTTTTTCAATAACTCTTCTTTCGTTAGGCTTCTAAAATAATCATATGTTTTTCTCATCCCATCTTCTCGCGTTACTTTAGGCTCCCAATTTAATATTTCTTTTGCTTTAGAAATGTCTGGTTGACGCTGCAGCGGATCATCTTGTGGTAAATCTTTATAGGTGATTTTTTGCTTTGACGCAGCTAGCTTAATAACCTCCTTTGCAAAATCTAAAATCGTGATCTCATAAGGGTTCCCAATATTAACCGGAAGCGAATAATCACTTAATAACAAACGATACAGGCCCTCGATTTGATCGTCTATATAACAAAATGAGCGGGTCTGCTTTCCATCGCCAAATACAGTTAAATCTTCTCCCCGTAACGCTTGCCCTATAAAAGTAGGAATCACTCTTCCATCGTTGAGTCTCATCCTTGGCCCATAGGTATTAAAAATTCTTGCAATACGGGTTTCCAAACCGTGAAATCGATGGTAGGCCATCGTAATCGACTCCTGAAAGCGCTTTGCTTCATCATAAACACCACGAGGCCCTATAGTATTTACATTTCCGTAATAGTCCTCGTTTTGAGGATGCACCAACGGATCTCCATATACTTCCGAAGTAGATGCGATAAGAATCCTTGCGTCTTTTTCTTTTGCTAACCCCAAAAGATTGTGTGTTCCTAAAGAACCTACTTTTAGGGTCTGAATTGGAATTTTAAGATAATCAATTGGACTGGCGGGGGAGGCAAAGTGCAAAATATAATCTAATGTGCCTGGCACATGGACAAACTTGGTGATGTCGTGATGATAAAACTCGAAATTCTCTAACTTAAATAAGTGTTCAATATTTTTAAGATCCCCGGTAATTAGGTTGTCCATTGCAATTACCTCATAATCTTCAGAAATAAATTTATCACATAAATGAGATCCTAAAAATCCTGCAGCCCCTGTAATTAGTATCCTCTTTTTCATATATTCACTTTTTTCCTTCCTATGGAAACATATGTAAAACCTTCAGCATCCATGTCATCAAGATTAAAGAGATTTCTACCATCAAAAATAACAGGTGTTTTGAGCACTTCCTTTATTCTTTGAAAGTCTGGTGTTCTAAAGATACTCCACTCAGCACAAATTAAAAGCGCATCCGCATTTTCTAGTGCCTCGTACATAGAAGATGCATAGTCTAAGTTTTTTCCAAATTGCTTCTTTATATTTGGCATCGCTTCAGGGTCAAAAACCGTAAGTTTTGCGCCGGCCTCCAATAAGCTTGTCATCATATAAATTGAGGGAGCCTCTCTAATATCATCGGTTTCAGGTTTAAACGCAAGACCCCAAACGGCTATTCGCTTATCGGTCAACTGTCCATTAAAATAGGCTTCTATTTTAGGAAATAAAATCGTCTTTTGAGTATCGTTGACCTCAATTACAGAGTTCAAGAGTTTAAAATCATAATTTTCGTCTAACCCCGCTTTTCTCAGCGCTTTTACATCTTTTGGAAAACACGACCCTCCATAACCAATTCCTGGAAATAAAAAGCGTTTTCCAATGCGAGAGTCGGAACCCATTCCTGCCCTAACTTTATCCACATCTGCGCCTACTTTTTCACAAAAGTTGGCAATTTCATTCATAAAAGTGATCTTGGTTGCCAGAAAAGCATTTGCCGCATATTTAGTAAGTTCTGCAGATCTCTCATCCATTACAATAATCGGATTTCCTGATCGAACAAAAGGGCTGTAAAGCTTTAGCATCATGGCGTTGGCTTTTTCACTATTTGATCCAATAATAATACGCTCCGGTTTTAGGAAGTCATCTACGGCGAAACCTTCCCTTAAAAACTCTGGGTTAGACACCACGTCGAATGAGCATTTTGCATTTTTCCCAACAACAGCCTTTACCTTGTCTGCCGTGCCAACAGGCACTGTGCTTTTATCTACAATTACTTTATATGTCTGTATTTTCTTTCCGATTTCTTCGGCAACGTTCAGAACATACGATAGGTCTGCAGCACCATCCTCGTCTTCAGGGGTAGGTAAGGCTAAAAAGACAATAAGACCGTGCTCTAGTCCCTCAGTTAGTGAAGTGGTAAATTTTAGCCTATTGGCTTTAATATTTCTATCGAACAAAACACCGAGGTGTGGTTCGTAAATAGGTACAATCCCATTCCGCATTTTTTCAACCTTTTCGTCGTCAATATCCACACAAAGAACGTCATTTCCGGTCTCAGCAAGGCAAGTCCCTGTTACTAAGCCTACATATCCTGTTCCAATTACCGTTATTTTCATATACTCACTTGTTATTGAACTCTAAAAAACATTCTTATTAATTATGTGTGGGCAAGCAAAAATACGATTTGATGTCGTTTCTAACGAATTTTCGTTGCTCCTATACTAATCTTCCAATGCTCCCAACTTTTTATTAAGGACTTCTGTCTTTGTATGTTTCAAATTACTCAAAAGAATAATAAGCACAAACCCAAAGAAATACGCTCCGATTTGTCGATGTAGAAAATTTTCGTTCAATCCAAACAATACTATTGTTAATAAAGATGCAATAGAAAAGAATTGGTTGCGGTGTTCCTTAAACAAAAACAACAGTATTCCAATAAAAAATAAGATTCCCACCAAACCACTACTTAGAAATAAATCAAAAAACTGATTATGTGTATTTAGATTTTGTGACTCAAACCATGCTTTGGTTTCTTTATCTTCTATTCGCTCATTGTAACAGGCTGCCAATTTGATGTTGGTGGCTCTAAAGCCTGACCCTGCCAAACTGCTCCATTCTGAAGCCACCAAATCACACCCACAATCCCAGACCAAGGTCTTAAAGTCCCAATGCAATGGCTTCTCTTTAAATCGTGCTTCCCCAACAATTTCAGTCTCTAGCATATAGCTTTTTACAAAATTATTTGTAGCGAAGAAAGCTGCCAAAGAGGTTATTGTAAGTATCCCTGCACTTAGTAGCAGCCTGAGTTTCCTGCGCGGCCCATAAAACTGACGGAGCAATAAGGTAGCTAGCAGTATCACAATACCCACTCTCGAACCCATTAGAAAAATAAAGAGGATGTTGAGAAAAATATTTGCCACATAAAACTGGTTGTTTGGATGAAAGCCGGGTTTTAAGGCATTATATGAAACCAATATACTTAACACGCTCAGCAATCCAAGATAGGGTAGGTCTAAAAGCAATATGTTTATTGGATTTTTAAATTCAAAAGAACTTATGTCGTTCAATAAAAAGACATTCACAATCGAAAACAACATAGCCGCGATAGCAGAAAAAATGATTGCCTTCTCGATCTTTTTAAAGTCTACAACCGGTATATAGAGAATTACAAGCCCAATCGCAATAATTATTTTCTTCAGCACGTAAAAATCTTCTTCAATTCTTCCAAAGACAAGAGCGTTGAACACCAAAAAAACAAAAAAGGCTAAAAATAATAATACGGGTATTTTACCTAATTTCTTAAAATCATTCTTTTTGACAATAAATGGAAACATGATGACAATAATCCCCAACAAGATATTAGGAAGTGCTCTTATATATTCGTCAAAGGGAATGAGCAAATACAAAAGAAAGAACGTATACGGATATATGGAAGCGAGAAGAATTCTCATTGTTTGGTTCTTAATTTCTCTTTAAGAACTAAAAGTATGAATTTACTATTACCTATGAGATACCTTTTCCACATTCTTTTTGGTTCTTGTAGAAGCCTGTAGAGCCACTCGAGCCCCATGCCCTGCATCCAAAGAGGTGCTCGCTCAGTTTTGCCTGCTATTACATCGAAGCTGCCTCCTACGCCCATAATGAAGTTCACAGACGTTAGTTCATTTTTATATTTGTAGAGAAAATTTTCTTTTTTAGGAGAAGTGATTGCTACAAACAAGATATTAGCTTTGCTCGATACAATATCGTTTACAACTTCCTTTTCATCTTCTGCTTGGTAGAAGCCGTTTCGATAACCAGCAATAATCTCTTTACCAAATTCTTTTGAGTAGTGTGCTACTGTTTTCGAAACAACAGCTTCCTCTGCACCAAGAAAATAAATTTTATACTTCTTTGAAGCTGCCAGTTTAACCACGTTTTGCATTAGGTCGATTCCTGCAACACGCTCTTTGATTGGCTTGTTTAAAAACTTAGCCGCCCAAACAACCGACTGGCCATCTGCATTGATAATGTCAGAGCTATTGACACTCTCTCTTAATTGCATGTCTTTTTGCATTTGAACCACTTTCCCCGCGTTTACAACCACGTGATGAATTTGTTCTTTGTTTTCAATAGCGTTTTCAACAAGTTCAAGGGTGCCATTCATGGTTAAGTCATGAATTTTGGTATTTAGAATGTTAATGTGATGAAGAGTTTGCACCAAGCTGTTTTGTGTAGGGCGAAGATAAAAAAACGGAATGAAAAGAATACGAATAACTAGCTATTTCGCAAAAAGTTTAAAGGCTAGACCTCTCTCTGTAGAGTTCAAACATAAAAAAGTAACATCATCCTTCTTTTAAGCTGTCCACTTTCGACATGATAAACAACGTTGTCAAATATGAAAAAAGAACGATTCCGCTTTGCCGCTCTAATATAGACTCAGTGAGCATGTAAAGTACAAAAACCGCAAGAATTGAAATGCCAAGAGCGTCCTTGGATTTAATAGCGCTTCTGATTAAAAAGAACAATAACAGCAAAAAAGGAAGCAGCCCCAACACCCCTTGCTCCATTAAAATTTCCAAATATTGATTGTGGGCGTTATACGCCTCTTCATGCGCAGAAGTAATTCCGAATTCTTGATACCTAGAATATAGGTAGTCTCTATTTCCTCTTGTTCCATTTCCAATAAAAATTCCATTATAAGAGATCGTCTCCAAAACCGATTTCCAATGCAACCTTCTAAATTCTATATCATCAATTTTGAGGTTTTCAGTTGCGCTCGGTTCAAATCTCTTTTGAAAATTTGGAGTAAAATAAATTGAACCCGCCAATAAGACTATTGTAACAATTCCAATAATTTTATATTTCAATGTCAATCGGTATAATAAGAGAATGACCGTTCCAATCAGAAGCGCTACAATGCTGATACGAACACTTAAAATATATAATACGAATATGAAAAACACATATACTGCTAACGAAAAGTATTTCTTTCTTTTAGACTGAAAAAATTCATTTAAACAATAAAGCATGCAGGTAACTGCAATCAGTGAAAAGTAGGTCGTATGCTTTTCTAAGAACTCCGAGAATTTATCGTAATAGAAGTAGTCTCCGAGACCATTTATTTTAAAGTAGCCAACCTTTATTATAGCAAAAATAGTTGCGGCCAAAGTTGCCCATAACAGCTGTCTTAGTGCATATCGTGTCGTCTCAAATGCCAGTTTCACGGTTGAAAGAATTAAAGGAAACACCAAAAAAGGAATCCTTAACTCGACCCCTCTCATTGCTCCGCCAAAATCTGTGGAATAGGTAAGGCCAATAACTGCAAGCCAGAAGGGTATTGACAGCAATAAAAATAAAACTTTATTCTCCTTTAATAATTGAATTTTTTCTCTTAGCGGATTGTAGAACAGCCAATAAACGACCAAAAGAATAATCGCTTGAGAGTTCAAACTATCTCCAGGAAATGGCAGTGTGATTGCGACCATGGCGAGTAACCAATAAAAAACCTGCTGTTTTAATATGTTTTTAGAGGCTGTCATTTTATCTTATTTGCTATTTCACTAGCTAGTTTATAATAGCCGTCTTTGCTAATAGATTCTCCGTCTTCTCTCAAATATTTTTTAATGTTTTTAGAAAATAGGGTTTCGGTATTAATAACCTCTACCTCCAAAGACCCGATTGCCTCTACTATAACCCTATTGTACTTTGATGTAAAATTATTGTATTCTATATTCGTAGACCGTGGTAAAAGGATCACAAAAACCCGTTTAGGCTCTTTTTTCTTATGGATGTTCTCGATAATTCTAATGGCATTTTCCGAAATCTCTTCTGATGTCATTAATGTGTCATTTGAGCCAAAGAACAATACATAATTATTTGCTATGGGAATCTCTTTAATTTGAGAAGTAAGTGTTTTAGAAGTATTCGCGTCGATTGCTTCGTGAGGGTAATTAAAAACATCATGGAACCTTCCTTTAAAAACAAGAGGCAACATTTCCCCCAGAAACCTTCTAAAGTATTTTGCCTCTCCTTGTCTCAGCCTATAATCTCCAATTGTAACAATCGACTCACCCTCCCCTTGAACAAGTGAGAGTTTCACTTCGGTGATTTCGCCTTCACCAGTATAAGTGTCGGGAATGTCTGTAACCCACTCAACGCCCTTTATTTGCGTCGTCGCATTCTTCATTAATGCATAATCATATCTAAAATAATAAACGCCTTCCTTTGTTATTAATTTGTAGGTATTCTGAGGAGACGTATTGATTTTAGACTCAGAAAAAAACCTCAAATAATTGAACGAAACCGAATCTACCTCTACAACGCCTTTTGAAGCGATTTCGATTTCATTGTCCCAATCATAATTGAGTTGAAAGAATTGTGTTTTTGCTTTTATAGCAAAGTTAATTCCAAACCAAGCAGTAACTAATAAAAGTGAAAGCAGCAGGATTTTATTTGAAGGGAAAAAGTTCATTTTATTCACAGAAGATATCTCTCAATGATTTTGTTGAAAACAATAGCGCTATCAAAATTTTTAAAACTATCAAGTGCATTATTGCTATACGCACGGTAGTTTTCTGTATTAAAACTCGTTATGGCATTTTTAAGTTGGTTTGTGTTTTTAATTTCAATCAAGATGCCATTGTGTTCTGTGGTTATAATCTCGGGCAGTGCCATCCATTTAGTGGCAATAACAGGCATTGATAAGGACAAAGCCTCGATGATAATGCCGGGGTAGCCTTCTCCAGAAAAATAAGAGGGCAACAACAAAACATCGTATTCAAATAATTTGTCAATTACATCTTTAGGATCCAACAATCCTTTATAGGTTGCATTCGAGTTTTTAAACACTCTTTCAGTATAATAACGATCATCGATTGGTCCGTATACATCGACCGTGTAATCCTTCGACAGTAAATTTGCTGCTTCTATTATTTCACCAATTCCTTTTTGAGGTATCACTCTTGAAATAAACACAAACTTCTTTCGAAACTCTTTACGTTCTCTAGTGTTGAGAACCGCCGCTCTAGAGTTCGGTAGCCAAACACTATTCTTTATATGTCGTTTTTCAAAATATTTGAGCATTTCAATTGTCTCAAAAAAAACGGTGTCCGAATTTAAAATTGTCTTTCTTAAGAGACACTTTATAAACCCTGGGAATGCATCATATTGCTCATGAAAATTTCCTCCAAAAAAATGATAGCACACTTTTTTCTTGCAGAGTTTCGCCCAAGCCCAGAGAATAGGGGCAATCGTAAAATGAAAATCCTTGGTGCCATGAAAACTAACTACATCTACTTTTCTTATCAAAAACGGAAATTTAAATGCCCAAATAAAATAATCTAATAGCTGAAATTTACTTCTCCAAAACGATCGTATTTGCACATGGTGACAACTGATTCTCTCATCTAATGAAAGATAGTCTTTGATTTTCTTAGCCAACACTGTAGCGCCACCAATAGAGCGATGTTCTCCTGCAACCGGTATATTAGCAAAAAAAAGTACGTTGGGTTTTTCTTCCATCATTTTATTCTACCCCTTTGTTTGTAACCTTGAAATTATTATTTTCATAGTAATAGATTGGATACACAAACACCAAAGAGAACAATAAATATTCTAGGTTGTTCAATGAGAACGAGAAGAGCATATCGAAGCAAAGGCAAAAATAGATGACCGCCACTATGATATACTTTTGATTGATTTTTTTTCGAAGTAAAGGTGTTATTAGAATCAAAAGGTATGAAAATCCTCCAACAAGACCTAATTCGACAAAGAGGTGTGGTAAATAGGTGTCGGTTGTCGCCAGGTTAAGCCACTTTGTGTCGTACCAGTTGAAACTAACTAATTTATAGAATGTTGAACCATAGTCTGTTGACGCGGGCCCCCCAAAAACGCCTACCCCTCTTCCGAATAAATTAAAGTCGGCTATCTCATTAAACATAACTCGGTACGACTCGCTTCTCGCTGAGTCACCTTTGGTTACATAAAGACTAAGACGAAGTATTATGTCTTCACCAAATGTGTTGATTTTATCTGGAAAACTGATAAAGATTGCCAATAATAGAATTAGTATAGACGCTAAAACCTTGTATATATGCTTGTAATAGTATATTATTAAAACAATAAAAAACGCGCCAAAAGCCTTGTATGAAAGGCTTGCTGCAAGGCCAAATAAAGATATTCCAAGAAAAATACGCTTGTAGGGTCCTTGGTAAAATTTATTAATCAGGAAAAAAGCAATCATATTGAAGAATCCAAAAAACCCAAAAAACACGACGGTCCCGGTTGCTCTCATTATTCCTGCTGTCTGATTGAAGTGTATAAATCCGTCTTCCGTTGTATAATAAAACCATTGATTGACCCCTCTGAGCCAATTTGCGTAATTTACGATTTGAACTAAAAAATTAAGAACAACAAAGGCGATTACAAACTTCAATAACAAACCAAAATGCTCCTTAATCGCATATCCATAATGCAAAATAACAATTGGAAATAAATACCTCAATCCATCTGCGATCCCAGCTTTAATGCTGAACGAGTTTAAAATGCCGTACATTAGAAGCGGAATAAACGGAATTGTTACGTAAATAAGATTTTTATTGACCTTGCCACTCGAAATAACATAGAAAATCATGTAGCTAAAACCCGCCAACTTACACAATGTTGTAATTATTTTGTAGGTGTTCTGAAAAACAGAACCGGTAAAAATCAATAAAAAAGGCAGTAAAACTAAAAACTGAGAAACCGCCTTTTTTGTTACTTTTAGCTTCATAAAGGTTATATCTATTTGCTAGTTGCTATGGTTAAACTTTTATTTACTCTTACAAGGAGTAAGTATCTTATGGCTAAACTAAGCAAACTTCCCATTGCCACGCCTACGATATCAAACTCAATATAAAGAAAGTAACTAAGAACAATATTCAATAACAACATAAATAGGTTAATCTTTAAGTTGTCCCTAAACTTTCGATAAATTAATAAATTAGTGCCATACAGTGTTGCTACGGCATGAAACATCTTAGCAAACAATATTATTGCAAAAATAACATAGGTTTCCTTATAGTCAATAAAAACAGCATTGGTAAGCACATAATAAAATACAATTAGGAGTAAGGCTGCCCCAGCGACTAGAAACTTAATTTTCCTGTTTATAGAGGCAAAGTATGTCTTGTCATTTTTCAATTTCTCAATATCAGCCTGTACCATTGTCAAGGGAATTAACATAAGAATATTTGCAACGTTTAGCGCGAAGCTATAATTTGCTATATCAATGTTTGATTGGTCCGAAAGGAGCTTAAGGATAAAAATGTCTGTATACAAAAACATTAAATTCGCAAAATTACTTATGACCAACGTAAAAGAACTTAACAGCAGTTTTTTAAATAAGCCCCAGTACTTTTTCACCTCGTGCATTACAATATCCTCTTTAAAAAACAAGAATGTTAAATAAAGAGCGGCTAAAGGTAAAATGATATAGTTTACAACAATGTATGCCTGCCCCTTGACATCGAAATAATACAAGGCAATAAGAATAATCGCATAAAATAAGACAGAAATAATTGACTTATAATAAGACGCCTGATTGCTTCCTTTATACACCAACAAAAATGCGGGCACAATTCCTCCATTGAAAAATAGTGCATAAAAAACGAATGGGATTATTAAAAACCCTAGGCTTGCTAGTCCCATGAAAATACTTGAAACCAAAGAAATAAATAACACAAATAATACGGACAATAGAAGGAAGTACTTTTTACTAGCATCACTCTTTGTGTAGCTTACAATAAGAGCTGGAAAGCCAAATGCGAAGAAAGATGAGCCAACCTCTATAAGTTTTTTGTAATATTCTAGCTCTCCGTAATCACTTTTCGTCAAATAATGCGCAGAAAAAAAAAGAACAATAAATTCTAAGCCTCTACTGAAAATAATAGAGCTTCCATAAATAATGTACTTTTTATATACCGCCTTTTTGAACAATTTTGTTGTTTGTTTAAAATCAATTTTGTGATAAAATACTGAAAATTAACATTTTACGAAGCTCTTTTCGGAGCTGAAATGAACCTTTTTTTAATAATTCAGCCCTAATCAATTATTTCGTTTTCAAAAAACCAATCTCACCTATCGTCCCTTATATTTTCTAAAAACTCGTTCGAGACAATCCAATTCTGGAATAAAACAATACCAAGAAGTAACGCGCTTTCTTCTACACGGCTTACTTTAGACCCACAAAATCAAGGACTTCCTTAGAAGGGTCTATGGCCAGCTCCTTAAATTCAGAATGAGCAACCAGAAATATTATAATATCTGCTTTTTGAATTGCTTCTGAAACGCCTGTCAATTCTGGGTTTTGCTCGAATTCTAAGTTCGGTTCGACACTTATTACTGAAAATCCTTCCTCTTTTAAAGAGTCCTTTACGTAAAGGGCTGGGGATTCTCTTAAGTCATCAATGTCTGGTTTAAAGGCAAGCCCCATACAGGCTATTATTGGATCCCTTTTATGTTCCATTTTAAATCTAAGAGCCGAGTTTTTAATTTTTTCTAGAACCCACTCCGTCTTGTAATTATTCGTTTCTCTTGACTTTCGAATCAATGTACTCTCATTAGGAAATTCAGAAACAATAAACCAGGGGTCAACGGCAATACAATGACCTCCAACACCTGTTCCTGGGTTTAAAATATTTACTCTTGGATGTTTGTTTGCTAGCGCTATCATTTCCCAAACATTTATTTCTGCCTTATCACAAATAATCGACAGTTCGTTCGCAAATGCTATTTGATTATCCCTTGATGCATTTTCTACCAATTTCACCATCTCTGCCGTCTTCGCATTCGTTGGGTGTAATTCTCCGACTACAAAGTGCTTATAAAAAGATATTGCTTTGCGCGTAGACGCTTCGTCTATTCCTCCTATCGCCCTGTCGTTGTGTTTTAATTCGTGTAAGATGTTTCCCGGGAGAACTCTTTCCGGACAATACGCAATATGAATATTCCCCTTTAATTCAGGTCGCTCTTTATAGATAAATTGCTCCAATTTTCTTGTTGTACCTACTGGGCTTGTAGATTCCAGTATCACCAAAGCCCCTTTACTCAAGGTAGGAAGTATGCCTCGAGTGGCAGCCATTACAAATGACAGGTCTGGAACATGGTTTTCTTTAAATGGAGTAGGAACTGCAATCAAATATACGTCTGCATTGATTGGCGAGACTGTCGCTGTTAAATTGCCTTTTTTAACAACATGGTGCACCAAACCGTCAAGATCTGGCTCAACGATATGAATTTGACCTTTATTAATAGTATCGACCACTTTTTGTCTAATATCAACTCCCGTAACTTTTAATCCTCTACTAGCGATTAAGGCTGCCGTCGGAAGGCCGATATAACCTAACCCCATCATTACCACTGTGGGCTTGTTTTCCATACTATAAATTGTTTATGTAATCCACAATCCTCTGAGACGCTTCCCCGTCACCGTATGGATTATGAAGTAAGGACATTGAATTATAATATTCTTTGTCGTTTAATAACTTTTGGGCTTCCTCAACTATTTTTTTCGTCTTGGTTCCAACTAGGATAACGGTTCCTTCATTAACAGCCTCTGGTCTCTCTGTTGTGCCTCTAGTGACCAATACCGGCTTCCCTAGGCTTGGGGCCTCTTCCTGAATACCGCCACTATCTGTAATTATTAGAAAGGATTTTTCCATTAACCAAATAAAAGCCGCGTATGCCAAAGGCTTTACCAAAAAGATATTACTAACCCCTGAAAGAAGCTCATGCACTGGGCCCAATACTTTAGGATTTAGGTGCACTGGATATAGTATTTGGACATCCTTATTCTTCTCTGCTATTTCTCGTAATGCATTGCAAATGTTTATCAACCCATCTCCGTGATTTTCTCTGCGATGACCTGTAACTAAAATAAGTTTCTTTCCAAAGTCGAGGGTGGTTTTAAGACCCTCAATTTCAGTGTCAGTAAACTGTTCAGAGTTGACCTTATTAATCCCAAATAATAAGGCGTCAATGACAGTATTTCCTGTCACTAATATTGTTTCGGCCTTGGTGTTTTCTTTTAATAAATTATTCTGTGACAAGGTTGTTGGCGCAAAGTGGTAATCCGCTATTCTTCCCGTTAATTGTCTGTTAAACTCTTCTGGAAAAGGGTACTCTCTATCGTATGTTCGCAAACCTGCCTCAACATGACACACTTTTGCTCTACCGTAAAAAGCTGCAATTCCTGCCGCCATAGAGGTTGTGGTATCGCCATGAACAAATACGTAGTCTGGCATTACTTCTTCCATTACTGGCTTCATTCCTGCAATTATATCGGCGGTAAGACTATATAAGTTCTGACCTGGTTTCATTAGGTTAAGATCATAGTCTGGTGTAATTTCAAAAAAATGCAGAACCTGATCCAACATTTCTCTATGCTGTGCAGTTACACATATTTTAGTGGTGAAATTAGGGTTGTTTAAAAACGATCTAACTAAAGGAGCCATTTTAATAGCTTCTGGGCGCGTGCCGAAGACAATCAGGATTTTTTTCATGTTTCTCTTTCCGGTAACTAGTGTTTTCTTAATCAATTTGATTTTCAGCAGCCAACCTTTTCGCCTTTTTATAGATCCTTCTAACAAAAGAAACTAGTAAGAACGCAAGAACGAACACTATCGGGTAGGTCAATTTCTTGCTGCCAAACACGCTTGTTTTAACCTTAAGCACTGGCCTATTGATCACCTCAACTATATTATTGTACTTCAATAGCTCAATCTCTAGTAGTTCTGTTTCGTTTTGAATACTTCTTTTCTCCCTAAACATAAGGTGAATGTTTCCGTTCTCCACTCCAAAAGAGTTAAAGTATATTTGATCTTTCTGGCGGTCAACGGCAACTTTAGATCCGTATATTTTAAAAATTGCGTCTAAATAAGCAACACTCTGCCAATTGAGTTCAATTTTTCGTTTTGTATTTTCAATTGTCACATTCTTAATAGAATTTAAAATTGTGTTACTATTTAGATAATCAATTAAACTCTTAATAATTGTGTTGTCTGCAGAACTAGCGGCCGACAAAATTATTCTATGTGAGCTGTATTCAGATGTAAATATCTCCGAGGTGAGTAAATCCTCTTCAAACTGTGATGCCTCTAATAACACATCCATATTGTCTCCACTATTCGGAGCTTTTTTAAGAATCTCTACGATGTTAACAATAGGCTCTATTTCGACACTAGATATTAAGAGGTTGCTTCCTTTTCGAAATCCAAGTGCGGCTAACTCTAAGGTGTCGTTTTCTTTAATTTTGGTATTCAATTGATCAATTGCATCATAAACATAGTTTGACCCTCCAAAATTAATTTGAACTATTAATGTTGTTTCCTTTGCTTTGCCTCCATTTGCATCCTGAAAATTACCTAAAACAATACCCCCGATAATTAAGCCCAATAAAATCCACCAATTTTTAAATACGAACTGAGCTGATTTATAAAAACGAATTAAAAAACCATTATACAGGCCTCCTATTTTTCTGTAAACTTGTCCCAAGTCTATTTCGGCATTATTGTTATCTTCCATATGTATGCGTTTATTTTTTAGTCTCTGTTTTTTAAAGTCTGGTCAAGAATACTGGTCTCTATTAAGGTTCTTGTCTTAACGTTAAAAGGGTATAGCATCTTAGCTAGCGCTCTTTATTTCTAAATCCTCCTGCAAAAGTAAAGGAATCATTGGTTTTTACAATATTTTAAGGTTTTATATGCCAATCAGCTTGCTTCTTTCCAAGACTTTGCTAAAAACGAATTTCATTCTTTAAAAACACCTAAGCTATTCTAATAAAAAAGGCGCCTGAATGTTTCATTAATCCTGGTCTTATAACTTTAAAACCCTGTAATAAATTGTTCAGAAAATAAGTTCTTACAATAAAGGAAGATGAGAAACATCTTATATGGTTGCGTGAAAATGACCGTCTATATGATATAACAACAGCTCGTTTATTTAGACCAATAGCACAGACCGTTCAGATGGTCAAATAAGCTATAGAATTTGCTTTACTCTAAAATGTGTTTTAATATATTCTTCGTGATAAGGTAGGTGGGTTTTATGCCACTAGATCCCAGTCCGCCAGAAGCCAGTGTGCTTCCCGTTTCTAGTGGGTTGTCTGAGGCATAATACGCGTACATAACTTTCACTTTGGAGCTTATACTGCCTCGTATTTTCGCGGCAGCCTGAATTGCTTTTTGATAATGAGCCCCCTCCATCTCAAGTCCTATTACATCCCAGGTCGAGTTGTGAAAAAAGGTTAAAAGATCTCTGTTTTGCAATGATGTGCCTAGCACCGTTATCATAGTGCCGTTAGAGACTTTAATATCCTCGTCCTTAAAATCAGCCTTTTTTAATCCGTTCTTAAAAGGATAATTATCAGCAGTTCCCTCAAAAACATGGGCTGATGGAATCATTATATCGCCTTTTCCACCTTCCAATATTCCTGCTTTACCCATAATCGAAATGGAAACTACATTAAGAAGTTGCTTGGTTTTTCCTTCATAAGGTTTCAGTAATTCATCCATCGTTTCATAGGCCTGCTCGCCAAAAGCATAATCCATAACAATGATAACTGGCTTTTCATTTGGACTGCCATCATTACCGTCAGAGTTATGCCCCCGCTGCGTTAATTTGTTGGTGTCAAATATTTGAACATCAATATTGGCTCCACTTTCATCGGCTATAAATGTCATCCCACGTTTCTGAGCAAACTTAGACACCTTCCCTCTTAAATTAGCGTTTTCAGTCTTGCTTAGTAATTCATAAACTTCCATGGTGTTCAGGTCTTTAATTTCAGAGGTCAGCGCCTGTTCCGCAAAAAGCGTATTCATAACGCTGTGCATATTAGCGCTTATTATATGCAGTGGGCGCTTTAAAAGTCCTTTTGCTTCTAGTGTTTTTTTAATGGTTAGTGCCCATTTTTCACCATGGATGTGATGACCAATTCTTTCCCTTAGAATAGAGCTAAAAGTAACGATCCGCTTTTCTTGACCTCTAATTTCATCGATAGCTCCTTTACCCAAGTGGTATATAATATTTAAAAAGCGGTGCTCGTCTTCATCATTCGCAAAAGAACTGTATACCGAGCTCACTTCTTCAAAGGTTCTTCCAAGAAAATTAGCGGTGTGTGTTAGCGCTCTTTCTTTTTCCTTTTGAGTGAGCTTCCCTTTCTTAGAGATAGCTTCCTCAAGTTTCTTCCAGTCTCTAATTACGTTTCCTGAGTCACCTATGACGACCTGTTTCATTATCTTATGTGATTCAACATATAAGAACGTTAAATGTGTAAGAATATCATAAACCTCCGAACGCCCCCTGGTAATTTCAATATTCATCTGCTCCTGATCAATCCGGTAGCAACGTCGACGTCGTTTTAATGGAATAATAAGTTCAAAGTGAGAGTTTTTATAGCCCTCATCACTCGTTAAATTAATATGCCTACATTCTTCTATTCCAGCAGGCAGGCGGTCTATTGCATATAACAGCCCTTGGAGCTCTATTTTATCTTCTGCAATTGAGCCATAGATCTCTGGCCTTATAATAAGTAATGATTCTCTGAGTGTCTCACCAGAAATGCCCATGGGCTTATAAAAACCTCTGTTAAAAAGGTGGCGCATGGTAGTGTATACGCGCTCTATAGCGCCTGTGCTTTCTTGTGCTCTAGTTCGTGTATGTGAAGTCAGCTTTTTCATATAAATGCTAATATAGTACTATTCTAGGCATTCCTTTTTAACAAAGCATCTGCAATTTTGCGATCGTTTGCTAATCTCGGCACTTTATTTTGCCCACCTAATTTTCCTTGAGATTTCATAAAAGAATTAAAGCTACCCCGATTTAGTTTGGTTATTTTTAATGGCTGAAGCACGTTTCCGGTTATCAAATCTTTGTAATAACTATTTTGTTCTTGCATAAATACATCAATATCTGCTGCAACCTTTTCAAGGTTTTTCGGTTCAGTTTCAAATTCAATCAACCATTCATGATAAGGCAACGCATCCTCCTTAGTCACTATTTTTGGTGCTACGGTAAATTCAGAAATAGAAAAACTGTGTTTTTTCATGCCCAATTCAATCGCCTGCTCTACCTCCTTTCCAATCACATGTTCACCGAAAGCAGAAATAAATTGCTTAATCCGACCGGAAACAATAATGCGATACGGATGCGTCGATGTAAACTCAACGGTATCTCCCAAATTATAACCCCATAATCCCGCATTTGTAGATATAATCATCACATAGTTCACTCCTAACTTAACTTCACCTATTGTTAGTCTTCGCGGATTTTTTTTAAAAAAAGACGTCGCAACTACAAACTCATAAAAAATACCGCTATTCAATTGAAGTAGCATGCCTTTTTCTTCTTGTTTATCCTGAAAAGCAAAAAAACCTTCGCTCGCAGGATAGAGCTCAATGCTATCAACATTCCTTCCAATTAAGGCGTTAAATTTTGCGCGATATGGTTCATAATTAACGCCCCCATAAATAAAAAGACTAAAGTTCTTAAACAGGGAGCCTACTGGCTTGTCTGTAGCCGATTCTAGCCTCTCAAAGTACATTTGAACCCAAGACGGAATCCCGCTAATTACGGTCATGTTCTCTCCTTTGGTCTCTTCAACAATAGCATTTACTTTGGTTTCCCAATCTGAAATGCAATTCGTCTCCATGCTAGGCAGTCGGTTTTTTTGCAAATAGGCTGGAATAAAATGAGCTACAATTCCCGAAAGCCTCCCTATTTGAATTCCATTCTTTTGGGTCATTTTTGGACTCCCTTGTAAGAATATCATTTTACCGTTCACGAAATCGGCCCTTCCCGTTTCATTTATATAACAAAGAATCGCATTTCTAGCGGCTTCTATGTGCGTCGGCATAGAGGCCTTGGTAAGAGGAATGTGTTTCGCTCCAGAAGTTGTTCCTGATGTTTTTGCAATATACAGCGGTGTCCCCGGCCAAAGAACATTCGCTTCACCCTGAACAACTCTATCTATGTAGCCTTTCAGCTCCTCATAGTCTCGAATTGGGACTTGTTTTGCAAAACTATCAAAAGAGCTAATTTGGCGAAAGGCATGGTCTTTCCCAAAGCTAGTGTCCTTGGCTTCGAAGATAAGTTTGTCAAAAACTTTCTTTTGCGTCTTAATAGGATTACTAGCCCATGTATTGATGCGCTTCGCTATAATTTTTGCGAAAACCTTTGCTCCGATGGATTTTATTGACATATCGAATTAATCAAAATCAATGAAATTAGTGGGATTTGTTGGGTAGCCGTTACTCCATAGCTCAAAATGCAAATGGGGTCCTGTAGATAACTCTCCTGTATTGCCAACAGTTGCAATTATTTCTCCTTCTTTAACTAGCTCGCCTTGTTCCTTGCTTAATGATGCGTTGTGCTTATAAACAGAAAGCAGGTTGTTTTTATGTTTTAAAATTATCACGTAGCCCGTGGCTGCTGTCCATTCAGCAAAAATAACGGTGCCATCGGCGGTTGCTTTAACCGAGGCATCTTTCGTCGTTACAACATCGACGGCAAAGTGCTTTTCCTTTGGGTTATAGTTGTTAGATATGGTTCCTTTTACTGGCGCAAAGAGCACAAAACTAACCTCAGATGTCCCGGTAAGAGGGTTGTACTTATCTTCCTGGGCCACTTTGTCCCTTAAAAGCGAATCGGCACTTGATGGCGCCTGGTTTATTCGCAATCCATCTATACTGGCGGCTTCTAATATGGAGTCTTTGTTAAAGTCGACTGTTTTCACATCGCCTGTGAGCACTTTGCGAATGGAGGAAACATATTGTTGGTTTATGGTAATTACTCGTTGTAAGGAGTCAGTCTTAAAGGCTAGGGCAGTCGCTTCCTTTTTCAGTGCGGTAGATGAGTATCCTGGAATATACTCCCTTAATGGTGTGAAAGCTATTAGAAGGGTCGTAAATCCAATTAAAAGCAATGTAATGACAGAGCCAAATACAAAAACATTTAATCTGTTTAACTTGAATGAAAATCGTTCCTCAAAAGTATCTTCAATAAGAACTACGAACCGATATTTGTGCAGTAGTTTCCTTTTAATTTTCTTAGATCTCTTTTCTTTTTTTTGCATTTTGAAGGGTTCCTGGGTACAAATATAAAATAAACTAATCGACGACTGCCCTAAACTTAATTTGAAAACGCTCTATATAACTATTTCTTATTACCTTTGTTTCTTAAATGTATGTAAAATGAGCTTAGTATCTTTACCCTTAATGATTGGTTGGCCGCAAATTGTTTTAATAGCGGTCGTAGTTTTATTATTATTTGGCGGCAGAAAAATTCCTGAACTAATGCGAGGATTGGGCAGCGGAATCAAAGAATTTAAGGATGCTTCCAAAGAAGATGAAGAAGAAGTAGAAGACAAAAAAATAGACGAACAAAAGTAAAATGTACTTAACATGAATCCCGTTTAAGTTCATAGTGCTAAAAATTAAAAAGCCCACTAATCTTTGAATTGGTGGGCTTTTTAATTTTTAGGCCTGCGCTTTCAGTATAAAACAGCCGATTTTAAGATTGATTCTAATTCAAATTGAAGGTCTCTCTTGGAGGCGGAAGGCGCGTAAGTAAACCCTTCAAGGATTAAATACCTGTTATTTGCCTCATCCCTCACTGCATAATTGACAAACGGCCCTGCTTGAAATTCACCTTTAACCTCCCAAGTTCCCTTGGTTTCATAAGCTTGCTTCCCGTTAATCTCCGCTTTAAATAAATAAGGAGTATAGGCGGCTTCCGTAATAAAACGGCCATCGTCTTCAGTCGGGAGGTGTTTTCCACCTATCGAATCTCTCATTCTTATAATATCGGTCACCTGAGTACTGTCCCGGTGTATCGTCTCTAAAGGCACTTCATAAATAATAATGTTTGTGCTTCCTGATTTTAATTCTTTTCGAATCCAATAAAACGAATCGGTTGCCTTTGCAATATGATATGCAGATGGAATTTTAAGAGTAACTCCCATGTCTTTTTTTAACGAATCAAGCTTCATAAGTGATACAGAAGTTCTTCGCTGTCTTTCGGTGATTTCGGATGCTCGAAACGCTTCTATTATTTTAACTTGATTTGCTTGAATTAATTCCATTAAACCTTCTTTGGTCTTCGCTGTAATAAAAGCGCCTGTTTGAGGTTTAGAAAACGTATCTTGAACAATAGTAACTTTGTCTTCAGCGCCTATGGACAGGTGTAAAACCAATCTGTACTTTCTGGCAAATCCTGTATATGTTTCTGGTGGCATTTGAATCATCGAAAACAACGGCTCGTCCTGCGGTAACCCCGCTGTTGGTGCAGCAAAGTAATTTCTAATTTCCTCTCCAACGCTGTTGTTCCAAAGTTCATTAGGTATAATAACCTGAAGTGTGTTGATCTTCCCTAGAGATTTTGGTAAAAAAGAAGTGTCTCTTTTAGCGCTTTCATTGCATGAGCAAACAAGAAGTAGAGAAAATAGTGTAAGGTGTATTAATTTCATCGTAAAGTATTAATAAGGCGCTACCCTTTTAGAATCTTGAGTTTTGTTCCTGGTTTCAATTTAGTACTGCTAATATCGTTCCAATTTTTAATTTTATCCACAGTAACTCCAGGAAATTTCTGCGAAATGCTCCACAAAGAGTCACCGCTTTTTACTGTATAAAGTCGCATTGAACCGTCGGCAACATCCGCTGGTTTGCTTGCCTTTTTCGAGGGCTGTGTCACTCTTTTGCGCGGATGGATGGTGAGGCGCTGCCCAACTTTAAGGTTGTTGTTTCTTAATCCGTTCCATCGTTTAATTTGAGAAACGCTAACCCCGTAGCGCGTCGCTATTTTACCTAAATAATCCCCACTTCTTACGCGGTACCGTATTCTATCAGATTCAACTAAGTATTCGGGCAAAGGTTTTTCTCTTTTGTCAAACTCTGCCTCAGCATATGCATAAATAGAATCTTCATTTGACAGAAACTTGCCAACAACATCAACAGGCAAGCGGAGCATGTATTTCTTATTGTTAACAGCGGGTATAATACCAAGTTTGTAGGATGGGTTTAAAAACGCCAGTTCGGCCATGTCTATGTTGGCAACTTGGGCCACCTGATCTAAAGAAATTCTTTTTTGTATCCGAATTGTATCTGTTGCTATATAAGGAATTCTGGGCCCGTTACTCTCAAACCCATGCGCTTCAGCATATTCAAAAATATACATCGTTGCTAAAAATGCAGGCAAATATCCGGCTGTTTCACGAGGTAAGTTGTGTCTAATATTCCAATAATTGGTTTTTCCGCCAGACCGCCTTATGGCTTTAGCTACATTTCCCGGTCCTGAATTATATGCTGCTAAAGCAAGGTCCCAATCCCCTAGACTGGCGTATAGGCTTTCTAAATATTTGCAGGCCGCCTCTGTAGCGCGCACAGGGTCGGAACGTTCATCTACATAAGAACTCACTTCCAATCCAAACATTTTTCCCGTACCATACATGAACTGCCAAAGGCCCGTTGCTCCAACTCGTGAAACCGCTCTTGGATTTAGAGCAGACTCCACAATAGCGAGGTATTTCATTTCTAAAGGAAGGTTGTGTTTGTCAAGCGCCTCTTCAAACATTGGGAAATAGTAATCGCTTAATGCCATTAGTTTGGCCATTGTCTGTCTTCTGTTTTTTAAATAGCCTTTTATTACCGATTCCAAAGAGGGGTTGTATTCAACATTAAATGGGGTTCGAGCATTGAGTTCTTTCAATCGCTCCTTCAATACTTCTGTAGGTAATTCTTCATAGGGTACTGGGGTGTATTTTTGAGTATTCACAAGACCGTATACTTCTTCAAACAAATCAGAGGTGTATAGCTGCTTCAACCAAATGCTATCGTATTTTCTGGCATTAGCCATGTCTTCCAATGCAAACACCAAGGTGTCATTAATCTTGGTTACTACAAATGTATTCAACACCTCATTTGATATTTGTATTGCTGGAATAGAATCAACAATTCGAAGCTGCTTTTCCTTTAGGGAATCAGCTTTAACTCCCTCTTCTTGTGCACTCAAAATGCCGCAAAAAAAGAACAAAATCAACAAAAGAAGTTTGGGGTTCATAGGCTTTATAAATACGAGGTCCTGAAAATTTTACTAAAAATAACAAAATGATATGTAAAGGCAAGCTTCAAAATTAACTTTCTGTATGTCAATAGCTTACCATCTGTTTAACTTGATATCGCCTGAATTCCTGGCAGTATTTTTCCTTCCAGCATTTCAAGCATCGCTCCGCCTCCTGTTGAAACATAACTCACCTTGTCGGAAAAACCAAATTGTTTTACCGCAGCCACAGAATCTCCTCCTCCAACCAGCGAAAAACAGCCCTCAGCCGTCGCTTTGGTAATTGCTTGACCTAGTGCTATCGTTCCGTTAGAAAACTTAGAAAGTTCAAATACGCCCACAGGGCCATTCCATAATATTGTTTTAGACCCTAAAACAACCGCCGCAAAGTGCGCGTTCGTTGCAGGACCAGCGTCCAGCCCCATCCAGCCGTCTGAAATAGCATCTATAGGCTCAACTTTAGTGTTTGCCTTTTCTGAAAAAGCATCTGCAGCAACAGAATCAATAGGCAAATGCACCTCAACGCCTTTCGCCTTGGCTTGTTTTAAAATATCTAAAGCCAAGTCTAGTTTGTCATTTTCTACCAAAGAGTTTCCAATCTTACCTCCTTGTGCTTTCACAAATGTAAACGCCATTCCTCCAGCAATAATGAGATGGTCAATTTTCTCTAGGATATTTTCTATAATCGTGATTTTTGAAGAAACTTTTGCCCCACCAATGATGGCTGTGACTGGCCTTGTGCTGTTGCCTAAAACCTTATTAATATTCTCAATTTCTGAGGCTAATAAGAGTCCAAAGCATTTCTGACCTGGAAAAAAGTCGGCTATAACCGCTGTCGACGCGTGCGCCCTATGAGCTGTTCCAAACGCATCGTTCACGTAAATATCTCCTAATTTTGAGAGTTTTTCGGCAAAGTCGCGATCCCCTGCAATCTCTTCACTATGGTATCTAAGATTTTCTAACAAAAGAATCTCGCCAGGGGCACAGTTTGCAACCGCTTCTGTAGCCATCTTACCAATACAGTCGCCCGCAAAGTGCACATTTACTCCCATAATATCTCGAACACTTTCAACAATGTTTTTTAACGAAAATTTTGCCTCGTTTTCTTTTGGGCGCCCGAGGTGAGACATAAGGACACAGCTTCCTCCGTCTTCAAGAATTTTAATAATCGTCGCTTTTGCGGCTTCGATTCGGCTGGTGTCGGTTACCTCTAGGTTTTCATTTAACGGGACGTTAAAGTCAACCCTAATTAGCGCTTTCTTTCCTTTAAAATTGAAGTCATTGACCGTTTTCATATGCGTTCTTTTAGTTGCAAATATAGCTTTTTTTTGGTCCTCAAAATGCTTATTTTCGCTTATGGATTTTTCCGAAGTAATTGGCCAAAAGCATTTAAAAGCCCACCTTCTTAAGACGATTGAAAATGGGCGTATCCCGCATGCACAGTTGTTTGTTGGCGCTACAGGAAGTGGTCTCTTGCCTATGGCGCTGGCCTATGCTCAAGAGGTTTTGTGCAGCCTCCATAGCAAAGGTTCCCCATCGTATCTTGCTTGTGCAGGTAAGGTAAAAAAGCTTGCCCATCCCGACTTACATTTCATATATCCTGTAAACACGAATGATACTGTAAAAAAGAAGGCGGTTTCGGCCAATTTTGCTGGAGCCTGGCGCACATTTGTTTTTAAGAATCCCTATGCCTCTCTTTTTGATTGGCTCCAGTCAATTGGTATAGAAAACAAGCAGGGAAATATCAGTGTAAGTGAGGCTCAAGATCTTTTGAAAACACTCGCCCTAAAATCGTATGAAGGGGGCTACAAAGTGATGATTATTTGGATGGCTGATAGAATGAACACGGAAAGTTCAAATAAAATACTCAAAATTGTTGAAGAGCCGCCAAAGAAGACCCTTTTGCTGCTTCTAACCGAAGCGGAAGAAAACATCATTTCTACCATAAGGTCACGATGTCAAAAGATTGATTTTGCTGCGCTCTCTGAAGAAAACATTGCCTCTAGATTGATTAACGACCACGGTGTTTCAGAAATGAATGCCAAGAAAGTTAGTCGGCAAGCTGGGGGAGATTTGAACAAAGCCCTTCACATCCTTAATAATGACAGTGATGATCTCGTTTTTGAAGAATGGTTTATTTCTTGGGTTCGGACCGCCTTCGCGGCGAAAGGAAACAAAGGTGCTATTAATGAACTTTTGGGGTGGAGTGAAAATATAGCCACTAAAGGTCGAGAAACTCAAAAGAAGTTTATCTCCTATTGTATGGAATTGTTTAGGCAGGCGTTGCTAAAAAACTACAAGGCCGACAGCTTGCTGTTTTTTGAGTCTAAGGACGCAAAATTTTCGATTGATAAGTTTGCTCCCTTTATCCATCAAAATAATATTTTTGAAATTACGACCGCTCTTGAAGATGCTTCATACCATATTGAACGAAACGGAAACCCTAAAATAATTTTTACAGACTTATCTATAAAATTGACACGGCTCATTCATACAAAAGAGCTAACATAGAATCCTCTTATTGTAAAATAAAAAACAATAAGCTTTGCTTATTAATTTATCCGATTATTAGCACCTGTTTAAGGGTGTTTTTTAATTCTCTTGTCTAAATGCTTTCCCTTAGGTTTAACCACGGCTTAAAAACGCTCTAGGCGCTTATGTGTTCTTTTTATAACAATATATATGAGATGAATACTCTTTTGTATTCAGTCCTGATATGTTAGAGCACAAGCCTATAAGAAGCGCTTTGATTGAAAAAGGGTTGCCTGTCTTGTATTTTTCTGAAAGGAGGCTCACATAAAATGAATCGAAAATCATCGGTTTGATTTTTACGAGTGTCATTGACGAGGAGAATAGCGTCCTCATCGTTATTTTTGAAAAATGCCAAAGGTGCCTTGGCGTGTCGTACGCCGCCCAATAGTTCTTATAATAGTTTGCGTCGTAGGACTTGAAATTTGGAACTGCGACAATTAGCGCACCTCCTGGCTTAATAAGCGCTTCAATTTTTTGGGTTATAGCTTCCAAATCAGGCATATGCTCGAGCACATGCCACAATGTGACGACGTCAAAGGTTTGCCCAGACAGTGCGTCTATAGTTTCATGTATTTCTAAGCCTTTTTGCTTTGCCAACTTGCTGGCGCCCTCATTTGGCTCCACACCGATAACGTCCCAACCATTATCCTTAGACAGCTTTAAAAAATCCCCTGTTCCTGCGCCTATGTCTAAAAGCAGTCCAGGCGAACCTTTTAGGGTCAATATCAATCTTAGTTTCAGGGCAAGCGAATATTTCTTTACGTTTTGGTACAAGTAAGCTATAAAACCATCCTTAGAATCTGTGTGTGAAATATAGGAGTCGCTCTCGTAATATCGAGCCAAATCTCCCGCTTCAGGCTGGGGTGAAGTAACCAACATGTCTCTTTTAGGGTCAATCAACAAATCAAAAGACGTACCTGTTACAAGAAAGTCTTTTGTTGTGAGTTTTATATTTGTTTTTTTGTTTTTCAATGTGAACAGAAAATAGTTCCACGTGGAACATTTAATTTAACGCCCCATATAAACTAGCAAAACAGAAATGTCGTTGGGAGAAACCCCGCTTATTCTTGATGCCTGTGATATGGTTACTGGTTGAATTGTTGTCAGTTTTTCTCTTGCTTCGTATGAAAGAGATTTTAACTTTGTATAATCGAATCCTTCGGGAATCTTAAGGCCTTCAAGCCGATTCAGCTTGTCTGCATTGTTTTTTTCCTTATTAATGTATCCTGCATATTTCACTTGTATTTCGGTCTGCTGCAGCACGTCATAATCCAATTCATTCTCCTTTACAAATGCCTCCACCGCGTCAATTTTACGCATATCCTCCATCGTTATGTTTGGCCTAGAAAATGTCTTGAACATTTTATCACTTTGCCCCACCAAGGCCGATTCTTTCTTCGCTAAAATTGGATTTATCACTTCTGGTTTTACGCTTGTGTTCTTAAAAAAGTCTACAAAGGAATCCGATTTGCGCTGCTTAATTTCCATCTTCTTCATACGAACATCACTAGCCAAACCTAACTCATGAGCCATAGGTGTTAACCTGAAATCTGCATTGTCTTGACGCAACAAGGTTCTATACTCTGCTCTGGAAGTAAACATGCGATATGGTTCATCTGTTCCCTTTGTAATCAGGTCATCAATTAACACGCCGATATAAGCTTCGTTTCTTTTTAGGATAAAGGGCGCGGCTTCTTTCACCTTTAGATGTGCGTTTATTCCAGCCATTAAGCCCTGAGAACCCGCTTCCTCGTATCCGGTGGTTCCATTAATCTGACCTGCAAAAAACAACCCTGACACCCGTTTCGTTTCTAAGCTATGTTTCAACTGCGTGGGCGGGAAGTAGTCATACTCTATCGCATATCCTGGCCTGAAAAACTTTACGTTTTCGAAGCCCACCACCTGCCTTAAAGCTTTTGCCTGTATGTCTTCAGGTAAGGAGGTGGAAAAACCATTTACATAATATTCTACCGTGTCCCAACCTTCGGGCTCAATAAACATTTGATGCCTATCCTTATCTGCAAAACGGTTTATTTTATCTTCTATAGAAGGACAGTAACGTGGGCCTATGCTATCGATAGATCCATTAAACATCGGGGAACGATCAAAACCCTCCTTTAATATTTCATGAACCAACTTGCTTGTGTGCGTCATATGACATGGACGCTGCGTTTTTAAAGGCGCCGTTATGTCTGAGTATGAAAACTTCTCTGGTTTTTCATCACCCGGCTGCAAAATCATCTTGGAGAAATCCAACGACCTCCCGTCCACTCTCGGCGGTGTACCCGTCTTCATTCGTCCAGACTCAAAACCCAAATCTTCAAGTTCCTTTGTTATTCCAGTTGAAGCCGATTCACCTGCGCGTCCGCCCCCAAATTGCTTTTCGCCTATGTGGATCAATCCATTTAAAAAGGTTCCGTTGGTTAGGATAACCGTTCGTGCCCGTATCTTTAAACCTAGTGATGTTCGCACACCAACAACCTTCATTTCCTCAACCATTAACCCCACAACCATCTCCTGGTAAAAGTCTAAATTCGGGGTTTGTTCTAACATCATTCTCCAGGTTTCCGAGAACCGCATACGGTCACTTTGAACCCTAGGACTCCACATTGCAGGCCCTTTCGATTTATTCAACATCTTAAATTGAATAGCAGATTTGTCAGAAATTATACCGCTATAACCACCCATTGCATCTATCTCCCGAACGATTTGACCTTTCGCTATTCCCCCCATGGCTGGGTTGCAGGACATTTGCCCTATGTTTTGAAGGTTCATAGTAATAAGCAGTGTACTCGAACCAAGATTTGCCGCAGCAGCAGCCGCCTCTGAACCTGCATGTCCAGCGCCTACTACTATAACATCGTATTCCTTTTCAAACATAACTTTTAATTTGTTCCACGTGGAACAATGTGATTCATTTTTTAAGCGTGCAAATATAAGTTAAATAACTTGGAATCAGATTATTACGCACTAACTCCTTGGTTTTCAATCACCTAGACGAAGCTTCTCCTGCTTAGCGCCTCGTCCTCTTTGCGCCTCATTTCGGTTGAGGCGGCTTCGGTTTTGTCTTTATACCCGCAATAGTGAAGAATTCCATGAATGATAACTCGGTGCAACTCATCGATAAACGCAGATTTGAAACTTTCTGCGTTCTCTCTAACTCTTTCAACAGAAATATAAATCTCTCCATGTACCTCCTTGTCTAGAGAATAATCAAAACTAATAATATCGGTAAAGGTGTCATGACTCAAAAACTCTTTGTTTATGCTTAACAAGAATTCATCATCACAAAAAACAAAACTAATATCGCCTTCTACAAAACCCTCAGCCGCAAGTGTGTCTCCAATCCATTTGGAGACATCTAATTCCGTGGCTAGTATAAACGTTGTTTGGTATGAAAAATCAATCATTCTTAGTCTTAAAATAGGTCCGCACTTTCTGCTTGTATTCTTGCTTCAAAGGTAGGGCCTCTCTATTTAAAATCTCCGTAGTATTGAAGTACTTTTTTATATCTTCAGGAGACATTCTTACCCTGTTTTGATATGCCTTTCTATTTGTTTTTGACTCCCGTTTTGTTTCTTGACCTTGCTCAAAATCGGCCTTGTCTAACTTCAGTAGTTCGTATTTCAAATTTAACATTCGCTCTAGGGTGCGCTGATTAAACCCTTTATCCAGTAATTGCTGCTCAATACCTTCCATTTCTCGCAAAAGATCCCCGCCACTTCCATTAAGCCCTTCCTTGCTCAACCTGTCTTCAAGCTGCTGTCGCAACTGCTGCTGCTGCTTATATATTTCAAATAATTCGCCATTCATGCCTTCAGCGTCGCCGTCGCCTCCTTCTTTTCCGTCCTTGCCCTCACCTTCGCCTTCACCCTCACCTTCACCCTCACCTTCGCCTTGACCCTCACCCTCGCCTTCGCCTTGACCCTCACCTTCGCCTTGACCTTGGCCATTTTCCTCTCCTTCACCTTTTTTACCCTGCTCTCCCTTTTCCACCCCCTCTTTCATTTTTTCTGAAAGACTTTCCTGCTTTTTAATGATATCCGGTAGCTGAAAACCCTGTCCTCCTTCGCCTTCTCCCTCTTTAGGTTTTCCTTTTCCAGACCCCTGACCTTCCATCTGCATTTGCATATTATTAAGCAAATCACTCAACAAAACAGCTAGTTCATTTGCTCCTGTTACGGTATATTGTTGACTCGAAACACCCAAGTTAAACTCATTCTGAGCCAAACGGTCTAAAGCTTTATCAAGATTATATTGTACCTCTGTAAGCCCTTCATTAATGGGGGCGCTTATCTTTGGTTGTCGGAGAGAAAGTGTGAACAAGCTATCGTCAATATGTTGAAAGTTCAATTTTAAATCATTCTGTGCGTTTAGTTTTTTTCCAAACAAGGCGTTCCTGTAATCTGTTCTTTTAAAATCCTTCATCAGCGCTTCCTGCTCGAATGAAAAAACAACAAGGTTGTCCAGTATCTGCCTCAGCATATCAACATCCTCTTCCATAGTCTCCATTTCACCCCCCTGCATTTGTGCCGCCATCTTTTTTCCCATTTTCTTCATTTTCTTCCCCGCCTTCTTTTGGCTTCCTTTTGCGGCTTCCTTTTTATCTTCCTCTAAACTATCGGTAGCTTTTTGCTGTTCTTCCTCGACCTGCCCCTCTCCTTCTTCCTCGTCGGGAATGTCCATTGGCTTTTTTAACTTCTCGTTATCTTCATCAAGCTTCTCTTTTTCCTTCCGATATTCTTCAAATTTTTTATTGAGTTTTTCTTGTTCCTCTTTCGTGTTTTTTTCTTCAGGCTCCTCTGCAAGTTTCTCCTGCTCTTCTCCTAATTTATAAAGCTCTTCTGCCAATTTTTCTGCCTTTTTAGAGACATAATACCTTTTTGTCAACTCTAGCAGTTGCTCTAGGTTTTTTTCTTGATTTTTGTTTTGTTTAGATAGTTTTTCAAGCTTTTCTCCCAGCTCTTCTTTGTCTATTTTTTCTTGAAGTTTCTCCAATTCATCCAATAGCTTCTCATTTTCCTTAAGCTTCTCTTCGTTTTCTTCTAGCCTCTTTTCCAATTGCTCCTTAAAAGGGTCTTTCTCCTCATTCTCTGGCTGAAAGTTTTCTAGATTCTCTTTCATCTCCTTTGAAAAATTCTTCATCATCTCCTCCTGTTGCTTCTGTCGTTTTATAAAGTTTTCTAATTTCTTTTTATCGTTCCAATTTAATTCATTTTTTTCTTTCTGCGTTTTTGAAATTTCTTCTAACGTCTTTTCTTGTTGCCTTAACTCTTCTAAGGTCTTATCTAGCTCATTTATAGAATTGTCTTGGTCCTGTAATTGCTCATTCTCCAATTCATTTTCGGTTAATTTACGGTATGAAAATATCGTAGACTTGCTAGATTTAAATGCATGAATCGCGTCGTTGTCGAAGACCTCAAAATAATATTCGTATGCCTTTCCTTCTATAAGGTTCAAGTTCGCTGGGAAGGAATAAACGAACTGGTCGAAATTGGTTTTATTAAGCGACAATGGCGTCATTTCCATCTTACTTTCATCTCCTTGTGGATAATAAACCAATTGTAACTTGGTAAGCCCATAATCATCACTCACCCTTCCGAAGAAATGAATCACTTGCCCATCAAGACTGTCTTGCTTCGATTGAACATCAATCTCGGGGTACTCATCCCTAATAACCCGTATCGCGTAAGACAGGTTTTCATAATCCTTTAACTCGTCGTTGGATGTTGTTATGGCATAGTCCAACTTCCTATAAATGCCTTTACGGAAATTAAACCGCTGATCGTTTTCTAAAAACCGGTAGGTGCTGTCGATTGTTTTTAAAGAGACGTTTGTTGTGTTTTTTGCTGTTACATTCCAAACTACGCGTGTTCCTTCAGGCACTATAGCGCTCCCTGTGCTATTTAAGGTTTCATCTGTCTTTCCTGTATAGGCGGGGTAATCCAAAACCATCTCAAAAGCCAATAACGAGGGAGTTTTAATAACTTCGAGCGTATATTCTTTAGAGCTTACTTTGTTTCCTTTAAGTTGAAATTTTATTGCCTCCATGGGCTGTAAAAAGGTATACTCAAAAGTGCCTGGCGCAGTTTGTTTCAAATAATACGACTCCTCGTTATAGCGAATACTTGCGTTTTCTGGAATCACATCCCCTTCCGTTCTAATTCTGAGCGTGTAGCTTTTGTTTTCAATAGCCTTTAGGTTGGTGTTGGTTACGTAAAAAGAGAATGCCGCTGGTGGTTCATATGCCATGTCGTAATGAATCACTCGGTCGTAACTACTTGAAAAAGTATCGTCATCACCCAGAACACTTACTAGAACAAAAATTAAAACCGGGACCGCCGCATATTTTAAATATTTGATGTTTTGACTAAAATTAATCGCTCTTTTAAAGGCCACGGGCTGTATCTCTTCCGCCTTCTGATTAATGCTCGCTAACAACAGCTCAGACTCTCTTTGATTCTGATTTAACTGAATTACATTGAGCAACTTATCGTTTACCTGCGGAAAGTGGTTCCCAATTATTTTGGAAGCCTCTTCATGGCTAATTCCTTGTTGCAACTTGAAGAGTTTCGTAAGGGGAAGCGCAATAAACCTAACAAACAAGGCGGATTCAACCAAAACAAACATCCAAAACAATAGGGTTCTTCCGGCGGGGTTTAGCCATAAAAAATATTCCACCAATAAGGTAACCAAAAAATACAGGAGCCCCGTAGCGAAGAAAAGAATGGCTCCTTTAATCAGCTCGTTTGTATAGTATTTTTTTATAAACTGCTCCAGCTTTTGCTGAATGGTGTTAAACATGCTCATGCTTTTTTTTCTGAAATATACTCTTTAAATTATGCGTAAATTACATATTTATTTCAACCTCAAAAATTACTCCAAAATACTGGAACCATGAAGGATTTAAAGTATTTAGTTTCATATTCGATGCCTTTGGCTTGCGTGTTAGGGCTTTGTCTTCGTGATTATTGGACTTTCTTTACGCCAATCTTCGCTTTTGTGCTAATTCCTATACTCGAAATTATATTGCCAATACAAAACGAAAACCTCTCCAACAATGAAAGTGTCGCTAAGAACAAAAGCCTCTTTTTCGACCTATTATTATATCTCAACCTACCCATGGTTTATGGTTTATTGGGTTGGTTTCTTTGGAGCGTTCCCTGGGCGAACTATTCAACTGCAGAGCTTACCGGACTCACCCTTTCCGTTGGCGTTGTGTTGGGCTCCAATGGAATAAATGTGGCTCATGAATTAGGCCACAGACAAACACGGTGGGAGAAAACACTTGGAAAGCTGTTGCTGCTTCCAGCACTTTATATGCACTTTTATATTGAGCATAATTTTGGACACCATCAAAAGGCGGCGACCACCGAAGACCCCGCAAGCGCTAAGTACAATCAGACCGTATACTCCTTTTGGGTGACCTCAATGGTTAGACAATATGTGAGCGCTTGGAACATTCAATTGGGACTATTGAAAAAAGAAAACGCGCCGTTCTTTAGTTTCAAAAACGATATGATGTGTTACCTAGTGCTACAGGCGCTTTATTTGTTGCTCGTGTTCTTGCTTTTTAGCACACAAGCAATGTTCGCCGCTGTTCTTGTTGGATTTATCGCTGCCGTGCTGCTTGAAACCATCAACTATATTGAACATTATGGACTCTCAAGGCTTAAAACAAAGAGTGGCAGATATGAGAGGGTTTCAGAAATACACTCCTGGAATTCAAATCATATTCTTGGTAGGGTCATACTTTACGAACTCACGCGTCACAGCGACCACCACCATAGAGCTCATAAAAAATACCAACTACTCGATTGTCATGAAACAAGTCCGCAAATGCCTTTTGGCTATCCTACTTCTATGGTCTTAGCTTTGCTCCCGCCCTTGTGGTTCTCAATTATGAATAAGCGGATTCCTGAAGCTATGAAGCCCTAAACAGAATCTATCTCACAAGCGTGTTGCGTTTAAATTCGTTTTATGAACAACATAATTGACTCACGAACACCTGTTCATTTGGCAGCAATCGTTTTGTGCCAAAAACAGGCTTATTAGCTCTGTTTTTTTTTCATAATTAGTACCTTTGTGCCTACGTTTAAAATAAATTGAGTCTGTAAAAAAAGATTCGCGCTTTCGTAGATTAAATTAAGTATAACCATTAACAAGATTCCCGCCTGTGCGGGAAATAAATATGTCTCAAAAAGTACGTGTCCGTTTTGCACCAAGTCCTACAGGCCCCCTTCATATTGGAGGAGTAAGAACCGCATTGTTTAACTACTTATTCGCCAAAAAACACGGAGGTGATTTCCTATTGCGAATTGAAGATACCGATCAAAATCGATATGTTCCGGGCGCAGAAGATTATATTGTTGATGCCCTTAATTGGCTTAACATTCCTTATGACGAAGGTCCGGGAAAAGAGGGGGGTTGTGGCCCTTACAGACAAAGTGAGCGTAACGATTTATACAAGCAATATGCCATTGATTTAATTGAATCGGGCAATGCATATTATGCTTTTGACACTTCGGAAAAACTTGATTTTCACCGTAAAGATCACGAAGCAAAAGGAAAAACGTTCATCTATAATTGGCATAATCGCTTAAAGTTAAAAAACTCATTATCTATGCCCGCTATCGAGGTTGAGCGTTTGTTGGCTGACGGTGCAGATTACGTAATTCGTTTTAAAGCTCCTGAAAGTGAAACACTTCACCTACAGGATATCATTCGAGGTGGCATGCAGATTGACAGCAGCGTTCTTGACGATAAGGTTTTGTTTAAAAGCGATGGAATGCCGACCTATCATTTAGCAAATATTGTTGATGACCACTTAATGAAAATAACACACGTTATTCGTGGTGAAGAGTGGCTGCCTTCAATGGCGCTGCATGTTCTATTATACCGAGCCTTTAATTGGGAGGTGCCTCAGTTTGCCCATTTACCTCTAATTATGAAACCAGAAGGTAAGGGGAAATTAAGCAAACGCGACGGTGACAAGATGGGTTTCCCTGTCTTTCCACTAGAGTGGAAACCAGCTGATGGAGCTGTCTTTTCAGGATACAGAGAAGATGGTTATTTACCCGAAGCGGTTATAAATATGCTCGCGTTTTTAGGATGGAACCCAGGAACGGAGCAGGAGATTTTCAGTTTAGACGGGTTGGTTGCTGCTTTCGAATTAGACAGGGTTCATAAAGCGGGCGCTAAATTTGATCCAGAAAAAACGAAATGGTTTCAGCATCAATACCTCCAAGGAATAGACGACACTATTTTAGCAAGTCAATTTTCAGAAGTATTAAACGAAAAAGGCATCACAACCAGCCTCGATGTGACAAAAATAGTTTCATTGGTTAAAGAGCGCGCCACCTTTCTAAGTGACCTTTGGGGGCAATCCAATTTCTTTTTTATTACTCCAGAAAACTATAATGAAAAAGCTTCCCTCAAGGCTTTTAAACCGGAAACTCCGGAAATATTAAAGGCAGTTATTGAAATATTGAGTTCTGCTGAAGATTTTTCCGAAGCAAATATTTCGGAAAAAGTTAAAAGTTGGGTCGTTTCTAAAGAACTGGGGTTCGGAAAAGTAATGATGCCACTAAGGCTCGCGCTTGTAGGGGAAATGAAAGGCCCTGATGTTTTTGATATAGCAGCCGTCTTAGGAAAAAAAGAGGTAATTATTCGTATAGAAAACGCAATAACCAAAATAGGCTAAAAATAGAGTGTTCCGCTAAAAACAATAGTCGCGCTATTCCCTTTAAACGACGATTTTTCAAAACCCTTGTCATTTAGCCTGCCTAGGGTGTTGGTTATACCATATTGGTATAAGGCGCTCACTCGAAAAGACTCAAACCCACAGGTAAGGCCTGCGGCAACTCTAAAGTTTAGAGGGCTTATATCCTGAACATCCTGGGCGCGTAAGGAGCTGTAGCCCTCCAAAATATAATCCTTATACCGTTCCGAATCAAGCTTCATCTGTCCGCTTATGTTTAATACTGGACCAAACTCCAGACTTAAATGGTGTTTTACAATATTATAACTGCCCAAGAGCCCCAGCTGGGCTGCCTGGATTTGATACCCTATAAGCTGTGTGTCGCCTGCGCCATTTGCCCCTGCACTCCCTTTAATGCCTATGTTATTGCTATAAAAACTTAGGCCATAGATTAAGTCGAACGGGCCCCTAAAGGCGCCTCTTGTTGTAAAGCCCCCTTCAAAACCTTGTCCCTGTTCTGTTGTTAGATCGGAGGTGTTAATGTCAAATAAGGTCGCCCCTACTGTTATCCCAATGCGGTTATAATGATCAAAATTTCGTTGGGCCGATGCTTGCTGAAAAAACAGGGCAAGAAGAGTAACAAGCAGTGTCTTTTTAAGACTCATATAAGGAACAGATTAAGCGTCTAAATGTGGCGGTTTATTTTTGTATCTTCATCAAAGAAACTAATTAAAAATTAAATACAATGGGTTACACTCTTTTTCTTATACCATTTTTTCTTTTCGCTTTCTTTATATTAATTTCAGGAATTTTTACCGTAAAGCAACAGACGGCTGCTCTTATTGAACGCTTCGGAAGGTTTCTCGCCGTGAGAAATTCTGGGCTTCGGTTTAAAATCCCGTTTGTCGATAGAATTTCTGGCCGTATAAACTTGAAGATACAACAGTTAGATGTGCTGGTTGAAACTAAAACAAAAGACGATGTGTTTGTTCGTCTCAAAATCTCCGTACAGTTTCAAGTTTTAAAAGAGAAGGTGTATGATGCTTTTTATAAGCTTGAAAACCCACACGATCAGATTACATCGTATGTTTTTGATGTTGTTCGCGCCGAAGTGCCAAAAATGAAATTAGACGATGTGTTTGAGCGCAAGGATGATGTTGCCATCGCGGTTAAAACGGAATTGAACGAAGCCATGATAAATTATGGTTACGACATTATTAAAACCCTGGTAACTGATATAGACCCAGACGTGCAGGTAAAAGCGGCAATGAATCGAATTAATGCTGCCGAACGTGAAAAAGTAGCTGCCGAATATGAAGCAGAGGCGGGGCGCATTAAAATTGTTGCAAAAGCACGTGCCGAAGCTGAAAGCAAGCGTTTACAGGGTCAGGGAATTGCAGATCAACGTCGAGAAATTGCTCGTGGGCTAGAGGAGTCTGTAGATGTGCTTAACAACGTTGGGATTAACTCTCAAGAAGCTTCTGCTTTAATTGTGGTCACTCAGCATTACGACACCCTTCAATCTATTGGTGAACACACCAATAGTAATTTAATTCTATTGCCAAACTCCCCACAAGCGGGGAGCAATATGTTGAATGATATGATTGCCTCGTTTGTTGCCAGCAATCAAATTGGGGAACAAATGAAGATAGACAATATTGCCAAAGGGATAACGAATAAAAAAAACAGAACCCCACCACCACCCCGAGCTGAGGAGGGTGACGACCTAAACTATTAAATAGATTTAAGAGCGATTTGCTGATAGAATTGAGGCACTAGAGTAAACCCTTGTTTCTATTAGGGTCGCGTTCTCGTTATAACAGCCTTTTCGCTTCTTCTGCTAATAATACATTTTTGTCATCAACGCATTTTTGAACGAACAATTCCACTTCACCCGTTTTCTTGTGGCCATTTGCTAATAAAACTTCAAGTGTGATTATTGCGGCAATTCGTGTTCCCACTTTTTTTGCGGCGGTTGCAAATAAGGGCTGCAACTCTTCGTAGGCCACTTTCGTTGCAAGCTCTTGAATCTCAGCCTTCACCTTGATTTGCTTTTCGGGCGGAAGGTTTGTGTATTTTTTTCCAAACTGCTTTATAACCTCAATTGCCGGCCTGTTTCCGCCTTGTTGTGGATTCCCTTGCTTCTGACTAAGTTGTGCAGACTTACTCCCACTACCCTCAGCACTAGTCTTCTTCGCCCACGAATCTCGTAAACCCACGGTTTTGTTAAACACCTGGCGTGTTGATTTACTATCCCTGTCTACATTAAAATATCCTAGGCGCTGAAACTGAAAGCTATCTCCAGGTAAAGCCTTCCCCAGGAAGGGCTCGATAAACATTTCTGAAACCGTTAACGAGTTTGGATTTATAAAGTCCATAAAACCTTTATCTTTATGACCGTCTGGGGCTTCATCGTTAAAAAGGCGATCATAGATTCGTACTTCCGCCTTTATCGCGTGCCTTATCGAAACCCAATGCAGGGTTCCCTTTACTTTTCGAAGACTGGCCTCTGTGCCACTTCCGCTCAAGCTATCCGGATCGTACGTACAGTAAATTTCTGTAACATTCCCCTCTGAGTCTTTTACAACAGACTCTCCTTTAATAATATAGGCGTTTTTTAGTCGAACCTCACCCCCAAGCGTTAGTCTAAAAAACTTGCCGGACGCAACCTCTTTAAAATCTTCTTTTTCTATATATAACTCCCTAGAAAAAGGAACTTGATGTGTTCCTGAGCTTTCCTCTTCAGGGTTATTTTCTGCTTCAAAAAACACTTCTTTATTTTCAGGGTAATTGGTAATAACCAACTTCACTGGGTCAAGCACCGCCATCGCCCGCACTGCTGTTTTATTTAAGTCTTGACGAACACAAAACTCTAGTAAGGAAACATCAATAATGTTCTCTCTTTTAGCGACTCCTACCGCTTCAATAAAATTTTTAATCGAATTTGGAGTATATCCTCTTCGGCGCAAGCCTGAAATAGTTGGCATTCTCGGGTCGTCCCAGCCGTTTACCGCGCCTCCCTCAACAAGCTGTAATAGTTTCCTCTTACTCATTATGGTATAGCTGAGGTTGAGTCGTGCAAATTCCGTTTGATTTGGCAAGCTTGGGTATGTTTCTTTTCCAAACACAAACACCTCGTCTCTAAACCAGTTATAAAGCTTTCTATGGGGTTTAAATTCTAAAGAGCACAACGAATGAGAAACTTGTTCAATATAATCGCTTTCTCCATGCGTCCAGTCGTACATCGGGTAAATACACCAATCACTTCCGGTCCTGTGGTGGTTCTTCTTTAGTATTCGATACATCAAGGGGTCGCGCATCAACATGTTTGGGTCCTGCATATCAATTTTTGCTCGCAATACATGAGTGCCTTCGTCAAACTCTCCCGACTTCATACGCATAAAAAGATCTGTGTTTTGCTCAACACTCCTGTCTCGATATGGGCTATTGGTTCCTACTTGAGTTGGGGTGCCCTTTTGTTCCCGCATCGCTTCGCTACTTTGTGAATCGACGTATGCCTTCCCGTTTTTTATCATTAAAACCGCCCAATCGAACAGTTCTTGGAAATAATTAGAAGAATATAGTTCTTTGTCCCATGTGTAGCCCAGCCAAGAAATGTCCTCTTTGATGGCGTCTACATATTCCTGCTCTTCTTTTGCTGGGTTGGTGTCGTCGAATCTTAAATTTACAGGAGCATTATATTTCTCCCCCAGACCGAAGCTAATCCCTATGGCTTTTGTGTGTCCAATATGAAGATAGCCATTGGGCTCGGGCGGAAAACGAAAGCGCAGGAGCTTTGGGTCCATTCCGTTTTTTAGGTCGTTCTCTATAATATGCTCAATGAAATTGAGTGGTTCTTTTTCTTCTGACATGATAACTGATGTCTGCTCGAGCGCAATCGAGCGGTTATTAAACATTCAAAACAAACTCGCCTCCGACCGCGCTCGGACAGGTGTTTAAAGCTACAAACAATACCCTTGTGTGACGTACAGGATTTGTATCTTTACAAAAATAACTCAAATGAGTACAATTCGGTTAAAAAACATCAAGATATATGCCTTCCACGGCTGTTTGGTTGAAGAAAGTAAAATAGGCTCTCACTATTTGGTAAACCTTTCAGTAAAAGCCAACCTAACCCAGGCCGCTAACTCAGATCAACTGTCTGACACGGTTGACTACGTCCTTCTTCAAAAAATCGTTACTACTGAAATGCAAAAACGATCAAAATTACTTGAACATGTTGCACAAAGAATTATAGACGCTATTTTTCAAGAAGTTGACTTGGTGCACACGGTTAAGATAAGGGTGGCTAAGGTAAATCCGCCTATTGGGGGGGATGTAGAGGATGTTAGTGTGGTATTAAAATCTTGTCGATAATTGCTTTTTATCTTCTCAAAAATGGCTTAAACAAAAAACAAAAGTTATTCGAATTAAAGCTTTAATATTTTTATATTTGCCCACGTCACAATGAGCCTTTTTTTAGGGGGTTCTTATAAAAACATTGATTTTGGCATCATGGCCGAGTGGCTAGGCAGAGGTCTGCAAAACCTTCTACAGCGGTTCGAATCCGCTTGATGCCTCTAAAACCTTCAGTTAAAGCTGGGGGTTTTTTTGTTTAAGCACATCTCTTTCTGGGCGCAATAGGTTTAGTGTATCTCTTCTAGTTTTGTTGGCTTGGAATGCTCTCAATACCCTTCTGAATTTCATCAGAAAATATTCCCTGTAGTAGCATAATCGACCCAAAAACAATGATAAGAATACTCACCCACTTCTTTGTTTTGTATGTAAAGCGCGGGGTCATTTTATTTCTTAATTTCTTTGCCAGTGTTATCTTAAGGAGGTCTGTTAGGAAAAAAGTTGCAAGCACGGTGGTTAAAAATAGAAAAACACCGTTTTTCGCTGTCGTTAAGGCATTTGCCATTATTATAGTACCAATCCAACCAGCCAAAACACCAAAGTTGACAAAGTTTAACAAAAATCCTTTTACAAATAAGCCTCCTAAATTCTTTTTAACGTTTACGGCATAGTGCTCTCTTGCAATTTTTATAAAAGATTTAGCGGTGCGGATATACGATATAATTCCATAAGCTATCAAAACAGCCCCTCCAAAAATTAATAAACCCGGATCGTCTTTAACCTTTTCAAGAATTTGACTTGTACTATAAAAAGCAATTATAATAAAAATTATATCCGCAAACATTGCCCCTAGGTCGAAAAAAACAGCTGCTTTAAAACCTTTGGTAATGCTTGTTTCTATAAGAGTAAAAAAAACAGGCCCTACAGCAAACGCTAGTAGAAACCCGTAGAACCCAGCATATAATAAACCATCAAACATAGATTGTAAAAATATATTTTTGTTTAAAGTTATTTGATCGAAACATTCTTTGTTTTAAGATTCTACATCTTGCCGAAGACCTAACATTGTAAAATCTAGGTGTTTCTTTACAAGGTCTGCGTTTTTTACTTTTACATATACCTCATCTCCGAGCACAAAGGTTTTATTGGATCTTTGACCAACCACAGCGTATTGTTCTTTATCAAAAACATAGTGATCGTCGCGAAGGTCTTGTAAACGAACCATACCTTCACACTTATTAGATGATATTTCTATATAAATACCCCAATCTGTTACTCCTGAAATAACACCTAAAAATTCTTGCTCTTGGTGATCTTGCATATACTTCACCTGCATGTATTTAATACTATCCCGTTCTGCGCTAGAGGCTAAGCTTTCCATCTCACTCGAATGCTTACATTTTTCTTCATAACTCTGCTGATTTGCAGAACTTTTTCCGTCTAAATACAATTGTAGTAATCTATGTACCATTACATCTGGATACCGTCTTATGGGTGATGTAAAATGAGAGTAGTGATCGAAAGCCAATCCGTAATGACCAATATTATTGGTTGTATAAACCGCCTTACTCATGGTTCGTATTGCTAAGGTGTCTATTAGATTTTGTTCGTTACGTCCATGTACGTCTTTTAATAATTTATTTAAGGACTGTGAGGTAGATTTACGGTTTTTTGTATCTAACGTATATCCGAACCTTTTAATTATGTTTTCTAAAGCCGCTATCTTCTCATCATCTGGTTCGTCATGGACTCTATAGATAAAAGTCTTCTTTTGAGACTGCGTTCCAATAAAAGCTGCAACACTTCTATTAGCAAGTAACATAAACTCTTCTATAAGTTTATTTGCATCCTTGCTTTCTTTAAAATAAACACCGTCCGGATTTCCTCCCTCACTTAAAATAAATTTCACCTCTAGCTTGTCAAATGAAATCGCTCCCTCTTGCATCCTTTTCTTTCGAAGAATTTTAGCAAGCGCATCCATTTCTAGAATAGCTTCAGCAATAGGTTTTTCAATCTTATATTCGTTTCCTGTAATGGAAATTTCGGCTGGTACATTGTATGATTTATCGTTTGGATTCTCTATAATATGTTGTGCTTCTTCATATGCAAAGCGTGCGTCACTATAGGTAACAGTTCTTCCAAACCACTTATGTAAAACCTCTGCTTTAGAATTTATTTCAAAGACTGCTGAAAATGTATATTTTTCCTCATGTGGTCTTAAAGAACATGCACCATTTGAAAGGATCTCTGGAAGCATTGGAACTACTCTATCTACTAAATAAACCGATGTTGCCCGCTCATAAGCTTCTTCATCAAGGACAGTACCTTCTTTTAAATAATGTGAAACATCCGCAATATGAATACCTATTTCATAATTACCATTAGCTAAGGTCGTAAATGATAATGCATCATCAAAATCCTTCGCATCTTTAGGGTCTATTGTAAATGTTAGATCCTTACGCATGTCACGCCGTTGTGCTATTTCATCTGGGTGAATTCTTGTATCTATACTATTTGCATACGCTTCTACTTCAGTAGGAAATTCGTAGGGTAAACCATATTGCGCTAATATTGCGTGAATTTCTGTGTTATGTTCTCCTGGTAATCCTAAAACTTTTATGACATACCCAAAAGGAGAATCAGCTTTTTCAGGCCAATCTTCCATTTTAACAAGTACTATTTCTCCATTTTTTGCATCTTTTATTTTATTCTTCGGAACAAAAATATCTGTATGCATTTTATGGTCTGTCACATCAACGAAAGCAAAATTATCCTGAACCTGTATAGTACCTACAAATTCTGTTTTCTTTCTTTCTACGATCCTTGTAATTTCACCCTCCGTTTTACCCCCTTTTTTACGGTTAAATACGTAAACCTCAACAATATCGCCGTTTAACGCTTTATTTAAATTTTTATTATTAACAAATATATCATCTTCTAATTCTTCAACTATAATATAACCCTGTCCACGCCCAGCGATATCAACTCTTCCTGTATAATAATTTTTAGATGTAGCTATGGTGTATTGTCCTCTATCTACTTCTTTAATAGTTCCTTGTATTTGAAGAGCTTTTAATTTTTTGATGATCTGATTACGACTACTAGCATCATCAAGACCTAATTTACCAGCAATTTGTTTGTAATTATGAGGACGAGAATGATCTTTGCGTAGTATCGTAAGAATACTTTGTTCCAATCCGTTATTTTGCTGTTTTTTGTTTTTTATTTTTCTTTTCGGCATTGTAATTTATTGATTCTGGCAAAAGTACGCTTTCTAAATCAATAGGATAGGTCTATTTACAAAGATTTAGCACCTCTATAACATTCAAATAAAATGATAATATATACTTTAATTCAAATCCTTTTTTTTGTTTTAGAAGTTATTATAGTGTTGTGAAATTAACAACTAACTTTGAAAATATTGTGTTTGAATTATAAAAATAAACAAGAATCAATAATACATTTATTGATTTTTACTTTCTTTTATTGTTAGTATGATTCAAATGTATGAAGCCTTATTAACCGCTATTGAGGATGCTTTTTTTTAGTTTAAAATATTCCGTTTTTTCAGTTATCAACAGCTATATTATAAACACCTTTTTTCTTTTATAAATTTTAAAAATAAATGATGGTTATTATTGTTTGTTAATACCTACAATAACTTTCTCTTTATATATTTTTAAAAAAAGTTGTTCTTAATTGTAGATAGTTTATAAACAACTTAAATTGTTTAAATCGCTTGATAATAAAGAACCCAGCTATTTAATTAACAGATGTTAATAAACTAAATTATTAAATTAATTTAATAAAAATCTGTTTGTTATTTGTTTAGATGTATCTATTAAATACTTATAAGTAAATTATAACTATAGATAAAAACGAAGTGTTGTTATATAATTTAATTGCTATTCATAATTTATAATTACTAAGCAACTTTATTTTTATTTTTCTGTACTATAACTATGAACAGAGTTGTTAACTAAATTATTAATAAACACTCAGAAACAATTTATTAAGAATTAAGAAACAAAAAATAAGGCTTAAACTAATTACTATATTTGCTAAAAACACAATCAAATGAAGATAGCTATAGGAAATGATCACGCAGGACCAGATTATAAATTTGCGATTATCGATGTATTAAAAAAGTTGGGACACGACGTTACTAATTATGGAACAAACACTATAGATAGTGTAGATTATCCAGACTTTGCTGGCCCTGTAGCAAAAGCTGTAAATAATAATGAGGTGGCACTAGGTGTTTTAATATGTGGTAGCGCAAATGGTGTTGCAATGACAGCAAACAAGTATCCCAATGTAAGAGCAGGTCTTTGTTGGAGTAACGAAATAGTTAGTTTGATACGACAGCACAATAATGCTAATATATTATGTATTCCCGCGCGTTTTACCTCAATCCCACAAGCCATTATAATGGTAGAGACTTTTTTAAACACAGCTTTTGAAGGAGGTCGCCATCAAACACGGGTTGATAAAATAAGCTGCTCATAACCATAGACTATAAAACCAGTTGTTTATGTAAATAGAATTGTAAAAAAAGTTCACTATATAGAAACTTTAATTTACTTAATAAAACGCTTTCTTCCCTAATTAACTGAGATAAAATAACCAATAAAGATGAACCAAAACGACCTGACCATGGAAATTTCAGAAAAAAATTTTGAAGCGCTTTTGGTTACTGAATTATACGACTTATTGCGGTTAAGAAGCGATATTTTTGTAGTAGAACAAAACTGTGTGTATCAAGACATGGATGGAAAAGACTCAAAAGCACTTCATATAATAGGAAAAAAAGAAGATAAGGTTGTTGCTTATACGCGCTGCTTTGCTCCAGGAGTTTATTTTCAAGAAGCTTCAATTGGGCGAGTTCTGGTTGGAATTGAATATAGAAACCTTGGATATGGACATGATATTATGAAAGCCTCTATTAGGGCGATAAAAGACCAATATAATACAGAAACAATTAAAATATCAGCACAGACCTATCTTAGAAAATTTTACGAAACCCATGATTTTAAAAAGGTTGGGGAGGGATATTTTGAAGATGGAATTCCACATATTGCCATGGTAAAAACCTCTCTACTTTAATATTTTATTATATCTTTTTTCATTATTTAATATAGACACAGCCTCTAGAATTTCAGGGTTGTTTTCCACTTGATAATTATATAACCCATCGCGATAAAAATATCTTTTTAGAATTTCATCACTCAATAAAGACATAATTTCTGCCTTCTTCGATAATAAAGCCTTCTCTTTTGCCACATCTATAGCGGCCATTAAATCGTTATAGCTAGACGCAATGCTTTTATTTAAATCATCGTTTTCAGCGTGTCTTAGGGCTTGGGCAAATTCCTTTTCTGTTTCAGTTTTATATTCAAAATTATTCGTTTTTAGATAGCGTATAAAGTTTTGAAAATCGGTGTCGCTAAATCGAAACCCTTTCCAGTCTTTCATCTCATTAGCATAGTGGTATTCGGTAGAATAATCGAATATAGCATCATCTTTTAACAAGGCTGTTGTTATTGGACTAAACACAGCTGTCTCTAACTCTACATCAGGTAGAATTCCACCGCCGTCATAAACGGTTCGCCCTCCTTTTGTTTTAAATGAGCTAAATTCGGTTGTTTTTTTTCTAACAGGATCTCCGTTCTCGTCTCTATTCCAATAGTCGAGAGCCTGAATACATCTACCGCTTGGGGTATAGTAGCGAGAAATAGTTACTTTTAGTTGAGTTCCATAGGTTAGGTTTTTTGGCCGCTGTACAAGGCCCTTCCCGAAACTTCGCGCGCCCACAATTACCGCCCTATCAAGGTCTTGCAAACCTCCAGACACAATTTCACTTGCCGAAGCGCTTCGTCCGTTTACCAAAACAACCAACGGGATTTCTGTGTCTATCGGTTCTAGCGTTGTTTTATATGTTTTATTGTATTTTTTTATAACAGACTTTGTAGTTGTAATAACCTCTCCCTGAGGAACAAATAAATTCACCACGCTAATTGCTTCGTTGAGCAATCCGCCAGGGTTTCCTCGAAGATCTAAAATAATTTTCTTTGCTCCCTCAGCTTTTAATGCGGTTAGCGCAGCTTTTGTTTCTTTTGTTGTTTTTCGATTAAATTTTGTTAGAACGATGTAGCCGATATCGTTGTTAATTAGCTTGTAAAAAGGGACCGCACGAACATCTATTGCCTCTCTAGTTAGCGTGGTTGTTTTGGTTTCACCCTGCCTTAAATAAGTAAGCTCTACTTGTGACCCAGGAGCACCTTTTAGAAGCTCTCCCGCCTCTTCTTCAAAGTCTGACACGCGTATCAAACCAATTTTTATAATTTCGTCTCCAGCCTTTAAACCAGCCTTGTCGGCAGGATAGTTCTGGAAGGGCTCTGTAATAATAATTCTATCACTTTTTGTTTTCGCAGTGGCGCCAATACCTGTATAGACTCCAGAATTATTAATCCGAGCGTCCTCAACTTGTTGCTCATTCCAATACATCGTATAGGGGTCGAGATCCATCAACATGCCTTTAATAGCTTTGTCCATTAAATTAGCGGGAGTGACTTCGTCCACATAATTCATGTTTAACTCCTTATATAGCGTAGTAAAGATCTCTATCTGTTTTGCTATTTCAAAAAAATCACCCTTAAAACCAACAGTAGTAAAAAATAACCCAACAGCAATTAGGGGAATAAGCAGTTTCTTTTTCATAATGTGTTCTTTAACAAAAGACGCTCGCAAAGGATTAGCGTGTGTTTTTAGGAATTAATTAAACAGACTTTTTGTTTTTAAGCCCAAAGAGAGCTTAAAGGGTGCTAAGTGTTTTTGTCGACAAGCTTTCCAAGCAAAGCCCCAATAGCTTTTTCCATTTTATCATATTTAGGCTTATCCTTGCCAAGGTATAAAAACAAGAGCGAAAACCCCATGTTGTTGCTGGCTGTTAACAATTGTTTATGAAGGCGATATCCTTCACGCATTTGTCTCTTAATACTGTTACGGCTAACGGCGAGTTTAAAATTTCGCTTAGGTACGGCAAATGCGGCTTCTGATTTGTTGAGTTTGTCTTGTGGAATATAAATAAGCTTCACGGGAAAAGAGGTATATGATTCCCCTTGGTCAAACAGTTTTTTTATTGTTGTCCTGCTTTTTAAGTTTTCAGATTTAGGGAAGCCTAATGCCATAGCACAAAAATACAATATTAGCACAGAAAAACCCCTGTTTCCGACAGAAACAGGGGTTTCAGAAACAAGTAACAAAGAGCCTACTGCTCGAAAGTATTATTCTCTAAGTCAATATCTGCCATTCGTTGGCTCACGTCAATCGTGACGCTTTTAACTTTTTTACCCGCGTCAATGTCAAATGCATACTCAGGAAAAGCCCAGGGCCAGTCTTCTAAGACAACCCGCTCTACATTAGGATTAGGGTTTGGTTTTTCGCCGCGCATCATTTGAAGCGGTATATAGTATGATTCCTCTGAACCATCTTCATATCTTACTATCAGGTCGATAGGCATAGGCATCAACCCTTTTCGTTCAAGAACAATTTGGGTGCTATTTTCACTTTGAAGAACGCTTTTTATTGCGTAGTCAATGGTGTTTGTTGTTTGCGTCCAGTCTGTTAAATACCAATCTAATTCGAAACCACTCACCTTTTCAGCAGAACGGATAAAGTCATTTGGTGTTGGGTGCTTAAACGAAAAGTCATTGAAATAACGCCTTAAGGTCTTTTGTAGGTAATCATGTCCAATTACATAGTCCAGTTGCGCTAAAAACACCGCGCCCTTACTGTACGCGCTAATTCCGTAGGTGCGGTTACTAGCATAGCGGTCTGCGTGAGTGGTTTGAGGGTGTTCTTTACCGCTTTTGGCCAAGTAGTAATACCCACGATAAGAATCTGCGTGCGGGTTCGGCTTTCCTTCTTTATTTACAGCGTTTAATGCCTCGTCTGAAATATAAGAGGTAAATCCTTCGTCCATCCATTCGTGTTTTGATTCGTTTGTTGCAAGCAAGAACTGAAACCAAGAGTGTGCCATCTCATGTGAGGTTACACCCATTAAACCGCCAAACTTACCATTTCCGCGAATTAAAGTACACATCGCATATTCCATTCCGCCATCACCTCCTTGTATTACAGAATATTGTTTGTATGGATAAGCCCCAATGTTTTTATTAAAAAAGGCCATCAAGGCAGCTGCCTTAGGCTGCAAGTTTTTCCAGTTTTCAATAATTTTTGGGTCGTTATTATAAAAAAAGTGAAGTGTTACTCCATTAGGCCCAGGAAACGTATCATGGATATAATTAGTGTCTGCAGCCCAGGTAAAGTCATGGACATTGGGCGCAACGAAATGCCAAGTATATTTTCCTTTTTTCGGTCTTTTGGCTTTTTCCCCAGGCGCTTCATAGCCATGTCCGATATCATTGGGGTTTTGAAGATAACCCGTTCCTCCAATAGTATAGTCCGCATCTATGGTGATTTTAACATCAAAGTCGCCCCAAACACCATGAAACTCTCTTCCTATATAGGGGTCTGCATGCCAACCTTCAAAATCGTATTCAGCTAGCTTCGGGTACCACTGGGCCATTGAAAGAGCTATGCCTTCAGAATTGTTTCGCCCACTACGGCGAATCTGCTCAGGAACTTGCGCGTCCCAAACCATCTTAAAAGTGGTACTCATTCCCGGAAGAATTTCTTTGTTAAGAGCCACTTCAAGAACAGTCCCAACCACTTCATACGTTAACAGCTTACCGTCTTGTTTTAAGGAAGTGGGCTTTATAAAACCAACCTCATCAGCATTTAATTTTGAAATCCGGTCTTTAACGCGGCGATCGGGATCCTCAATGGTTCGCGAACGCACATCCATTTCGCTGCCGGGTTGAAAGGCGTTAAAATATAAATGATAAAAAACACGACGCAATGTGTCGGGTGAATTGTTAGTGTATGTTAACTCTTGTTTTCCGGTGTATTGATAGGACACTACGTCCACATCAATCTCCATCTTATAGTCTACCTTTTGCTGCCAATAACTGTTGTTGTTTTGAGCCGAGAGCCCCGTAACAAACAAAAAAGCGAATAAATACCTATAGTTCATTTAGATTGGTTTTAGATTTTAGAAGCCATAATTAAAGCGTTGTATAGGTTCACCATTTTCCCCGATTTAGAGACGCTGTTAAAGGGAGCTTGATTACTGTCGTCACCACCTAATACCACCGGTGTTTTGGAAGAGAGCCCGCTGCTCATTAACACGTGTTTTACTTGTTTTGCAGAAAGCTTTGGATATTGAGAGCGAATTACCGCAGCAACACCCGCAACACCCGGTGCTGCCATCGAGGTTCCTTGGAGAAACTCATAGGTGTTTAATGGTGTCGTTGACCATATTTTTACCCCAGGAGCAAAAAGATCAACATTCGAAACACCGTAGTTTGAAAAGGTGGCCACCATGTCGCCGCCATAGGCAGTGTTTAGGGCGCCAATAGTTATAAATGTATCACCTATTTCTACACCCGCTCCTTCTTGATCATTTGGATATACCTGGACATCATCTAGGTTTAGACCTTCATTACCGGCCGCGTTTACTATAAGCACATCTTTATCGGCAGCATATTTAATCGCGTCCCAAACCCATTCTGGGTGGGGAGAATAATACTTCCCGAAACTAGTGTTTATTACTTTTGCCCCATTGTCTACCGCATATCGTATTGCCAGCGCAATATCCTTATCATACTCGTCTCCATCAGGAACGGCTCTCACCACCATAATTTCAACATTGTTTGCAACACCGTTTATGCCAATGCCATTATTCCTTTCTGCCCCAATAATACCAGCTACATGTGTTCCGTGTTTTACATCTTCTTTGTCTATTGTAGGCCCATCAACCTCATTATTTCCATAGACGCTGTCGTTAATATCGTCTGGATTGTCATTTAAGACACCTCTAAAATCTTTCGTGGTGTCGAAATGACTTTCTAACTTGCCTCCAAAATAATCGAGCCCACCGTTTAATTGGGTAATCACCTCAGGAACGCTGTCTGCAAAACGTAGCATTTGAGTTAGCATTGGAATGAATTGCTGCTCGTCGTCGCTAGGGCTATCAATAGCGGTCAAATCTTCTTTTGTATAGTTCTCTCTTCCAAACTTCGAGGACATTGCTGCATGAGCGGGCTCAAGCCTAGAGAGTATTTGTTTGTAACGTTCTTTATTTCCTAAGATTTCCTGATATTCTTTTTCGAACTCAGCCTGAGCCTTTTGGTATATTGCAAATTCTTTCCGATCAGCAGCGCTAATAGAACTTTCCGATTTTCCCGCATACTTGGGGCCTAGTTTTCTAATATAGCGAACGTACTCCATGTTTTCAGCGACGATATCACCAAGGAAGTTCCATCCGTGAATGTCGTCAATATAACCGTTCTTGTCGTCATCTATTCCGTTTCCAGGAACCTCGTCTTTATTGGTCCAGATTACATTTTTAAGGTCTTCGTGCTCTATGTCGGTTCCGCTGTCAATAACAGCGACAATCACTGTTTTACCTTTTTTGTTTTTTATGATTTCTGAATACGCCCTATCTACGCTCATCCCAGGAATGGTGTCTCGCGACAAATCAAAGGCTCCCCAGCTCTTCGTTTGAATATCTGTTAGTGGGGTGGATTTCAATGGAAGCATGTCAATACTTCCTATTGGCGTTGATACAATAGGTGTTGTACTCCCACAACTTAATAAAATAGCTGAGGAAGCAATAATGAGAGAAATGGTGCTAATTTTCATAAATCTTATAATTAATTAAAAAGTTCGTTAAAAGTAAAACATTCGTTCAACCGAACACCTTTTTCAGTATGTTTTACGGTAATTATTTGATTGTGAGCGTCATGCTCTAAAAATAAATAGTAATTGTTGTCTGCGGCAATCGTTAAAAATTTTTCTTTTTCAGGCATTGTCAGTAACGGCCTCGTGTCGTAGCCCATTACAAAGGGCAAAGGCAAATGACCAGCCGTTGGAAGTAAATCTGCCATAAAAGCAATGGTTTTTCCTTTAAAGTTAATTTGAGGAATCATTTGTTTTTCTGTGTGTCCGTCGGCAAAAAAGATGTTGAGGCCTAGTTCCTTTACCTTCAAAAAATCTGCTTTTCCCTCCAATGAAATGGATTGTTCTGCGTCGCCCACGAATTTAAGCTGCCCACTTTCCTGCATAGGCAAAATGTTTTCTTTTAAAAAGGATGCTCTTTCTCTTCTATTAGGGTTTGTCGCCCAATCCCAATGACGCTCATTACTCCAAAATATTGCGTTTTTGAAGGCGGGTTCATATCCAGTCTTGTTTTTATTCCACTGAACACTTCCTCCACAATGATCAAAGTGAAGATGCGTCATAAAAACATCTGTTATATCATCGCGATGAAAACCGTGTTTTTTTAAACTACTGTCTAAGGTGAAACTTCCCCAACGATCGTAGTGCCCAAAGAACTTATCGCTCTGTTTGTCCCCCATTCCAGTGTCAATGAGTGTAAGCTGTTTGCCGTTTTCAATAAGCAAACACCGCGCAGCGATGTCGATCATGTTATTGTTGTCGGCAGGATTTGTTCTAGACCAAAGACTCTTTGGGACAACACCAAACATGGCGCCGCCGTCTAATTTAAAATTACCTGCTTCAATAGGATATAATTTCATCGATGTGCAAAATACAAAAAGGTCAGGAAATGTCTAAGGGCGTTAAGGTAATATTAAGAGTAAACGCAGACATGTCTTGAATTTAACATCCTATACGATCGATTTTAAGGGCATGTGCTTTAATAAGTCGAGTCCAAACCGAAGCATATTCTCTACCTCATCTGTTCGGGCTTTATGAAGGTATTTAAATATCATCAGAGCCTCGCCATTGCTTTCAATATGGTGAATTTCGTTTTGTTCTAAGAAGAGAATTAAATCCTCCGAAAAAAACGACCTAATAGCCTCCTCATCGTTACCGCTAAGGTGAAACTTACCAGAAAACCCAGAATATTTTTTAAAATTAATATCCCCTTTTCCTCCCGAAAAAACCTTTACCCTATCAAAAACCTTATCGAAAAGACCTTCTTTGTCAATAATAAAAGCAGGAATACTCGACGGCATCCTAATTATTTGAACAGTCGTTTGATAAACCTCTAGGGCAAGCAGGGCGCCCTCGTCAAAGACAATGTCGGCAATTTCCCATTTCGCGTTATTTTTAATATCAATGCCCTGGAGAGAGTTGCTTTTCATTTCTATAGGCCTAGAGTCAAAAAAGCGAAAGTTTCTTAGGTAAGACGTGTTCCAATCAACCTCTCTGTCAAACGTCCAGCCATTAGCAATAGCCATCTTTTGCAACCGAATTTGTCGTTTTGTAATCCGTTTTTTAATACGACCAGTAAGTATTTTTAGAGCGCGGTTGTGGCTTGAGGAAGCCACATGGTTATCTAACCCAATTAATTTTACATCTCCTCCGTCATTATCATGCACTCGCTTAAATTCAATTAAATTTTCCATTATTGACAGATCAACTAAGCGTGTTTGCGACATGTCTATACGGATCATTGATCCCTTCGGAATCTCTGCAAGAAGCGTGTCGAGTTTTAAAGCATATAGAAAATTAGAAATCCCCTTTAGTTTCACATCATAAACCCCGTTTTCTAAAAGATATACCTTAGATCCAGATCTATAAATCATCTTGAAAAAGCGAACGACGCCAACCCTTGCCAAAAGCATCTGTAATATAAGCGTGACAAGAATTCCGCCAATAATTCCATAAAGCAACCCCGTGAACAGGGTTATAACAAGTGTGGAGCTAAGAAAGAGCAACTGTTCAACCCCTTGATCGTAGGCTTGTTTAAAGACCTTTGGTGAGGCCAGCTTAAAACCTGTGTGGACCAAAATAGCCGCCAACGCCGCTAGAGGAACACTTCTTAGTAGTGGCGCCAATATAAGAACAAAGAGAATAAGAAAAAGGCCGTGATACAGGTTAGACCATTTTGTTTTGGCATTGCTGTTTACATTAACAGTGCTCCTAACAATAACATTGGTAATAGGAAGCCCTCCAAGAGCCCCAGAAACCATAGTGCTCAGACCAACTCCGATGAGGTCTTTGTTGAGGTTTGTGGTACGTTTATAAGGGTCAAGTTTATCAACAGCACGTGCACTTGCCAATGTTATTACAGACCCAATCATGGTAATAGACAAAACAGTAATCCAGAAAGCGCTTGTCCCAATCATGCTAAAATCTGGGTGCATGATGCTGTCTAAAGGGTTGGTTGGGATTTCAATAAGAAGCTTGGGTCCAACACCATACTCGAAACCGAAAATAGTGATCGTGTGTTCTGTAAAGAAATCGAATCCAAACACTATGGGCAGCGCTAAAAGTAAAACCCACATTGGAGCGGGAATAATTCGAATAAAGTTGTATTTAATTTTTTTATAAAAGACAAGAGCTAAAAGACCTAGGAGGGAAATCAAAAAAACAAAGGGGTTTATGTTCGGAAGATTGTAAAAAACATCAGCAAGTGTTCCAATGGTAGTCTCAGCAGAGGACGACGTTCCAAGAGCATAATGGGCTTGTTTGGCAAATATAATTACACCAATAGCCGCAAGAATACCATGAAGTACCGAAGAGGGCAGAAGCTTTGCAAAACGCCCCATTTTTAAAAACCCGAAGAGCATCTGTATCGCTCCAGAAACAACGATTGCTGCCAAAACATAATTAATATTACCCTCAAGCAAAACCAATCCGCCTAAAACCGCGGCAATCAACCCCGCAGCGGGGCCATTAATAGCTAAATTTGAACCGCGAAAGAATGTCGTTACCACCCCACCAATAATGGCGGATAATATACCAGACATTGGAGACACCCCAGAAGCTACTGCAATCCCTAAAGCGAGGGGCAGTGCAACAAGAGAAACACTCAAGGCCGCCGAGAGGTCATTGCGCCAATTTTCCTTTAAACCCCTTAATCCTTTTGACGGAATGTTGTTGTAGTCACTCATAAACGTAACAGAAATAAATCAATTATGGTTTTAATAAAAATAAGTTTTTATTGCGAAACGGGAAGATAGTATTTTTTATTAAAAGAAAAACAAGGGCTATTTATTAATTATCGCCCAGAGAAGAGCGTGTTTTTCTACAATTCTTTTATTTTTATAGAATAATTAAACAAAAACAATGGTCGCGTTAGCTAGTATTATCATTTTAGGAATTATTGCTCAGTGGTTTGCCTGGAAATTTAAAATCCCGGCCATTTTACCATTAATATTAATTGGACTGTTTGTTGGCCCGGTCTCTACCTTTCTTTCTGAAGATGGCGCGCAGTGGATACAACCCATATGGAATGGAGAAAAAGGTTTTTTTCCAGGGGAAAGCCTGTTCTATTTTGTGTCCTTAGCCATAGGAATTATTTTATTCGAAGGCGGACTAACATTAAAGCGAGGAGAGATTACAAAAGTGGGGCCTGTAATTGGTAAATTAATTACCCTAGGATCCCTTATCACTTTTGTTGGAGCAGGAGTCGCCACACATTTTGTTTTTGGTCTAAGCTGGAAGATTTCCTTTCTCTTTTCTGCGCTAATCATTGTGACCGGACCAACCGTAATAACACCTATTTTAAGAAACATACCTTTAAAAAAGGACATCTCGGCAGTATTAAAATGGGAGGGGATTCTGATCGACCCTATTGGCGCCTTGGTGGCAGTATTGGTGTTTGAATTTATATCTATAGAAGACCAAGATGCTGGATACACTAGGGAGGCGTTCATGGAGTTTGGGAAAATTGTTCTTATTGGTTTTGCCTTTGGTATATCGGGAGGATATGCACTTTACATGGCAATTAAGAAAAAGCTTATTCCACATTACCTACTTAATGTTGTATCGCTTTCTGTTGTGCTTTTAGTTTTTGTTCAAAGCGACCTTTTTGCTCACGAGTCGGGCTTGCTTTCGGTTGTGGTAATGGGGATGTTTTTGGGCAATAGCAACCTTCCCAACCTCAAAGAACTGCTCTATTTTAAGGAGTCGTTGAGTGTGCTTCTTATTTCAATTTTGTTTATTCTCTTGGCTGCCAATATTAGTTTAGACGAGATGCTTTTGGTTTTTAATTGGCAAACAGCACTACTGCTTGCGGTCATCATTTTTATTTTAAGGCCCTTGGGCGTCTTTTTAAGCACCACAAATTCCCCCCTTAAAACCAACGAAAAGTTGTTTATTAGCTGGGTGGGACCTCGCGGAATTGTTGCGGCAGGAATTGCCTCGTTGTTCGGAACCAAACTGGTTTTGCTTGGGGAGCCTGGAGCAGAATACATTACACCCTTGGTTTTTTCTGTTGTCCTAGTAACCGTTCTCCTAAACGCGACCACAGCAAGGCTTTTTGCGAAAATTGTGGGTGTTTTTTTAAAGACACCGGAAGGAGTGTTAATTGTGGGCGCTTCAAAATTCTCAAGATTAATAGCAAGCTACCTTCAAAAGAACGATCGACATGTTGTTCTTTTAGACACGAACATATTCAACATTAATACAGCAAAGGAGCTTGGTCTTGAGGCTATTAATGCGGATGTTTATTCGGTCGAACTAACCGATAATATTGAGTTAAACGATGTTGGTTATTTACTTGCGATGACAGGGAGTGATGAAATTAACACCAAGGCAATAAGCCGTTTTGGAAAAGAGTTTGGAGAAACAGGCACCTATAGACTAATGACCTCTGAAGAATTACAAACCAACGAAACCCCCTCCTCTAAAGAACTGTTTTCTGAGACACACGACTATAGTAAATTTACTCATGTGGCTAATAAATACCCCTCCATCCAAGAAATTCCTCTAGATTCGCATGACGAACTTATACGTCTTTTAAAAATTATTGAAAAGGATGAGGACGCCATTTCACTGTTTTTAAAACACCCAGAAGGGTTTTTAGACATCGTAAGTGTTCGCACTAGAATCGAGGTTGAAAAAGGAAGCCATTTAGTATATATCGGAAAGCCAATGGACCTTGAATCCATTTTAAAAACGAGGAAAAAGACAAATGAATTAAACGAGAAAGAATAAATAAAGAGCATCTGCGTTCAGTTTTCAGAAACCACGAATAATGTATAAAAAACAGTACCTAATTACCATTCTAATAGCCACGGCTTTCGTCTTATCATGTAAAAAAGACAGCAGCCCTTCTTGTTTGACCTGCAGCTCTCCTCAGACCCCTAATTTTGAAGTTTGCGAAGAAAACGACGGAAACGCATCGGTTAATGGCGAAAACACAGGAACTTCTTATAGTGTTTATCTTTCCGGATTGGAGTCGACAGGGACAAGCTGTGGCAATTAATCGTTTAGCTTAAGAACAGCCATAAAAGCTTCTTGAGGTATTTCTACATTACCAACTAGGCGCATTCGTTTTTTTCCTTTCTTTTGCTTTTCTAACAGCTTACGTTTTCTAGAAATATCTCCCCCATAACATTTCGCTGTTACATCTTTCCGAAGTGCCTTAACGGTCTCTCTAGATATTATCTTAGCTCCAACAGCCGCCTGAATTGGAATATCAAACTGCTGCCTCGGGATGAGCGTCCGAAGCTTTTCACACATTTTTTTACCAATATCGTAGGCATTGTCCTTGTGCAAAAGAGCAGAAAGCGCATCGACAATATTACCGTTCAATAAAACATCAACCTTAACTAGTTTAGATTCACGCAATCCAATAGGAGAATAATCAAAGGACGCATATCCTTTGGAAACGGTTTTTAAACGATCATAGAAATCAAAAACAATCTCAGCCAGTGGCATGTCGAATGTTAATTCAACTCTTTCAGTCGTTAAATAGGTCTGGCTTGTTATCAGGCCACGCTTTTCTATACACAGAGACATGATATTCCCAACAAAGTCTGATTTGGTAATTATGGTGGCCTTTATAAAAGGCTCTTCAACTCTATTTAAAGAGGAAGGCTCCGGCAAGTCGGAGGGGTTATTTACCAAAAGAGCAGTGCCTGGGTCTTTATGAGTGTAGGCCAGGTAGGATACGTTAGGAACGGTCGTAATTACCGTCATATCGTATTCTCTTTCAAGACGTTCTTGAATGATTTCAAGGTGTAACATTCCCAAAAAACCGCAACGAAAACCAAAGCCTAAAGCCGCTGAACTTTCTGGTTGAAAAACCAAAGAAGCATCATTCAACTGTAATTTTTCCATCGAGTTTCGAAGCTCCTCATAGTCGTCTGTGTCTACAGGATAAATACCCGCAAAAACCATAGGCTTTACATCTTCAAACCCATCTATCATATTGGTGGTCGGGGTTTTAGAGTCTGTAATCGTATCTCCAACCTTTACCTCTTTAGCTTCTTTTACACCAGTTATTAGGTAGCCCACATCCCCTGCCTTAATTGATGTTTTTGGAGCTTGCTTTAACTTTAAAGTTCCAACTTCATCAGCAAAATAGGACTTTCCAGTTGCCATGAATTTAATGCGCTGCCCTTTTTTAATTTCCCCGTTTAGGACTCTAAAATATGTTTCTACACCTCTAAATGGATTGTATACCGAGTCGAATATCAAAGCCTGTAGAGGCTCATCAACACTTCCTTTTGGAGGGGGAACTCTCTCTATGACAGCCTTTAATATAGCTTCAATTCCAATTCCAGTTTTGGCGCTGGCTAAAATCACCTCTTCTGGATAACAACCTAATAAATCAACGATATCGTCTGTAACCTCTTCCACATTTGCAGACGGGAGGTCGACCTTATTTAAAACGGGAATAATTTCTAAATCATTCTCCAAAGCAAGATATAAATTAGAAATGGTCTGCGCCTGAATGCTTTGAGCGGCATCTACAATTAGCAGGGCGCCCTCACAAGCGGCAATAGAACGAGAAACCTCGTATGAAAAATCTACATGCCCAGGAGTGTCAATGAGGTTTAAAACATAGGTTTGACCCTCATATTCGTACTCCATCTGAATCGCATGGCTTTTTATGGTAATACCCCGCTCTCTTTCGAGGTCCATACTATCGAGTAGTTGTTCTTGTTTTTCTCTGGAAGTAACGGTTCCTGTGGCGTCCAAAAGCCTATCAGCGAGCGTGCTTTTCCCGTGATCAATATGTGCAATTATGCAAAAATTCCTAATGTTCTTCATAAAAAAATAACTCCATCTCTTAAGAGCGCAAATATAGTTTAAAAAGCGCGTTTTATTAGAAAGCTGAGTTGTTGCTTATAAAAAAAGCTCTTTTCTATTACTATTTCTCTAAATTAATCAGATATTTGTGAAACTAGCTCTTTTTGGCTTAAAACACCACCCCTCGCAAAAATATAACGCTACGTAAAACAACAAATATAACCTGTAAAAGCTTCGAAGAGAGGCCTTACTATTTTATTAAAGGAATTGAAAAACTACGCCTTTCTTCTGTTTTTTTTTAGTGTTAGCACGCTATTTTCTCAAAACTCAATCATCACAGGACTCCTTAAAGACGAAAGCAATAGCCCACTGTCCTTTGTCAATGTATTACTGTTTGAGAAAGATGCAGCGGAACCTTTCAAAGGGGCTACAACAGACGAAAACGGCAGGTTTCGGATTGAAAACATTAAGGACGGCAGCTATAAAATAAAGTTCAGTTTTGTTGGGTTTTTAGCAACAGAAAAGGATATTGAGCTCGTTTCAACAAAAAATATTGGGGAACTCATTTTAAAGACAGCTGTTGAATCTTTAAATGCCGCGGTGATTAGCTTAAAGAGACCAACAATTCAGAGAACAAGTGAAAAATTAGTTTTTAACGTAGAAAACTCCTCACTCTCTGTGGGCAACACCTTTGATTTGCTTAAGAAAACACCGGGAGTAGTCATAATTGGCGAAAAAATCGACGTGCGTTTTAAGTCGCCTGCCATTTACTTTAACGGAAAGAGAGTCTATCTTTCATCTTCTGAAGTTGTTTCGTTGCTGCGAAGTATTGATGCGTCATTTATTAAATCGGTCGAAGTAATCACGAATCCGTCTGCACAGTTTGACGCTGAGGCTGGAGTGGCACTTAACATCATTACCTCTAAAGCAGTTTCAATAGGATACAAAGGCAGCGTGAACGGAACCTATGAGCAAGGTGTGTTTTCAAAATATAACGTTGGGACGTCTCATTTTTATAAAAACAAGTGGCTTAATTTTTATGGAAGCTATGGTTTTAGTCCTCGTAAAGATTATAAAGAAGATAAAAACCGAATACAGTTTTTTGAACCTAATGGCGATGCGAATTCAACATGGAACACACATTTTGAGAAAGTAACAAGATCGAATGCACACCAAGCAAACGTAATTCTAGATGTAAATATTACCCCGAGTCAAACACTAGGAGTTTCTGCAAACATCTCTGCTTCTCCAAATAAAACATATAATAACAGTGGTTTAACAGAAATGTATAGCGCCCAGCAGCAGCTAGACTCTACATTTACGACGGGGAGTGCGTTGGGGTATGACACCTCTAACCTTTCTTTTGGTTTGGAGTATAAAATTGAGCTGGACGAGGACGGCTCAAACATTGCCGCAGCATCGAATTATATCGATTATAAAAATGAGCAAACACAAAGTGTTATGACGAATTATTTCTCACCAAGTAATGTGTTACTAAGAGAGAGCAGTTTTAATACAGATGCGATTCAGAGCAGTAAAATCTATACGGGTCAGGTCGATTTGAACACGTCGTTGTTTTCAGGAGATTTAAAAGCCGGCATCAAGTATAGCAACATTGACACGAACAGCAAGTTGGATTTTTTTGACGTTGAGAACAATGAGACCCTTTTGAATTCAAAGTTGTCGGATGATTTTAACTACAAGGAGAATATTTATGCGCAGTACGTTTCGTATCAAATAGGGTCTGAAAACTGGGATCTAACAGCAGGTTTAAGAGGGGAGTATACTGTTATAAACGCAACCTCTATTTGTTTGGGAGAACTAGACACACAGCGCTACTTTAAGCTCTTTCCTACCGCCAATATACAGTACCAGTTAAATGAAAACAATGGCCTTGGGCTAAGTTACAAAAGAGCGATTGAGAGGCCGCGTTACCAAAGCTTAAACCCCTTTAAATATTTTATTACTGAGTATAATTACAATGCAGGAAACCCCAATTTGGTTCCGTCGATTGAAAATAAGATTACACTAAGCTATGATTATAAAGGCAAGTTGTTTTTTGATGCCTACTACCAGTATTTCAGAAATAGTTTAAGCATATTAACTTTTCAGGACAACCAAAACAACGTATTAAGAAATGTTGACACCAACTTAATTTCAGATTTTCAGTATAGCTTTGACCTCATTTTTGTAGATTCAATAATGCCTTGGTGGTTTTTACAGCTAGTTACCTCTACATTTTATTTAGAAAACGAATTCTATTCCATAGAGAGTATAGAAGAAACGTATTCAAACGACACCTTTGGGTTTTATGCCAGCCTGTATAGCAACTTTGACCTTAACAAAGAGGGTTCGCTTACAGCCGACCTTAACGTGCTTTACATTTCCAATATGATTACCGGAGGCTATGATTATAAAAACCAGTTTAGCACTTCAGTATCGGTTCGCAAAAGCTTTTGGGATAAACGAGCGAGCATCACGGTTGGAGTTGACGATATGTTTAATACAACTACAATTCCTGTGACGACGAATTATTACAACCAGGACAATAGTTATTTTGCCAGAGCTGAAACGAGACTCTTCAGGCTCGGCTTTAGATATAACTTTGGAAACGCAAGATTGAGAGACAATAGCCGTAATTCTCGCTCGGCTGAAAGCGACAGATTAGACTAGAACGATCATCATTCTATTTTTGCGAACACAGAAACCGTTAATTTCACTATTTTTGCAGCACTTATGGCAAAAATTGGCACTATAGACGTTGGAGAATTCCCTTTACTGCTTGCTCCGATGGAGGATGTAAGCGATCCGCCTTTTCGGGCACTTTGCAAAGAACAGGGAGCCGATGTGGTTTATACAGAGTTTATTTCTTCGGAAGGTTTAATTCGCGACGCGGCTAAAAGTGTGATGAAGCTAGACATCTATGAAAAAGAGCGTCCTGTGGGGATTCAAATTTTTGGAGCTGTTTTAGAATCAATGCTGCGAAGTATAGAAATTGTAGAAGCTAGTGGTCCCGACATCATAGACATTAATTTTGGCTGCCCAGTTAAAAAGGTTGTTAGTAAGGGTGCTGGAGCGGGTATTTTGAAAGACATAGACCTCATGGTGAGCCTAACGGAGGCCATGGTAAAACACACAAAATTGCCCGTCACTGTAAAAACCAGGCTGGGGTGGGACGACGACTCTATAAGAATTGTTGAGGTTGCCGAGAGACTTCAAGACGTTGGCTGTAAAGCCATTTCAATACACGGGCGAACCAGAGCACAAATGTATAAAGGGGATGCTAATTGGGCCCCGATTGCCGAAGTAAAAAACAACGCTCGAATGCACATTCCAGTATTCGGAAACGGAGATGTAGACACCCCCGAAAAGGCTATGGAGATGCGCGACAAATATGGACTCGACGGAGCCATGATTGGTCGGGCAAGTATTGGATATCCTTGGTTTTTTAAAGAGGTGAAACATTATTTTAAAACAGGAACACATTGCGCGCCTCCAACCATGGAGCAGCGTGTTAATGCAGCCAAAAGGCATTTGGAAATGGCCATTGACTGGAAAGGTGAAAAATTAGGTGTCTTTGAAACACGACGCCACTATACCAACTACTTTAAAGGAATCCCAAACTTTAAAGAACATCGAATGAAAATGGTGACAAGTGATGATTCTAACTCTGTGTTTGCTGCCTTTGAAGAAGTAATGCAAAAATTTGGAGATTTTCAGTTCGTTTAATGAATCAATTTTTCACGCACCCTACTCGATGCTATTTTTGAAGCAACGATTCCCAAGGTTGTGATGGTAACGAAGACAATTAGGATATTTATTGCTTTCAGTTTTACTGGATAAGGGAGAGAGGCGGTAATATTGATGAACTCGAAGCGCAGTTGTGCCCAGACGACAATAACACCAAGCAGTATGCCTAAAGACCCCCCTAGAAACGTCATTAAAGCTCCTTGTAGAAAGAAAATACGCCGAATGTCTTTTAGGTTTGCTCCAATATTAAAGAGTGTTTTAATGTTTTTACGCTTGTCTAGAATCATCATAATAATGGAGCCAATTACATTAAAGAGGGCGATGATTAGAACCAAAGTGAAGATAAGGTACACCGCAATGTTTTCAGTGTTCAACATTTTATAGAGTGCGTCATTTTGCTGAATTCTGTTTTTTATAAGAACGTCTTCAGAAAAAAGGGCGCTTAATTGACTTCTTATATTTTTCTCAGAGGCTCCTTCAACCAGCTTTAATTCAACAGAAGACACGCTTGTGCTGTCTGTTTTTAGAAGTGACCGAGCAAAATCAATATCTGAGAAAACGTATTTACTGTTTAGTTCTTCGTTTATTTCGTAGATGCCGGCAACCACCACGCGGTCTTTGTTAAAAACCTGGCTGGGGTCGAGGCTCTGCCCTTTGTAGGGCTTAGGCACATAAATCTCTAATAGATTTCCATAATCTCGAGTGCCTAAGGAAAGCTTTTGAGAAGTTCCAATACCAACCACTACTTCTTTTTCATTTGGACTGAACCAGGAGTCAAAGACGAGCATGCTGTCAACGGGATTTACCGCCGCATAATTTTCATCGACCCCTTTTATATAAGCAATTTCATTTTTGTCTCTAAAATGAAGAAACACGCGCTCTTCAATAATTTTCGAATATGCAGCAACGCCTTCGATGCTTTGTAGTTTTACTTCGGAAGAGGAGTTAAATGTAATGGTCTTTCCGCTTGCGGGCATAATTTTGAGGTCACTATCAAACACATTTGTAAACTGCAAGCTGAAGTCTTTTAGTCCTGCAAATCCAGATAGAACGATGAACAATGCCATGGCCCCAACAACAACTCCAATGGCTGCAATTATGGTAATAATATTAATCGCATTGGTGCTGCTTTTAGAAAACAAGTAGCGCTTGGCGATATAAAACGGAAAGTTCACTATGCTTTTTTTCGTTTTGGAAGTAACTCAGGATCGGCGATAGGGTCTTCCTTGCCTTTCACGGCCCGTTCAATAGTCTCGATATATTCTAAAGAATCGTCATTGTAAAAACTCAGTTCCGGCATTTTTCTAAGTTGGTGCCGGGTAAGCTGTGCAATATGATGTTTAATTTTTGGCTTTACATCGTTTAGCTCTGTGACAATTGCACTTGCTTTGTCTGGAGGAAAAACACTCACATAAACTTTTGCGATGGAAAGATCGGTGGTTACGTTCACCTTGCTTACTGAAATAATGATGCCTTTTTGACCTGTCTCTCGCAGCATGTTCTGCAACACTTTTGCAAGATCGTTTTGCAAAACTCCCGCGATTTTTTTCTGTCTATTCGTTTCTTCCATCTTGCAAAAGTAGTCTACAATACTTATTTTAAACGTATAAAACGGAATAATACCACTTAACAAATAAAATAAGCCTAATAATTTGGCTCTATTGCGCCTATATTTTAAGATAAAATAAAAGCATAGCGAAGGCTATTCGTTCGTTTTCGTTTACAACACGTATCTTTTTTATTAAGGAGTTCATGAACCTGCGATTCCTATTTCACCTAAGAACACTACAATTCAAAATATTTAAGGCTCATTTCACTCGCTAATTGGTATAAACCGTATTTTTGACTTATAAATTGTGTTTTTTATGAATAAAATAGAGCATATCGGGATTGCAGTTAAAAATATTGAGGAAGCCAATAAAGTGTATGCGAGTTTATTGGGAGTTGCCCACTATAAAACTGAAAGCGTAGAGAGCGAAGGGGTTGCAACCTCATTTTTTAAGTGTGGGGATAGCAAAATAGAACTATTAGAAGCAACGAACGAAGATAGCCCAATTGCAAAATTCATTGAGAAAAGGGGAGAAGGAATCCATCACATAGCATTTGCAGTAACCGATATTAGAGCAGAGGTGATTCGACTGGAGAAAGAAGGGTTTAGTGTATTAAATAAAGAGCCTAAAAAAGGCGCAGACGGCAAATGGGTCGTGTTTTTGCACCCTAAGTCTTCACACGGGGTTTTGGTAGAATTGTGTCAAGACATTGAACCGGAAACGAAATAAGCAAACAATAACGAAAAATAGTTTTGCTTTAGTAGTAAAGAGTTTTACATTTGCAATCCGTTTTGTGTGTGTGCACCACTCTAGGTATAGATACAACCAGCAAGACGAAGATTAAAAATAAAAAATAGGTCCTATAGCTCAGCTGGTTAGAGCACCTGACTCATAATCAGGGGGTCCATGGTTCGAGCCCATGTGGGACCACAAGAAAAACGAAGCCTTTACAGCGATGTAGGGGCTTTTTTACGCCCTTAGGCTAAATGTTTTTGAGTTTTTTGTATTTGTGAAAAGCTATTGGATCGGAAACGAGCAAAAAAAACGTGCACTGCCCCCTCACGAACAATGCACGCTAAAAAAAAGTTATTAAATGAGCCACTATCTTCTTTATCAAACCACCGCAGTGCTTCTATTCGTCTAAAGAAAAACGGACACGACAATATTAATTGCGGAACGCAAGTTATGATAATATATTCTAAATAAAAAGAAAGCAATCGTTTAAATTTTCTCCATTGTTTTCCGATTACATTCTAAACAATAAACAGACCATCTGGTCTTATGCAATTTAGCAGGTAGGGGTAGTGCTTAAAGAAAGATGGAGTCATGATTAAAATTTAAAAAAAGATGATAGCGCACAAATCATGAAGACCTATGGCATCAAAGACATCGCTATTGATTAGTACGTAAACTGCAATAGCGTCAGGTTTATTGGAAGAAAAAGGGACCCACTGGGTGGCCCACTTTTATTTTCGAGGGACCCACTCTATAATAATCTGAATTGTGTGCCAATTGTTTAACTTAAAATCAATTGGTAATGAAAAGTAAACAACTATCAATCTTGTTTGTTATTAAACTTAGCAAACAAAACAAAAGAGGACTATGTCCAATTAATTTCAGAATTACTTTTGAAAAGAAGCGTCAGGAGTTCTCATCTGGACAATTTGTAAGCCCCAAACATTGGAACTCAAAAACACAAAGAGTATCAACGAAGGATGTGAACTGTGATTTTATAAATGGGGCACTTCTCGTCATAAGACAAAACATTAATAACGCCTGGCTAAAGCTTCAATTACAACAAGATGAATTTCAGGTTGATAGGTGGGCCGAGAAAATACAAACATCAGCAGCTATAAGAAAAGTTATTGAAGATTATTTATACATTGAATTACCTTCACCATCTTATGATAATGATGTTTCATTAAAAATTGAGATGTTATTTAATGATTTTAAAGAACGTTATGCTAATTATGCTGCGTAAAACTAAAAACCTTTAAAATGGATTTAAGTAAAATAACACATGAAAAGCTCAACAAGAACAGCAAAAGGTTTAAATAGAAAATATAGATAGTTTAATTAAAAATTAAATTTTGTAAATTAGAGGTGTCAAAAAGATATTTTTATTGCTTTTTTATTTTTTGTCTCATTTGGTTTCAATCAAATTAATGTTAAAGCGCCGGAAGGATGGCTTAATATAATAAGTGGATGAATTTAGAAATTAAAAACATTATAAAATGAAAAAATTAACATTACTATTAGCATTAATTATTATTTCGTGTAGCTCGTCGGATAAAGAACGTGAAGGTACTGAAGTCACTTCGTTTGAATTTATAACGTACATTACTTTAACAAACGAAAATACAGGAGGAGGGTCTCAAAAAGTATATTTAAGCTCTGGATCAACAGAAGACCAAGCTGAGTTTTGTTACTGCAATGATTTATGTTCTCGTGAAATAATTCAGGTTTTTGAAATACAACGAAACGAAGGAACTAATGAATTTAGATATAAAATAAATGCATCTGACAGTTATATAACAGAATCCTATCAAGATTGGTGTACCAGGTTTAATTAGTCGTATATTAATATATGAAATGCAATCGTTTAAATTTTCTCCATTGTTTTCCGATTACATTCTAAACAATAAATAGACCATCGGGTCTTATGCTATTTAGCAGGTAGGGGTAGTGCTTAAAGAAAGATGGAGTCATGATTAACATTTAAAAAAAAGATGATAGCGCACAAATCATGAAGACCTATGGCAAATAAGTAGGCGTTAAGCCCCTTTAAGAGAGCACGGAAACAGGGCTGCTTATAATTTTGCAGCTACTATTTTTTCTCTATATTTACCATCTAAACGTCGTGTTTAAAACGCATCCCCCTTTTTTTCGGCTTAATCAATACAAATGTAGATTATTGTTAACGTGATTAACATGTCTAATTTCAATATATTCAAGCCTCCTTTTATGAAGCCTTTAGTGCGCCAGGGGTGCTCGAAAAAAACCTTTGATAGCTTTATTAGAGCTATTCACCGATATTATAATACCTCTAACCGAAATTTAGTTTTTAACACGAATTTTTAAATTAATTTAATCATTTATAAATAGATACTCTGCTGATGTTTAGATGTTTAAAAATTTTATTAATCGAAGACGATGTAATTGAGGTAATGAAATTTAACCGCACAATAGGATCTCTTAATCTTTCTCATAAAGTGATAGAAGCGAACAATGGAGAAGATGCATTAAAAATTTTAGAAAATAAAACGAACCGTCCAGACATCATTTTGGTAGATTTAAATATGCCAAAAATTAATGGCATTGAGTTTTTAAACATTTTAAAGTCAGATAATGTTTTGCGTTATATTCCAGCGATTGTTTTAACAACATCAAGCAACATGAAAGACCTCCGGGAGTGTTATGAGGTGGGAATTGCCGGCTACCTGTTAAAGCCATTAAAGTATGAAGATTATGTGTCTAGAATCGAAAAACTTTTGGCCTATTGGAGTGTGAATGAATTAAATCAAGTTTAGGATGAAAGGAATTATTTTTTCTGAGTTTTTAGATTTAGTAGAAGAAAAATTTGGCCTCGAAATGGTGGACCACATCATATCAAGTTCCGATTTAGAGTCTCAGGGTGTTTATACAGCGATAGGGACCTACAATTTTTCTGAAATGTTGCAACTACTTCAGCATCTCAGTAAGAGTACTGAAATTTCAATTGATCAGTTACTGTTAATTTATGGAGAGCATTTTTTTAGGGTGATAGAAGATAGTTACCCAGGGCTTTTAGCCACATACAAAGACCCCATAGAAATGATTTCTTCTATTGAAAATCACATTCATGTTGAGGTTAGAAAAATTTATCCAGATGCCGAATTACCAACGTTTGACGTGTTAGAAAAAACAGAGAATTCTGTAATACTCATCTATAAATCGAGTCGAGCCATGCACCACTTTGGCCTTGGTTTAATGAATAAAACATTTGAGCATTTTAATGCTACACCCACTATAGTCTTGGAGAAAATAAAAGAAGATGGAACAGAAGTGAGGTTCATTATAAAAAATTAAAACCACCATAGTCAACTAGCCTTTAACGGGTACCCCAATTAAATGCAATCCTTTTAAGTTTTTTAGAGCAACTAATTAATTACTTTATCGCTTTGGTTCTCCGTCCATTTCCATATATTTGGCCTTGAAAATTTAAACTTACGCCCATCACTAGCAACCCATTAGGTTTAATACTGTGGATATTCCAAAGAGATTAATGAGTCAGACTCAAAATGACATACTGAAACGTGCTTTAGATCGCGAGAAAGCGGCTCGAAAACAAGCAGAGAAAATATTAGAAAAGAAATCTTCAGAGCTTTTCCAGCTATCCAAACAACTTAAGGAAACCAATTTTCGACTTGAAAACCTAGTCAATGAAAAAACATCTCAACTTCAGGGGGTTTTTGAGAATATAATCGATGCTTATATTGTTTTTGATTTATTGGGGAATATTGTGAAAATGAATGACGCTGCGCTAAAACTGTTAGATTTAGAGACGCAGAGCGATACACTTAATTTGCTAAAGATAGCACATCCAAACGAGCAAGACAGAGTTATACAAGCGTTTAAAGAGTTGTTAGAAAAAGGGTCTGTAACCGACTTTTATGTTAAAATAATCACCTCTAAAGGTCTTGTTAAATGGGTCCACATTAACTGCAGTCTTGTCTATAAAAACAAAGAACCTATTGCCGCCCAAGGGATTGCTAGAGACATGACCGAGAGCCGCATTCAGGATGAGTTAATTCAGGATCAAAAAGGAGAATTAGATGTTATAGTGAACAATTCGGCCATAGGTATTGTCTTAACTCAAAAAGGGCACCTTGTTAGAACAAATAAGTTGTTTCAAGACATGACAGGCTATACCGAAGAAGAGTTGCAGGGGTTAACCATAAAAGACCTTTCATTAGCCGAAGATTTTCCGAAATCTAAGGTCCTTCTCGATCAAATGATTAGGGGAGAGGTTGACAACTTCACCTTAAACAAGCGCTATAAGAGGAAAAACGGCTCAATTATTTGGGCGAAAACAAATGTGAATGCAGTTAGAGACAAGAACAATGTTTTGAGATATCAGGTCGCCTTAATTGAAGACATTACTTCTGAGAGAGAGACGGAGCTGAATGTTAATTTGATAAACAACGTTACCAAATCAATTCTAGACAAGACAGAAATTCATGATATCGCTTTGGAAATTGTAAACAACCTTGGCGACTATCTAGAATCAGAGGATTGTGTAATTTTTTTAATAAACCCTGACACTGAAGTCATTTCACAAATTGCGACTTTTGGCTCTAAGCAGGGCAGTGAGAAAAGAATAAGAATGGCTAAAACCCTGAAGATAGGACAAGGCATCGTTGGGGCTGTAGTAAAAACGGGGGTGTCAGAGATCATTCCGGACACTTCTAAAGATGACCGCTACGTAAAGGATAAAGTAAGAGCATATTCTGAAATAACAGTACCCATCCTGAGTAAAGGGAAAGTTATTGCCGTAATAGATTCTGAGCATAAAGAGAAAAACTATTATACGAAAAACCATGTCAAAACTTTAGAGAAAGTTGCTAATTTAGTAGCGTTTAAATTAACAACGGCCCTGGACGTAATTGAACGTAAAAAGGCAGAAGATCGTAACGAGCTACTTCTAAAGGAGCTGGAAACAAGTAATAACGAACTTAAAGAATATGCTCATGTTGTTTCACACGACTTAAAATCGCCTTTAAGAGCCATAGATGCTTTAACGGCATGGTTAAAAGAAGATTATAAGGAGACGATAGGCGCGGGAGGAAATGACAATATTGACTTAATTAGAGCGAATATTCAAAAAATGGATACTCTAATTAGTGGTATTTTAGAGTATTCTACAATTTCTGGAAACAAAGTCGATTTTTATGAAGTTGACACGGATAAGATGGTTGACGATATTCTTGAGATGATGCTTTTACCGCCAAATATTTCAATAGTAAAAGAGTCTGACTTACCATCCATTAATGGCGATAAACACAGGTTGCAGCAGCTTTTTCAGAATTTAATCGATAACGCTATTAAATATAATGATAAAGAGGAGGGGCTTATTGAAATTGGTGTTGAAGATGAAAATGACTTTTGGAAATTTTACGTAAAAGATAATGGTAAGGGCATTGAAAAGGCCTATTTTGTGAAAATTTTTGAAACGTTTCAGAAGTTAGAAAACAACCCTGACTCTTCAGGAATAGGACTGTCAATTGTGAACAAAATAGTCAAACTCTACGGAGGCAAAGTATGGGTGGAATCTCAAGTGAGCGTGGGCACTACGTTCTTTTTTACTTTAAAAAAATAATTATGGAGCAACCTAACAAATCTTATATTACTAGCTTGTCTGGAGGAGACGAGTCTTTTGAACAGATTTTAATTGACGTCATCAAAGAAGAATTTCCTCAAGAGCGAGACGTCTACTACAATAATATGGCAAAAGAAGAATATAAACTTGTTGCAGCGAACGTCCATAAACTTAAACACAAAATTAGCATTTTTGGTCTCGAAGAAAGCTATAAGACTGCTGCAGCTTACGAAAATAATTTACGGGAAGGCAGTATTGAGCTTAAAGACGAGTTCGAATCTATTTTAACCGCTATAACGCAGTACCTGAAAGGGCTATAGCTAGAAGAAGCTTGAGGCACTGCTTCTTTTTGGTGGTTCCACGAGATTAGAAATCTTGAATTGCTATAATAACAAGACGCTACCATAATCGATGCCAAGTAAATTTGCAGCAGCAGGAGTTTTCATAGAAGATTTTTTTAAATAATAATTAAGACGTATTGTGTCGCTAAGTTGCCCGTGTTTTAACCCCTGAAACGATCTTAAAAGAAGCATCAATTATGTCTTTAACACAATGCGCTGCTTTGAAACTGCGTTCTGTTGAATGAAAAAAGTGCAACTAATTATTCCTTAATCACAGCATTAATGCTATCTTTACGCTTTTAAACAGGCTTCTAAAGTTGAAAAACAAGTAGCAAGATGAGAAAAGAACGTTTTGTTAGAGCAATTATATCTGCGAAAACAACTGTGCAACCTTCTTAAGCAACCAACATTTAGTTGAAAACTAAACGAGTATCCTAGTGAAAATTATACGACCCCAAATCGTTAAAAACATAAAAACAGGAGCGACGACGCTGTTGTGCTTCCTGATTAGCACTAGTGTGTTTGCCAAAAGACCACCACAACCGCCGCGGAATTGCCCTACTTGCCCGCCACAATTTTCAGCACCAATAGACTCTGGGCTCCTCCTTTTATTGCTAGTTGGCGTAGGGTATGGGATTTATATTGCTATTAAGAGAGTGAGGTCTAAGAATATTTCTCAGTAAGTCTTTTAACGTATTTGCCAATAATATCAAACTCTAGGTTTACAGTATCATCGAGGGCTATCTCCTTAAAATTTGTGTGTTCATATGTGAAGGGAATAATGGCAACACTAAATTCATTTTTCTTCGAATTAACAACGGTTAAGCTAACACCATTCACAGTGATAGAGCCCTTTTCAACGGTAATGTTTCCTGCGCTGCTGCTGTATTGGAAAGTAAAGATCCAACTGCCTTCTTTTTCTTCGATAGAAGAACAAACCCCTTTTTCGTCTACATGGCCTTGAACGATATGCCCGTCGAGTCGAGCCCCCAATTTCATAGCACGTTCTAAATTCACATTCTTTCCAAGAACCAAACTATTTAGGTTCGACTTGTCGAGGGTTTCTTTTATTGCAGTAACTATGTAAGTATCTTGCTTTACGTCAACCACAGTTAGACATACGCCATTATGCGCAACACTTTGATCAACCTTAAGGGCTGGGGCAAGCAGACTTTTTACCGTAATATGAAGATTTTCTTCGTCTTTTGTTAAGCAGCTAATTTCTCCAATCGACTCAATAATTCCTGTAAACATGAATTCATTTAATTACATTTGTATTGCAAAAGTAAGAATTAAAACAGGGATTTAGAGCGAATGAACAATCAAGATAAAGTAATCGTTGGAATATCCATTGGAGATCTAAACGGAATCGGAGGTGAAGTCGTTTTAAAAACATTTGAGGATGCGAGAATCTTAGATTTTTGTACTCCGGTTATTTTTGGCTCTATGAAGACACTTTCTTTTTTTAAAAAGACCTTCAAATTAGAGATGAATCTTCACGGTATCGACAAGCTAGGCGATTTGATTCATAAAAAAATCAATGTTCTTAATGTTTGGAAAGAGCCTGTTGACATTCAATTTGGAATAGAAGATGATGTTATGGGAGCCTATGCGATTAAATCGCTAACGGCCGCAGTTGAGGCATTAAAAAACTCAGAAATTGATGTATTGGTAACCGCGCCAATTAATAAATCGAACATCCAATCTGAGAACTTTACATTTCCAGGGCACACCGATTATCTTGCCCAAGAGCTGGAAGGGGACGGACTCATGTTATTGATTTCAGAAGCACTGAAGGTAGGCCTTCTTACAGATCACGTAGCCGTTAAAGATGTCTCTAAGAGTATTACAAGGGAACTAATTGATAAGAAAATAACGACCATCCACAATACCATGGTTCAGGATTTTGGTATAGAAAAGCCAAAAATAGCGGTCTTAGGAATAAACCCTCACAATGGCGATAACGGCGTTATTGGAGATGAAGACGATACAATTTTGAGGCCTGCATTAGACAATATAAGAAACAACGGAAAAACGATTTTTGGCCCCTATGCGGCCGACAGCTTTTTTGGCTCTGGGAACTATACAAATTTTGACGTTGTTATAGCAGCATATCATGATCAAGGACTGATACCGTTTAAAACATTAGCGTTTGGGTCGGGAGTAAATTTCACGGCAGGGCTTAATAAGGTTAGAACATCTCCAGATCATGGCACTGCGTATGATATTGCTGGCAAAAACATTGCCAATTTCGAATCATTTAGAGAAGCTGTTTATAGCGCTATCAGCGTCTACAAAACCAGAAAAGAATATGAAGAAATGTCAATGAACCCCTTAAAACTCAGTCGCAAAAAAGCCTTTGTAAAAAAGAAGTGATAAGTTAATTTGTTTTTAAATAATTTTTTATCTTTGCACCCGCCTTATTACGGGGTAGAAAAGTTAAAATCGGTGGGGATATGATGGAAATGAAAGAATTTACCATTCCCTTTGTGGGATTAAAAATAGAGAAGCACCGCTTTAATTTTGAAATAGTAAAAACGTTCTTTGAGCACTTTGAGTATGATGATTTTAATGATGCTGACATTAAGCTTGAAGTTGTACTTGACAAAAAAAGCACTTTGCTAGAGTTTACGCTCTTGTATACAGGCTCTGTAAATGTAAATTGTGATGTTACCAACGAGCCCTACAATCAGGATGTTTTAGGAGACTATCATTTTCTTGTCAAATTTGGGAATGAATTTAATGCTGACAATGAAGATTTACTAATAATCCCTCATGGAAGTCACGAGGTTAACATACAGCAGTATATTTATGAATCTATTATTTTGGGGTTGCCCAGCAGAAGAATTCATCCAGGCGTAAAAGACGGAACATTAAAGAGCGAAATACTTGATAAACTTGAAGAATTGAGCATTAAAGGAGAAGGAAAGATTAACGACTCCAATAAAGAAGGTAAGACAGACCCGCGTTGGGACACACTAAAGAAACTATTAACGGACAAATAACACATAGTAATGGCACATCCAAAGAGAAAAATCTCAAAAACGAGAAGAGATAAAAGAAGAACACATTACAAGGCAGTTGCTCCACAAATCGCTACAGACCCAACTACGGGTGAGGCGCATTTATACCACAGAGCGCACTGGCACGAAGGGAAATTATACTATCGAGGACAAATTGTCATCGATAACACTGAAGTAATAGAAGCTTAGGCATTATTACGCTTAAAAATTTGACTCTCACATCTTTTGTGAGAGTTTTTTGTTTTTTTATTTTTAAACCCAAAATCAGTCCTAAAATTGGTCAGTTATTGATTAAATTTTAGTAATTTTCACTCCTTTTAGAGGTGTTTAGGCCTTTTTAGTGAATTTAATTCGAATTTATGAATACAATCACAGCAGCAATTACAGCTGTAGGAGGCTATGTTCCAGATTACGTTTTAACAAACCAGATTCTGGAAACGATGATGGAGACCAACGACGAATGGATTACAAGTCGTACTGGAATAAAAGAACGAAGAATTCTAAAAGACAAGGACAAGGGAACCTCTTTTCTTGCTATAGAAGCAGCTAAGGATTTACTTAGAAAAAGCAATACCGACCCGAAAGATATTGATTTGATAATTATGGCGACAGCGACACCGGATATGCTAGTGTCGGCAACAGGCGTATTTGTTGCAACCGAAATTGGAGCTGTAAATGCATTTTCATTTGATTTAGCAGCGGCATGTTCTAGTTTTATTTTTGGGATGTCTACCGCAGCCAGATATATTGAATCTGGAAAATATAAGAAGGTACTGTTAATAGGAGCCGATAAAATGTCTTCCATAATAGACTATACAGATAGAACAACCTGTATCATATTTGGAGATGGGGCAGGCGCTGTACTTTTTGAACCAAATTACGATGGCCTTGGTGTTCAGGATGAATACCTAAGAAGTGATGGCGTTGGAAGACCACATCTTAAAGTCGATGCAGGAGGGTCTTTACTTCCTCCTTCTGCAGAAACAATTGCAAACAAACAACATTACGTTTTTCAAGATGGAAAAACCGTTTTCAAATTTGCTGTTTCAAAAATGGCGGATGCATGTGAAAAAGTAATGACAGCAAATAATTTGTCTGGAGATGATGTTCGGTGGTTGGTTCCGCATCAGGCAAACAAAAGAATTATTAATGCGGCTTCTAAACGCATGAATCTAGCCGACGAAAAGGTGATGATAAACATACATAAGTATGGTAATACAACATCTGCAACGCTTCCTTTATGCTTGTGGGACTATGAAAACCAACTTAAAAAAGGAGATAATTTAATTTTTGCCGCTTTTGGAGGTGGCTTTACCTGGGGTGCCGTTTATTTGAAATGGGCCTACGATCCAAAACAATAAAAAACAATTAAGACCAAAACCAAAAAATATGGATTTAAAAGACATTCAAAATTTGATCAAGTTTGTGGCAAAATCTGGAGCCAGTGAGGTAAAACTGGAAATGGAAGATATAAAAATCACCATCCGAACAGGGGGTGAAGAACAAAAAGGTGAGACTACGTATATTCAGCAAATGCCGTCTATGATGACGTCGCAGCCTCAAATGATGAGTCAACCACAAACGGAAGAATTGGCTCCTGTAGCTACGACTCCGGATGATGAAGACTCTAAGTATATTACTATAAAATCTCCTATAATTGGAACATTTTACAGAAAACCAACACCAGACAAGCCAATGTTCGTTGAAGTTGGAAGCAGTATTGCCCCCGGAGACGTTCTTTGCGTCATAGAGGCAATGAAACTCTTTAATGAAATAGAAAGTGAAATTTCTGGTAAAATCGTGAAAATACTTGTTGATGATGCCTCTCCGGTAGAATTTGACCAGCCTCTTTTCTTAGTTGACCCATCTTAAGTTGCCCAATTCTTAAGCCTAGAGATATGGTTCCATAGAGAGGGATTCTATCTCATAGGTTTGTAATTTCAGAAAACTATGTTTAAAAAAATATTAATTGCCAATCGAGGAGAAATTGCACTTCGAATTATTCGCACCTGTAAAGAAATGGGTGTTAAGTCAGTAGCGGTTTATTCTAAAGCTGATGAAGAAAGCCTTCATGTTCGTTTTGCAGATGAAGCGGTCTGTATAGGCCCCGCTGCGAGCAATGAAAGTTACCTAAAGATTTCAAATATTATTGCTGCTGCCGAGATAACCAACGCAGATGCGATTCATCCAGGATATGGTTTTTTATCTGAGAACTCTAAATTTTCAAAAATTTGTGAAGAACACAATATAAAATTTATTGGCGCATCTCCAGATATGATTGATAAAATGGGGGATAAAGCAACGGCTAAAGCGACAATGAAAGCCGCTGGTGTGCCATGTATCCCTGGGAGCGATGGTATTATTGAAAACTTTGAAGAATGCGAGAAGATTGCCCTAGAAGCGGGTTACCCAGTAATGTTGAAAGCAACTGCGGGTGGCGGTGGAAAAGGGATGCGTGCGGTTTGGAAAGAGGAAGATTTGAAAAAAGCTTGGGAAGATGCTCGACAAGAAGCAATGGCGTGTTTTGGAAATGATGGAATGTATTTAGAAAAGCTAATTGAAGAGCCTCGCCATATTGAGATACAAATTGTTGGAGATAGCACAGGAAGAGCCTGCCATTTAAGCGAAAGAGATTGCTCTATTCAGAGACGTCATCAAAAATTGACAGAAGAAACTCCTAGCCCTTTTATGACGACTAAGTTAAGAAACGCTATGGGTATGGCTGCCGTTAAAGCGTCTGAGTCAATTAAATATGAAGGCGCAGGAACGATTGAATTTTTGGTAGATAAACACCGAAATTTTTTCTTTATGGAGATGAATACTCGAATTCAAGTAGAACATCCTATTACTGAACAAGTGATTGATTTTGATCTAATTAGAGAGCAAATATTGGTGGCTGCGGGAGTCCCAATTTCTGGAAAACACTACATTCCTAAGTTACATTCTATAGAATGTCGTATTAATGCCGAAGACCCTTATAATGATTTTCGACCATCACCCGGTAAAATAACGGTTTTACATTCTCCAGGAGGTCACGGGGTTCGTTTGGACACGCATGTTTATGCCGGCTATACAATTCCGCCTAATTATGACTCTATGATTGCAAAGCTTATTACCACGGCGCAAACGCGAGAAGAGGCAATAAGTAAAATGAAAAGAGCACTTGACGAATTTGTTATAGAAGGTATAAAAACAACGATCCCATTTCACCGACAATTGATGGATCACCCGGACTATATCGCAGGAAACTATACAACTGCCTTTATGGATAGTTGGATCATGGAAGCACCTGAGGAGGAATAAATTTTACAAAGAATAACTTTCAAGCGCCAAACTCCAACAATATACATGGATGTTTGGCGCTTCTTTTTTTGGGCTAATCCGAGAGTAATAAACTATATTTAGAGATGGATTTATCTTATTGGGAACGTAAAACGTGGCTTTCAAATATTGATTTCGCAATTATAGGAAGCGGAATTGTTGGTTTGAACTGTGCCTTGTCACTTCGGAAAAGGTTCCCTAAGAGCAAAATTGTAATCTTTGAGAAGGGGATGTTGCCTAGCGGTGCTAGCACTAAAAACGCAGGGTTTGCTTGCTATGGAAGTCTTTCAGAAGTATTAGATGACCTTGACTCACATTCTGAAGAAGAAGTAATACGGATTATTAATAGCAGAGTAAAGGGCCTTCAGCTACTTCGACAAACGCTTGGTGATAAAGCCCTAGATTATCAAGAAAATGGAGGATATGAGTTGTTTACATTAGACAATAAAGAGGCCTTTGAGGAGTGCCAATCTAAAATGCTATACGTAAATCGGCTTATTCATTCAGTTTTTAAGTCAGATGTCTTTTCAATAAAAGACAATGAATTTGGGTATAAGAATATTTGTCCTAGGCTAATTTTTAGCAAATTTGAGGGTCAAATTGACACGGGGAAAATGATGCTTGGTTTAATAAAAAAAGCAACAGAGAAAAACATCCTTATTCTAAACAATACCGAAATCACAGCGATATCAGAAAGCGACACCACTCCATCAATACAACTAAATCGAACAGAAGATATTTCCGTAAGAAATATTTTAATCGCCACGAATGGATTTGCGAAACAGTTTTTAAAAGAAGATGTTCTCCCTGCTAGAGCCCAAGTTTTAATAACAAAACCAATTAAAAACCTCAAAATTAAAGGCACTTTTCACTTAGACAAGGGCTACTACTATTTTAGAAACGTAGACAACAGAATACTACTAGGAGGGGGTCGAAACTTGGACTTTATTACTGAGGAAACGACAACAAAAGGGCTAACGCCTATTGTTCAAAACAGGTTAGAAGAGTTGCTTTCCAATACAATTCTACCAAACACCCCTTTTGAAATAGATTCTAGATGGAGCGGAATAATGGGGGTCGGGAAGCAAAAGAAACCAATCGTTACCCAAATTTCGCCAGGTGTATTTTGCGGTGTAAGATTGGGAGGAATGGGCGTAGCAATTGGCAGCTCTGTCGGAAATGAGCTAGCCAATTTAATGGAATAACGCATCTTAGAATGATAGGCCCTTAAACCCAACGAACCCGCTGTCAAATGAGCCCGAAAGAACTTAAAAATATATTAAAGGAAAGGTGTTCTCAGGAAGTAGAGAAACGGTTTCAGAAAATTCGAAAAGTTTTGGACGATATTAGCGTATCATTACTCGAAGAATCTAAAAGTAGCGCAGGAGATAAGCATGAAACAGGTAGGGCTATGCTACAAATTGAGCGGGAAAATGCCGGGCATCAATTAAAAGAAATTGAAAACCTTCAGTCATTAATTCTAAAAATTGACATTAATGTGGTGTTAGATTACGCGCGTTTAGGCAGTTTAGTTTATACCAATCACGGCGTTTACTTTATTAGTATATCTATAGGTGAAGTTACCGTTGAAGAGAAAAACTATTATTGTATTGCCCTCCATTCTCCTATTGGGAATTTACTTTCCGGAAAGATTGAGGGAGAACGATTTTCGATGAATCAAAGGGATTATATTATCAAACTAGTATTGTAATGGATCAGCACAAAGACGTTGCCTAATTACAGAGAAGGAGGAATAGAAGTAACAAACAGAGAGGAGTGAATAAAACCTTTGTAACGGCAGTGAGAGCCTTTCTATTCCAATACCCTAATAGCGCCTAGAATGAAAAATAAAACACAAGAGAATTGTGGCGCTTCTTTTCAGTTTTTTAATAGATTAACGAGCACCCCGACATCTAATTTTTCAGTATTTTCGAAGAATACCTCTGTTCCATTCCAGTCTGACTGAACGAGGTAATCCTTTCCTCTGAAGTATGATTTTGTCACCCTTACCCTGAGCTTTGACTCTTCTTCTGTGATACTAAGTTGATGAGGCAATAGGATGTCAAATTCTGAAGCGGGTTCATTGCAGAATAAGGCAGACGGCAAAACAGTGACATCACCAAAGAGTCCAGCTTCATATTTACTGCTAATATTTTTAAAAATAGTATCAGGAGTTCCTTGCGCCAGGGCTTTTCCGTCCTTAATGATAAGAACCTCATCAGAGAAGCCTAAAGCTTCTTCATTGTCGTGTGTGGCTGTGATACAGCTAATATTATTTATTCTAAGATATTCATGAAGGTTTCGTCTCAGTTTGTTTTTTCTATTTGTGTCAATATTGCTAAATGGCTCATCCAATAACAGCAATTCTGGCTTGTTTGCCAATGCTTTTGCCAGCGCTACTCTTTGTTTCTGACCTCCGCTAAGGTTTTTAACCAAAGCGCTTTTAAAGGGCCTTAAGCCGACTACGTTTAATAATTCATCAACCCTATTGTCGTCTAATTGTGAGTCCATTCTGGACAAATGAGAGGCAATATTTTCAGACACCGAAATAAAAGGCATCAGATTAAATTCCTGAGACACTAGTTTTATGAATGCTTCTCCTGGAACAAGATTAACGCTAGGACCCATTAGTCTTCTGTTTCTCCAATAAATGCGCCCTTGATCTAAATGCAACAATCCATAAATAAGATGTAATAGCGTAGATTTACCGCAGCCACTTTCGCCCAAAATGGCAAGGTGTTTTCCTTGCTCGAGTTTAAGGCAAATGTTCTTTAAAATTTCTTTTTCAGAGTAAGAGAAAGATTTAATAGTTACTTCAAGCATCAATAAGTGGAATAATGGTGAGGACTAAAGAGGTGGTAAGCGACCTCCTAATTGAAAATGGACAGGTTAAAAACAGGTCTTGATTTGCCTTTCCTTTGAGGGTAGTAGGCGCTATTAAAAAAACTATTTTTTTACCTCTTTGGTTGCTTTCTCAGGAAGTACATCAAAGCCCATATTATAGAATGTAAACCCAAATATGTCGGCATATTGTTCGATTGTTTTGGTTACAGGCGTACCCGCACCGTGACCTGCGTCTGTTTCAATTCTAATTAATACGGGATTGTCACCACTTTGTTTTTCCTGAAGTTCTGCGGCAAACTTAAAGCTGTGAGCGGGCACTACTCTGTCGTCGTGATCTCCAGTAGTTATTAATGTAGCAGGATATTGAGTGCCTTTAGTTACGTTATGAACGGGTGAATATCCCTTCATATATTCGAACATTTCTTTAGAGTCTTCGGAGGTTCCATAATCATAAGCCCATCCCGCACCCGCTGTAAAAGTATGATATCGCAACATGTCTAAAACACCAACCGCGGGCAAAGCAACTTTCATCAAATCGGGGCGTTGCGTCATTGTTGCACCTACTAATAAACCTCCATTGGAGCCCCCCCTAATTGCAAGAAAATCTGAGGAAGTATATTTCGTGTCGATGAGGTATTCGGCAGCTGCGATAAAGTCATCAAACACATTCTGCTTTTGTAATTTAGTGCCAGCATTATGCCATTTTTTGCCATATTCACCCCCGCCTCTTAGATTAGGCACGGCATAAACGCCACCTTGTTCCATCCAAACGGCATTGGTGATGCTAAAACTTGGAGTTAGACTAATATTGAATCCGCCATATCCATAAAGAATTGTTGGGTTCTTTCCATTTAGCGCTAAACCTTTTTTATGGGTAATTATCATTGGAACTTTGGTTCCATCTTTTGAGGTATAAAAAACTTGTTTGCTTTCGAAGTTGTCAGAATTGAAATCGATTTTAGGTTTTCGGAAGACCTCCGATGTACCTTCAGCAATTTGATATTTATAGATGCTACCGGGTACAACATAATTTGTGAAAGAGTAGAAAACTTCCTTTTCCTCTTTTTTCGCATAGAAACCGCCTACACTTCCAACCCCAGGTAATTTAATGGTGCGGGTAAGGTTGCCATCGTAATCATATTGGATTACTTTAGAAACAGCATCGACCATATACTCAGCAAAAAAAAACCCTCCCGCCGTGGACGGACTCAAAACATGTTCCGTTTCAGGAATAAAATCTACCCAATTTTCAGGAGATGGGTCTGATGCGTCTACCGTAACAATCTTTTTATTAGGAGCGTCTAGATTGGTAACGATATACAATTTAGCACCAACATTTTCAATTATATAAGAATCAGAATCGGTATGATCTAAAATGGTTACGAATTCGCTGTTTGGCTTAGATAGATCTTTCAAGAATAGTTTGTTTCCTGAAGTAGACACACTGGCCGTGACTTGGAGGTAGCGATTATCTTCGCTCACATTTCCGCCAACATAGCGATGTTTTTCCAAAGCAATACCTCCAAAAATTAGTTGATCTTCTTTCTGTGGCGTTCCAAGCTTATGGTAGAATAATTTATGTTGGTCTGTTTTGGCTGAAAGTTCGCTGCCTTCAGGCTTATCGTAACTAGAATAGTAAAAGCCGTCATTATCACGCCAGGAAAGCCCGCTAAATTTCACATCGATTAAAGTGTCCTCAACTATTTCCTTAGTTTCGGGGTTCATTACCAATACCTTTCTCCAATCGCTTCCGCCCTCCGAAATACTATATGCGACAATGTTTCCATCTTCAGAAAAGCTCATATTCCCTAGAGAAATAGTGCCATCCTCCTTAAATGTGTTTGGGTCTAAGAAAACTTCAGCTGTGTTAGCGTTTTCGTCAGTTTTATATCGATAGATTACATATTGGTTTTGAAGACCGTCGTTCTTATAAAAATACGTGTAACCACCTTCTTTAAAAGGAGCCCCCACTTTCTCGTAATTCCAGAGTGAAGAAAGTCGCTCTTTTAATTCTTCTCGAAATGGAATTTTGTCTAGATACCCAAAGGTCAAGTCGTTTTCTGCAGTTACCCACGCCTCAGTTTCGGCACTACGATCATCTTCTAACCATCTATAAGGATCTTTTACTTCAACTCCAAAATAGGTGTCTATAGTGTCTACTTTTTTAGTATTCATGTAATTAACCACAATTTTTTCTTTTTTTGGCTCTTCAGTTTTGCACCCAATTATTGCAAGGGCTATGAACACAGGAATAAATATTTTTATCATTTTTTAGGGTTTAAAACGTGTAAAGATAACGAAAACTAGATTTTTCAGCACTTTAAAAAACAGGCGGTACTAAAGGGAATATGTGGTTGGTGTTTTAAAATAAAGGACTGTATACTTTCCAGTGTTTATATATTAAAACAATATTTATAACGGCAATAACAATGGCTCCTGCGATTCCTGGTAAATCAAGAAAAAGGTGAAATAGTAGAATGTTTGAAGATATTGGAGCCAGTAAGAGCAATGCAAAAGCAACAGCTTTATTCGTTACTAGCATGACACCAATTATTATTTCAAGAAAACCCAGCGCTGGCAGCACATAGCCCGTTGCTTGTAGTGACGACATAAAGCTAGAAGCATCTGGCGGTAATTCAGGAATTGGCATAAAGGAAAAGAACTTATTGAGTCCAAAAAGGACCAACCCTAAGCCCAGAATAATACGTAGAATTTTAGCAAAATTAGAATTCATTGTCGTGGTTTTAATTGTTATGTATTAAAGATACCAAAAAAAATAACATGGCTATTTAATTATTTGAAAACAAGGCGGATAGCAAGCAGTTTAGCAGCATTAAGTTATAAAAGATTAGAAGCGCCACAAGCCTAGTATGAAGAGATTTATTACCGCTGCTAGTGCGTGTTGTAAGAGCCATATTAGACAGATTGAAATCTGCCTAAAAGGTGTCTTAACATTAAAGCAAACCTTGCCAAGGCAGCGAAAACCTTTTTTTAGATACTATGAAGCTGCCTCTAGCCATTACGATAACTGGGAGGTTAAAAAAGGCAGAAGACTTTTAAACAATTGAATTTTCAACTAAATATTCTGCAATTTGCACAGCGTTTGTAGCAGCTCCTTTTCGAAGATTGTCACTTACAATCCATAAGTTTAAGCTATTCGGTTGTGTTTCGTCTCTTCGAATTCGTCCAACAAAAACATCATCCTTGTCATGAGCAAATACTGGCATGGGGTAGGTATTTGTGTCTGGATTGTCTTGAAGCGTAATACCTGCTGTTTGATGCAGTAATGTTCTAACTTCTGTAAGGGTGAAGTCATGAAAAAATTCAACATTTACAGATTCACTATGCCCTCCCGCGGTTGGAATACGAACAGCCGTTGCAGAAATTGAAAAAGATAGGTCATCCAATATTTTTTGAGGCTCACGGGCTAATTTCATTTCTTCTTTAGTATATCCGTTGGCTTCAAAAGTATCACAATGAGGGATTGCATTTTTATGAATAGGATATGGATAAGCCATTTCGCCCGTAATTCCTGAAATTTCATTTTCTAGTTGGCGAACCGCCTTCACGCCTGTTCCCGAAACAGACTGGTAGGTCGAAACAACCACGCGTTTCATCTTGTACTTCTTATGCAAAGGAGCAAGCGCCATGACCAATTGAATAGTTGAGCAATTTGGATTGGCAATTATTTTATCGGTTTTTGTTAGTGAATTTGCATTTATTTCTGGTACGATAAGTTTTTTAGATGGATCCATTCTCCAAGCTGAAGAATTATCGATTACAGTAGTTCCAGCCTCCGCGAATTTTGGAGCCCATTCAAGTGAAATAGCCCCCCCAGCAGAAAAGATCGCAATATCCGGCTTTGATGCAAGAGCTTCCGCTAGCCCGATAACCCTGTGCGGCTTACCCCCAAACAATAAGGTTTTTCCAACGGAGCGTTCGGACGCAATAAGCAGTAATTCAGTAATGTGGAAATTACGTTCCTCAAGAATCTTTAACATTACCGCACCGACCATGCCCGTAGCACCAACTATAGCAACCTTCATAAGAATTTTATTTAGTTGTAAAAATAGCGAGTACTAGTTAAAAACCATTCTAAAAAACTAAAAAAAACCCTCCATCGATAAACTTTGGAGGGTTTGTTAGAATAAAGAGCAATCTAATTACTTTTTTAGAAGATCTCTAATTTCACTTAATAAATCATTGTCAGAAGGTCCCGATGGAGCAGCAGGTGCTGGGGGAGTTTTTGTTTTGTTGTAAGCTTTTACAATCAAGAACAAAACGAAGCCGACAACAATTAAATTAATAATTTTATTCATCCATCTACCATACATAATGGCGTTTTCAGCCTTGGTGATAGTTCCGTCGGTAGTTAATACCGCCTCATCGAGAACTATTTTCATATCAGCAAAATCTATTCCTACGGTGAAATGACCTATAAAAGGCATTACAATATCACTTACAAATCCACTTACTACAAGTCCAAGTGCACCAGCAAGTAATACGGCTACGGCAAAGTCAATTACATTGCCTGTCATAATAAAATTCTTAAATTCTTTTAACATATAGCGTTCATTTTAATAGTTTATGTATCACAAAATACGTAAAAGTCTTTTTGCAACAAAATTTAGAAAATCAAATTTTATTTGTAGCTAAGGGTGCGCTTAATTCGGCTAGAGACATTAGTAAGAAGCTCATATGCAATAGAGTTTATGGTTATTGAGAGCTCTTCTGCTGTTGGGTTAGTTCCGAAAACGACGACTTCATCGCCTTCTTGACATTTTATAAGGGTTATATCAACCATCATCATATCCATGCAAACATTTCCTATTATTGGCGCTTTTTCGCCCTTAATAGTGACCCACCCGACCTCGTTTCCAAATGCGCGATTAATTCCATCGGCATGTCCTAATGGCAAGGTTGCTATAATTGTAACATCCGTTGCTTTATACGAACGGTTATACCCAACACTTTCGCCTGGAGCAATGCTATGAATTTGAGAAATCACCGTCTTTAGGGAGGCGACTGGTTTCAGCTGTTTATTTTCTTCGGGACTATTGCCAAAACCATAGATGCCAATGCCAGTCCTCACCATGTCAAACTGGGCTTCTGGGTAATTTAGCACTCCCGAAGTATTTAAAGCATGAAGCAATGGCACATACCCTAAAACACCAATCAATTTTTCTGAAATGCTTTTGAAAACAAGGCATTGTTTTGCTGTAAAGGCATCTTCTGAAGGATCTTCACTGGCGGCTAAATGTGAAAATATGGATTTAACTTTGACGGAAGATGTTTTTTGTAATTGTTCTGATATCCATACAATATCCTTTTTATCGAAACCTAATCTATTAAGACCGGTATTAAACTTTAGGTGTATTGGGTAGTTCTTTTGTTTTTTTCTTTCTGCGAAAGCGATAAACTCAACAAGCATTTTCGCAGAGTAAATACTTGGCTCCATGCAACGCTCTAAAATTAGTCCAAAATTCACAGGCAATGGATGAAGCACTAAAATCGGTGTTTCAATTTTCGCATCGCGAAGGCTAGACCCTTCAATAGCATAAGCGACAGAGAAATAGTCGACACCTAACTTTACGAGTTCTCTTGCTATAATTACACTATCGGTTCCATAACCGTTTGCCTTAACAACGGCCAAAATTTTAGTGTTTGGACGCACTTTTGAACAAATATACTTGTAGTTATGCGCTAGGGCATTTAAGTCAATCTCAAGCGTAGTTTCAGTTGCTTTAGGCATATGTTATTCTTGCTTAGGAGAAGGAACTTCTTCAGGATCTTTAACCTCTATTTTAACGACCTTTTCTCGCAGCATTACTTTGTAATAGGCTGCCCGACTTAAAGGCTCGTATTCTTCCGTTTCACCAAGAAGAACTAAGGAGTCACTCTTCGATTTTCGATAGCTATAATGCGCCAGGTTTCCGGTACGGGTGCAAACGGCGTGAACTTTAGTCACATATTCTGCTGTAGCCATTAAAGCGGGCATCGGACCAAAGGGGTTTCCTTTATAATCCATATCCAAACCGGCAACAATAACACGAATTCCTCGGTTTGCTAGATCATTGCACACTTGCACAATTTCATCATCAAAAAACTGGGCCTCATCTATTCCAACAACATCGCAATCATCGGCTAGAATTGGAATATTAGCCGCGGCTGGCACCGGTGTAGATCTTATTTCATTACTATCGTGAGAAATAACTTTTTCTTCATCAAAACGATTGTCTATGGTGGGCTTAAATATTTCAACTTTTTGCCGTGCAAATTTGGCGCGCTTTAACCTTCGGATAAGTTCTTCAGTTTTACCCGAAAACATGGAGCCAGAGATCACTTCGATCCAGCCAAATTGTTCTTTCTGATTTACAGTGTTTTCGAGAAACATAGGGTGTTATAATTAAAAGGTTTCGCTCTAAATTTATTCATTAATGAAGACCTCTTTTAAAGGGAGCCTTTAAAGTAATCAAAATAAATTGTTGTCCTTACAACATCACAAAAATAGTTGACGTTTACACAAAGGATGCGTAAATTTATAAAAACAAAATTGACAACCGGAGAATAAATTAAAAAGTTATAAAATTAAGGCGCCAGGCCTTGTGGAAATCAAGGTGGGTCAAGTCGGGAGTAAATCAATAAAAAATTATGTCATACAATGAAAAATAAAATTCGCATGGATATTGTCGGGCTGGCGAGGCAAATTATAAAAGACGACACCCCATTTGATGTAACTGCCATGAAGAATATGGTTCGGTCATTGTACGACAAGTTAGCGGTGCTTCATTATTTGGAGTCGCAGCTTGAAGATGCTTCTGTAGTTGATAATTCCCAATCTCTTGATTCCAAAAGTTTTAGAGAAGAAACTTGGTTTACCGAACCAGAGCCTTTGCCTCAATCTGGGCATATGGAAGATTTGGTTGAACCCTTAATGGAAAAAATAAAAGACATCGTCGCTCAAATGCCAGAAGAATCCCAACGCGTTGATGATTTGCTGAATGAAATTTTGCCTTATTCAAATCAAACAAAAAATGACTTGGATGAATTTGCTACAAGTTATAGGACCCCTACGTTTGAGCGTAAAGAACCGCTAAAAGGTATTGATGTTTTGGAAGACAATACTTCGGCCGTATCACCACTAGACCAAAAGGCTAAGGCACATTCGGACGATAGCCCCCTTAATTCTTTAAGACCAAAGAACTTGAATGACAAACTCAATAAAGGGATGCAAATTGGTTTAAATGACAAACTAGCGTTTATTAAACATTTATTCGAGGAACAAACAGAAGACTACACGCGTGCGCTTTCTCAGATAAGCACAATGAAATCTTTCGATGAAGCGGCTAATTTTATTTCTAGTAAGATTAAACCCGATTATAACCATTGGGAAAATAAAGATGAATACAGCAAGCGCTTTATGGATATTATCCAGAAGGGGTTTAGTTAAGACGACCTATAATTACGGGATATTGCCGCGACCTATGTAAATGATTAAAATTACAAACTTCGAAAGAAAGCATGATTATTATGAAGATTAAAGTTCTTGTGTATAGGGTTTCCGGTTTTTTATGCTCCCCTCTATTACTGTTTCTATCGACAATATATAACCTTCTCACGTTCCAACTTTTTGGAAAGGAAGTACGACACTAAAAAATGGGGAAACTATATATTGTGCCGACCCCGATTGGGAATTTGAAGGATATGACTTTCCGAGCTATTGAAGTTCTTCAAGAGGTTGATCTAATATTGGCAGAGGATACAAGAACAAGCGCCAAACTTCTAAAGCATTTCGACGTTACGACGCATATGCATTCACATCATATGCACAATGAGCATAAAACTACGCAAGGCATTGTAGAACGAATCAAAGCGGGTGAAAACATTGCGCTTATAAGCGACGCCGGAACACCAGCAATTAGTGACCCTGGGTTTTTATTAACAAGAGCTTGTGTAGAAGCAAAAATTGAAGTAGACTGCTTGCCTGGAGCCACAGCTTTTGTTCCTGCGTTAGTGAATAGTGGGCTGCCTAATGATAAGTTCGTTTTTGAAGGCTTTCTTCCTGTTAAAAAAGGGCGACAAACGCGATTGTTATTGCTAGCCAGTGAAACACGGACAATTATTTTTTACGAATCACCCCACAAACTATTGAAAACTTTGACTCAGTTTATTGAATACTTCGGTGGTGAAAGAAATATTTCCATTTCGAGAGAACTAAGCAAACTTCACGAAGAAACCATTCGTGGTTCGGTCACAGAGCTTTTGAAACATTTTGAAGCCAAGCCTGTGAAAGGAGAAATAGTCATCGTAGTATCGGGAAATAAAGAAAAGTAATTTCCCACACATGCATTCTTACGAACAATCCATAATTTTGACTCCAGCTTCTTATAAAAACGAAAAGTCTTAAAGGTGTTTTCCTTCATTCCAACCATGCTTTCCTAAGTATAGATCGCCGCTTTCAACAGCCCCTCCTTCGATGCTGGTTCCCATAGAATCGTTCCAGCGATTTAAATACCCAAAAAGCGATATTACACCAAGCATTTCAACAATTTCACCTTCGTTCCAATGTTGGTAAAGACGTTTTTTTATTAGGTCATCCACCCCGTTAGGAACCCGGGAGGCTTGTAAAGAAAAATCTAGAGCTGCTCGCTCGGCTTCAGAAAAAGCCGAATGTGTTCTGTATTCCCAAATATTATCGAGTTGCTCTTGTTCAGCGCCGTATCGCTCTGCAGCTCGGATAGCATGCGCTTCACAATAACGGCACCCAGTAGCATTACTGCTTACCCACGCAATCATGCGCTTGAGTGCCGATGTTACGCGACCTTCATTTGCCATAACAGCTTTGTTGAGGTTGATAAAAGCTTTGCTTATTGCTGGGCGATGCTGCATTGTTAAAACACTATTCGGGCAAAAGCCAAGTGTTTCGTTGAAAAAGGCTGCTAATTCTCTGGTTTCATTATCGTGATCTGGTGCGAGTGGAGTTACTAGTGGCATTGTTTTTAAGTATTGGTTTTGATAGGTTCGAAAGTACAAATTCCACTGATGAACTTCCACGTTTGAAAGGAGAAAAAGTGACCAAGTGTGCGATCCTATTAATATATACTGACTTTTTTGTAGCTTCCTTTTTTGTATTTTCCGACTAGAGGAACTTTAGCCATATACTGTTTCGATTTCAGACGAAACGCAACATAAAAATCAGGTCTGAGAGAACTTTAATCTTCAATAAGTTTTGAATTGCTCGGCATATTATAAAATAGTTGTAATTTTAACCCATCTGCTCCTCTAAAGAAATTCAACACCAATGCGCTGGAAAATCTACCCGAAACCTGATCCTCAAAAAACAGCAGATCTGGCCAAAGCACTTGGCGTAGATGCTAAAATTTCTTCGCTTTTAGTTCAGCGCGGAATCGAATCTTATGATGAAGCAAAGGCCTACTTTCGTCCGAGTCTAGAAGAACTACATGATCCGTTTTTGATGAAAGATATGGATCGTGCAGTATCTCGAATTGAAGCAGCCATTGCCTCCGAAGAGAATATTTTAGTGTATGGTGATTACGACGTTGATGGCACAACGAGTGTTGCCTTGGTTTCTTCTTACTTGAAAACCTATTACCCAAATGTACACACCTATATTCCAGATCGATATGATGAGGGTTATGGGATTTCATATAAGGGAATTGACTTTGCCGCCGACAATGAATTTTCGCTTATCATTGCGTTGGACTGTGGAATTAAAGCAATGGAGAAAGTGACCTACGCTTCGAAAAAAGGCATTGACTTTATAATATGTGATCACCACCGTCCTGGACCAGAAATTCCGCAAGCAGTGGCGGTTTTAGACCCGAAACGTTCCGATTGCGAGTACCCATTTAAAGATTTATGTGGTTGTGGTGTTGGATTTAAATTAATACACGCGCTTTCGCAGCATAAGCAAGACCCCGATGATCGGATAAAAAAGGGAATTCCTGTAGAATTAATGTTATATCTCGATCTGGTTGCCACGGCGATAGGTGCAGATATTGTTCCTATTATTGGTGAGAATAGAATCCTTGCTTATTACGGCTTGAAGGTTATTAACTCAAACCCAAGGAACGGATTTAAAGCAATTTTGAAACAGGTAAACAAAGACGTGTTAACAATAACCGATGTTGTTTTTCAAATTGCACCACGAATTAACGCTGCTGGCAGAATGAAGCATGGAAATTACGCAGTCACCTTGTTAACGGAGACGGATATAAATTTATCGGTTGCATATGCTACTGAAATAGAGGTCTTTAATTCCAACAGGAAGGAGGCGGATAAAAAAATCACCGAAGAGGCTTTAACCCAAATCGAAGAAAAGGGCGAAGAGAAACGATTGACTACTGTTGTTTATGACGAAAACTGGCACAAGGGAGTTATTGGAATCGTTGCCTCAAGACTCACGGAAACCTATTACCGCCCGACCTTGGTCTTTACTAAAAGTGGAGACAAATTGGCTGCTTCGGCAAGATCGGTAAAGGGGTTTGATGTTTATAATGCCCTTGAAGCCTGTTCCGAATATATTGAACAGTTTGGCGGGCATATGTATGCGGCAGGGCTTACCCTTCTTGAAAAGGATTATGAAAAATTTAAAGCGAAGTTTGAAAAGGTAGTTTCAGAAACAATTGACCCAAAGCTACTAATACCGGAAATTAAAATAAATACAGAATTAGACTTAAATGAGATCACACCAAAATTCTATCGCGTTTTAAAACAATTTGCCCCTTTTGGTCCGGGAAATATGACACCAGTTTTTATTACTCAAAGCCTGAAGGATACGGGTTGGGGAAAATGTGTTGGGGAAGACAAAACACATTTACGACTCACGGTGAAGCAGCGCAATTCCAATCAATTTGCAGCCATAGGTTTTGGTTTGGGTGAAAAAAAAGAGGTTGCCTGCAAGGGAGAACCATTTAAAGCAGCGTATGTTATTGACGAAAACCAATGGCAAGGAAATGTGAGCTTACAGCTTCGGCTAAAAGACATTACCGCCTAATTTACAAAGGCCAAGATTTATTGCACAATCCCCGTGTGCTTTCCTCTTGAATAGAACCTTCAGGCTATTTTATGAAATCTCTGAAATTTCTTTAGGTCATTAGTGCGCTATATTCCCGACACGTTTAGTTTAGGGCTTGTATGTTTTTAACTGGAAGGACTCTCCGTCAAAAACACCATAAGTAAAGTGCGTAATCCAATCTCCTAAATTAAAGTAAGTTGAATTCTCTCCTACTTTAATCTCCATAGGAAGATGACGATGTCCAAAAACAAAGTAATCATAATGTTCACTCTCTAACTTTCGTTTCGCATAGATGGCCAACCATTCATTTTCTTCGCCCAGGTATACATGGTCGTCATCACCAGAGATTAGCTTGTTTTTTACGGAAAGATATTGTGCCAAACGCATTCCTAATTCAGGGTGAAACCAACGAAACAACCAATTAAATAGCGGGTTGGTAAAAACTTTTTTCATTCGCTTGTATCCAATGTCACCAGGGCCTTTACCATCACCATGTCCAAGAAGGAAAACCTTGTCATTAAAGGTAAATTTTTTAATATCGCGGTAGGTAGGGATATGAAGCTCTTTTTCGAAATAGTCTTTCATCCACAAATCGTGATTTCCAACAAAAAAGTGAATTGGAATTCCACTGTCACTAATTTCTGCAAGTTTTCCTAGAACGCGAACAAAACCTTTTGGAACGACTGTTTTGTAATCGTACCAAAAATCAAAAAGATCGCCCAACAAAAAAATAGCTGCTGCATCTTCTTTAATTTCATCTAGCCATTTTACAAACTTCTTTTCACGCGGAAGACTTTCGGCCTGGGTCGGAGCACCTAAATGATTGTCACTAGAAAAATATATTTTTTTGCCCTTCGGAATTTGCATCGGGTAAAGATAGTATGAAAAATGGAAATTGTCACCCTGAGTCTGTTTTTGTAATAGAACAGGCTTTATATAGACTCAATTATTAGACAAAATATCGTTTACCAAGCAGTCTTCGCATTGGAGTAGTCATTCGTTTTCCGAGGCAAACCACTGCGCGTAACTACTGTCTGTTTCTTGCAGCTTTAAAGCGTGCAGTTTGATACTGGAAGGTAGTCGGGCCTTAATTTTTTCAGCAAAGTCAATAACCATCATTTCACTTGTGGGCTGGTAGTTTACCAAAAGCACATTATGTCCTCGGTCACTTAATTCCTTTGCTAATTCAACATGAGGCGTATTTTTGTTAAATACGGTGGCATGATCAAAGACATTGACGATTTCTTCTTTCACAATTTTTTTTAAGTCTCCAAAGTCGATAACCATACCGAACTTAACGTGTGAAGAATCGGAAATTGGATTTCCTATCACCGTTACCGACAACTTATAACTGTGTCCGTGTACATTGCGACATTTTCCGTCATAACCGTAAAGGGCATGACCGGTTTCGAATGAAAACTTCTTGGTAATTCGAATATTACTCATTTTCTTCTTTTTATCTTATTATAAATTACTACCACTACTAGCAATATCCCTAGGAGCAAAAAGAGTCCGTTTCCACTTAACAATTGTAAAACATCCATACAAAATAGATTTCAGAATATAAAAATACTACTATTTTCGACGCTCTAAAAAGAACGACATATATTTGTTATAACTATTATCACTCCATGAAACACTGTAGCATAAATAATTAGGTAGCTAAAGGATAGTACTTATTCTTGAACTTGATTATCAGGGCAAACGCTCGAAATGCGATCCATACCAGAATGGCGGCCCAAATCCCGATAAGTCCTAAATCCAGATACTTGGTAAAATATAGAACTGGGATAAAACCAAAAACTGTTGCCCCTAATAAAACATTCCTTAGATACCCCATTTCGCCTATACCCTTGAAAATAGCATCCAAAGTAAATGCAAGTGCATTAAGAGGTTGGCTTATTAAGACCATAAAAAACATCCCATAAAATATCGACAGCACGTCGGGATCTTTGTTAAAAAGAGTGCCAAGGGGGTTATAAAAGAGTATTCCTAGCAACAAGAGAAGTGAAGAAACACCTAGATTATAGAAGTTGATTTTCTTGGTTAATTGCCATAAGGAGCCGAAATCTTTTTCTCCCACAAGCCGCCCGCTTAAAGCATTCCCTGCCGCCCCATATCCATCAAGAAAAAATGCGGAAAACAACCAAATATTAATGGCGATTGCATGGGCTGCAATATATTCTTTTCCGAGACCAGCTGCTTCTTTAACGGCCAGCATTAAAGCAGCATTTAGCGCAATTGATCGAATAAAAAGATTCAAACTCATAACAACCAGTCTCTTTATTTCAGGATGAAGTGGAAAGCGCAAGCGGAGGGATAAGTCTGTCTTTTTTAGAAGAATTATAAGTGCAATGACCGCCATGATAGCCTGTGCAATGAGGCTTGCCCAAGCAGCACCTTTAACCCCCATTGCGGGGATATAATTGTCAACCCCATAAACAAGAGTAATATCCAGGACAATGTTCACAGCGGTACCAATTGCTGCAATAACCATTGGCCAGAATGTGTTTTGAAGCCCTCGAAATAATCCAAAAATTGCAAAAGTGAAGAGCGTGAGCGGGAAGCCCCAAACACGAATGTAGTAATAGTCTAAACTAAGTTGAAGAATAACCCCCTCCGCATTTAGTAGTTTAAATATTTCATCTATAAAAAGCCAGGTCGAAGCTAAGACAACAATGCTAAGGCCAATGTTAAAGAAAATGGCCTGGGCAGGAAAATTCTTTAGCTTCTCCAAATTTCCGGCTCCTAAATTTTGAGAAACGATTGATGAAATGGCAGACCTCGTCTGCCCTAAAACCCAAATAAGCATTGATAGAAAAGCACCTACGATTCCCACTGCAGCTAAAGACTCTGTTCCGAATTCGGCAAGGTTTCCTACAATTGCAGCATCGGTGCTAGACAAAACGGGTTCTGCTATTCCCGAAATAATAGCCGGAATTGCGAGTTGTTGAATTCGTTTAAAGGAGATATCGGTCTTTTGCATATTGAAGAGGCAAATTTAGACAATCTGAATTTCGATACAATGGATTGAATGCTCCGAATTTTAAAACAACTTTTCGTAGCAATAAAAGGGGTGTTTGCTTTGATTTGGAAAGAAAATATTACCCAAACGGACATAACCACGGGCTTCATAGAAAGTTTGATTTCGACTATTTTTACTGAAAGTATCTAGTCTAATCGATGCTATTTCGTTTTTTATAGCTAAGGTTTCGGCAAAATCCATAAGTTTTCTGGCGTAGCCTTTTTTCTGAAAATGGGGATGTATTGCAAGACGATGTATATAGTAATGAGTCTTATCCTTACTCAGCCAATCTATTTTTGAATATTCTGGATCTTTTTCTGAAGAAATTACAATGCAGCCGATTATAGCTCCTTCATTTAGTATCACATAGAACTCATTTCGCGCTACATCTTTTTGAAAAACATTTTTATTTGGATACAAATTGTTCCATTGAAAAACACCTTCAGAGATCATTTTATCTGCACAGGCACGCGTAATTTCTATAGTTTTTTCAATTTCTGATAGTTTTCCTCGGCGAATCATTTTTATAAGCTAATTTTGTGAAAAAATAAATATACTGTTTTTTATGAAAAATATATTGGTGCCTATAGGATCAGTAGATGGTGGAAAGAATAGTTTACAGTATGCTGTAAATCTAGCCGCCATATCCGGGGCACGGGTTTACTTTGTGAATATTTACAAAGAGTTTTCTAAGGTTGCGGGGTTAACCAAGGTTAATCAGGTGATGATGGACGATAGTGAGGCCTTGTTAGAAGGATTGATAAGTGAAGTGGAAACAAAGGGAGTTGAAGTGCTAACACGAGCGATCAAGGGAGATCCTTTCATGGCAATAGAGCGACTAACAAAGAAACTGGATATTGACTTGATAATTCTATCTCCACAAAGTGTAAATAAAAATGCGCAATTATATCTTGGGAGTGTTACGGGAAAGATTGTCAAGCAAATGGATGTTCCAATACTCATTGTACCAAAGACGTATTTGTTTCGCAAAGCAGAAACGATTCTGCTTGCTTTTAAACGCGGGTATTTTGAAAAAGAAGGCGTTTTAGACCCTTTGATCGACATGGCGGGGCTGTTTAAGTCTAAGATCAACCTGTTGCACGTGAGAACACCAGACACAATAGGTGATAATACGCCATTAGACAAGAAGCTTTTTGCATTAAGCCCTAACGTTACCGAATCTGAGAATGCGACAACGTTTCAAGGTGTTTTAGAACATTTTCAGTCGCATAATCCTGATATGTTGTGCGTGCTACGCCGCAAAAGAGGGTTTTTTAAGAAACTTCTAGAAAAGAACGCCATTTTGAAGAAAGATTTTCACACCAGCAAACCTTTGCTCATTTTAAGAGGGCGGGAATAAAGAATTTATTATTTTCGCATCCTTGGGGGATTAGCTCAGTTGGCTAGAGCGTTTGGCTGGCAGCCAAAAGGTCATCGGTTCGACTCCGATATTCTCCACAATGAAAAAAAATCCGCACAAAGTGCGGATTTTTTTTTCCAGCATACTGTACTTGTTTTATATTTTCAACCAAATACAAAGACCTTTGTTTAGGATAATTTGAAGTAACGACATAAGTCTACGTTAATGAGTCTCCGTAGTCATTTTTTTTTCGTTAGTTTGCGAATCATTTTTTAAATAATCACATAATTATCTAGGATTTTCGGATAATTATTAGCGTTTGGCACAAAATAATTGATAATTGCGATGAAATTCATTGAAATAGCTATACCTATGTGAATATATTTACATAATTTTAATCCAATACATTAAACAAAAAAAGCAATGGAAATTTTAGATAAGGCTCTTGAGTTTGAGCAACGAAAGCTTTCCTTTCAAAATACTAGTGATAGAATTGTGGCTTCTAGGGAGGTTAAGGAGCTTATATTGGGCTT
>CALKCP010000016.1 GCA_938083445.1 uncultured Ulvibacter sp. | reverse complement strand
GTAATATAAGATGCTTTTTTACTTACATCATCAAAGTTAACATCCCCTTTAATAGCATACCCGCGGGTTTTTGAAGCATCTGGCACACGACTTATTCCAACATCAATAATTACGACACCTTCTTTAACCATAGCTCCGGTTAAAAATTCAGGGATTCCTAGAGCGACAATGATAATATCCGCTTTTAGTGTAAGCTCCGAAAGATTCTTGGTATGACTGTGCGCTAGAGTAACGGTGCTATTACCTGCATTGCCTTTTTGACTCATCAAAATACTCATTGGACGACCCACGATGTTACTTCTTCCAATAACGACTGTATGCTTTCCTTTGGTTTCAATCTTAGCGCGCTCTAATAGTTGCAGTATTCCAAATGGCGTAGCGGGTATAAACGACTCCATTTCTAAAGCCATTCGCCCAAAGTTTTCGGGATGAAAGCCATCGACATCTTTAATGGGGTCTACTGCGATTAAAACATTGTTCTCATTAATATGCTTAGGCAATGGCAACTGAACAATAAAACCATCAATTTGCGGGTTTTGATTCAGCTCTTTTATTTTTTGAAGCAGGGCAACTTCACTTGTTGATTCGGGCAATCTAACGAGGGTTGATTCAAAGCCAACTCGCTCACAAGCCCTCACCTTACTACCAACATATGTCAAACTTGCACCATCATCACCCACTAAAACCGCTGCTAAATGAGGTACACGCTCTCCGTTATCCTTCATTTGGTTCACTTCAATAGTAATTTCATCTTTAATATCGTTAGATATTTTTTTACCATCTAATAGCGTCATATCAAAAGTTGTTTTGAGGAAGGTCTTAATATATGAGAATAGTTCTCAAGGAATCCTTCTTAGATTACTGTTTTTAATTTGCTTTATTATTTCATTTTGTTCATTGCCTGCATCATTTTGGCACCGCCGCCACCTTGCATCATTTTCATCATCTTACTCATTTGGTTAAATTGCTTCATAAGCTGATTTACCTGCTGCACTGAGGTTCCACTTCCCATTGCAATTCTTTTTTTTCTACTGGCGTTAATAGTTGCCGGAGCGCTTCGCTCCCCTGGTGTCATAGAATGAATAATTGCTTCAATGCCATTGAAAGCATCGTCATCAATATCTACATCTTTTATCGCTTTGCCTGCACCTGGAATCATTCCTATTAAATCCTTCATACTCCCCATTTTCTTGACCTGCTGAATTTGCTTCAAGAAATCATCAAAGCCAAATTGATTCTTGGCTATTTTTTTCTGAATCTTACGGGCCTCATCTTCATCAAATTGCTCTTGAGCTCTCTCAACTAAAGAAACGACATCTCCCATCCCAAGAATTCGATCGGCCATACGCGACGGATAGAACACGTCAATGGCGTCCATTTTCTCTCCAGTACCAATAAATTTTATGGGTTTACTAACAATACTTTTAATCGATATGGCAGCTCCACCCCGAGTATCACCATCGAGTTTTGTGAGAACAACCCCGTCAAAGTTTAGGCGATCATTAAATGTCTTGGCCGTATTCACAGCATCTTGACCCGTCATTGCGTCAACAACAAATAAGGTTTCCTGGGGCTGAATCGCTTTGTGAACATTTTCGATTTCAACCATCATGGCTTCATCAACAGCTAAACGTCCTGCCGTATCAATAATAACAACATTATGTCCGTTTTGCTTTGCAAAAGCAATTGCATTTTGCGCAATAGACACCGCATTTTTATTTTCAGGCTCACTGTAAACCTCAACTCCTATTTGATCTCCTACAACATGTAACTGATTTATTGCGGCCGGACGGTAGATATCACAGGCCACCAAAAGTGGGTTCTTGGATTTTTTTGTTTTTAAATAATTAGCTAGTTTACCCGAAAAAGTTGTCTTACCACTTCCTTGCAAGCCCGACATTAATATCACAGAAGGAGAACTACTCAAGTTAATCCCTGCGGCTTCGCCTCCCATTAATTCGGTAAGTTCGTCTTTTACCAATTTAATCATTAATTGACCTGGCTGAAGCGTTGTCAATACATTTTGACCTATGGCCTTTTCCTTGATACGATTCGTGAATTCCTTTGCAATTTTAAAATTTACATCGGCATCTAACAAAGCACGTCTTACTTCCTTTAAAGTCTCTGCTACATTTATTTCGGTGATACTACCATGACCCTTGAGTACATGGAGTGCTTTATCTATTTTGTCAGTTAAATTGTCGAACATGAAATTGATTTCTTAATAAGTGGTCAAAGATAACAATTGACAGTTGAGTTTCAAAGAAAGTTTGGGCTAAGAAAAGCGTCTTTTTGAAATGATATTTGATACAATACATGAGGGCCAATTTCATCAAAGAGTGTCAAAATATTAAATAACGTCATCGTGCGACAATCTAAGCTGTTTATTTTGGCTATACCCTTTTGTCAACAAGCCCAAGAGAGCACTGAATTACGAGCCTTTTGGGTTCATTAATACCCTGTTTAACATTGAAAACGGTATTGTAAAGAATGGAATATAAAAGAAGTGAATATTTTTATTCTAGGTAGTGTTTATTTTCTTCGACTTCTTTGAAAATTGTTTGAACCTTTGGTTTTATGAGAGTTTCTACTATTGTCCCGCCCTCTCTGATTCTGCTGTTTATTTTCGGCTTTTTTATCAAGTATTTCTTTTAGAGACTCTGTTGGCTCAAAACCTTCAATTACCTCACTCTGCAATCGCTCTCCTAATAGCTTTTCTATAGCTCGCACATACTCGTTTTCATCAACACTAACAATTGAAATAGCCTCCCCACTTGCACCAGCTCTTCCAGTTCTTCCAATTCGATGAACATAGTCTTCTGCTATGTTAGGGAGCTCGTAATTAATTACATGAGGCAACAACGGAATGTCCAATCCACGGGCCGCAATATCTGTAGCTACCAAAACCCGAACTTTTCCAGCTTTAAATCCCGCTAGTGCTTTGGTTCGTGCCCCTTGACTTTTATTACCATGAATGGCCGCTGACGTAATGCCGCTTTTACTTAGCTTTTCACTTAAGCGATTCGCTCCATGCTTTGTTCTTGTAAAGATGAGCACTTGTTTCCAATCACCTTCAGAAATAAGTTTAATAACGAGCTCCGTTTTAAGACCCTTATTGGTTTTATACACCAACTGATCAACTTTTTCAGCAGTTGTGTTTTCAGGCGTAGCCTCAACCATTACCGGATGATGTAAAAAACCATTAGCAAGTTGTTTTATTTCCTTTGAAAAAGTGGCAGAGAAAAGTAAATTCTGTCTTTTTGCTGGTATTAAAGCTAGAATTTTTTTAATATCTCTCAAGAAGCCCATGTCTAGCATTCGATCTGCTTCATCTAACACCAACACCTCCACTTTTGCCAATGATAAAGCTCTCTGACTGTGTAAATCTAGCAAACGTCCTGGAGTCGCTACCAGTATATCAACGCCCTGTCTTAGGGTACGAATTTGCGGGTTTGCACCAACGCCACCAAACACAACGGTTGATCGTAAATCTGTAAATTCGCCATAATCTTTAAAATCTTGCAGTACTTGCGCGGCTAGCTCTCTTGTCGGGGTTAAAATTAAACTCCGTATCGGCCTATTATGCAGTGTTTTTTCTTCTGAAAGAATTTGCAAAATAGGTAGCGCAAAGCCAGCTGTTTTACCCGTTCCCGTTTGTGCGGAAGCCAGAACATCCTTTCTTTCTAAGATCTTTGGAATTGCTTTCTGTTGGATTGGAGATGGGGTAGTGTATCCTTTTTTACTAATTGCTTTTAGCAGGGCATCGGACAGCCCAAGAGATTTAAATGACATATACATTATTTCTGAAATGAACCAATTCTCTAATTTATATAGTATGAAATGTCATTCCTTTTATGAGCCGCGAAGGTAGGATATTATTATTGGTCTATGAAAATTAAAATAAAGAGAAAAACGAGCATCGTATTTTACCTACAATGCCAATAACATGGCAACCTATCTAATTGTTTAAAAAAAATTAAACTTTAACTATCTTTGAATTCTCAAATAAATTGTTCGTTGTTTGAGGGTGTCGAAAATATCTCTATTGTTTTCGACTGTTGTAGTTAAAATAAAAACCACGAACCTAAAAAGCAACTTCGATGAGATACATCACTTTAATAATTGCATTCTTTTCTTTTTTACAAAGCTTTTCTCAATCTGAGAAAGAAATGGTGATGGAAACAGTAAAGAAAACCGTCATTGAAGGTCATATTTATTTTCTAGCAGACGATCTACTTAAAGGGCGAGAAACGGGTTCTCTAGAAAATAAAATTGCCGCTTCATACTTAGCCAATACATTGCGAGGCTATGGCGTAAAACCTATTCCATCTACCAAATCGTATTATCAGGAAGTATTGCTACAAAAAGTAAGTCCGCCTAGTATTTTCGAATTAGCAATGAATGGTTTGCCTATAGAAAACAAAGTAATCATTGAAGCTTCTGCACTAAATACTAAAGAGGATGCCGTTTATTTAGGCCATGGCTTGGAAGAAGATTATATAGGCAGTGACGTGGAAGGCAAGGTATTAGTTGTTCGTGGCGGAAGTAACGAAGCTAAGGATGCGCGCGGTGCTTTTGGACTTAGAAAAACTAAAATGACACTTGCGAAAAAAGCAGGTGCGATTGGAATTATTGAATTGATTGATGCAGAAAGTAATATGTGGGGATTTATAGATCATAATTTTAATGCAGATCGTCTGGAAGTTGCAAAAGAAGAAGAATCTGCAGATCGAGGGTTTGTTTATATCTGGCTCCAAGATGAAAACGGTGGCAGGGCCACATCTTTTGAGAGCGATAAAAAGATACCTATAACACTAAAAATGAATGGCAAGAGCATTCAGTCTATTTCATCACAAAATATAATAGGAATGGTAGAAGGAACAGATCCTGTACTTAAAGATGAATATATTATTTATTCAGGGCATTATGATCATGTTGGAATTGGAACCGCCGATGCTAGTGGCGACACTATTTACAATGGGGCTCGAGACAATGCTGTTGGCACAACGACTGTATTAAGCATGGCTGAGAACCTGGCAAAATACCCTACGAAGCGGTCGGCTCTTTTTATTTTATTTACTGGAGAGGAAAAAGGGCTTCTAGGAAGCGGGTACTATGTAGACCATCCTATACTTCCCCTAAACCAAATGGTGTATTGCTTTAATAGTGATAATGCAGGATACAACGACACTTCGATTGCCACTATTGTTGGATTAGAGCGAACAACGGCAGCCAAGCATATAAAAAATGCTGCTAGTACTTTTGGGCTTAGGGCTATTGACGATCCAGCTCCCGAGCAAGGGTTGTTTGACCGAAGCGACAATGTGCATTTTGCAAAAAAAGGAATTCCAGCACCCACCTATTCCTTAGGGTTTACGTCATTTGATGGAGATGTCACCAAATACTATCACCAACCTGGTGATGAGGCTGAAACGCTCGACTACGACTATTTGTATAAATTCTTCAGCTCCTATGTGCTTGCAGGTAGACTTATTGCAAACGACCCTATAACGCCTTTTTGGGTAGAAAACGACAAATATGAAATGGCAGGGAAGAAACTATATAAGAAGTAACACGATGCACGCGATCGCATTTAGTGCGGTCTATATTCTAGAAAAAAAGAGATAAGTAAAGGCTCCGTTCTGCTGGAAAAAGAGCTTCACTAAAGTATCTTCTTAAACATACCACATATTAAAACACACAGAAAACCGCCCATTACATGCGTTCCGGAACATGTATTCCCAGCAGAGAAAATGCAGATTTAATGACTTCCGATACGCCGCTAGCGAGCTGCACTCTAAATTCTTTTTCTACATCTGAATCGGCTGCTAATATGGATACGTTTTGATAAAAAGAATTAAATTCTTTCACTAATTCATAGGTGTAATTAGCAACAATCGCTGGACTGTAGTTATCTGCAGCTTGTTGAATAATCTCTGGGAATAATTGCAGCATCTTAATAACCGCTTTCTCTTTTCCATGCAACTGATAATCTGCCACAGAAATGTCATCTCTAGACCCTGCTTTTCTTAGTATGGACTGAATACGAGCATAGGTGTACTGAATAAATGGCCCCGTATTCCCTTGAAAGTCTACACTTTCTTCTGGATTAAATAGAATTCGTTTTTTTGGGTCCACTTTTAAAATATAGTATTTAAGAGCACCCAATCCAATGGTGTGATACAAGTTTTCCTTTTCTTCAATGGAAAAATCATCAATTTTACCCAATTCCTCGCTAATTTTCTTAGCAGTTGCTGCCATTTCAGAAATCAAATCATCTGCATCTACTACGGTACCCTCGCGGCTTTTCATTTTCCCAGACGGAAGGTCCACCATACCATAACTTAAATGGTATAGATGTTTCGCCCAATCGAAACCTAGTTTTTTCAGAATTAAAAACAAGACCTGGAAGTGATACTCCTGTTCATTACCAACAGTATAAATCATTCCTTTTACATCACGAAAATCTTTTACACGTTGAATGGCCGTTCCAATGTCTTGCGTCATATATACGGCAGTACCGTCGCTTCTCAAAACAATCTTCTCATCCAAACCTTCATCCGTTAAATCGCACCAAACCGAGCCGTCGTCTCTTCTAAAGAAAACACCAGATGAAAGCCCTTCCTCCACAAATTCTTTACCCAAAAGGTAGGTCTTACTTTCATAATAAAGTTTGTCAAAATCGACCCCAATATTTTTATAGGTTTCATCAAATCCTTCATATACCCATCCATTCATTTCTGTCCAAAGTGCCACGGTGTCTGGGTCTCCAGCCTCCCACTTGAGCAGCATATCCTTGGCTAATAATAAAATTGGAGCATTCGCCTTCGCCTCCTCTTCGGTTTTGCCATCGGTTAGGAGTACAGCGATCTCTTTTTTATATTCTTTGTCAAATTTTACGTAATAATTCCCAACTAATTTGTCACCTTTTAATCCAGAAGACTTTGGAGTTTCATTCTTTCCAAAGAGTTTCCAAGCAAGCATACTCTTGCAAATATGAATGCCGCGGTCATTTATAATTTGTGTTTTATATACGGTTCTTCCAGAAGCTTTTAAAATTTCAGAAACACTATACCCAAGTAATACGTTTCGAACATGACCTAAGTGCAATGGTTTGTTCGTATTCGGAGAGGAATACTCCACCATCATAGCATCACCACTTGGCTCCTTCTTTCCGAAGTCTGAAAAATCGGTAACGCTATTAAAAAAGCTCAAATAATAAGAATCACTGAGAACAAGATTTAAAAAACCCTTTACGACATTGAATTTTGAAACTTCAGTTACATTCTCAACTAAGTAACTTCCGACAGCCTCTCCTATCACCACTGGATTCCCTTTTACAAGGCGTAATATTGGAAATACTACTACCGTAATATCACCTTCAAAGTCTTTCCGTGTGGCTTGAAAATCGACTGTTTCAAGATGTACCCCATACATTTGGGCAATCGCTTTTTTAATTTCACTACTAAGTGTTTCCTGCAAGTTGAGTATCGACATTTTCTAGGTACTACAAAAAATTAATAAAAAGAACACCTCGGCCAGAGCTTGGGTGTTGGAAGGCAAATATACAAGATTTTTAGACCATAGAACCACCCCTAGAATGGATAATCAGTGCTGTTAATAATGTACAAGTTATAAAAGGCTTCTTTCTTTTTTAAACGTATTGACAGCAATTAAACAGGCCAAGGACGGGCATGCTATCTTCTATTTTTAGCGAAAAAAGCTGCACTTAAAGCTAAGGCACCCAGGCCTATCATACCTGTAGACTGATTGGTTAATCCCTGTTCCAAAGAAAGCTCTAAAGAACCAATGGACAAAACCTCTTGTGGCATAAACGCATTATACAGACCAACTAGTACCAAACCGACACCTAAGATAACTAATACGAATTTCAATATTTTCATAAGAGTTCAATTGATTTAAATAAAAATAGCTATTATTTTAAGTTGGTTATTCTTTTGGCAAAAAAACCTCGGCCATCATGCATCTCGCACTACCCCCACCGCAGGTCTCGATTGTTGTTAGATCACAACTTATAATTTCACAATGTTTCTCGATGGAAGCAATTTGATCTTGCCTCAAGCTTTTATGCGCGCTAAGACTCATCACCATATACTTAGTATCTGCTCCCATAACCTGAAGCATATTACCTGCAAATTGATGCATTTGAGCTTCTGTAATTGCAATAATTTCTTTTCCAGTTTCTTTCAACTGCTCCACCACTTGCTTCTTTTCCTTTTTATCGTCTATAGTATCGAGGCAAATCACTGCAAAGTTTTCAGCAAGAGCCATCATGACGTTTGTGTGATAGATGGGCATTCTCTTTCCATCTACGGTTTGGTTTGCAGTAAAAATAACCGGTAAATAATCAAAATCTTCACAAAACTCAATCACCAATTCTTCATCGGCGCGAGCCGAAAGGGCACAATAGGCTTTAGCATGAACTCTATCTAGAAGTAAACTTCCAGTACCCTCCAAATAGAATCCTTCTTCCTCTGCTGGCGTGTAATCCATAAAACCGGCCACGACATAGCCTTCCGATTCTAATCTGTTAATTATTTCTTCGCGCCTTTCTCTTCTGCGGTTTACTGCAAACATCGGATACAAACCAACGGTGCCATTTGCGTGAAAGCTAACCCAATTATTTGGAAATATAGAATCCGGCGTATCCTGCAGAAGATCATCATTTTCAACAATAACATTGACTCCGACTTTACGCAATTTAGCAACGAACGCATCAAATTCGGATTGCGCTTTTGTATTGATTTCACTGTTTTTTAGATCGAGATCTTCTTGGAAATAATTGTTTACCGCTGTCTCCTCATTCATCCGAAATGCCACCGGACGAATCATCAAAATAGTATTGGTAATTTGATTCATAAATTGAAATTAATTGGTGTAAAAATACACAAAAAAAGATGCTGAAATACGCTTATATTTAGTCAAAATACAATCATATATCCCCAATATTACTGGAAACATAGCTGAATCATATCCACTTAAAATATAAATAATAGAAAGATCTAATGATGCTCCCGTAGTAGCATTCCTAGATTACAACCAGCAAAGTTTTCGTTTTTTCCGAAATTATAAACGAGACTTGACCTATTATAAATATAAGGCCCCTAATTAAACGCATCAAACCGGGGGAAGCCTATCTCCTTAAAAAACTATTTAATCACGAATTAGAGGTATGGTACTGCATCGCAGCAAGCCTTCTTGTTTTGAAATTTCGGAGTAAGGAACTTCCTCGACGGTAAATCCTTCAGCACGCAACCAGTCATTTAGTCTAGTGAAATTTATTTCGGAAATAACCACATCTTCCGAAATAGAAAAGACATTGCTATTCATATGATACATTTCTTCCTTACTAATGTGAAAACAGTTTTCTTTTCCGAAAAAGTTTAGCAACCACTCATACTCGACTTCGTCTAGAAATCCTTCTTTGTGGATAATTGCTTTTCCTTTTCCTAATGGCTGAAAACAGCAATCTAAATGCAGCGCATTATCTTTTGCAACTGTATTTGATTTCCTAAGGTTAAAAGATTTTACCTTTTTATGAGGAAATAGTTTTTGAAGGTATGCCACTGCTTCCATATTTGTGCGGGCTGTAATAAAGTCTGCATAATCTTCTCCTCGATAGGTCCCTATAAAAATATAATCCCCACACGGCATCACGTCGCCACCTTCGGCATGTACCTCTTTTGGAAGACGAATAATTTTATCTTTCGAAAGCATAGACCAAACATATTCTAAGGCCTCTATTTCCTTCTCACGATCGGGTAAAATATTAGCAATAATAAGCTTATCTTCTATTACAAATGCTGTGTCTCTTGAAAATATTTGATTGTAATTCTCTATGCTTTTAGGACGATGTACGATTACTTCGTACTTCTTGAAAACAGCCATGACAGCATCCATTTCCTTAACCATATCTGTATCCAACGGGTAGGTTCCTGCCTTGATATGCTCTGCCGACTTTGGATCGTATGAATCTTCTAGTTTAGGTACGGGGCCATTACTATCAGCTCTTCCCAAAACAACAGATCTGAGGCGAGAAACCTCATCATTTACGTTCAATGTCATCATATAGCAAATATAAAAAAAGCATCCACTTTTGCGGATGCTTTCATTTAATAAATCTTCTAACTATCTTTTCTCTATGTCTATAAACGGACGATTATTTTCACCAATATAAATTTGTCTTGGTCTACCAATAGGCTCTTTACGCATACGCATTTCTTTCCATTGTGCAATCCACCCTGGCAATCTACCTAGGGCAAACATTACGGTAAACATTTCAACAGGAATACCCATCGCTCTATAAATAATACCCGAATAGAAATCTACATTAGGATACAGTTTACGGTCCACAAAATATGCATCTCTTAATGCCTCTTCAGAAAGTCCTTTTGCAATATCTAATACTGGATCTTCTATTCCTAGGTCTGCCAAAACTTCATCGGCAGCTACTTTAATAATTTTTGCACGTGGATCAAAGTTTTTATAAACTCTATGTCCGAAACCCATTAATCTAAAAGAGTCAGATTTGTCTTTGGCTTTTGCCATAAACTTTTCAGTGTCACCGCCGTCTTCTTTAATAGCTTCCAGCATTTCTAGTACCGCTTGATTGGCACCTCCGTGCAGTGGTCCCCAAAGTGCAGAAATTCCGGCCGAAAGTGACGCGTACAATCCTGCATGAGAAGAACCTACCATACGCACTGTAGATGTAGAACAGTTTTGTTCATGGTCTGCATGTAATATTAGTAATTTATCTAGTGCATTTAATAGAATGTTATTTTGCTCGTATTGCTCGTTTGGTTTTTCGTACATCATTTTCATGATGTTTTCTACATACCCTAGGCTTGTATCACCATAATTTAAAGGCAACCCTTTTTGCTTACGCATGGTCCAAGCTACTAAAACAGGAAATTTCCCTAATATTTTTACAGTTGATTTGTACATTTCCTCTTCACTTTCAACATCTACCGTAGAAGGGTTAAACGCTGTTAAAGCACTTGTCAAACAAGACAATACACCCATTGGATGCGCCGTCTTTGGAAATGCATCTAATATTTTCTTTACATCGTCATCAACAACACTTTGTTCTTTGATATCTGCATGAAATTTAGCTAGCTCCTCTAATTTTGGCAAATCCCCGAAAATTAGTAGATAAGCAACCTCAAGAAAATCAGCTTTTTCGGCTAATTCCTCAATCGAATACCCTCGATATCTAAGAATGCCTTTCTCTCCGTCTAAATAGGTAATAGCACTCTCACAAGCCCCGGTGTTTTTATATCCCGGATCGATTGTTATAACGCTATCTGTAGCGCCACGAAGTGTTTTAATATCAATACCCAGTTCCTTTTCGGTTCCTTCTATGATAGGGAATTCGTACTTTTTACCTCCGATTTCGAGCGTAGCTATTTTTGACATATATATTTATTGAATTTAAATTTTTTGGGAGCTGCTAAGATACGAAATATTGATTAAAATTCTACCATTTCAAAAGACCCCATTGGTTAAATAAACCTTAAAAAAGTAGAATTCATGGTATAAGGAGCGCGCATAAAAAAAGCCCTGTAACATACAGGGCTTTTTTTTTATACATCCAATCGATCTCTATTTCACTTTAAATGCCTTTTCTTGAGGGTAATATGAAACCTCACCTAATTGTTCCTCGATACGCAACAATTGATTGTATTTAGCCATACGGTCACTACGAGAAGCAGAACCGGTTTTTATTTGACCACAGTTTAATGCAACGGCCAAATCGGCAATTGTATTATCTTCTGTTTCACCACTACGGTGCGACATTACTGAAGTATAGCCAGCATTGTGCGCCATATTTACGGCTGCAATCGTTTCGGTTAATGTCCCAATCTGATTCACTTTTATAAGTATGGAATTGGCTATGTTTTCGTTTACACCTCTTGACAGTCTTTCAACATTTGTAACGAATAAATCATCTCCAACCAATTGAACACGATCTCCGACGATTTCAGTAAGGTATTTCCAACCCTCCCAATCGTTCTCATCCATACCATCTTCTACAGAAATAATTGGGTAGTTTGCACATAATTCGGCTAGATAGTCTGCCTGCTCTTTTGAACTTCGAATTTTTCCGGAAGCTCCTTCAAACTTCGTATAATCGTATTTACCATCAACAAAAAACTCTGCAGCTGCGCAATCAAGAGCAATCATAATCTCATCACCCAATTTGTAGCCAGCATTAGAAACAGCCTTTGCAATGGTATCTAAGGCATCTTCTGTTCCATCCAATGTTGGGGCAAAACCTCCTTCATCACCTACAGCGGTACTTAATCCTCTGTCATGTAATACTTTTTTTAGATGGTGAAATATTTCACTACCCATCTTCATAGCTTCAGAAAAATTTGCTGCTTTCACAGGCATTACCATAAATTCCTGAAAGGCAATTGGCGCGTCACTATGGGACCCTCCATTTATTATATTCATCATTGGCACAGGAAGTGTATTTGCACTAACTCCTCCAACGTAACGATACAAAGGTATACCAAGTTCATTCGCTGCCGCCTTAGCTGCCGCTAGAGAAACGCCTAAAATAGCATTAGCTCCAAAGCTCGCTTTGTTGTGAGTCCCGTCTAAATCAATCATGACTTTATCAATCATCGATTGCTCAAAAACTGAAACTCCTAATAAGGCGTCCGCTATTTTTCCATTCACATTTTCGACAGCCTGTAATACTCCTTTCCCCATATAATCTTTCCCTCCATCTCGCAATTCTACTGCTTCGTGTTCTCCTGTAGAAGCTCCTGAAGGAACAGCAGCTCTACCGAGATAGCCATTTTCTGTGACAACGTCTACTTCAATTGTAGGGTTCCCTCTAGAGTCAAAAATTTGTCTTGCATGTATGTCTATAATAGCACTCATAATCATCAATTAAAATTAGCTCGTGAAGATACAAAAAAGCCTTCATTAAAGTGACCTCTCCTCAATAATAACAGTACTTTACACCAAATTAAACACTACAACGTTTTCGTATTTTAATAAAAAAGAAGTCCATTAATGGACTTCTTTTACAGTGCTTGTTTTAATAAGATCAACGAACTGATCGAATAAATAAGATGCATCATGAGGACCTGGACTTGCCTCTGGATGATATTGTACCGAAAATACCGGCTTATTTTTCATTCGTATTCCAGCGACTGTATGATCATTTAAATGCAGGTGTGTTATTTCTATGTCTGGGTTCGCTTCCGTCTCCTCTCGATTGATTGCAAAGCCATGATTTTGAGACGTTATCTCTCCCTTTCCAGTCAACAAATTCTTAACTGGGTGGTTGATTCCTCTATGACCATTGTGCATCTTATATGTAGAAATTTTATTCGCCAATGCAATCACTTGATGACCTAGGCATATACCAAACAACGGCAACCCTTTCTCTATTATTTGCTTCGCAGTTTGAATTGCATTGCTCAGAGGTTCTGGATCTCCCGGTCCATTGGATAAGAAATAGCCGTCTGGATTGAAAGCCTCCATTTCGTCGAAACTCGCATCAAAAGGAAATACTTTTACATAACAATCTCTTTCTGCAAGGTTCCGCAGAATATTCTTTTTGATCCCTATATCAAGCGCCGAAACCTTATACGTAGCATTTTCATTTCCATAGAAATATGGCTCTTTAGTAGACACCTTGCTTGCAAGTTCAAGTCCTTTCATTCCAGGAACCGACGCCAATTGTATTTTTAAAGCTTCCAGATTTTCTATTTCCGTAGTAATAACAGCATTCATCGCACCATTATCCCTAATATAATTCACTAAGGCCCTAGTATCAACATCACTAATGGCCAATAGATTGTTATCATTTAAAAAATTCTCGAGGGAACCGCTAGCTGCCGAACGAGATTGGTGATAGCTAAAATTTCGACAAATTAAGCCTGCTATTTTTACGCTATTTGATTCTACCTCCTCTGTGTTTGCCCCATAATTCCCAATATGGGCATTCGTTGCAACCATTAACTGACCAAAATAAGAGGGATCGGTAAATATTTCTTGATACCCGGTCATACCAGTATTAAAACAAACTTCTCCAAAGGCTGAACCTTCCATACCACTAACTACTTTGCCATGAAAAATAGTACCATCAGCCAATAAAATGAGCGCTTTCTTTCTTGTTTGATATTTCATCTTTTTTTTATTATTCGTCCTTAATAGTTCATTAGAGTATTTTACAAAAGTCTTTTCTTGACACTAGCATTCCAAAAGAACACTCCCTAATATAATAACATTGTACAAAAATACTTTAATTGACCTTCTTTTGAAAATATAGAAATTAATAATTCTTAACAATCTATAAAGAACATCAGATTCAATATTTTTATTTCAAAAGTAACTTTAAAACAAAAAAAAAGGGATAAGTCGTAATGACTTATCCCTTTATATCTATAAATGATGCCTCATTTACTCTTCTTCTTTTGTAGTATTAGCATCAACCGGAGGGGTTGCAACAGCAGCTCCACCACCACGACGACTACGTCTTGTTGATTTCTTCTTTGTTACTTTTCCTGCGTTGTATATCTCATTAAAATCAACCAATTCAATCATTGCCATATCCGCATTATCTCCTAGTCTATTCCCAAGTTTTATAATACGCGTGTATCCACCAGGTCGATCTCCAACTTTAGTTGCTACATCTCTAAACAATTCTGCAACAGCTTCTTTTTGACGTAATCTCGAATAGACGATACGACGGTTGTGTGTTGTATCTTCTTTAGACTTCGTAATCATTGGCTCTACGAATCGTTTCAATGCTTTAGCCTTCGCTACTGTTGTATTAATTCTTTTATGCTCAATTAAAGAACAAGCCATATTTGCTAACATAGCTACTCTATGGGCTTTTTTTCTTCCTAAGTGATTTATTTTTTTTCCGTGTCTCATGACATTTTATTTTAATCATCATCTTGCTTCAACTCGCTATGAGGAGCAAAATATGATGTATTAATCTTTATCTAATTTATATTTCTGAAGGTCCATACCGAAGTTTAGTCCTTTCACATTTACAAGCTCTTCTAATTCAGTAAGAGACTTTTTTCCAAAGTTTCTGAACTTCATTAAATCATTCTTGTTAAAAGAAACTAAGTCACCAAGTGTATCCACTTCAGCAGCTTTCAAACAATTAAGAGCACGTACCGAAAGGTCCATGTCTACTAATTTTGTTTTAAGCAATTGACGCATGTGAAGAGATTCTTCATCATAAGTTTCAGTTTGAGCTATTTCATCAGCCTCAAGAGTGATACGTTCGTCACTAAATAACATAAAGTGATGTATCAATGTTTTTGCCGCTTCTGTTAAAGCATCTTTTGGGTTGATAGAGCCGTCCGTTACTATTTCAAAAACGAGTTTTTCATAATCTGTTTTCTGCTCAACACGAAAATTTTCAATGCTATACTTAACATTTTTTATTGGCGTGTAGATAGAATCCGTGAAAATAGTACCCAAAGGCGCGTTTGCCTTCTTGTTCTCTTCTGCAGGAACATATCCTCTTCCTTTTTCGATAGTGATTTCGAAATTCAGGTTTACCTTGGCATCCATATGGCATATTACCATATCTGGATTTAACACCTGGAATCCTGAGATGTATTTCTGAAAATCACCAGCCGTTAACTGATCTCCACCATTCAGTGAAAGCGTTACTGTTTCGTTATCAATTTCATCAATTTGTCTCTTAAAACGAACTTGTTTAAGATTCAAAATGATTTCAGTTACATCCTCTACGACACCAGCTATTGTTGAAAACTCATGGGACACTCCTTCGATACGAATTGAAGTAATTGCAAATCCTTCTAATGAAGAAAGTAATACTCTTCTTAATGCGTTACCAATTGTTAAACCATAACCGGGCTCCAAAGGACGAAATTCAAATTTCCCCTCGAAATCGGTTGAATTAATCATGATAACTTTGTCAGGCTTCTGAAAACTAAATACTGCCATAATGTGACTCGTGTGTTTTAATTATTTAGAATATAATTCGACGATAAATTGCTCGTTAATGTTTTCTGGGATTTGAAGACGTTGAGGAATTGATACATACGTACCTTCCATTATCTCACCGTTCCATGTGATCCACTCATACACTTGACTTGCATTACTTAACGAATTTTGAATAGCTTCGAGGGATTTTGACTTCTCTCTTACTCCTACTACATCTCCAGCTTGTAACTGGTACGATGGAATGTTCACTTTTTCACCATTTACTGTGATGTGACGATGTGAAACCAATTGTCTTGCACCTGAACGACTTGGGGAAATCCCCATACGATAAACAACATTGTCAAGACGCGACTCACATAATTGTAACAACGTCTCACCTGTAATTCCAGGAGCTGCAGTTGCTTTTTTAAACATATTTCTGAATTGGCGCTCCAAAACTCCATACGTATATTTCGCTTTTTGCTTTTCAGCTAATTGGTTTGCATATTCAGATTTTTTTCCACGACGACGGTTATTACCATGCTGTCCTGGAGGATAATTTCTCTTTTCGAAGGCTTTATCATCTCCGAAAATAGCCTCACCGAACTTTCGTGCTATTTTTGATTTTGGACCAGTATATCTTGCCATTTTTAATTGTTTTTGAAGGGAGAACTAAATTAAGGTCTTACGTTAATCCTTTAGCTCATGATTCCTTCAGATTGATATTTATTATTAAACTCTTCTTCTTTTTGGTGGTCTACAACCATTGTGTGCCATTGGAGTAACATCGATAATTTCCGTTACTTCAATTCCTGAATTATGTATTGATCTTATTGCAGATTCTCTACCATTTCCAGGTCCTTTTACATACACCTTCACCTTACGCAATCCTGCCTCGTGAGCAACTTTTGCACAATCTTCTGCAGCTAGTTGAGCCGCATATGGTGTGTTTTTCTTAGATCCTCTAAATCCCATTTTACCCGCAGATGACCATGAGATTACATCTCCGGCTTTATTGGATAAAGATATTATAATGTTATTGAAGGAAGCTGTAACATGAGCTGCCCCTGTTGATTCAACAACAACCTTTCGTTTCTTAGTACCTTTCGTACTTCTTGAAGTAGTCTTTGCCATATCTCTGGATTATTTAGTTGCCTTCTTCTTGTTAGCAACTGTTTTACGTTTTCCTTTTCTTGTTCTTGAGTTATTCTTTGTTCGTTGCCCCCTTAATGGAAGACCAACTCTATGACGAATTCCTCTGTAACAACCTATATCCATTAAGCGTTTAATGCTTAATTGAATTTCGCTACGTAATTCTCCTTCGATTTTAAAAGACCCTACAGTCTCACGAATTGCCCCGATTTCTTCATCGTTCCATTCGCTTACTTTTTTGTCTTCGCTAACTCCGGCCTTGCTTAAAATATCTTGGGCACGGCTTTTACCGATTCCAAAAATATACGTTAACGCGATTACACCCCTCTTTTGCTTAGGAATATCTACACCTGCGATTCTTGCCATAACTTATCCTTGTCTTTGTTTGAACTTTGGGTTCTTTTTATTAATTACATACAATCTGCCTTTTCTGCGAACTATTTTGCAGTCGGCACTTCTTTTTTTAACGGATGCTCTAACTTTCATTACTTAGTATCTATACGTTATTCGAGCCTTTGATAAATCGTAAGGACTCATTTCTAATTTAACTTTATCGCCGGGTAACAATTTAATATAGTGCATACGCATTTTACCCGAAATATGCGCTGTAACAATGTGACCATTCTCCAATTCTACACGAAACATTGCATTAGACAATGCTTCTACGATGCTTCCATCTTGTTCAATTGCTGATTGTTTTGCCATATTATACTACTGCTTTTCTGTTTTTACCTGACTTCATTAACCCATCATAGTGACGGTTCAATAAATAAGAATTTACTTGCTGCATCGTATCGATAGCAACACCAACCATAATTAGTAAAGATGTTCCACCATAAAACAATGCCCATCCTTGTTGAATTCCCATAAACTTCACCACAACGGCTGGGAAAATAGCAATTAATGCTAAAAACACAGAACCTGGAAGTGTAATTTGTGACATAATTCTATCCAAAAACTCAGCAGTATCTGTACCAGGCTTTATACCAGGTATAAATCCACCACTGCGTTTGAGATCATCGGCCATCTTGTTGGTAGGCACAGTAATCGCTGTATAGAAATATGTAAATATTATAATTAAAAAGGCGAACACAACATTGTACCAAAATCCAAAGATATCACTAAATGTTGCCTGAATTGTTTGCGCCCAATCACTTTTTGATAGACTTGCAACAGCCGATGGTACAAACATAATTGCCTGAGCAAATATAATTGGCATTACACCTGATGCATTTAACTTTAAAGGTATAAACTGTCTTGCTCCAAAGATATTTTTTTCATACTCTCCGCTAGCGGTTCTTCTCGCATACTGTACTGGTATTTTCCGCATCGCCATCACGAGCATGATAGACAAGAGGATAATTACAAACCAGATCACCAATTCAATGAGGATCATGATAAGACCACCATTTGATTCTAATACTCTTGACGCAAATTCTTGCGCAAAGGATAATGGTAATCCAGCGATAATACCAACCATTATTAAAATAGAGATACCGTTACCGATTCCTTTGTCCGTGATTTTTTCTCCCAACCACATGGCAAAAATACAACCTGTAACTAAGATAATTACCGATGAGAAATAAAACATAAAACTTTGTCCTATTATAAAGGCTTCAGCAGGCACTCCCAATGCCGGTAAACCAGCTAAGTAACTTGGCGCTTGAACCAAACAAATACCGATCGTCAACCAACGTGTTATCTGGTTAATCTTCTTCCTTCCGCTTTCACCCTCTTTCTGTAATTTTTGCAGATATGGTACGGCAATTTGCATAAGCTGAACAACAATTGACGCCGAGATATACGGCATAATACCTAAAGCAAAAACTGAAGCCTTCGCAAAAGCTCCACCCGTAAACGCATTTAATAATCCGGCAATTCCGCCATCAAAATTTCCTGCAAATCCACCGAGTTTACCAGCATCAATACCAGGTAAAGTTACTTGAGCACCAAAACGGTACACTAGCAACAGCCCTAGGGTAAGGATGATCCGATTTCTCAGCTCCTCGATTTTCCAAACGTTCTTTATGGTATCAATAAATTTCATCCTTAATCTAAAATTACATAGTTATTACTTCACCTCCAGCAGCCTCAATAGCTTTTAATGCAGTAGAAGTAAATTTGTGCGCTGATACTTTTAATTTAGTCTTTAACTCGCCTCTACCTAAAATTTTAACCATTTCATGTTTGCGAGCTAGACCCAAGCTAAGTATTATATCAAAATCAAAAGTGTCCTTAATCTTTTTATCATCAACTAATTGTTGAATAACATCCAAATTAATTCCTTGGTATTCCTTACGGTTTATATTCGTAAACCCAAACTTAGGTACACGACGTTGAAGTGGCATTTGCCCTCCTTCAAAACCTATCTTCTTAGAATAACCTGAACGTGACTTTGCCCCTTTATGTCCACGAGTAGCAGTACCACCCTTTCCTGAACCTTGTCCACGACCTATGCGTTTTCCTTGGTTTTTAACCGAACCCTGTGCAGGTTTTAAGTTACTTAAATCCATTTCTTTTTATCTTAAACGGTTTCAACAGAAACCAAGTGTTTAACTTTATTTACCATTCCTAGAATGTTCGGCGTATCTTCATGCTCTACAACCTGACCAATTTTACTTAGTCCCAAAGCCTCTAACGTTCTCTTTTGGCGTAATGTGCGTTTGATGGCACTTTTCACTTTCTTTACTTTAATTTTTGCCATCTTATTATCCTTTAAACAATTTCTCTAATGAAATACCTCTTTGAGTAGCAATTGCATGAGCACTTCTCATTTGTAATAGAGCATCAAATGTTGCTTTCACTACATTGTGTGGATTGGATGATCCTTGCGATTTAGACAAAACATCATGTACACCAACCGCCTCTAATACCGCACGAACAGCTCCACCAGCAATCACCCCTGTACCAGCTGCTGCCGGTAAAAGATTCACTCTAGCTCCACCGAATTTCCCCTTTTGTTCATGGGGAAGAGATGCTTTATTTAATGGTATTCTAACTAAGTTTTTCTTAGCATCTTCTATTGCCTTCGCAATTGCACTGGCAACATCTTTAGATTTACCAAGTCCGTGGCCTACAACACCGTTCTCGTCTCCTACAACTACAATAGCTGAAAATCCGAAGGCTCTACCCCCTTTAGTTACTTTCGTAACACGTTGTACACCTACCAAACGATCTTTCAATTCAAGACCTCCCGGTTTTACTAATTCTACGTTTTTATAATCTTGATACATACTACTTAGAATTTAAGGCCACCTTCACGTGCACCTTCAGCTAATGATTTGACTCTTCCGTGATATAGGTAACCTCCTCTGTCAAAAGACACGGTTTCAACCCCGGCTTTAACAGCTCTCTCGGCGATGGCTTTTCCTACTAATTTTGCCGCTTCAACTTTGTTTGCTTTCGAAGCATCAATGTCTTTATCCCTTGAAGATGCCGCGGTAATTGTATTGCCGCTTACATCGTCAATAAGTTGTGCATAAATCTCCTTGTTACTTCGGAATACTGCCAAACGCGGACGTTGTTCTGTTCCTGAAACTGTTTTGCGTATTCTATAACGCAAACGATCTCTTCTCTCTTGTTTTGATAATGCCATAACTCTATTTCTTATGCAGACTTACCTGCTTTTCTTCTTAATTGTTCACCAACGAATTTAACTCCTTTTCCTTTGTAAGGTTCTGGCTTACGGAAGGCGCGAATCTTTGCTGCCACTTGACCTACTAATTGTTTGTCAAATGAAGTTAATTTTATAATTGGGTTCTTTCCTTTGTCGGAAATCGTTTCAACTTTAACTTCGGGTGCAATATTGAGAACAATATTGTGTGAAAATCCTAAAGCCAAATCTAATTTTTGTCCTTGATTACTTGCACGATAACCTACACCTACTAGTTCAAGTTCTTTGGTCCATCCATTCGCAACACCTGCTATCATGTTTGCTACAAGAGCTCTATATAAGCCATGTTTTGCTCTATGGTCTTTAAAGTCTGAAGAACGTTCAACTATCACATTTCCTTCCTCAACTTTTACAGTTACATCAGAATACTCCTGAGTTAACTCACCTAATTTCCCTTTTACAGTAATTACGTTGTCTTTTACTTCTACCGTAACTCCTGCTGGAATTTCTACCGGGTTTTTTCCTATTCTTGACATCTTAAGCTATCTTTTAGTATACGTAACATAATACTTCCCCACCTACTTTCTCAGATCGGGCTTGCTTACCAGTCATCACTCCGTGAGAAGTTGATACTATTGCAATTCCTAAACCGTTCAACACACGTGGTAGTTCTTTTGAACCTGTATACTTACGCAAACCAGGTTTACTAATTCTTTGTATTCTCTTGATAACAGGATCTTTTGTAAGCTTATCGTATTTTAAGGCAATTTTAATAGAACCTTGGTGTCCCTTATCATCCTCAAACTTGTAACTTAAAACAAATCCTTGTTCAAAAAGAATCTTTGTAATCTCTTTTTTGAGATTAGAAGCAGGAATCTCTACTACACGATGCCCAGCTTTTACTGCATTTCTAACTCTCGTTAGATAATCCGCGATTGGATCTGTATTCATATTTATTAATTTACGGTAACGGTTTTCAGATATTTCTGAACCTAAAACCAATTTATACTCTCTTCAATTTAAAGACAAAAGTCTTCTACCACGATGCCTTTCTAACTCCAGGGATTAAACCTTGGTTTGCTAGTTCACGAAACGTAACACGAGATACTCCAAACGTTCTCATGTAACCTCTTGGTCTACCAGTCAATTTACAACGATTGTGCATACGGATTGGTGAAGCATTTTTAGGTAATTTTTGCAACCCTTCATAATCTCCAGCTTCTTTTAAAGCCTTGCGCTTCTCAGCATATTTTGCTACCGTTTTAGCTCTTTTGCGCTCACGGGCTTTCATTGATTCTTTAGCCATATCTCTTAGTTCTTTTTAAAAGGTACTCCTAGTTCCGTTAGTAATGATTTCGCTTCCTTATCGGTTGCTGCTGATGTTACGAAAGTAACATTCATTCCTTCGATTTTCTTTACCTTATCGATATCGATTTCAGGAAATATAATTTGTTCAGTAACACCTAATGAATAATTACCTCTGCCATCAAAACCTGTCGCTTTAATTCCATTGAAATCTCTAACCCTAGGTAATGCTGATGTCACAAGTCTATCCAAAAACTCATACATACGCTCTCCACGCAACGTAACTTTTGCACCAATTGGCATCCCTTTACGAAGTTTGAAGTTGGCAACATCCTTTTTTGAAATAGTCGCTATCGCTCTTTGACCAGTAATATTGGTCATCTCCTCAATACCGTAATCGATTAATTTTTTGTCAGCCACAGCTGCACCAATACCTTGAGACACAACAATGCGCTCTAATTTTGGTACTTGCATTACATTTTTGTAACCAAATTCGTCCGTAAGAGTATTAACTACTCTGGTCTTATACTCTTCTTTGAGTCTTGGTGAATATGCCATAATTATATTACTTGATTCGATTGTTTCGAAAATCTTACTTTTTTCCCGTTTTCCATCTTATAACCTACCCGTGTCGCTTTTCCAGACTTTGGATCAATTAACGAAAGGTTTGAAATGTGAAGTGGAGCTTCTTTTTTAACAATTCCCCCTTGCGGGTTGCTTGCACTAGGCTTCTCATGTTTTGAAACCATATTAACTCCTTCCACGATTGCCTTATTCTTCTCGATAAGTACTATCGTCACCTTCCCTTCGGAGCCTTTGTGCTCTCCCGCCGTGACTACTACTGTATCTCCAGTTTTTATTTTAAGCTTTGCCATCTTAGTTTTCATATTACAGCACCTCCGGCGCCAATGATACTATTTTCATAAATTGTTTGTCGCGAAGCTCTCTGGCAACTGGTCCGAAAACACGAGTACCTCTCATTTCGCCAGTAGCCGTTAATAGTACGCAAGCATTATCATCAAAACGAATATAGGATCCATCTTGTCTTCTCACTTCTTTTTTCGTACGCACCACTACCGCTGTCGATACTGTTCCTTTTTTAACAGTTCCATTCGGAGTTGCATCCTTAATAGTGACTACTATTTTGTCACCAATTGAAGCATACCTTCTTTTCGTTCCACCCAAAACACGAATGGTAAGAACTTCTTTCGCTCCGGTATTATCTGCTACCTTAAGTCTTGATTCTTGTTGTATCATGGTTACTTAGCTCTTTCAATTATTTCTACTAATCTCCAACTTTTGGTTTTACTTAAAGGTCGTGTTTCCATGATCTTTACCGTATCTCCTTCGTTACAGTCGTTCTTTTCGTCGTGCGCAACGTATTTCTTCGTTTTCAGCACGAACTTTCCGTACATTGGGTGTTTTACCTTTTTAACTTCGGCTACAACTATGGATTTCTCCATTTTGTTACTTGTAACAACACCGATACGTTCTTTTCTTAAGTTTCTTTTTTCTTCCATCTTTCAGCTAGGTACTATTACTGTACTTTTCTTTTGGTTAGTTCTGTCACAATTCTGGCAATTGATCTTCTGTGTGATCTTAACTGAATTGGATTTTCCAACGGTGAAATGGCATGCGCCATTTTAAAATCTGAATAAATCTTTCTGGCTTCAGTAATTTTTTCCTGTAGCTCTGCTGTTGATGCTTCTTTAATCTCTGATTGTTTCATAGTGATCACTTCAAAAAATTAGGCTTGAAAATCTCTCGACATTATAAACTTCGTTTTAACAGGAAGTTTCTGAGCTGCCAATCGTAGTGCTTCTTTTGCTGTTTCAAGAGGAACTCCTGAGACCTCAAACATAACTCTACCTGGTTTAACAACAGCTACCCAGAATTCTACTGAACCTTTTCCCTTACCCATACGAACCTCAAGAGGTTTTTTGGTAATTGGTTTGTCTGGAAAGATCATAATCCATAGGGATCCTTCTCTTTTCATAAAACGAGTTGCAGCAATACGCGCAGCTTCTATTTGACGTGCTGTCAAAAAACTTGAATCCAAAGATTTTATTCCAAATGTTCCATAAGCCAACTGACTACCACGACCTGCATTACCTTTCATGCGGCCTTTCATTTGTTTACGGAATTTTGTTCTTTTAGGTTGTAACATTCTCTTTTCTTTCTAAAAAATTACTTTCTACGACGTGGCTTATTATTTCCACCTCGTCCTCCTGGCGCTTTTGACCCTTTTTTGGATAATCCAACTAAAGGCGAAAGCTCTCTCTTTCCATATACTTCACCTTTCATGATCCATACTTTAACACCTAATCTACCATAAGTAGTATGTGACTCAACTAAAGCATAATCAATATCGGCTCTAAACGTTGACAAAGGAACACGTCCTTCTTTATAACCTTCAGATCGTGCCATCTCAGCACCATTTAAACGTCCAGAAATCAAAACTTTAATACCTTCAGAGTTCATTCTCATTGCCGCTGTAATCGCCATCTTGATTGCACGACGGTATGAAATTCTATTTTCAATTTGTCTTGCGATACTTGACGCTACTAGGAATGCATCTAACTCTGGTCGTTTGATTTCGTGGATATTAATCTGAACGTCCTTGTCTGTAATTTTTTTAAGCTCCTCTTTTAACTTGTCTACCTCTTGGCCACCTTTCCCGATAATAATACCTGGTCGTGCAGTAGTGATAGTAACGGTTACAAGTTTAAGCGTTCGCTCAATAATTACTCTGGACACACTAGCTTTGCTTAAACGAGCGTGAACATATTTTCTAATCTTATCGTCTTCGGCTAATTTGTCGCCGTAGTCATTACCTCCGTACCAGTTGGATTCCCATCCTCTAATAATACCTAGGCGATTTCCGATTGGATTTGTCTTTTGTCCCATTTATTAATTGCTTTGTGTGTTATCATTAGCTCCTAACACGAGTGTCACGTGATTGGAACGTTTTCTTATTCTGTGCGCGCGACCCTGAGGTGCAGGACGAAGTCTTTTCAACATCGTTCCACCATCCACACGAATCTCTTTTACAAAAAGATCTGCATCTTCAACAGAAGCATCCTCGTTCTTAGCTTGCCAGTTGGCAATAGCAGAGACCAATAATGTCTCTAACCTCCGAGATGACTCTTTAGAACTGAACTTTAAAATATTAAGCGCTTTATCAACTTTTTCACCTCGTACCAAATCCGCCATTAGACGCATTTTCCTTGGTGATGTAGGGCAATTATTCAATTTAGCAAAATACATCGTCTTTTTTGCCTCCTTGATTTGCTCTGCTCTTTCTCTTTTACGAACTCCCATGGCCTATTATTTTTTTCCTTTATTTTTTGCACCAGCGTGACCACGGAATGATCTAGTAGGTGAAAATTCTCCTAATTTATGTCCAACCATGTTCTCGGTTACGTATACTGGAACGAATTGACGCCCATTATGAACTGCGATGGTTTGTCCTACGAAATCTGGAGTTATCATAGAAGCCCTTGACCAAGTTTTGATCACTGTCTTCTTATTAGATTCCACATTTTGCTGAACTTTCTTATCTAACTTAAAGTGAACGTAAGGTCCTTTTTTTAACGATCTTGCCATAGCTTATTTCTTTCTACGTTCTATAATATATTTATTACTCTGTTTAGTCTTAGAACGAGTCCTAAATCCTTTCGCTGGTATACCATTCTTAGAACGAGGATGTCCACCAGATGATTTTCCTTCACCACCACCCATTGGATGATCTACTGGATTCATAACTACTGGCCTTGTTCTTGGTCTTCTACCCAACCATCTTGACCTACCTGCTTTACCAGAAACCAAGAGTTGATGATCACTATTAGAAACAGCTCCTATTGTAGCCATACACGTAACCAAAATCATACGCGTCTCTCCAGACGGCAACTTCACAGTTGCGTACCTTCCGTCTCTCGCCATTAACTGAGCAAAAGCTCCAGCACTTCGCGCTAGCACAGCCCCTTGTCCTGGCCTAAGCTCTAAACAAGAAATAATAGTACCTAAAGGAATTGATGACAGTAACATAGCATTTCCAATTTCTGGAGCTACATTTTCACCCGACACGATATTCTGTCCTACTTGAAGTCCGTTTTGAGCAATGATATAACGCTTTTCACCATCTTGGTAATTTAACAAAGCGATAAATGCTGTACGGTTTGGATCGTATTCTATAGTCGCAACTGTCGCAGGAATACCTGTTCTGTCACGTTTAAAATCGATTATTCTATACTTTTTCTTATGACCACCACCTATGTAGCGCATAGTCATTTTACCTGTATTATTTCTACCACCAGATCTTTTGTTCGGAGCTATTAAACTTTTCTCCGGCTTATCAGTTGTTATGGCATCGAAGCCATTTACAACTCTAAAACGCTGACCTGGGGTGATAGGTTTTAATTTTCTTACTGACATTTTTGTCTTGTTAAATCTAAGAAACCCTTAGATGTTATTGTAAAAATCTATTGTATCACCTTCTGCAATCTGTACTACTGCTTTTTTATAAGCATTCGTTTTACCAGTTTGAACACCCGTCTTTGTTTGACGAGTTTTTCTATTAGGGCGGACATTCATTGTGCGAACTTTTTCAACAGAAACTCCGTAAGCAGCTTCCACCGCTTTCTTGATTTCTACCTTATTCGCCTTTGGGTTTACCACAAATCCGAAGATGTTATTCTCTTCAGCATCTTTCGTAGCTTTTTCCGTAATTATAGGTTTGATTAAGATACTCATCTTGTTTCTATTTACTTAAGTTTGTTTCAATTCCTTCCAAAGAACCCTCAAACAGCACTACACTGCTTGCATTCAAAATTTTATAAGTACTTAATTCTGAGTTAGTTACGACTTCAGTACCTTTTAAATTGCGCGATGACAAATATACATTATTATTTGACTCTCCCAACACAAATAAAGATTTTTTGTTTTCAAGTCCTAAAGACTTCAAAACAGCAGTAAAATCCTTTGTTTTAGGTGCATCAAACGTAACATCCTCAAGGACAACTATCGCCTTGTCATTTGCCTTCATTGTGAGAGCAGATTTACGTGCCAAACGCTTTAAATTCTTATTCAATTTGAAAGAATAATCTCTCGGTCTCGGACCAAACATTCTACCTCCACCTTTAAAAATACCAGACTTGATACTACCAGCACGTGCTGTACCTGTACCTTTTTGCTTCTTGATTTTTCTTGTAGAACCTACAATTTCTGCTCGTTCTTTCGCTTTATGTGTTCCTTGTCTCTGATTAGCAAGATATTGCTTCACATCAAGGTAAACAGCATGCTTACTTGGCTCAATTCCGTACACTTCCTTAGAAAGTTCAACCTTTCTACCCGTGTCTTTTCCGTTTTTATCTAATACTGCTACCTTCATTATTTCTGAATAGTTAAGTAAGCGTTTTTATGACCTGGGACACATCCCTTTACCACAAGTAGATTCTTTTCAGGAACCACCTTTAAAACTCTTAGATTTTGAACTTTCACTTTTTCATTCCCCATTTGTCCAGCCATTCTCATTCCCTTGAATACTCTCGCAGGGTAAGAAGCAGCACCAATAGATCCCGGAGCTCTCAATCGGTTGTGTTGACCGTGAGTCGCTTGACCCACTCCAGCAAAACCATGACGTTTTACAACCCCTTGAAAACCTTTTCCTTTAGAAGTACCTGCAACATCTACAAATTCTCCCTCTCTAAAATGATCCACAGTGATTGTATCACCTAATTTAATTTCCTCATCAAAACCATGAAATTCCGCGACTTTCCGCTTTACAGCAGTTCCTGCTTTCTTAGCATGCCCTTCAGCAGCCTTAATAGCAGTCTTTTTGTCATCGAAACCGAGTTGTACAGCTTCATAGCCATCAACTTCTTTGGTTCTGACTTGGGTGACAACACAAGGTCCAACCTCAATAACGGTACACGGCATATTCTTTCCGTTCGCGTCAAAGATGCTGGTCATCCCTATCTTTTTTCCAATTAACCCAGACATATTTAATTATTTATTGATTATTAATTACTTTTCTTTTTTTCCTGTATCAGGACTTTCATTCCCTTAACAAGGTCCTATCTATGAGAAACTAAAACAGGGTCAAAATAAATTCAACCCTGAATGTTATCTTGTTTGCCGTTTTTCCTTTGCTCTCGGCTCCGGACATTTTAATCTTCGCTTTAGCTTAGAACCTGAGAAATATTTTATTTCACTAGAGTCTTGCCATCGCAGGGTTTTAAACCTTTATTTCAACTTCAACACCACTTGGCAACTCTAACTTCATTAGAGCATCAATTGTTTTTGAAGAAGAACTGTAGATATCCAACAACCTCTTGTAAGAGCTTAATTGAAACTGTTCCCTACTTTTCTTATTCACGTGTGGTGATCTAAGTACAGTAAAAATCTTTTTATGTGTTGGTAATGGAATTGGTCCTGTTACCACTGCACCTGTACTTTTTACTGTCTTTACGATTTTTTCAGCAGATTTGTCCACTAAATTATGATCGTATGATTTTAATTTGATTCTAATTTTTTGACTCATAGCAAAATTATTATGCGTTAGTGGTTCCTTTTGCCGCAGCAATTACTTCTTCTGATATATTTGAAGGCGTTATTGCGTAATGCGAAAATTCCATAGTTGATGTTGCACGACCTGAAGACAATGTTCTTAATGTGGTTACATAACCAAACATTTCTGAAAGCGGCACTTCAGCTTTAACAACCTTTGCCCCTGCTCTATCTCCCATATCATTTACTTGGCCACGGCGACGGTTAAGGTCACCTACAATATCACCCATATTTTCCTCCGGCGTGATCACTTCAAGCTTCATTATTGGCTCGAGGATTTTCGCTCCCGCGGATTTAGCAACCGATTTAAAACCAAGTTTTGCAGCAAGCTCAAAAGACAGTGCATCAGAATCCACTGCGTGGAATGACCCATCCTTAAGAGTTACTTTCAAACTATCAACCTCAAATCCTGCAAGGGGTCCATTGACCATTGCCTGTTTGAAACCTTTCTCAACCGACGGGATAAATTCTTTAGGAACGTTACCACCTTTAATTTTATTTTCAAACTGCAATCCTACATGTCCATCCTCTGCTGGCCCTAATGTAAACACGATATCCGCAAACTTACCACGACCACCAGACTGTTTCTTATACACTTCTCTATGATCTGCATCACGAGTTACAGCTTCTTTATATTCAACTTGTGGTGCTCCTTGGTTTACTTCAACCTTGAATTCACGTCTCAATCTATCCACAATAATATCTAGGTGAAGCTCGCCCATTCCAGAGATAATAGTCTGTCCTGAAGCTTCATCTGTACGTACTTGGAATGTTGGATCTTCTTCAGCCAACTTTCCTAAAGCCATACCTAATTTATCCACATCAGCCTTCGTTTTCGGCTCAACCGCAATACCAATTACCGGATCAGGGAAATCCATCGACTCAAGAACAAGAGGATGTTTTTCATCTGTAAGTGTGTCTCCAGTTTTTATACTTTTAAAACCCACCGCAGCACCAATATCTCCTGCCTCGATATAATCGATGGCATTTTGTTTGTTGGCATGCATTTGGTAAATTCTTGAGATACGTTCTTTTTTACCTGAACGGTTATTTAACACATATGAACCCGCATCTAAACGACCTGAATATGCTCTAAAAAATGCCAAACGCCCTACAAAAGGATCGGTAGCAATCTTAAAAGCCAAAGCCGCAAAAGGCTCCTTTGCATCAGGCTTACGTAATTCTTCTTCTTCTGTATCTGGATTTACTCCAATAATACCCTCCTTATCCATTGGAGAAGGTAAATAACGACACACAGCATCTAAAAGAAACTGAACGCCTTTATTTTTAAAAGCAGAACCACAAATCATTGGAATAATAGACATGTCCATTACAGCAGCACGAAGCGCAGCGTGCACTTCATCTTCCGTAATTGACTCTTCATCTTCCATATATTTTTCTAAAAGATTCTCATCATAAGCAGCAACCTCTTCTATAAGTTTACCCCTTAACAAATGAGCCTCTTCTTTTAAATCTTCGGGAATATCAACAATATCAAAAGTAGATCCCATTGAATCCTCATGCCAAATGATAGCACGATTCTTCACCAAATCAACCACTCCTTTAAAGTTATCCTCGTCGCCAATGTTTAAAACAATAGGTACTGCATTCGAACCTAGCATTTCTTTTACTTGCTTACAAACCATCATAAAGTCTGACCCTTGACGATCCATCTTGTTCACAAAACCGATACGCGGCACCTTATAATTATCAGCCAGCCTCCAGTTTGTTTCAGACTGTGGTTCAACACCATCGACTGCACTAAATAAGAATACCAAACCATCTAATACACGTAAGGACCTATTTACCTCTACGGTAAAATCAACGTGACCTGGTGTATCAATAATATTAAAGTGATACCCATTCGTATCAGCAATACTTTCTCCATTTTCCAATGGGAAATCCCATGTACAAGTAGTCGCTGCCGAAGTAATGGTTATACCTCTTTCTTGCTCTTGCTCCATCCAGTCCATCGTCGCCGCACCGTCGTGTACCTCACCAATCTTATGACTTACCCCCGTATAATAAAGAATACGCTCTGTAGTCGTGGTTTTACCGGCATCAATATGCGCAGCAATTCCTATATTTCTTGTTAGTTTTAAATCTCTTGCCATCTTTTAGAATCTGAAATGTGAGAATGCTTTGTTCGCTTCGGCCATTTTATGAGTATCCATACGTTTTTTTACTGCCGCACCTTCTTCTTTTGACGCTGCTAAAATTTCGCCGGCTAGTTTTTGAGCCATAGACTTCTCATTTCTCTTTCTTGTATATAGAATCAACCATCTCATTGCAGTTGCAATTTTACGGTCAGCACGTATTTGCATTGGAATCTGAAATGTTGCCCCTCCAACTCTTCTGCTTCTCACTTCAACATGAGGCATTACGTTAGAAAGTGCATCTTTCCATATTTCTAATCCTGACTTCTCGTCATCTGTTTTTTTCTCTTCTACGATATCAATTGCATCGTAAAACACTTTGAAAGCCACCGACTTCTTTCCATCCCACATTAAGTTATTTACAAAACGCGTAACTAATTGGTCATTAAACCTTGGATCTGGTAAAAGTGGTCTTTTCTTGGCCTGTCTTTTTCTCATGTCTTCTCTTTAAAAGTTTTTAAATTACTTCTTAGGGCGTTTTGCACCATACTTAGATCTACGTTGCGTTCTTCCTTCAACACCTGCGGTGTCTAAAGCTCCACGTACAATGTGATATCTAACTCCTGGCAAATCTTTTACCCTTCCACCTCTAACCAATACTATCGAGTGCTCTTGTAGATTGTGTCCTTCACCGGGGATGTATGCGTTCACTTCCTTGCCGTTTGTCAATCTAACCCTTGCAACTTTACGCATTGCGGAGTTAGGTTTCTTTGGCGTAGTCGTATATACACGCGTACACACACCTCGTCGCTGAGGGCACGAATCTAAAGCAACCGATTTACTCTTCTTGGTTATTTTGGTCCTTCCTATTCGTACTAATTGTGAAATTGTTGGCATATAAAATATGTATTACACTTTTTTAAATATAATTTACCCTTTTTTAAAGGCTTGCAAAAATATAAATAAAAACGGAACTATCAAACCTTAACAAAGTAATTTTAAAGACACATCTAATAATTTTAGAAAAGGGCATTAAAAACGAAGATGTAGCGTTAGATTTACAGACAAAAGCAGTTGCTATTTGAAACAGATTTTATACCTCACCTTGTACCTTAATATATATACCTGCTTCTTTGCTGATATGAGAGCGCAGGTGTTAAATCTGTCTATTGAAACTGACAAATCAACACATACGACACTAATAGACTCCTTAAACGTAAAAACAAGTTATGAAAACTACCTATCCTTACAGCAAGCCGCCGAGGGAATCACGGAAAAATTGCAGGAGTTAGGGTTTATTGAAAGTGAACTCATTGCAATTAAAAAGAAAAACGACAGTAGTTTTATTGCCAAGTATTTCTTTGGGAAGAAATACAAATACATAAAGGTATTTTACGATCCATCCCTTTTTAGCAAAAAAGAACTAGCACAAATTTCTTCTGAAATCTCAGAGAATTATTTCGTACTTCCCTTTGACACTTTTGAAGCATCCCTTCAAAAACTAAACGGTCTAAAAACAAACAATGGCAAATCTTTTGCTAAAATAAAAATCGCGGGGCTTTTTCCCGAGGAAAACTTCCTTTCAGGAACTATCATTTTAGAAAACGGGGCAACAAGAACAGTAGACTCGATCGTCATTAAAGGATACGAAAAATTTCCTAAATCATTTATTACACATCATGCTGGACTAAAAAAAGGAACCCTATTTGATGAAAAAGGCATTAAAGCAAAAAATGAAATCTTAAAAAGCCTACCCTTCACCACATCTCCTAAAGTTCCCGCTGCGCTTTTCAGAAAAGACTCCACAATTGTATACCTGTATCTCAAAAAACGTCTTTCAAATTTATTTGATGGTGTTTTAGGCTTTGCAACAAACGAACGAACAAACAATCTGCAGATCAACGGTTATCTCAATCTAGAACTTACAAACAATCTAAACTATGGTGAGCAGTTAGTCATTAACTATAAAGCCGATGGCGAAGAACAAAGAAAGCTGAGAGTAAAAACAACTTTGCCCTATTTATTTGGAACGCCACTGGGAGCAGCATTAGAATTAAAAATATTTAAAAGAGACAGCACGTTTATAACCACGGATCAGCAGTTCAGAATTAATTATCAAGTAACCCCATCCTACAGCAGCTATATTGGTTATAAAGGATATGAATCCAGCACTTTGCTCGAAGAAGTTACCGCTACAAATCCAATTGAGGATTTCAAATCTCAATTTTTACTTGCCGGGTTTAATTTCTACACCCCTCAAAGCAATCCGCTTTTTCCAAGAAAGTCAGAAATATTCATTAATACTGAAATAGGTTCAAGAGCAGCCAGTGATTTAACGGACAACCAAATCAAAATCTTAACGCGAGTGAACCATATTTTTAACCTTAATCAAGAAAACTCTATTTTTATACAAAACACATCAAACATCCTGCTGAGTGACACCTTTATTCCAAATGAACTCTTTCGATTTGGAGGAATTACAAGCATGAGAGGTTTTAACGAGGATAGTATCGATGCCTCTCTCTTTTCTGTTTTTAACACCGAATACCGATATCAGTTCAACCAAGACGTATTTATTCATAGCATACTTGACTTCGCTTATTTTGAAAACAAACCGCTCTTTATAAAGGAAAAGCTCTATGGATATGGTCTTGGAATGGGGTTGCAAACCAAGGCTGGACTTCTTAGGTTTAACATTGCCAATGGCACCTCAGAAGACAGATTCTTCAACCTTTCAAATACTAAAATACATTTAATTCTATCCTCGCGGTTTTGACAGCACCCTCATCAGCCCTCCATCAATAACTAAAAAAAAGCAAACTTTAAGTTTAAATAGTTGTGTAATTAACTTTTTATTATGACTTTTGGCAATGGCTAATTCAAATAAATTATAAAATGAGAACAAAGTTTAGTGGAATTTTAACACTTTTACTAGTGTTAGTAGTGCAACTCACGTTCGCACAAGAAAAAACAATCTCTGGAACTGTGACCGACAACACAGGTTTACCGTTACCGGGGGTTAATATCATCATTAAAGGAACAACCAATGGTACACAATCGGATTTTGACGGTAATTATTCCGTCCAAGCCAATGTAGGCCAAACGCTATCCTTTAGTTATGTAGGTTTCAAACCTAGTGATATTGCTGTGACAGCAAGTTCAAACACTATTAACCTTAATATGGAAGAGGACGCTGCCCAACTAGAAGAGGTGGTTGTAACTGCTTCGGGTATTAGAAAGGAAAAAAAGGCCCTTGGTTATGCTGTTTCTTCTGTGAAAGAAGAACAGATCAAGGATAATCCTGAATCCGATTTAACTCGAATACTTCAAGGTAAATCTGCTGGTATCGATATTACCACTCAAAACGGTCTTTCTGGTTCTGCCAATAAGGTTATTATTCGTGGTATGAGTTCATTCTCAGGGTCCAACAATGCACTTTATGTGGTTGATGGTGTACCTTACAGTAATGACACGAACGAAGCAAGTAATTTTGTTGATGGGAATATGGGAACAAGTCGTTCTTTTGACATTGACCCTAACAACATTGCTAATATAGATATATTGAAAGGTTTAGCTGCAACGACACTTTACGGTACTGAAGGTCGAAATGGGGTTATTCTAATAACAACTAAAACTGGAGATTCTAAGGTTCTTACTTCGAAGCAAGAAATAGAGGTATCATCTTCATACTTTTTCAATGAAGTGGCTTCAATACCAGACTACCAAGATTCATTTGGTGGAGGTTTTAATCAAGCTGATGCTGACGGTTGGTTCTACAGTAACTGGGGACCAGGTTTCTACAGAGACGGTTTAGGTGGCTGGGGCTCATTTGTAAATGATGCCAACCCAAATGCTGGTTTTAACTCGGATGGTACATTAGCTCACCCTTATTCAACCTCTTCTTTCTTAGCGTCAAATTATCCTGACTACCAGGCTGAATTTGAGGGACAAAGATATGACTGGAGACCAAGAAACAGTGTTGAAGATTTCTTTAGAGTAGGTGGTGTTTCAACACTTTCTGCAAACATGAGAGGTAGAAGTGAAGATGGTAAGTTTAACTACGGTACTGCTTTTAGTCATTTAGATGACGAAGGGTTTACACCTGGAAATAATATTAGCAGAACAAATTTAACTGTATCTGGAGGTGGTAAACTATCTAACAAAATAAACGTTAGAGGGTCTATGACATACACACTTATAGACTACAAGACACCGCCTGTTGCTACTAGTTTTGGTAGTAGTTCTGTCGGTAGTGGTTCTTCTATATTTGGAGATTTATTTTATACTCCTAGAGGTATAGACATTCAGGCGCTACCTTTTGAAACACCTGATGGAGCTAGTGTTTATTACAGAGATGATAATGCAATACAGCATCCATTATGGACTGTGAAAAATGCAAGGTTTTCACAGAAAACAAATCGTATAAACGGTTTTGCAGCCATTGACTTTAACATCACTGAAAATATAAACCTTTTATACCAAGGTAGTATTGACACATATTCTGAAGACAATGTGAACAGACAAAACAAAGGTGGTAGAACAGGAAGCATACAAACGGATAGTGGTTTTTATGACACTTATAATAATACAAACACCATTAATGACCATAAATTTGTTTTAAGCGGGAACAACTTCTCACTTATCACCGATTGGTTAGATATGGGATTCTTAGTAGGAGCAACTTCTAGAAGCATAGATTTCAACAGTATTGGAGTTAGCAGTAATGGACAACAAGTTTTTGACTTCTTCGATCACAGTGGATTCATAAATCAAACGCCTATCGAGTTTCATTCAAAGAGAAATATTCTTGGGGTTTATGGTCAAATGAATTTTGACGTTAAGAATATGTTCTACCTAAATTTTGCAGGTAGAAATGACTGGGTATCAAATGCAGTTAATAACTCATTGTTCTACCCATCTGCAAGTGCCTCTTTTATTCCAACATCGGCTTTTCCAGGCATAAAGTCTGAGTACGGTATAAACTACCTGAAACTTAGAGCTGGTTATGGAACTTCTGCAAACTTCTCAACAGGTTATCCAACTGTAACATTGGTAAACCTTAATACACAAGCTTGGGCAGATGATGCTGGAAATTTAATTACGAGTAACTCAACAGCTTCAAGTGTTGGTAATTTAGATATCAAACCTGAACTGTTTAGCGAAATTGAATTTGGAGTTGAAGGTAAATTGTTTAGCCGAATGAATTTTGATGTATCATTCTACACTAGAGAAACACAAGATTTAATCGTTGGAAGTCGTCCGATACCGCCAAGTAGTGGTGCTTCGTTCAGTCCTTCAAATATCGGTAAAATTGAAATCGAAGGATTGGAAGTTGATTTAGGACTTGACATTCTTAAGAGTGACACCGGTGTGAACTGGAATTTCAACTGGAATTTCACGAAACAACGAAGTGAAGTTACAGAGCTTGACGGTGATACTCAACTGATAATTTATGCAGGATTCACAAATTTAGGTAACGGTGCAAGAGTTGGGTATCCTTTAGGAACTATCTTCGGATCACGTATTGCTAGAGATGAAAGCGGAAATCTACTTGTAGATGGAGTTGGTAACTACGTATCAGAAACAATTGATGAAGAAGGTTTACTTCCTGCGATAGGGGATCCAAATCCTGACTGGGTTATGAACTACACAAACACGATCTCCTATAAGGGGCTATCGTTAGGTGTTAACGTTGGTCATACTTCTGGAGGAGATATTTATTCTATAACCATAGCTTCTCTAATGGGTAGAGGTTTAACTACTGATACTGAAGATAGATTAGGTACTTACATTCTGCCAGGCGTTAGTGCTGCAACAGGAGAGCCAAATGATATCCAAATTAATAATTCAGATTTTTATTTTAGTAACGGTTTCGCAAGTCCAGCAGATGAACTATCAGTATATGACGGTTCAGTAGTTCGACTTAGAGAAGTTTCTTTAGCTTACACATTACCAGCTAAATTTTTAGAAAAAACTCCAATAGGACGCTTGACTATTAAAGCTAGTGGTTTCAATATGTGGTATAAGGCATACAATACGCCTGATGGAATTAACTTCGATCCTAACGTAGCAGGATTAGGAGCTGGGAACGGACAAGGTTTTGATTACTTAACAGGTCCAAGTAGTAAAAGATACGGTGTTAGTATAAATGCTACATTTTAATATTTAAAAAAAGATAAAAATGAAAAACATAAATAAAATATCAATCTTTTTATTTCTAATTCTAGGTATGACCTTCACATCTTGTGAAACTACCGATTTAGATTTACTTGACGATCCTAACAACGTAACGTTGGACAAAGCCGATCTAGAGCGCTATATGGTAGCTATTCAATTAGACTTCAGAAGCTTTGTAGAAACTATGGGTAGAAATGGTGCTCAATTAACTAGAATTGAGTACATGTTCGGAAGAACATACCTTGCAAATTACACTCCTGAAAACACTAATTTCGAATGGGGATTGGCATACCAAGGAATGTTTTCTGATATAGTAGGTGCTGAACTTCTTGCCACT
>CALKCP010000015.1 GCA_938083445.1 uncultured Ulvibacter sp. | reverse complement strand
TGTTCGAAATGAAGGCCTCAGGTCGAAAGGAGCTGTAAGTGTTGCAGAAAATGTTGCCTATGGATATAGCACGGCAGAAGATGTTGTGGCAGCATGGCTTAGCAGTACTTCTCACAGAGAAACGATTGAAGGTAATTATACGCACACTGGGTTTGGAGTTATGAAAGGGAAACATGGTGGTTATTACTACACACAGCTTTTCTACAGAAACTAAAATTAGACTTCCCTTTTTATTTTCAAGCATTTGCCTTATTTTTACGTGAACTCATAAAATTAGGCAATGGCAATTTCAAAACCTTTTAATCTTAATAAATGGATCGAGGACAATAGGGACTTATTAAAACCTCCTGTTGGCAATAAGAACCTTTACATTGATTCTGGAGATTATATAGTTATGGTTGTTGCTGGTCCTAATGCCAGAAAAGACTATCACTATAACGAAACTGAAGAGTTGTTTTATCAACTTGAGGGTCATATTCAAGTAATTGTTCAAGAGGAAGGTGAGCGAAAAGTATTCGAATTAGGTCCTGGGGACATGTATCTTCATCCTGCAAAAACACCGCATTCTCCTGTTAGAGAAGAACATTCAATTGGATTGGTTATTGAAAGAAAAAGAGCTGGCTCGGGCTGTAAAGACGGCTTGCTTTGGTTTTGTGATAACTGCAACCACAAGATTCACGAAGTATACTTTGAATTACGTGATGTTGAAAAGGATTTTCTGCCGCACTTTAAAGCCTTTTATAACTCCGAAAAACATCGCACTTGCGATAGTTGTGGTACTGTTATGGAAACGGATCCACGTTTTACATCAGATTAAAAAGCGACAATACACCCTTGAACTTCATATCTATAAATCCTTTAAAATCTTCAGAGGATTCCATACCTTTGCGGCCTATTAATTAGGAAAAAACAATATATATGTCAACTGTTGCAACTGAATTTGGAATTGAAGATGCATTAAAGAAATTAGGAATAAAAGAATTAAATCCTGGAACGTCAACAGGTAATACCTGGTTTTCAAGTGAAAATACCATAGCGTCATACTCTCCAGTAGATGGAAAATTAATCGGAAAAGTAACGGCCACATCAAAAGAAGATTACGAGAAGGTGATGGAAACTGCGACTGTAGCTTTTAAATCGTTTAGAGCAGTTCCTGCTCCGCAACGTGGTGAAATTGTGCGCCAGTTTGGGAATAAATTAAGAGAATTAAAAGAACCGCTTGGACAACTCGTTTCATACGAAATGGGGAAGTCATTGCAAGAAGGGTATGGGGAAGTTCAGGAGATGATTGACATCTGTGATTTTGCCGTTGGATTATCAAGACAATTAAACGGTCAGACGATTCCTTCTGAAAGACCAGGCCATGTAATGCGAGAACAATGGCATTCATTAGGCGTTGTTGGAATCATATCTGCATTTAACTTTCCAGTTGCTGTTTGGGCATGGAATACAGCTCTTGCATGGGTTTGTGGTGATGTTTGTGTTTGGAAAGGTTCGGAAAAAGCGCCTTTATGTACCGTAGCTTGCCAAAATATTATTGCAGGGGTATTAAAAGATAATAACCTTCCTGAAGGAATCTCTTGTATTATAAATGGAGATTATAAAGTAGGTGAAATGATGACAACCGATACCCGAATTCCTTTGGTCTCTGCAACGGGTTCTACGCGAATGGGTAGAATTGTTGGCGCCACTGTAGCCGAACGTTTTGGGAAGTCATTATTGGAATTAGGCGGAAATAATGCAATCATTATTACCCCAACAGCCGATTTAAAAGTAGTGGTGCCAGGTGCCGTTTTTGGCGCTGTAGGGACAGCAGGACAGCGTTGTACTTCAACTAGAAGACTTATTATTCACGAAACAGTGTATGATAAAGTAAGAGATGCTATTGTTGGAGCATACAAACAAATTAAAATAGGGAACCCTCTTGACGAAACAAAACACGTTGGCCCTCTTATTGATAAAGATGCAGTAAATGCATATGTATCGGCAATCGAGAAAGCGAAATCTGAAGGTGGAAATGTATTGGTTGAAGGAGGCGTTTTAGATGGTCCTGGATTTGAAAGCGGCTGTTATGTAAAGCCAGCTATAATTGAAGCTGAGAATAGTTATGAAATTGTGCAACATGAGACTTTTGCTCCGATATTATATTTGATGAAGTATTCAGGTGAAATCGAAGATGCTATTGAGTTGCAAAATGGAGTGGTTCAAGGATTGTCTTCAGCCGTTATGACAAATGAGTTGAAAGAGGCCGAGAAATTCTTATCATATGCAGGATCAGATTGTGGGATTGCAAACGTGAATATAGGTACTTCTGGCGCAGAAATTGGTGGCGCTTTTGGCGGTGAAAAAGAAACAGGTGGCGGAAGAGAATCTGGATCTGACGCTTGGAAAGTGTATATGCGTAGACAAACAAATACCGTAAATTATTCAGACGAATTGCCTTTAGCACAAGGGATTAAATTCGATTTATAGTTCTTTAGAGTATTGAAAAATAAAAAAACCGTTTTAAGTTTATTCTTAAAACGGTTTTTTATTTCATTGTATTTTTTCCAAATAAATCTTACATAACACCATTTGGAGAGACCCATTTAAATTGATGGATGTCCTGAGGGATTTTAACTCTGTCTGCAATTCTAGACATGCGCCCTGGCAATGCCATTAGGTAATCGCGTGCCTTTTCTGCCTCATCCGTTAGTGACGTCATTTTATCGATGTCCCAATACGTGTTTAATTTTTCCATGATGTCTATATAGTCGAATGTGGTATAGACTCCCAGTCGCTGCCCTGCATTCGAGAAATTATCAAATGCAGAAGATATTTCTTGACCAGATTCACGCAAAAAATGAGCGGGCATTACAATCTTTTTTTTCATCATATCCTGAAATGCCAACATCATTTCGCTTGGGTCGTATTCGAAAATAATTTTAACGAATTCACGATATGCCAAGTGATGTCTCATTTCGTCTCCTGCAATTAGGTTACACATCTTGGCCAACATTTTATTGTTTTTTTCCTTTGCAAGAAGGCCGACACGTCGGTGTGAAATATTTGTTGCTAATTCTTGAAAACTTGTGTAAATAAAGTTTCGGTATGGATCTCTTCCAGTTCCTATATCAAAACCATCACTTATCAAATACTGCGTTGTTTTTTCAATTTCTCTCATATCTACGCGCCCAGATAGGTATAGGTATTTATTCAAAGTGTCGCCATGGCGATTTTCTTCTCCTGTCCAGTGTCGAATCCACTTGGACCAGCCGGTAGGTTTTAATTGGTTTACACCGTCCATTTCCATCAGCCAGGATTCATAGGTGGGTAATGCCTCTTCTGTAATCATATCTCCCACTAGCACTGCCCAAAAATCGTAGCCCAATTCCTTGGCTTCTTCCCTTAGTTCAAGGATTTCATCATTATAGTTTTCACCTTGTAAATTGGGAAGTAAATCGGTTGGTTGCCAAACGTCTTCTATGGGAATGAGATATTTATCTACAAAACTATCGATTGACTTTTCAACAGTTTTCATTACTTCTAATCTAATGTTTTCTAATGCCATAATCTAAAAGGGGTTTGCTTCAATGGAAGAACGAATCAAATATAAGCAGACTAAGTCTTCTAACCTAAAATCTATTTATTTCTTCCTTCTTCATCAGGATATAAATGCCAAACGGGATCACTCTGCCAAACTTCTTTTGAGCTTGCTTCAATAACGGATAAGGGACCTTTAAAGGCTGCTCCTGTATCTATATTCCAAACGTTTGCGCAATTTACAGGGACGGTTTTTCCTATTCGCGTAACTGGACTGTGACCTATAAAAATTTCTTTAAAAAGAAGGAGTCGTTTTGGATAATTACAATCCGTTTTCGAAAGTAAAGGGTTTAAGCAACAAGCCATTTCCCATAAGGTTCGGTCCCAATAAACACTATTTTTAAAATATTCGTGGGTAGGTCCTTGCATGTTTGTAAATCCAGCATGCAGGTACAGTCTATTTTCAGAATCGATATAATAATTTTGCAAACCTTCATAAAATTGAAGGTGTCTTTTGATGTTTTCTTCGGAAAGATTTGCATAACTTTTTTTGCTTGACTCGCCACCATGAGCAAGCCACATGGGATTGTTTTGATGGCCCTTCAGAAAATTATAAACCAGCTCATCATGATTCCCTCGTAAAAGAATACAGTTGTTCTTTTCTGAAAAATCGATTAGGAACTCAACTGTTTCCGGAGCTTCACTCCATCCATCGACATAATCACCTAAAAAGACATACAGATTATCTGAAGCTTTAGGAACGATGTCTAAAACCTGTTTTAGCGCTCTTAAACCGCTATGAATATCTCCAATTACGTAGGTTTTATGCATTTCAAACAAATAAAACACCAAAAGTAAGAAGAACAAGTATACCGCCTGCTTGTTTCATAGCGAATAATTCGGGTTAATTTATTTTAATTTATGCATTAAAACAGCGTCAACTTAATTATACTTTACTTTCCTAAGAATTCGCACCGATTCTTTATAGGATTGGTATACGTCGCCAGGGTATTTTTTCAGATAAGGTTTCGCTTCAAAAAGCTTGTCTTTAGCAGCAGTAAAATCATTGAGAAAGCAAACGAGATAGGTTGAAGGCAGCGCATATAAATCTTTTTCTTCCGAAGGAGTTAACGCAATATTTTTCTTCAGTTTTTCAATGAGATAATTATTGGAATTGAAGATATGATGCAGTGTTTTTTTATTAAATAGAGGGGCCTCAAAAACAAGTTCGGTTTCAATTTTGTAGGAGCCATTATCTTCAAACCTAATCGAAACTTCTTCCAATGGATAATAACGAAATTGGCTGTTAAGACCTAGATGCACATATTCTGTGATTTTAAATTCATCTTCGGTAATACAAATACTAACCTCATCTAAAGCAGAATAAAACAAACGAACCTGCTCGTTGATAAGCTCAATATCAACTCGTGAATAATAGGTTTGGGCTTTGTGTTTTTTACTATTACCCGCCCAGCAAAGCACGAATAATTCTTTGAAAACTTTATAATGAGATTCTAAATCATCGTGGCGATGGTTCATAAAATCCATCACCCCGTCTAAGGTCAAAGCAATATTATTCTTTGCTTTGTTTTCGATCGCCTGAACAATTTTTGAATTCACATCTTTTATCTCAATATCGAAATCTTTCGGCATGGAGATGCTTCCGTCTCTCAAGAAGATAGACCCGCCCCAATATTTCCAAATATTTTTTCGAAGTGAGGTAATCATTCCATTGGGCCTAATAGTTACTAAGCCAACAACTTTGTCGTTTGGTAAATTTGGGAACGCTATGTTTTCATAAATAATTAAGGGTGCATTTGTGAGATACGCATTTACTAAATTTTGAATTTTACTGTCATCAAAAAAATCGACGCCCCTCATCTCATTCGCACCGTCTTCAACACCAATTACTATAAATGAATTGTTTTCTGGATTGCTGTTGCTAAGCGCACAAATATGTTTTAAGAATTTAGCCTTGCCTTCTTTACTACTAAGATCAATACTTCGCTTTTTATCATAGAAACTGCTCTCATCATTATGAGAAAGCAAGTTTTTGATGAGAAGTCTCTTGTTAATCATTTAGGTTTTGTTCACAATCGTGCTTGAGGCCTGATCCAAGCACATCACCGTCAAATCGGCAATATTTACATGTGGAGGTCGCGTCACTGCAAACCAAATCACATCGGCAATATCTTCTGGCTTTAGAGGTGTAAACCCTTGATATACTTTCTCGGCACGTTCGTTGTCATTTTTGAATCTTACCTCACTAAATTCGGTTTCTACCAATCCAGGATTAATAGCACCAACTTTAATTCCTTTCCCGTTGAGGTCGAGACGCATTCCTTGATTTATGGCATCTACGGCGAACTTACTGGCGCAATAAACATTCCCTTTCGGATATACTTCTTTTCCTGCGGTGGAGCCTATATTGATAATATGGCCACTATTCTTAGCAATCATTTTAGGAATCACTGCTTTGCTAACATAGAGCAATCCCTTCACGTTGATATCAATCATCGCATCCCAATCGTCTATATTACCTTCTTGAATGGTATCCATTCCGTGGGCATTTCCTGCATTATTAATTAATATATCAATGTCTGAAAATGCTTCGGAAAGGCCTTCAATTTGTTTAAAAACTGCTGATTTGTCTCGCACATCGAAATGAAGCGTGCACACTTCTGTCTGATTTTGTAATTCTGAAGCTAATGCGTCTAACCGTTCTTGTCTTCTGCCACAAAGAATAAGATGGATGCCATTTTCAGCAAATAGCCTTGCGGTTGCGAGACCAATTCCTGAAGTGGCCCCTGTAATTAAAGCTGTTTTGTTTTTCATTTTCATTTTTTTTACCCAACACCTTGCTAGGCGACCTTATGACCTTGACTCGCGATTAATAAGCGGAACCAGTCGATATCGGTTAGTACAATGGCGAGTGCTTTGGATGCGTTTGTTATTCGTTGTGCTTGGGTGGTGCCAATTACGGGATAAATCTTCGCTGGATGTTTTAAAATCCAGGCCAGCAATAATTGGTCTTTGGTAGCCGTATATTTTTGTGTGAGCTCATCTAAAACAACATGAATTCTTTCAGTTTGAGCAGTCTTTTCCTTGAAAACAGTTCCTAAAGGACTCCAGCACATCGGTGTGATGCCAGTGAGGACCATATCGTTTAGACTACCATTGTGCATGGCGTCGAAAGCTGTCAGTGAAAATTCAATCTGATTGGCTTCAATTTTATTCTTTGATGAGATGAACGCCGTTTCCGAAGGAGAAAAATTTGAAACGCCAAAGCTATTCACTAGGCCTCTTGTGGTAAGGTCGTCAACTGCTTTTGCAATTTCGTCTGGGTGCATTAGTGGGCTGGGGCGGTGCAACAAGAATAAATCGAGATACGAGCACTTTAGATGGGCAATCGATTTTTCTGCACTCCAAATAACATACTCGGCATTGTATTGATAATGTTTAACGGTATTATCTCTGGTCTCACCCACGTATTGGATGCCGCACTTTGAAATCAATTGGATTTGTTCTCGATCAACACCGCTAAATTCTAGGGCGTTACCAAACGCTAACTCTGTAGTGTAATCACCGTAAATATCGGCGTGATCAAAAGTGGTGATCTCGTTTCCGATAGAATGGTGAATTAAATCAGCCATTTCGCTTTTAGTCAATTGCTTTCCCCAGGCTCCCCAATTCATGCACCCTTGAATTATTCTCGAAAATTTTCCTTTCATTTATTTTTATTTTTAATCCGGAGAAAAATATATTTGAACTTTTGTTAAAAATATAAAATCTGAAGGCAATATTAATTGTGACACCCCTTTATTTTAGGCATATTTTTAACCAATTGTTAACATGATTTTAAGTAATAAATTTCCAATTTGCATATCCTAATTAGATTTTAGGCATTCAAGAAAGATTTACACTATGGAACAAACAACAACGGCTTTAGATATTGGAGCGTTAAACGAAAGAATTGAAAAAGAAAGTGCTTTTGTAGATATTCTAACCTTGGAAATGAACAAGGTAATTATCGGTCAGAAACACATGATTGAACGCCTGTTAATTGGATTGTTAGGGCAGGGCCACATTTTACTGGAAGGAGTTCCGGGCTTGGCAAAAACTTTAGCAATAAATACCTTGTCAAAGGCAGTTCACGGTAGTTTTAGTCGTATTCAATTTACACCAGATCTTTTACCTGCAGATGTTGTTGGGACGCTTATTTACAATATGAAACTTAGCGATTTTAGCATAAAGAAAGGACCAATTTTCGCCAATTTTGTGCTAGCGGATGAGATCAATCGAGCACCGGCAAAAGTACAGTCGGCTCTGCTTGAAGCAATGCAGGAAAAACAAGTGACGATAGGTGACGAAACATTTATTTTAGAACGTCCATTTTTAGTTATGGCGACTATGAACCCGATCGAGCAAGAAGGTACATACCCTCTTCCAGAAGCGCAAGTTGACCGGTTTATGCTGAAGACGGTAATTAAATACCCACAGATCGCTGAAGAGCAACTTATTGTTCGTCAGAATTTGAAAGCAAGCTACGAGCAGATAAACCAGGTGGTAACAATAGATCAAATTACCAGAGCGCAAGCTTCGGTTCGCGAGGTATATATGGATGAGAAAATTGAAAAATACATTCTCGATATTATTTTTGCAACGCGTACACCTGAAAATTACAGACTGGCAGATTTAAAACCGTTAATTAGTTTTGGTGCTTCACCAAGGGGGAGTATAAATCTAGCGATGGCTTCAAAATGCTACGCTTTTATAAAAAGAAGAGGCTATGTGATTCCAGAGGATGTGCGAGCTGTAGTTCATGATGTGCTGCGTCATCGTATTGGTATTACCTATGAAGCGGAGGCAGAGAATATTACTTCCGAAGACATAATTAACAAGATCGTTAACGAGATCGAAGTACCGTAGTTCTTCTAGAATATAGCATGATGAATTTAGATCTTTAGATCTAAAACCGATCGTAACTCATACGTCATAATTCAAATAATGGATACTAAGGAGCTTCTTAAAAAAGTACGAAAAATTGAGATTAAAACACGTCGATTAAGCGATCACATGTTTGGTGGAGAGTATCACAGTACCTTCAAGGGGCGCGGGATGACTTTTAGTGAAGTGCGCCAATATCAATTTGGAGATGATGTTCGAAACATCGATTGGAATGTAACCGCTAGATATAACGAGCCTTATATAAAAGTTTTTGAAGAAGAACGTGAACTTACTTTGATGCTTATGGCAGACATTAGTGGGTCAGAATTATTTGGAACAGAGAATCAGTTTAAAAATGAAATTGTCACAGAAATTGCGGCAACACTTGCGTTTTCAGCCACTCAAAATAATGATAAGATTGGGCTTATTTTATTCACAGATGAAATAGAACTTTATATCCCTCCGAAAAAAGGAAAGTCACATGTACTAAGGATTATTCGCGAATTAATAGAATTCCAGCCCAAGAGTAAAAAGACGGATGTAACACTAGCACTCAAGTTTTTAAGCAATGTAATGAAGAAAAAAGCAATTGTTTTTGTGCTTTCCGACTTTATCACTGATGGTTATAAAAACACACTAAAAATTGCTTCTGGAAAACATGATGTCACAGGAATAAGAATATACGATAGGCATGAAGAGACGATTCCAAATGTTGGGATGGTAGAAATGGAAGATGAAGAAACGGGGGAGCTTATGTTAGTGAATACAGCTTCAAAATCGGTTCGCGCCAATTACAACGCATATTACAGAAGGCGTGTTGATTATTTTCAGGATGCATTTTTAAAGAGTGGGGCGGGGTCTTTGAGCTGTCGAGTGGATGAAAGCTACGTGAAGAAGTTATTGGGCTATTTTAAAAGAAGATAATTATAAAAGACATGAGGTATTAGATGTTAGACGTTAGAATGACTACGATAAATAATAGACTCTATGCAAAAACTACAAAAATGTTTTTGCTTAGAAATACCCTGTCTATATTCTTTTTTCTCTTTTCTTTTCTCTCTTTCTCACAAGTAACTTCAGCTATAGATTCTACGAGCATAAAAATTGGTGAAGAGATTCGATACACGATTGAGGTCCAGGTAGACTCCACGGATATTGTGATTTTTCCTGAAGGACAAACCTTTGCGCCATTGGAAATGGTTGAATCCTATAAAATTGACACTACTTTTGAACAAGCGAAGTTTCGGCTAATAAAAAAATACGGATTGACTCAGTTTGATTCGGGGAAATTCACGATTCCTCAACAACAGGTGCTCATCAACGACAAAGCTTTTGCTACAGATTCAGTAAAGGTCGAAGTTCGAGATGTGCTCGTAGATACAACAAAGCAGAGGATGTTTGATATCAAACCTGCGATTGAAGTACATGGGCCGTCCTTCGATTTTAAAAAGGTATTTTCATGGGTACTCCCAATAGCACTTCTATTAGGTTTAGTGGGGTATGTTCTTTTCCGAAGAAAAAAGAGAAGAGCAGCAAAAGAAGAAGTGTTGCCGCCCTATGAAGAAGCGATCTCTGCATTAAAAAAATTAGACGAATCACATTTAATTAATGAGAACAAATCAAAAGAATATTACTCAAACCTCACTGAAATCGTAAAACGCTATCTCGATAGAGAAGTGGATGATTCGGTGTTGGAAAGTACAACCGATGAGCTTATTGAGAGGCTTCAATTGCATAAAGATGCAGGACATTTCGATTTCGATAGAGAAACCATTCGACACCTTGATCAAATCTTGAAGCGTGCAGATTTAGTGAAATTCGCCAAAATGCAGCAGGGAGTTGGGCAGGCTGAAGCAGATCGAAATACAATAGAAACAATAATAAATGAAACACACGAAGTAATTCCAGAACCGACAGAGGAAGAACTGTTGAAAAACGAACAATACTTGCAAGCACTACGAAAAAAACAAGCGCGTCAAAAGTGGGTTGTTGGTCTTTCAAGTGTATTAGGGGCTCTATTGCTTTCAGGAATTATTTACGGCGGCATAAAAGGATTTGACAACTTAAAAGACCTCGTTATAGGCAATGAAATCCGTGATTTATCAGAAGGCCGATGGGTTAGAAGTGAATATGGAAATCCTGTGGTTATCTTGGAAACCCCAGAAGTTTTGATTCGGTCAACCATTGAAGTGCCTGAGGGCTTGGAAGCTGTTATAAAAGAAATGAGCACTTTTAGCTATGGCCAAAAAAGAGATCCTTTTTATATTGCTTTAACTACATCAAAACTAGCGCAGCCTAAGGAAATAAATCTGGATGATGCTTTAGAAGGTGCTTTAGCCGACTTAGAAAAAGGGGGTGCCAAAAACATGCTGGTAAAGCGTGAAACGTTCGAAACTGAAAAGGGCATAAAAGGAATGAGGGCCTATGGAGAATTTAATGTGCAAGTTTCGGAGTCCAAGGTTCTAAAGGAGCCTAGCCAATATGAGTTATTATTATTTGCACAGCAAGATGGTTTGCAACAAGTATTACTTGTGTATCAAGATGACGGTCGTTTCTCTGAAGGTATAAAGAAGCGAATAATCGATTCAATTGAACTAGAAATTTCAGAAAGTAAAAAATAATGTTTGAAAACTTTGAATTTGTAAATCCGCAGCTTTTCTGGTTGTTCCTTATACTACCAGGATTAATGCTATGGTATTTTTGGAAGCGCAAACAACAGACTGCTTCTCTTAAAATTTCAAGTATTAAGGGATTTAAGACAGGAAAAAATTGGCTTGCGAAGTTGCGCCCACTATTATTTGTGCTCCGTTTATTGGCAATCTCTGCAATCATCGTTGCGATGACCAGGCCGCGAACGGTAGACGAATCTACGAAGATTAAAACCTCGCAGGGGATCGATATCGTTATGGCAATAGATGTCTCAGCAAGTATGTTGGCCAGGGACTTGAAACCGAACCGACTTGAGGCCTTAAAAACGGTTGCAGCTCGTTTTATTAATGCGCGTCCAAATGACCGAATTGGGCTAGTAGAATATGCTGGAGAGAGCTACACTAAAACACCCTTGACAAGTGACAAAGCAATTGTTTTATCATCTTTAAAGTCAATTGTATACAATACGGTGATAGAGGGAGGTACTGCCATCGGTTCGGGACTGGCAACTTCTGTAAACCGATTAAAAGAAAGCCGAGCAAAAAGCAAGGTTATTATTTTACTTACCGATGGAGTCAATAATACGGGATATATTGACCCCAAAATTGCAAGTGAGTTGGCGGTGGAGTTTGGCATCAAGGTATATACGATTGGCTTAGGGTCAAACGGGTTGGCGTCTTCACCAATTGGTATGCGACCAGATGGACGGTTTCAATACGGAAATGTGCAGGTAAATATTGATGAGGTTCTTTTGAAAGAGATTTCAAAAATAACGGGCGGTCAGTATTTTAGGGCTACGAGCGCGACAAAGCTGAGTGAGATTTATGATGAAATCAACAAATTAGAAAAAACAGATATCGAAGAGTTTAAGTATACTAATTATGATGAAATGTTTCGTCCTTGGGTGCTATTTGCACTAGTGATGTTAGTACTGGACCTCTTGTTACGTTACACAATATTTAAAAGTTTTGTTTAAAAATTATAACTAAAATTAATAAGTTTTCCCTTTTTGTGGGCACATTATGTATCAATTAGAAACTCCCATATATTTTTATTTGCTTCTAGCGATACCGCTGGTTGTTTTACTTTTCCTTTTTGTTGTTATTTGGAAAAAGCGTACCCAAAAAAAATTCGCTGATGCAAGCTTGTTAAAAAGATTAAGCCCTAGTTTATCCATTTTTAAATCGGTGATTAAGGTGCTTGTTTTATGCCTGGCAATTGCCTGTATGAGCTTTGCCTTGGTGAATCCGAAAATAGGAACCAAATTGGAAACCGTAAAAAGAGAAGGGGTAGATGTTGTTTTTGCTTTGGATGTATCAAAGAGTATGCTTTCCGAGGACATTGCGCCAAACAGAATTGAAAAATCAAAACAAATAATCTCTCAAATAATTAATAGCCTAGCAGGCGACCGCATTGGAATAATAGGCTACGCTGGAAGCGCTTTTCCTCAGGTTCCTATAACCACAGACTTTTCTTCTGCCAAACTTTTTCTATCAGGCATGAATACCAGTATGGTGTCATCTCAGGGTACTGCAATAAACGAGACAATCCGAATGGCAGAAACCTATTATAATGACGAAGAGCAGACAAACAGAGTCTTATTTATTGTATCAGATGGAGAGGATCATGAAGGAAGCTTTAGAGACGCAGCCGCTGAGGCCAATGAAAAGGGAATTCGTATTTTTACAATAGGTGTCGGAACTCTTCAGGGAGGACCCATACCTATAAAGCGCAATGGCATTTTACAGTCCTATAAACGCGATTCCAATGGAGAACAAGTCATTACAAGGCTTGGCCAAGAAACGCTCATGGATATTGCTGAAATAGCCGATGGAGCATATATCGATGGAAGCAATACCAAAGAAGTAGTAGATAAAGTGAAGGCGGTATTAAATGGGATGGATAAAAAAGAATTTGAGTCCAAACAGTTCACAGATTTTAAAGATCAGTTTCAATGGTTTCTTGCCGGGGCCCTGTTTTTGCTGATAGTCGATGTGTTATTGTTGGAAAAAAAGACCAACTGGGTAAAAAAATTAAATTTATTTAATGAAAAACATGCATAGCATATCGATTCTTGAAGTACGTTATGTGCTGAAAATTTCTGTATTTTTTTTCGTCTTCGGCTGCAGTTCTGCCGCGCTCAATGCGCAGGATGCTGATGAGAAACTAAAGGAATTAAAGGAAGCTCAAGAATTCTTGAGTGATGCGAGTCTTGCCCTGCAAGAGGATGCATTTCCAATTGCTGAAGCAGATTACAGGAAAGCAATTTCATTGGATCCATCAAATGAGACCGGAAAATACAACTTAGGAACCGCCTATTACGGAAAAAACAAAAATACGGAAGCACTGAATCGTTTTAAACAGGCAGCTTCTGTGGCAACAACAAAATCTGAAAAACACAGAGCATTTCACAACTTGGGAAATACCCTAATGAATGAAAAAAACTATGCCGAAGCTGTGGAGGCATATAAAAATGCACTTCGAAACAATCCAACTGATGATGAAAGCCGCTATAATTTAGCCTTGGCAAAAGACATGCTAGAGAAAAATCCACCTCAGGATGATGAAGGGGATGATGAAAATAAAGACAAGGACGATAAGAAAGAAGAGGACGAAGAAAATAAAGATGGTGATGATGGCGACCCCAAAGAGGATCAAGAGAAAGGCGAAGACGAAAAAGAGGACAAGAACGAAGGCGATGACGAAAAGGATAAAGGAAAACCAGACGAGCCTGAAGATCAAAAAGAGGGCGATAAAAAACCTCAAGAACAGAAGCCTCAGCCCGGCCAATTATCTCCTCAGCAGGTAAAGAGTTTGTTGGAAGCAATGAATAATGAAGAAGAAAAAGTACAGCAGAAGATGAACGCTCAAAAGCAAAAAGGCGCAAAAATAAAATCAAACAAAGACTGGTAAGGTCATGAATTCAAAGTATTTTATTTACATTCTCATTTTTATTTTTGGTTGTGGACTTGCACAAGCTCAAGTGAAATTTAATGCCAAAGTCAGTAAAAGGCAATTGGGGATTAATGAGCGCTTGAGAGTTGACTTCGAAATGAACCAGGATGGAGATAACTTTAACCCACCATCATTCCAAGGTTTTCGTGTGGTTGGCGGCCCCAATCAGTCTGTCAGCAATTCTTGGATAAACGGAAAAAGAACCTATTCAAAAACGTTTTCTTATTTTTTATCTCCTCAATCACAAGGGGCGCTTAAAATTGGTCAAGCGACTATTGAAATTGGAGGTCAGACCTTTAAAACAAGTCCACTCGAGGTGCGAGTTACTGCAGCCGTTCGAATTCCGAAGGATGGAAACAATGCAGAGTATATAGCGAGTGAAAATGTTCACTTGGTGGCAGAAGTGTCTGATTCCAATCCTTACTTAAATGAAGCAATCACCGTTGTTTATAAAATGTATGTTTCACATGATGTAAGTATTACAAGCAATTGGCGTGAAATAGATACTCCCAAATATGCCGACTTCTGGAGTCAGAACATAGATAGTAAGGGCAATTATAAAATTTATGAGGGCAAATACAATGGAGTGGATTATCGGTATGTCATTTTGAGAACTACGGTATTATATCCTCAAAAAACAGGAAAGTTAAATATTGAGCCACTAACTTTGGATATCCCTATTGATGTTCCAGGAAGCCGACGGGATTTTTTTGGAAGGCGTCAAACCACAAGAGTAAACAAAACAATTTCTGTAGGAAGTAGATCGATAAACGTAAGGCCTTTGCCCATTGAAGGAAAACCAGACAATTTTACAGGTGCCGTTGGCAAGTTCAGCTTTCTTGTTTCATCAAATAAATACAAGCTAGATGCGAACGAGTCATTTGAATTGTTGACAAAAATATCGGGGAGTGGTAATTTAAAACTCTTCGATTTACCAGCGGCTAAACTGCCTAGTTCACTAGAAGTATATGAGCCGGTAAGAAATGAGAAAATAAGAACTGTTCGAACGGGTATGATAGGCTCAATAACGGAAACCTATACCGTTGTCCCTCAGTTTAAAGGAAACTACCCAATAAGGCCTTTAACCTTTACGTATTTTGATCCAAATACGGAGACCTATAAATCGATTTCCTCTAACGAGATTGTTATTAATGTAGAGAACGGTCCGGTAACGGCAAAACAAGTGACATCGGCGGGGGGTTTAAATGGAGAAGAGACGGATGTGCTAACCAAGGACCAGTTTCGGTATATTAAATTGAATTCAGATTTAGAACCAATTGTTCAGCTTTCTTTTTTTAAGACTCGGTTGTTTTGGTCGTTGCTAGGAGGACCAATAATGCTGATTCCTCTTTTTATTATTGCCGGTAAAAAGCGCAAACAGCGTATGTCGGATGTGAAAGGAAATAGGCTTCGTAAGGCAAATAAACTTGCGCGAAAATATCTTTCAGAAGCAAAGAAAAATATGGGGAGTCAAGTTGTTTTTTATGATGCCCTTGAACGAGCGTTACACAATTACTTGAAGGCAAAACTAATTATTGAAACTTCTGATTTTTCAAAGGAAAAAATCGCAAGTTTATTGTTGGATGGGGAGGTAGACTCCCTAAACATAGATGCATTTGTCGGACTCCTTAAAAGTTGTGAATTTGCGAGGTATACGCCAACATCAAATGTGACAATTCAAAAAGATTATAAAAAGGCCGTAGAGGTGATCTCTGCTATTGATAAACAAATACGTTAACTTTTCTAAGTTCAATGAAACGATTATTGTACATATTTCTTTTTCTGTTTTCCATTTCGAGCACTGCTCAGAATGTTTCATTATTTGAACAGGGTAAGGAACGCTACAAACAGGAAAAATATCAAGAAGCCATCAACAGTTGGATGAAAATAGTAGCGAACGGAGAACATTCTGCAAACCTTTATTTCAATCTCGGAAATGCACATTATAAATTAAACAATGTTGGGCCAAGTATTTATTATTACGAAAAGGCTGCTCAGTTATCGCCTCTAGAAAGCGACATAAAAACCAATCTTGCCTTTGCTGAAAACGCAAGAATTGACGCCATAGAACCTTTGCCAAAAACAATTTTTTCTAAATGGCATAAAACGGTTTCTAGTTTCCTAAATTATAACGGATGGGCTTGGGTAGCGGTTTCTTTTTCCTCTCTTTTTGCCCTCTTGTTTTTACTGTACTATTTTTCTAATACGGAGCGTAGAAAGCGCTTATTGTTTATAAGTTCAACTGTTTCTTTGTTCGTGTTCTTAGCCTCTTTGGCCATGGCCTTTCAGGTTAAGGGAGAATCATTAAACGACAACCCAGCCATTATTTTTGCTGAAAGCACTGATGTTAAAAGTGAGCCGAAAATGGGAAGTGAGGTTGTTTTTATTCTCCATGAGGGTACCAAAGTGCAAATTATAGAACAAGATGATAATTGGGTGCGGATAAAGTTGGTGAATGGAAAAGACGGATGGTTACCAACAACAGACTTAAAGCCCTTGTAGCATAGTGTTTATTCTTCGTCTTTAGAGGTTTCTATTTCCTGCTCGTCGTCCCCTTTTGTATAATTTTCAACTTCAGCGATTATATCAGGGAGCAAAAGTGGCGCGATTGAAGCGACAGGGCTGTACAGTTTAGAAGACGCTTTTTTTTCTTCAGAAATTAGCAGTCCGCTCACGGTTGTTGAGGCGCCAATAAACATAAAAATAACGCTCACAATAAAGGCAAATTTCAGGGCATTAAAAACACCACCGGCAATTTTGTTAATCAATCCCAATGCCGCAAAATCTGCTATTTTGGTAAGTAGTTTTCCAGCCAATGAGATTACAAAAATAATTCCTAAAAAGGTAACTGCGAATGCGGTGAGGTTCGTTGCTTCCTCGCTCCAGTTAAGGTAGTTTGAAAGGTAGGCTCCAGCATAATCAGAAAAATATACGGCACCATAGACTCCCGCAATCAAACCGATTAAGGATGCTAGAGTGACAAACAACCCTTTTTTTAGACCTGTGTAAAAGGCGAACGAAAGAATAATACCTAAAATAATATCGATGATGTTCATTAAAACTGTCTTTTAGTAAAGATAACAATTCTTGTAAAACAGGAATTGAGAATGATAATTTTAGGGTCTTAAAAGAATGCCGTAAGAATTATACAAGTATCTTTGTGATAGAAACAAAGCTATGGCAAGAGATGAAGAATTAAAAGAGCGTTGGGAAGCAGTTGTTAAACTGCTAGGAGATCGCTTCGCTGATGGTGAAAAATTAGATTTGGACGCAATCATTTATCTTATAGGTGTTCAGGAACTTGGGCAACTACACCGAAAGTTTAAAAAGGATGAAAAGATTAACCTGATGCATATTGCCATTTGCCGATTGCTAGAGCCATTTGGTTATTATGAGTTTGAATACTTTGATGAGGCCGGCTGGCCACATTATAAAGTTTTGGAACAATTACCTTCCTTAAAAGCTGGAGAACAAAGTGTATTAATGAAAGAAGCTGTTGTGCAATACTTTGTAGAGAGAGAAGTGGTTAAGTAATTGATGCAATACCAGACTCTTTTCTTCTAACTAAAACAACACATAAAGTTTTTTGGCCAAAAATAAAAAGGCAACTTATGTTCAAGATTAAAAGTGTAATTTTGCACATTGAATCAAAGTACAATGTTAGAGAATATTAAAAAACAAATTGCTGAAGTTGAATCTTTTAATGGAAAATCCATTGAGGAAATAGAACAGTTTCGGATTAAATATCTGGGTAAAAAAGGGCTGCTTAATGATTTTTTTGCTGAATTTAAGAATGTAGCGAACGATCAGAAAAAAGAATTTGGTCAAGCGGTAAATAAATTGAAAACTACGGCAGAAGCGAAGGTGAATTCATTAAAAGAAACGCTGCAAAATGCTGAAGACTCTCAAGGAATATATGGGGATCTTTCCCGACCTGGGGACCCAATCACATTGGGGTCTAGACACCCGATATCTATTGTAAAAAATAGAATTATAGAGGTTTTTTCTAAAATTGGATTTAACGTGTCGGAAGGACCTGAAATAGAGGACGACTGGCATAATTTTACCGCATTAAACCTTCCAGCGCATCACCCCGCTCGAGACATGCAGGATACGTTTTTTATACAGACGGACCCAGATGTTTTACTGCGTACACATACGTCATCGGTACAAGTGCGGTATATGGAAAATAATAAGCCGCCTATTCGCACCATCTCACCGGGCAGGGTATATCGTAACGAAGCTATTTCTGCACGATCTCATTGCTTTTTCCATCAAGTTGAAGGTTTGTATGTGGACAAAGGAGTTAGTTTTGCAGATTTAAAGCAAACGCTGCAGTATTTTACCACAGAGATGTTTGGCAAGTCTAAAATTAGGTTACGTCCTTCCTATTTCCCCTTTACAGAGCCAAGTGCTGAAGTAGATGTTTATTGGGGATTGGAAACGGAGACAGATTACAAAATGACAAAAGGTACTGGGTGGTTGGAGATTATGGGTTGCGGTATGGTAGACCCAAATGTCCTTACCAATTGTGGAATTAATGCCGAGGAATACTCTGGTTTTGCATTTGGAATGGGAATCGACCGTATTGCCCTACTACTGAATCAAATTCCCGACATTCGCATGTTTAGTGAAAATGATGTTCGTTTTCTAGAACAGTTTAAAAGTTCATTCTAAACGGTATTCTCAATGAGAAAAGACATAGAAATACCAAAAGTTAAAGATGTCTTCGTGGCAGCCGTATTAGAGTTTAACGAAGACTTCAAGACACATGATTGGAATATATACCTTATTAATGACGGTTTAGAAGCAATTGAAACGGTACTCATCGTTGCGCAGGGGTATGATGAATTGGATATGACCTCACCAATGCGAAAAACCATCAAGATAGTACCTCCAAAGGGCTATGCCAAAATTGAGTTTATTGATGAAAGTGTTTTTAAGCTTGATAATTTTTTCAGTATTACCTACTTCATAAATGATATTATGTACGACAAGCGTTATGAGCTGCCAAGGAATTCTATTTCAGAGGACCATGGCGTTGACCTCCCCGTTTTAGGTAAAAAGGGAATTCTGGCCATATAGGTAGTTACGAAAGTTTTTCGGTTAATTCTTTAAATACTTTTTTTGGGTCTTTGTTCTCATAAATAACCTTGTAGACGGCATTGATGATTGGTGTTTTGGCTTTTTTATCCCCCTTTTCTTCGTTTAATTTGTAGGCGCTTTTTGTTGCATAGTAGCCTTCAGCAATCATACTCATTTCTAACTGGGCGCTTTTAACGGTATATCCCTTTCCAATCATGTTTCCAAACATACGGTTTCGACTAAACACAGAATAACCTGTAACTAATAAATCACCTAGATATGCAGAGCCATTAATATCGCGCTTCATTTTATGAACTCTTTTCACATAACGCTTCATTTCTCGAATGGCATTACTCATAAGAACACTTTGAAAATTATCGCCATAACCTAAGCCGTGTGCGATACCCGCAGCAACCGCATAAATATTTTTTAGCATAGCAGCATATTCTGTTCCTATAACATCGTCACTGGTATTGCATTTAATATAATCACTTCGTAATACGTTGGCAATGAGATTTGCTTTTGTTTCGTCCTTACAAGCAATGGTAAGGTATGAGAGGCGTTCGAGAGCAACTTCTTCGGCATGGCAAGGTCCGCTAATAACCACGATATCTTCAAATGGGATATCATAATTTTTTAAAAAATGATCGCCAACAATAAGACTGCTTTCTGGAACTATTCCTTTAATTGCAGTTACGATAACTTTCCCTTTTAGCGAACAAGTTAGTTTTTCTAACTCAGTTTGGACAAAAGCAGACGGGATGACAAAAATTAAATAATCAGCATAGTCAACCATCTCGTTGATATCATTACTCAATCGTAATTGAGATAGATTAAACTCAACAGAACTTAAATAATTAGGGTTGTGCTGCTCTTTTTTAATATGCTCTACAACAAATGCACTCCGCATATACCAACCCACCTCATCAAGATTTTCACTAAGCATTTTTACGATAGCGGTTGCCCAGCTTCCGCCTCCAAACACGGCAAATTTTGGTTTAGTTGACATATATTAAATTTGATACCTTCAAAAATAAGAAATTATCAACGTAGTAACACCAATAATAAAATACTAAACTAAAAATAGGTGTTACCATATTAATCAGAGCTAAATTAAATTTGGAGTAGTATCGTTTTAGACTACAAAAAAGCATATTTAGTGAATGTGTGTCAGATAGTTGAACATAGTGTAACAAGGAGATCTTCTCAAAAGCTTTGGCTCTATAGGAAGATGTAATTAATTCGAATAATTAAAGTAGTTATTTATAAAAGCTCATTTCATCAATATACGTCCAAACAGAATGTGGTAACATGGGTCGAATATCTTTCCCTGTCTTGATACTATTTCTTATGAAAGTAGAGGAAATTTCCATAATAGGTGCATCTACCTTATGAATTTTAGAATGATTCTTAAAGCGAGTTTTAATAGGGCCTTCAGATATTCTTGGATAGACATAGATGGCGTACCTATCGAGAATAACTTCATGATTTTTCCATTTATGGAAATTCTTCAAATTATCTTCCCCCATGATTAAACAAAAACTTAAATCGGGGTGTTTTTCTTCAAGATGAACTAGGGTATCTACAGTGTAATTTGGTTGGTTTAGCTCGAACTCAGCATTACTTGCTTTTAATTTGGGATAGTCTTCTAAGGCAATACGAACCATGGAGAGACGCTGCGTATCGTCTAGCAGCGTGTTCTTCGTTTTGTGTGGGTTGTGTGGGGTAACTATAAGCCACACTTCATCCAAATCACTAAACTCGACCATATAATTTGCAATGGCTAAATGGCCAACGTGAATAGGGTTAAAAGTCCCGAAGTATAGTCCTATCTTTTTCTGAGATTCCAACGAATTGAATTTGGTTTTTTAATGGATATATAACAGCTAAATTTTCTCTTCTAAAACAAAGGATGATACCAATTTATTTGCTTCTGATAAAGCAGTATTCAAATCAATGTTTTCAATAATATAATCAAATTGAGGTGCGGTTGCCAATTCAACAGATGCTTTTGCGATGCGCATATTGATTCGCTCTTCACTTTCTGTTTTCCGTTTTTTCAAACGTATCTTGAGTTCGTCTATACTTGGTGGTTTTACAAAAACAGCCAAGGTTTTTTCCGGAAACTTCTTTTTAATCCGAAGACCGCCAACAACATCAATATCAAAAATAACATGCTTTCCTAGCGCCCAAATACGTTCAACTTCGGTCTTCAATGTTCCATAGAAATTATCGCGATACACTTCCTCCCATTCAAGAAAATCTCCATTTTTAATATGCACTTTGAAGTCTTTTAAAGAGATGAAGTGGTATTCTTCACCATCTTTTTCATCACCGCGAGCGTCTCGTGAAGTAACCGAAACTGAAAAATCTAGGTTCAGTTCTTTCTGATTGAGCAGGTATTGAACAATCGTTGTTTTTCCACTTCCTGAAGGTGCCGAAAATACAATTAACTTACCACCCTCCATTATAATACGTTTAATGCTTGTTCCTTAATTTTTTCAAGTTCATCTTTCATTTGAACTACTAATTGTTGCATTGGAGCAAAATTAGCTTTTGATCCAATGGTGTTAATCTCTCGACCAATTTCTTGGGTGATAAATCCTAATTTTTTACCATTAGAGTCGCTAGAATCGATATTTTCATTGAAATAATTAAGGTGATTTGTTAGACGCACCTTTTCTTCCGTGATATCATATTTTTCAAGGTAGTATACAAGTTCCTGCTCAAAACGGTTTTCGTCTACACTCTCTTTTAACTCTTTTACCGCTTTATGCAATCGCTCCTTCACATTTTCCATGCGCTGTGGGTCAATTTCAATGACCTGCTCTAGCAAGGCAGCAATTTTTTTCGAACGTTTCAGAAAATCATCTTCTAGAACCTTGCCCTCATCCGTCCGGTATTTGTTGATTGCTATTAAGGCAGTGTCAATGGCTTCAATTATTACCTGAAATTCGGCTTCGTCAATTTCCTCGCGTTCTGTTTTTAATGTGTCCGGCATGCGCACTGCCATTTTAAGCAACTCTAATTGATCGCCATCAGAAATATTTTGAAGTTGCCTTATGTATTCTTTTACAACGGGTTCATTTAATCGCGCCGTGGTAACTTCTCCCACACTTTCAATGTAAAGATTAAAATCTACTTTGCCGCGAACTAGGGATTTGGCAAGACGATCACGCATTATCAATTCCTTCTCTCGATATGTAGAGGAAACCCGAGTGTTTAGGTCAAGGTTTTTACTGTTGAGAGATTTTATTTCTACAGTGATTTTTTTTGAAGGCAATTGTACTATGGCTTTACCATAGCCCGTCATGGATTGGATCATATTGAAATTTTAGAATGGTAAAGGTAATGAATTTAGTAGTTGGTAGTTGTATAGCACTTATTTTGATTCAGAGTGTGGTTTATAAAATATGTGGCAAAAATGACAAAAAACACAACTAAGTTCAAAAAGGCGCATGCTTGTTACGAATGATTACTCTAGTTTTTTGATTTTGATGTTGCGATACCAAACCCTATCACCATGATCCTGGAGCGCAATATGACCTGTTGGATATTTTCCGAAGCCTTTCCAATCCTTGAACTTAGAATTGGCAACCATCCCATTCCATGCCTCACCGTGTACCGGGAAGTTAACAATCTCTGTTCCATTGAGCGTTACTTTTCCAGTATTGGTAGTTTGGTTAACTTCAATAATACTAGTGTTCCATTCTCCGGCCGGATTTGTTACATCTTCAGAAGGTGCAATCATATCATATAAAGCGCCAGCTGTGTGCGTCCCTTCCCCAACAAAAGCATCTGGATGTTTTTTATTATCGAGTACTTGAATTTCCGGGCCAGTCTCATAGGCTTCTGGAAACTTTGAGTCTTCATGAACCCCCCAAAATATTCCGCTGTTTCCACCTTCAGAAATTTTCCATTCCAGTGATAAAATAAAACTGGTAAATTGCTCCTTCGAAATGATGTTCTTTCCGCCATTCTGTCCAGGCATAAAGGCCATAGCGCCATCTTCGATTGCCCACTCTGGGTGCATGGTTTTGGTTAAATAGCCACGCCAATTGTCATAAGAAGACCCATCAAACAGGTTAATCCACTCTGAAGCTTCTTCTGTTTTTGTGTCTTTGACAATCGCAGTTTCTTGCACAACGTCTGTTGTTTTATTTTTACATGAAATGAATGCAATAAATACAATTAAAATAAAAGCTGTTTTTTTCATTATGTTTTAAATTAAAGTTCTCGAATCCAAATATTCCTATAACTCACCCCACTATTGTCGGAATGATCTTGTAATTTGATTGGTGCCGGTCCGTGAGCATCATTTTTAGGCAAACCAATATATTCACTTGTGCCTTGAATGCTGAAATGATCTTGCACCAAAACCCCGTTATGTAAAAGAGTGATTGTTGCCGATTTCGTTTTTTCACCATTCTCATTAAACGCTGGTTCGTGATAGATAATATCGTAACTATTCCATTCTCCTGTTGGCACTAAGGCTTGCACTAAAGGAGGGGATTGCTTATAAATGGATGCGGCCTGCCCATTTACATATGTGGGATTATCATTATTGTTCAAGACCTGTATTTCGTATCGATTTTGTAAGTAGACACCACTATTGCTTCTTGCCTGCCCTTTCGCTGTGTTTTCAGGAGAGCTACGCCATTCGATATGCATTTGAACACTCCCAAAGCTTTGCTTGGTTTGTATATCACCAGTTTTGTCTTTTACCGTCATACTGCCGTCTCCGTTGAGACTCCATTGTGCAGCGGTGGAGTCTCTGGCTGTAATCCATTGATCAAGATTTGAACCATCAAAAAGAACAATCGCATCACTAGGCGCTCCTTTTTGTCCATTTGGATTTACAATAGCTCGAACAGGCTCCCAGACTTCAGTTTCTTCTGGTTTCGGAGGAACTTCTTGTGCTACCTCCTCTATAACTCCCGTATTAGTATCATCTTTTTCTTGACTTTTCACTACCTCATTACAGGAAACGAAGAGTGCGGTAATTGTAACTATAATGACTAATTTTTTCATCTGTTCTACGTTTTTAAAGGCCTAATATTTTTTTTAGTTGTTCTTTGTCAATATCCTCTCCAGCAAAATCATCGAATCGTTTTTGAGTAGCTTCAATAATATGATCACTAATAAATTTTACCCCTTCCCGAGCGCCTTGTTCAGGGCTTTTAATAACGCATTCCCATTCCATGACAGCCCAAACATCACAACCGTATTCTGTCAATTTACTGAAAATAGTTTTAAAATCTATTTGACCATCCCCAAGAGAACGATACCTCCCAGCTCGGTCTTTCCAGTCATTATAACCGCCAAAAGTGCCGCGTTTACCATCAGGCCTAAATTCACTATCCTTCACATGGAATGCTTTGATGAATTCATGGTAGTGATCTATGTATTTAATATAATCTAATTGTTGCAATACAAAATGGCTTGGGTCGTAGAGAATATTCACGGCCTTATGATTGCCTGTTGCCTCTAAAAATCGCTCAAATGTGTCTCCGTCATGAAGATCTTCTCCTGGATGAATTTCATAACAAACGTCTACCCCATTCGCTTCAAATTCATTCAATAGGGGCAACCATCTTTTTGCAAGTTCTGCAAAGCCCATTTCAACGAGTCCATCAGGACGCTGAGGCCATGGATGCATGGTATGCCACAATAAGGAACCGCTAAAAGTGGCGTGTGCTTTTAATCCAAGGTTTTGACTGGCTCTTGCGGCACTGATTAGTTGTTGACGTGCCCATTCGGTTCGTTTTTTAGGGTTGTTTTTACAGTCGTTAGGAGCGAAGTTGTCGAACATAACATCGTAAGCCGGATGGACGGCAATTAGCTGTCCTTGAAGGTGCGTGGAAAGTTCTGTTATTTCTAAACCGTAACTATTTATTTTACCTTTAAATGCATCGCAGTAATCCTTGCTTTCTCCAGCTAGAGTAAGATCGATTAATTTTTCTGAGGTAGGTATCTGTATTCCTTTATAGCCCAAATCTGAGGCCCACTGGCACAACCCATCCAAGGTGTTGAAAGGGGGTTTTTCATCCATAAATTGAGCAAGAAATACGGCAGGACCTTTAATTGTTTTCATACTGTTTGTCGCTTAGGCGGTTTTCTTTTATTATTAAAATTTCTCAATTATTCTTGCGGGCATTTATCTTTCATTGTGCTCAGATACAGCTAGTGTAAGCTATGAAAACTCAATTTGATAAAAAATAAATACATTACAATGCTTTCCAAATATTTCCGTCCTCATGAGAGGCAACAGCAACTTCAATAAAGTGCATTCCCCGAACACCGTCCCTTATTGATGGGAATTCAGCAGGGTCGTAATCTTGACCTCTTATGGCTTTAGCCATGCCTTTATAAATATTCCCCATAGCGTCAAAAATACCTTCAGGGTGACCTGGAGGTAATTTTGTGCCGTCTAACGATAAATCGCTATTGTATGCATGACCGGGCTTAAAAACCTGCAAAGGCTTTCCATCCTCTAGTAAATAAAGATAGTTAGGATTTTCTTGATTCCATTTCAACCCTGCCTTTTTTCCGTAGATAGCTACAGTGAAATTGTTTTCTTCTCCGGTTGCTATTTGACTCGCTCTTAAAACGCCTTTGATGTGTTTGTCAAAACGCAACAAAACCGTACCGTCTATATCCATTTCATTATCATCATACAAGTGGTTTAAGTCTGCTAATATGGAATTAACATCCATCCCGGTCACATATTCTAACATCTGATAGGCATGTACACCAATGTCACCCATACAGCAACTAATTCCAGATTTTGAAGGATCCAGTCTCCAGGTTGAACTTCTAAGCTCCTTATCATGGATTATTGGGTTTATCCAACCTTGATAGTATTGTGCATCAACTTTTTGAACATCACCAATCACGCCTTCCGCAATCATCTTTTTCATTTGGCGTACCATTGGATATCCAGTATAGGTATGCGTTAATGCAAAATGATTTTTATTTGTATCCTGTAGCTTAGCTAGAGCAAGAGACTCGGCATACGTCATGGTCATTGGCTTTTCACAAATCACGCTGAAACCGGCTTCCATTAACTGTGTTGCCATTGAATAATGCAGGAAATTAGGAGTCAATATTGAAACTACCTGAATTCGATCTGACTCTGGAAGCTTCATTTCTTCGGAAATCATTTCGTCCAAATTTTCGTAAATTCTATTGGTTGGAATCCCAATTTCCTCGGCAAATTTTAAACTAACTTCTTTATCCGGATTAAAAACCCCTCCAGTTAATTGATAGGCATCAAACATGTTTGCTGCCACACGATGCAATACGCCAATTAACGAATCACCACCGCCTCCAAGCACGCCCCATTTTATTTTATTACTCATATTATTCTTTATATTCTATTTCTTCATTTTTAAACAAGAATGCAAAAATCACAAACACTGCAATGGCAAAAACAGCTGGAAATGTCCAGATTGATTGCCAAGCGTGACCTCCATCTGTCAGTAAATTTGCATCGGTAATTTTTCCGGCTATATAAAAACCAACAAGCATTCCTACACCATATGTGGCCAAGGTTATTAGCCCTTGCGCAGCACTTTTTACTTTTTCACCAGCCTTACTATCGGTATAAATTTGTCCGGCCACGAAGAAAAAATCATAACAAACTCCGTGAAGCAAAATACCTGTAATGATCATAAAGAATAACTCACCTGTGTTTCCATAGGCAAAGAGCACATAACGAAGTGCCCACGCCAACATGCCTACCAAAATGGTCTTTTTAAAGCCGTATTTCTTAAAGAAGAAGGGCAATAACAACATAAAGACCACCTCAGAAACCTGACCTATCGAGGCTATCGCAGTAGAATTCTCAACACCGCTCTCTGTGAGAAACGGACTTAAATTTTGATAATAAAATGCAAGAGGGATACAAATAAGAACGGAAGAAAGAAAGAACACTAAGAAGTTCCTGTCTTTTAATAATTTCAAGGCATCTAGACCTAAAATATCGGAAATAGATACTTTTTCTCCACCAGATTGACTGGGAGGCGTTTTTGGTAAGGTAAAACTAAACACGCCTAATATCGCTGAAGCTACAGCCGTCATCATAAAAGTGTTCGCCAATAGACCGTCGGCAACATTTGCTTCTGAGTCCCATGCAAATGCAAAGCTTATTAACAATCCCGCTACAATCCAGCCCACAGTACCCCAAACTCTAATGAGTGGAAAGTCTTTGGCCGGGTCTTTCATTTGGTTAAACGAAACTGAATTCACTAATGCAAGTGTGGGCATATAAGCGATCATATAACCAAGGACATAGGGATAGAAAGCATCAAAATCTGTTGTTTGAGACAACTGATACATTAATACGGCTCCAACTAAATGAAGTACACCCAAAATGCGCTCTGCATTAAAAAAGCGGTCTGCAATTAAACCAATAATGAATGGAGCAATGATCGCTCCCCACGATTGAGTAGAATAGGCCATCCCTGTTTCTGCACCCGAGGCACCTAGAGTCGTGAGTAAAAAAGTACCCATGGTTACAAACCAGCCCCCCCAAATAAAGAACTCAAGGAACATCATAAAAGATAATCTAAGGTATATTGATTTTTTCATAGGGTGCTTATTTTGTTTGTGATACAGCTTTTAAAATGAGTGCTTTTGTTGCGGCGATGCCTTCCGTAGGATCATCTACATCTCCTTCAAATTCAATTCCCACGAAACCTTCAAAATTAGCATCTTTCACAATTTGTGCCATCCTGTAGAAGTCTATTTTTGTTTCATCACCTGCGTCATTAAAAGCATATGATTTTGCGGATACTCCTTTCGCATAAGGCATAAGTTCTGCCATTCCTTGATACATGTCGTAGTCTTCCACACATGGGGCTCCCCATCGGGCTCCGCCTTCTTTTTTCAAACAAAAATTACCAAAATCGGGTAAAGTTCCCACATTAGCCATCGCTGTCTCCTTCATAACCCTGGCCAAAAGGGCGCCGTTACTTGAGAGTCCGCCATGGTTTTCAACAATAATATTGATGTTTTTTGGTGCGGCATAGGCTGCCAATGCTTTTAACGATTTTACCGAATTGCTAATCCAAACCTCTGGATCTTCTTCACCAAATAGGTTTATTCTGATTGAATAACAACCCAAAAATGCTGCCGCATCAATCCACTTCTTATGATTTTCAATGGCAGTTTGCGTAGCCTTTTCATCCGAAAAAGAAAGATCGCCTTCCCCGTCTATCATAATTAGTACGTTTTGCATATTCAGTGAATCACTTCTCTTTTTAAGTTCTTCCAAAATAACTGGAAGTCCAGCGTCTTTCATCTCAAAGCTTACTTTTTCATTGGTATAAAGTTGACTCACATATTCTAATCCTTCAAACCCCATGTCTTTGGCAGTTGAAGCAAAATCCATCGGGTCTGCTTGTCCACTAAAAATTAATTTATTTAAGGACCATTGCGCTAATGAAAGCTTATAGCTAGGAGGTACCGTCGAGCTAGTTGCTGCCTCCGTTGTGTTTTCTGCAATTGGCGCTTTCTTCTCAGAAATATTTTTACAGGAAAAAACAACGAAACAAAGAAATAGCAGTGAAGTGAGTTTTGTCATTTGAAATGGGTTGGTTGTTATATTGAGTTTGAAGTAATATTGATTAATTATGCTCTAAGTTAGGCTTTTTTTCAAAGTATTGGAATAGTATCATCTAATCAACAGTTATATTTTTAAGCGAAAACGATTTCGTCTTTCGTTTTTCTGCTTTATAAGAAGGTTTTTTTTTTAATAAGGAAAATTAGCGGATATTTAAGGATAACAATTATTTCACAACCGAAATAAAGGTTTACTAAACATGTAATGTACTATGAGCAATATGAATAAGCCAAATACTTCAGAACTTTACGATGCAATCGTTGTTGGATCGGGAATTAGCGGAGGATGGGCAGCTAAAGAACTTTGTGAGAATGGCATGAAGACACTCGTTCTAGAAAGAGGTAGAATGATCGAACATATTAAGGATTACCATACGATGAATATGGATCCTTGGGATTTTGAATTTAAAGGCAATTTGTCAAGTGAAGAGGAGGCCAAACAACATAAGCAATCTCGGTCTGGCTATACTACGAATGAAGCACACCGACACTTTTTTGTAAATGATTTGGAGCATCCTTACAATGAGACCAAGCGTTTCGATTGGTTAAGGGGGTATCACGTTGGTGGGCGATCTCTGGTATGGGGACGACACAGTTATAGATGGAGCGATTTTGATTTTGAAGCAAATAAGAAAGAGAACATTGCTGTTGACTGGCCAGTTCGCTACAAAGATATTGAGCCTTGGTATGAAAAAGTTGAAAAATTTATAGGAATAAGTGGAGAGGCTCTTGGGCTTCCTCAACTTCCAGACAGTAAGTTTGGCCCTCCAATTGAAATGAATTGTGTTGAAAACGATCTGAAGGAAAACATGGCCGATAGTTATGATGATGGTCGCGTATTAACTGTGGGGCGTATTGCGCACATAACGGGAACGGAGTCGTTTGAGGGGCGCAGTGCTTGTCAATTTAGAAACCGCTGTATGCGAGGCTGCCCATTTGGAGGTTATTTTAGCAGTAATTCGTCTACCCTACCAGCAGCCGAAAAAACAGGCAATCTAACGATTCGCCCTTTTTCTGTTGTAAGTCAGGTAATCTATGATGAAACAACAGGTAAGGCCAGCGGGGTTGAAATTATTGATGCTGAAACCAAGGAGAAAATGATTTTTAATTCAAAGGTTGTCTTTCTGTGCGCTTCAGCTATTGCCTCTGCAAGTATTTTACTTCAATCAAAAAGCGAGCGTTTTCCAAATGGTTTAGGAAATGACTCAGGAGAAGTAGGGCACAATATTATGGACCATCACTTTAAAGCAGGTGCTTGGGCAACGGTAAACGATTTTGAAGACAGATATTACAAAGGGCGTCGTCCAGGAGGAATTTATCTTCCAAGGTTTAGAAATTTAGGTAACGGTACCGATCAAAAGAACTTTCTTAGAGGGTATGGATACCAGGGTGGTGCGAGCAGAAGTCATTATGATGAAATGGTTGCAGAAGTTGCCTATGGTAAAAACCTCAAAGAATCTATTTCCAAACCCGGTAAATGGCGCATGTTGTTATTAGGTTTCGGCGAGTGCCTGCCGTATCATGAAAATAAAATGACGATGGATTATGATCGATTGGATACCTGGGGATTGCCAACAGTAACATTTGATGCGGAATGGAAAGAGAATGAATATGAAATGCGAAAAGACATGGTTTCTCAGGCAGTTGAAATGCTTGAAAATGCTGGGTATGATGATATAGAACCGTGGGATGACCCTGGTGCTCCGGGATTAGGAATCCATGAAATGGGTACTGCACGCATGGGAAAAGACCCAAAGACTTCTGTTTGTAATGGAAACAACCAAATACATGCTGTGCCAAATGTATATTTGGCAGATGGGGCGTTTATGACGTCAGCAAGTTGTGTGAATCCATCGTTAACGTATATGGCCTTTAGTGCCCGTGCTGCGAATCACGCTGCAGAACAAATTAAAAAAGAAGCGTAATGGATAGAAGACAAGCAATAAAGAATTTAGGTTTAGGAGCTGGGTTTTTAGTAGTGACACCAACTATTATGAGTCTGCTTCAAAGTTGTACGAGTGAAGTAGAATTTAGTCCGTTATTTGTACCGAAGGCAGAAGGGCATGCGCTGCGTCGCATTGTAGATTTAATAATTCCGAGCGATACTATGGTCCCAGGTGCCGTAGATGTTGGAGTTCATGTTTTTATAGATAGTTATTGGAATAGCGTTATTCTTGAAGAACAGCAACAACAGGTGAAAATTGGGTTTAATTTATTAGCTGAAAAATTTAGAAATACTTTTGACAAAGAACTTGACGAAGGGAAGGCTGAAGATTTTGATCAATTACTAGCAACATATTTAAAAACAAGTAAAGATCAGCAAAAAGCCTATGATGAGAAAATGGCTGAATTTTATATTGCTTTTGACAAGGACCCAACTGTACGGCCTGATATGGATGCGGGTGTTTATAGTTTGCTTTCAAACATTCGAAGTATGACAATCTGGGGATGGAAGACAAGCGAGGAAATTGGAGAGAATGTTCTTTGGTACGACCCTGTTCCAGGGCAACAAAAGGGATGTGTTCCATTAAGTGAGGCAGGTAACGGAAAAGTGATGTCACTATAAGACGAAAGACCTATGAAACGAAGACAATTTATAAAAAAGGGAGCTGTAACAGGCTCCCTTTTGCCGTTTGGCGGGGCCGCGCTGGCCGCTGAGGTATTTAAAACACCAGCCCTAACGAACGACAAGTACCAGTTTAACCTTAAATACGCGCCGCATGAGGGGATGTTTAAGGCGCTCGCGGGTGATTCAATCCTCGCTCAGCTCGAGTTTATGGCAGACCAAGGGTTTACATCATTTGAGGATAACGAGATGCGAGATCGTTCGTTGGAGTTGCAAAAAAAAATGGCCAATGTTATGGAAAAACGCGGCCTAGAAATGGGGGTTTTTGTAGCGCATAAAATTTATTGGAAGGAGCCGAACTTAGCAAGCGGAAAGGAAGCGTGGAGAGCGGAGTTTTTAAAAGATATAAAGGATTCGATAGAAGTTGCGAAGCGGGTGAATGCAAAATGGATGACTGTGGTTCCTGGCCATGTTGATTTGCGATTAAATAAAGCGTATCAAACAGCCAATGTTATTGAAGCACTAAAGAGAGCATGTGAGCTCTTAGAGCCACATAATTTGACGATGGTGTTGGAGCCTCTAAATTTTAGAAACCATCCGGGCCTATTTTTATCCGAATCGCCTCAGGCCTATCAAATTTGTAAGGCCGTAGATAGCCCTTCGTGCAAAATACTGTTTGATATCTATCATCAACAGGTCCAAGAGGGGAACTTAATCCCAAATATCGAGACTTGCTGGGATGAAATTGCATATTTCCAGATCGGAGATAACCCTGGCAGGAATGAGCCGACCACGGGAGAAATAAATTATAAAAACGTATTTAAATATATCCACGGTCGCGGTTATAAAGGAATTCTTGGGATGGAGCATGGGAATTCTAATGAGGGAAAAGAAGGAGAACAACGTGTTATTTCTGCCTATAAAGAAGTCGATGCTTTTAGGTGAACCCTATTCTACGATAAATTTCCCTTTCATAATCCCCGAATGCCCTGGGAAACTGCATATAAAATCATAGGTTCCTGCTGATGGTGCTGTAAAAGTAACAGAAGTAGATTGGCCTCCACCAAGCATTTTTGTGTGTGCGATAACATCTTTACCGTTATTAGGGATCCAATCTTCAGCCCCCCCTGCATTGGCAGCTTCTAATGAAAAAGAGGGTATTTCAACACCGGACTTTAAGAGTACAAAGTTGTGCCCCATCACTTTCAAATCCATTTTACCAGTGTGACGCAAGGTAAGTGTTACTTCTACACCCGCCTTTACTTTTAGCTCCTTGGTGTTGAATTGCATCATATCATTGCCTGTAAGTCCAATAGTTACAGTCTTAGAGTCTTCTTTCTTGACCTCCTTTGAAGCACCAATCGTTACCCTTTTTTTATCGTCTTTTTTCTCTGTTTCTCCACAATTTACTAGAAAAATAAAACTGGTAAATATGACAACATATTTAATTAAATTCATTGCAACTATTATTTATTGGTTAAAAAATCTACAGCTCTAAGCTCACTGTATTGCTCCTTATTTGTTTTGTGAAAACCCACATGGCCTCCGTAATTTGGAACCTCAAGATAAATGTTTTTTAATTGAGAAGCAAGTGCTATTGGATAACACTCTTTAGAAAGAAAACTATCATTTTTTGCGCTCAAAATCAATACTGGGACTTTGATGTTTTCAAGAAACTGAATACTACTACTCTTCTCGTAATAGTCAATAGCGTCAATAAAGCCATGTGCTGGAGCAGTATATAAATTGTCAAAATCGAATAGCGTTTTGATTTTTTGATAGGTCTCAATGTTCATTTTATCAGGAAAATAAGGCATTTTTCTTTTGTATTTTTTTTTCAAATCATGCACGAACACCTTGTTATAAAGCATGTTTTCTGCTTTGGAAAGGGCTTTTAGCGAGCCCTTTAGGTTTAAGGGAGCGGAAATTGCGACGCCTTTTTTTATTTCCTTTGGAAGAACCTCGCGTTCTCCTAAATATTTTAGCACCAAATTTCCTCCCAAGCTGAAACCAATAAGTGAAATTTCATCGTACTGTCCTTTTTTCAGAATAAACGCTACAAGTGATGCTAAATCATCGGTTCTTCCGGAATTATATGATTCATATAGTAGGTTGTCTTCTCCGCTACAACCTCGATGGTTCATGGCAGCTACATCCCAATTATTTAAAACTAATTGCTTGGCTTGACCTACGATATAAACGCGTTGGGCGTTTCCCTCTAAACCATGCAAAAGAATCGCTACACGTCGCGTTTTTCTTTTTGAAAAGGACCAGTCAACATCTATAAAGTCTCCATCCGATAGTGCTACGCGTTCTCTTTCCTGCATTAGCCCGGGTATTGGGCGAAATTTCGCCGAGTAAATCGTAGAAAAATGCCCGTGTTTGAAAAGAAATGTTGGCTTATGTTGGCTTTTTAATAGCGGCATTGCTGGGCTTAGTGTTTCCGAAAAGTCACAGGAAAATTGTGACGTTGTTGTGGCAAAAGTAATTTAAATTCCCAAAGATTTTTGACCATTGACGTAAAGAGTTTGAAATAAAAAGACGGGAGCCGTTGCAGATCGAAATTTACGTATTCGTTTCTTACGAGATTATAGGAGTCATGCGTCTACCCCTTCACCTATACAGAGATGATTTCGGCAATTGGATGTCTTCAAAATTTGCATTCCCTTAAGCGCACCATCCTATAAAGATTTAGATGTACGTGTTGAAAGAAAAACGCCTAAAAATATCAATAGGGCAGCTGCAATCCTAAGCGTGCTCAATTGATCTGCACCGACGAATATAGCAAAACCAGTGGCGATTAGTGGTTGTAAATAGATAAAAGCCCCAATCGTAGAAGGGCTTAGCTGCTTTAGCGCATAAATATTAAATAAGTAGGTAAATACTGTAGTCGCGATTACAACAAAAGCAAGTTTCCAAATAGAATCGAACGACAACTGCATCCAGTCAACTTCCACAAACTGTGTAATTCCGACAGGAAGGTTTATTAGAATTGCAAAAAGGAAAAAGAACTTCATTAACGTAATTGAGCTGTATTTAATGACTAGGGGTTTTACCATTATTAAATAGACAGAATAGGCGATGGCATTTACTATAAAGAGTATATTTCCTAGAGGGATATTAGGTGCATTGATTTGGGTTTTGACACCAAAAAGAATTAAAATCAAGGCCCCTATCAAACCAAGTCCGATACCGATTGACTTTATTTTAGTGATTCGCTCTTTTAAAAAAAAAGCAGAGAGCAGAAGTAGTAAAACAGGAACTAAGGTAATAACGACCGAACTGTTTATAGGAGTAGAAAGACTTAATCCCTTAAAAAAGGCAAGCATATTAATAGCCATACCCATGAAGGCACATCCTATCATTCGAAGCCAGTCTTTTTTGTCAATTTTTTCAGAGGGGTAAAAAATGCTAATGAGCCAGAAAATAATGGCAGCCCCTAAAACACGGAGTAAAATAAAACCATACGCCCCAATCACATCTGGCATTAATCCCTTAGCAATGGTGTGATTCACACCATAAATAGCACTCGCAGTTGTTGTAGCAAGTAAAGCAAGTATGCGATTGTTCATTGCCTAGCTTTTGATCGAGTTTCTAGCAGCTTCAACTGTTTTTTTACTATTGCCAATAAAAATCTCTTTATTATGTATGAACACGGGTCGCTTTAAAAAAGTATAGTGTTCGAGAATTAGACTTTTAAAATCTCGCTCTAATAGTTTTTCATCTTTTAAATTTCGCTCTTTGTACAATTTCGCTCTTTTACTAAAAAGCGCTTCGTAACTGCCCGATAAGGCATGCATTTGTTCTAATTGCTCTGCTGTGACTTCATTTTTTTTAATGTCTTGCATTGCAAAGGATGATGGGATTTCAATATCTCTAATAATTCTTTTGCACGTATCACAAGTGCTTAAATGGTAGCCTTTTTCCATGTTTGTTTTTTCGGATTAGCAGATTATTCATGAATCGATTTGACTAGGGAAGCATGTTAAAATTTAAATATTCTTTCAGCTCTTCCAAAGGTATTTTAAGCGCTACAGGACCTTCCGCATAGCTTGCAATTTCATATTGGTTATAGATAAGTAGTAGATTCGTTTTGGATAATCCAATGGATTCAGGTAAATAAAAGCGATCGTTTTCAAACCAAAAACCGGTTGAATTAATGGATTCATATGCCATAATATTGTTAGCCTCTCGAAATTTACTCTCCGCAAAGTTCGTAAACTCAGGCCTCTTGCTAAATAAATCTTCCATTGGGATTTCAATTCCAGTTTGAGGGTTTATATTCAAAAAAAATGTATTCCCATTGCCATGAGCACCTCCTGTATAAGAATACTGTTTCATTTCGATGGACACTAATTCTGTGGAACAATACAATACTGAAATATTAATTTCTACAAAATATTCTGCAGACATATCAGGGAAATCAGCCGCGTGTAACCGTGCAACCTTAATAAAGTCTGAAGCAGCTTTCTTTATAGGTTTTGAAGTGGAAATAGGATCTTCACCAATATAGAGTGCGTCAGTAATATAGCGTATTATTTCTGAGTTTATCTTATTTGATATGTCTTTGTCCCCTGAGGCCTTTATGTAATTTATGGTGATTGCAGGGCAGCTTACCGTTGCGCAAATAGTAAAAGCCTCCTCTGTAAAACTTTCCGCAGAAAAACGCACAAGAGGCTCATTTTTGCAGGCCGCCATCGAAAAAAATAAGACTAAAATAAAGGCCTTCTGAATTTTCATTCGTTAAAAATAAGTAAGATTTAATAATAATAGTTTAAACAGCTGCTTTTCTTTTTAAAACAAAGCTCCTTGAAATTTATTGCTAAACCGCGGTATAAAGTTGGCTTAAATGAATCTAGGACTCGAACCCAACAATTTAGGAAACAACGAAGGTTTCTGAAAAAAAAGAATTTTAAGAGACTGTTGGATAATAAACTTATGAAAAATACTGTTTTTCGGGATCCTTAGTTTAAATAGTAGATATACCCAAGGTTCATCCAAAAGATCCAATCGTTGGCCAAATTTTCGGGAACTTCAACGATGTTGTTGGCCTCGAAACTAGGGTTCAATCCGTCCACCCAATTAGAAAAATAATACTGCCATCGGGCATCGAGCATAATGTCACTTCGTTGACCGAGTTTGAAACGAGCTCCTACACTAGTTACAAAGGCCCAGGTAGTGCCTGGCTCCTGTTGAAAGGCCCCGATATATTTATCTGGGACGTTCACCGGACTCTCAATGTCTCCAGTACCAAAATCAGTAGACGCTTCAGGATCGAAACTTACCCAATGCACGCCTGCACTAATAAAAGGAGCTATTTTGTAGGCGTTAGCCATAAAATCACGAATACTAAAAGGAAAATATTCGAGCTGAGACCCCACTTCAAAAACGGTTGACGAGCCCTTCATCCCCCGTAATTGATATGCCGCTTCGTTGGTGCGACTTGGATCTACATATCTGCCAATATGCTGTAAATTCGTTTTGTGGAAGTCTAATTCGGTTCTTACTTTAAAATGGTCGTTCCAGTATTTAGCAGCAGAATAGCAGTTACAATCTGCTCTGTATGAGAAATTAATGTAATGCATTATTCCAATTCCAAATCCAACATTTCCTGAATTCGTTTCAAAATCATTACGAACGCCGTAATCCGAATAAAATGCAACAGGCCCCGTTAATATCCCAACTTCATTTGAAATCCCGAGCTGACCATAGACATCCTGCTTTGGGAAAATAAGAAAGAAAAATACCAACATTAAGATTCTGGTATTCATAATAAATGAGGTTTAAATTGAGACCCGGCAAATATATAAAAACATATTAGAGAGGGAAATTTAAACAAGGGTTTTCCGTTATTTCTCCAATGATAGTCAGGGTATATTTTACATAAAAACATATATTTGCATTTTAATTAACGAAAACGTTTTCAATAAATTATTTTTAAATGAAACAAAGTATTAAAGAGTTCATTTCCAGAGTTGAGAGAATGAATCCAAACGAGCCTGAATTTCTTCAAGCTGTAACCGAAGTAGCTGAAACCGTAATTCCTTTTATAGAGGAAAACGAGAAATACCAAGACAAAATGTTATTGGAGCGCATGGTTGAACCGGAGCGCACTATTATGTTTCGAGTGGCTTGGACAAATGATAGCGGTGAGATTGAGGTTAATCGTGGTTATCGCGTAGAGTTTAACTCTGCTATTGGACCTTACAAAGGTGGATTGAGGTTTCACCCATCAGTAAACCTCAGTATTTTGAAATTCTTAGGTTTTGAACAGGTATTTAAGAATAGCCTAACGACACTTCCTATGGGAGGTGGTAAAGGAGGGTCTGACTTTAACCCAAAAGGGAAGAGCGATGCAGAAGTGATGCGATTTTGTCAAAGTTTTATGACAGAATTATCAAGACACATTGGTCCAAATACAGATGTTCCTGCAGGTGATATAGGTGTAGGAGGAAGAGAGATTGGCTTCATGTTTGGTCAGTACAAGCGTTTAAGAAACGAATTTACTGGCGTGCTTACTGGAAAAGGTCTTTCTTTTGGCGGGTCATTAATTCGTCCTGAAGCAACCGGGTATGGGGTTGTTTATTTTGCAAAAAACATGCTTGAAACAAAAGGCGATAGATTTAATGGTAAGCGTGTTGCGGTTTCTGGTTCAGGAAATGTGGCGCAATATGCTGTTCAAAAAGCAACCGAATTTGGCGGTAAAGTAATTACGATGTCGGATTCTGGAGGATATATTTATGACGAAGAAGGAATAAACGACGAAAAGTTAGCCTTTGTAATGGAGATTAAGAATGAGAGACGCGGGCGAATTAAGGAATATCTAACAAAATATCCATCCGCGACCTACAATGAAGGTGAAAGGCCATGGGGCGTTGCTTGTGATGTTGCATTGCCATGTGCTACTCAAAACGAGTTAAATGGAGATGAAGCTGCGATGCTTGTAAAGAATGGATGCATCTGTGTTAGTGAAGGTGCTAATATGCCTTCTACGAACGATGCTATCGAGGTGTTCCACGAAGCAAAAATATTATTTGCCCCAGGGAAAGCTTCAAATGCCGGCGGCGTTGCAACTTCGGGTTTAGAAATGTCTCAAAACTCACTTCGTTTGAGTTGGACTGCAAAGGAAGTTGATGATAAATTATACACGATTATGAATGATATTCATGCTGCTTGTGTTGCCTATGGAACAAACGCGGATGGCTATGTTGATTATGTAAGAGGGGCAAATATTGCAGGTTTTGTAAAAATAGCTGACGCAATGATGGCGCAGGGTGTCGTTTAAGAAATGACCGTATTACTTTAAACGAAAAAGGTTGTCTTTATAAGGCAACCTTTTTCGTTTATTAGTTGCAATAAATACTATAATTAAATGTTATATTTCGTGTGAAAAGAAATTAGTGTATGAAGCATCTCTTTACGGTTTTTATTATTTTTATTAGCTCATTACTTCAGGCTCAAAATTTTGAGAATCTTTGGACAGGCTATTTTTCTTTTGTTTCGGTGAAGAGCATCTCCCAGGGCAATGATAAAATGTTTGGTGCTTCTCAGAATGCCATTTTCACTTATGACTTATCCACAAAGGAAATAGCAACAATTTCAACAATTAACGGTTTAGCGGGGGAGCCAATCTCAACAATATATTATAGTGAATCAAACAATCTGCTCGTTATAGGCTATGAAAGTGGATTGATTGAGATCGTGATTGATGATCAGGAAGATGTACTTTCTGTCGTAGATATTTTAGATAAACCGACCATTCCTCCAGATAAAAAAAGAATCAATCACTTTAATGAGAAGGACGGAAACTTGTATGTTTCGACTCAATACGGGATTTCAGTATTCGACCTCGAGGCTTTGGAGTTTGGAGACACCTATTTTATAGGAGATTCAGGAACTCAAATCAATATTACACAAACGACGATCGACGGGCCATATATTTTTGCAGCTAGCGCTCAAGAAGGGATTCGACGGGCGATGTATGAGGATGACGACCTCATTGATTTTCAAAATTGGTCAACCATCACTACGGGAGGCTTTAATGGAATTCAAACATTAGAAGAGAGTCTTTATGTTTTAAATACTGCGAATACTGTTTTTAGAATGACCTTCGATGGAGTCTTAACGAATGTTGGGAGCTTTAGCAGTGATGTTGTAGATTTTAAATCCAACAACGGCCTTTTAACGGTCACAACCTTAAATGAAATTCAAGCATATTCTGAAGGTTTTGAACTTCAAGCAACTGTAACTAACATCCCTGATTTAACATATAAATTACAATCAGGGTATGTCTTCAATAATGCTTTTTATCTGGGGACAAAAGAAATTGGCATGATTGAGGTCCCTTTTGATTCTTCTTCGGAAGAGCAAATTTTACCTGATGGGCCTCTTTTAAATAATTCATTTGCCATTGATGCATCTCCAGGACAATTATGGACAGTTTTTGGAGAAGTCTCGTCAAGTTACAACCCCTTTCCTTTAAATTATAGAGGTATTAGCAATCTAAGAGATGGTGTTTGGACAAACATTTCATACGATGACCTTTCTGCTATTTTTGATGGAAAACCTATTAATGATTTGGTGAAAGTCACTATTAACCCAAATGATCCAAGTGAGACCTATATTTCTTCTTTTCATAAAGGCTTGCTTAAAATTGAAGATCAAACACCCGTGTTTTTATTTGATCAGTCTAATAGTGCTTTAGAATACCCACCATTTGCATCTAATGCAGGCATGGGGGTTCGTTTGTATGGTTCTGATTTTGATAGGCAAGGGAATCTTTGGTTTCTACAATCTCGATACAATAAGGGTCTCATTAAATTATCTCCAGGAGGGCAGTTTCAAAAAATTGACGTGAGCGGAATTATTGATGGTGAGGATGAACAAGCATTTAATCAACTGGCCGTTAGTAGAACGGGTACTGTTTTTTTTGGCACTGGAGAAAGTGGCCTTATCGGCTACAATCCGAACAACGGTCGATTTAACAGAATAGAAGATGGTGAAGGCAATGGGAATATCCCTAGAAGTAGTGTTCGTGCCTTGGCCTTTGACAATCAAAACAGATTGTGGATTGGAACTCCAAGAGGGTTAAGAGTTTTATTTAATGTGGGAGGCTTTTTTGAAGATGGTGCAGAAATTGATGCGCAACCAATTATCATCCTAGAAGATGGCGTACCACAAGAACTTCTTTTTGAGCTTTTTATTACAGATATTGAGGTAGACGGCGCTAATAATAAATGGATAGCCACCTCTACCTCTGGGGTGTTTTATTTGTCGGCGAATGGGCAAGAAACACTACTGCGCTTCACAAAAGACAATTCACCACTGCCATCAAATAACGTCCAAGACATTGCAATCGATTCCTTTAGCGGAAATGTATACTTCGCGACAGTTAATGGGTTGGTTGCATTTAATGGAACCTCTACGGCACCGCGAGACAACTTAGATGAGGTTTATGCCTTTCCGAATCCTGTGCGACCGGATTTTACAGGAAATGTAACAATTGACGGACTTACAGCTGATGCCAATGTTAAGATAACGGATATTGAAGGCAATCTTGTTTTTGAGCAAACGTCTGAGGGAGGATCTGTACTTTGGGACACCACAGCCTTCGGTAAATATAAAGTAGCTTCGGGCGTCTATTTAGTGCTCATATCAAGTGATGACGGCCTCGAAACGAAAGTCACTAAGATAATGGTTGTAAGGTAATGATTGTCTCTACCAAAGCAATCGTGTTTTCTGCCATCAAATATTCCGAGGCAGACCTGATTGTTACTTGCTTTACAAAGAAAGAGGGTATTAAGAGTTATTTACTTCGCAGAATATTAAAAGCTAAATCGGGAAAATTAAAGGCTTCACAGTTTCAATTGTTGACCCAGTTGGATATTGTTGCCTACCATAAGAATAAAGGAACTTTAGAAAGTATTAGAGAAGCAAAAGTAATTTATCCCTATCAGACATTACATACCAATGTCGTAAAAACGAGTATGATTATGTTCCTTGCTGAAATGCTTAAAAACTGCATCAAGGAAGAAGAATCGAATCATGATTTGTTCGAATACCTAGAAAATGTTCTTTACTGGCTTGATTGCCATGAGGAGATCGCTAATTTTCACATTTTATTTTTGCTGAAACTATCCACTCATTTGGGTTTTCAGCCAGACGACTCTAATATTGATGCTCAGTATTTTAATCTCTTAGACGGCTGCTTTCAGCAGAACGAATCAGGAATGTATTGCGAGAAAGGGCGCGTCGTTCAAGATTTTAAATCCTTTTTTGGTATAAATTTTGATAAGCTTAGTTCTATTAACATCGACAAAAAAGCGCGATTAGACGTTCTAAATTTGTTATTGAACTATTATCAATTACATTTGCAGGATTACAAAAAACCGAGGTCTCTTTTGGTGCTTAACCAACTATTTCAATAAATATTTATGCGAATACTAGTACTTCTGGCTATTAGTTTTTTTCTCTATACTTCAGTTATTGCACAAAAGATTCAAATACTAGAGTCTCAAAGTAAAAAACCTATATCTGGGGTTGCTATTTTTAATGCCGAGAAATCGAAGAGTGCGGTATCCGATTTTGATGGTTTTCTGGATATTTCTAAATTTTCAGAAACCGAACAAATAACACTGCAACATATCTCACATACCACGATCAACGTAACAAAGATTGAGATAGTCAATGCCAACAATACGGTTTATTTGGAACTAAATGCGAGTAGCTTGGACGAAATAGTACTTTCCGTAGCAAAATTCGGGCAAAACAAAAGAGACGTTCCACAACAAATTTCGAGCATTCGTGCAGAGGATGTCTTATTCGCAAATCCCCAAACGTCTGCAGACTTATTGAAAAGCAGCGGTCAAGTATTTATTCAGAAAAGTCAATTGGGAGGAGGAAGTCCTAACATACGAGGGTTTTCGACCAATCGATTACTTATCACTGTAGACGGGGTTCGATTTAACAATGCAATCTTTAGAGGTGGGAACGTTCAAAATGTCATATCAATTGACCCTTTAGCAGTTGAGAACACCGAGGTTATTCTGGGCCCAGGTTCTGTTATATATGGAAGTGACGCAGTTGGAGGAGTTATGAATTTTTATACGAAACGACCTAAATTTTCATTTGAAGAGGGCATGTCATTTTCTGGAAATGCCTTGGCGAGATATGCAACAGCAAGCTCCGAAAAAACGGGGCATTTTGATTTCAATATTGGAACCAAGGAGTGGGCGTTTTTAACCAGTGTTTCTTACAGTGATTTTGGAGATCTTAGAATGGGAAAGAATGGCCCCGATGATTATGTACGACCGTTTTATGCTAATACTATAAATGGGGAGGATCTATTGGTTGAAAATTCAGATCAGCGTGTTCAAGTGTCTACAGGGTACCAGCAGTTAAACACCATGCAAAAAGTGCGCTATATGCCGTCGGATAAATGGGATTTTAATTTAGGATTGTTTTATACAACTACGAGTGATTATTCAAGGTACGACCGCTTAATACGCCCAAAGGGGGATGGTCTAAAAAGTGCGGAATGGTACTATGGACCACAGGAGTGGTTGTCTGGAAATATACAGGCTAGAAATAAAGCATCGAATAATACAATGTACGACGAGAGTATTATTACGGCTTCTTACCAGCGCTTCAAGGAAAGTAGAAATGATAGGGATTTTGGTGATACTGTTTTGTTTGAAACTGACGAAGAAGTGTTAGCGTATACCGGAGCCTGGGATTTTGAAAAAGATTTTAATAAAGCGAAGCTACATTATGGGGTAGAGTACGTCTACAATAAGGTTCATAGCGAGGGAAAACAAACCGATATAATTACAGGAACTTCAGCGGCAGATGCGTCTCGATATCCAGACGGATCGACTTGGCAATCAATGGCTGCATATTCGAGTTTGCATTTTAAATTGGCGGATAAATTGTCGTTTCAAGGAGGACTGCGTTACAATCATATATTGGTGGATGCCAGTTTTGAAGATGGATTTTATGACCTCCCCTTTTCCGAAGCAAATATCAATACAGGTGCCCTTACAGGAAGTGCAGGATTGGCTTGGTATCCAAACGATATTTTAAGTTGGCGCCTTAATTTTGGAACAGCTTTTAGAGCGCCAAACATTGACGACGTAGGTAAAATATTTGATAGTGAACCTGGAAGTGTTGTTGTTCCAAATCCCGATTTAAAACCTGAATATGCCAAAACAGCGGAAATAGGAATTGCTTTTAATTTTGAGAATGTTGTCAAACTCGATGTAGGGACTTATTTTACCGGCTTAAAGGATGCGCTGGTGCGCCGCGACTACGAAATAAATGGGGAGTCACAAATTCTTTACCAAGGAGAATTGAGCAATGTTCAAGCCATACAAAATGCTGCCAAAGCGGAGGTATATGGTTTTGAAGCTAGCATTGAAATCAATTTTAGCGAACATCTGCAGCTCACTTCGCAATATAGTATTACCGATGGTTTCGAGGAAGACGATAGCGGTGTTAGTTATCCACTGCGCAGTGCGCCTCCAATGTACGGAAATGGTCATTTAATTTTTAAAGCCCAGCGATTAAAACTAGATGCCTTTGTCGATTATAATGGGTCGTTTGATTTTAATGAATTAGCACCTTCTCAGCAAAACAATGATTTTTTATATGCTAAAGATGAAGACGGGAATCCATATTCACCAGGATGGTATACCTTAAATTTTAGAGCTCAATACAGTATTACAAAGGCGCTGCATCTTAATGCGACTTTAGAGAATATTAGTGATAAACGCTACAGGCCTTATTCTAGTGGTTTGGCTTCTGCTGGTAGAAATTTTATTCTCGCGGCTACGTATGCCTTTTAAGTAGGCATGAACTGTACATTGCCGAGGAGCGATTGGTGAGATAGCAGACAAAATAAAAGTGATGGCAAAAAAAGGCAAGGCGAAGAATACCAAAAACAAGGCAAAACACGCTCGGTTGATGGATCAAAAATTTGACAAAAAACGCAAGGAAAAAGAAACCCGCGCTGAAAAATTGAAAGCTATTATCAAAAAATCGAAGGCTCAAAAAGAAGGCAAAATTGACTAAGCTTAATGCCCGCCAGCCTCTCCTGCATTGTTTGGTAGTCGAATACGTTCCACGAGTTCTTTAATCTTTTCCGAGGGAGGAGGAGTGACTCTATTCACTGTTAATACCACACTAAAATTTACCGCCATGGCCACTGCGCCCTTAAAAACACCAAATTTATATTTCAGAATAGTGCTTGTTTCTAACGTTGTTTAATTAATTGGTTTTGGCAAAAACAGCAAGAGCTATTGCTGCCGTATAAAAAATAGCGATTAGAAAAAGAGCAATTCCGGCCAATTGACAAGAGGCCTTTACTTTCTTAACAGTAAAAAAACGAACGGTTAGGTATGGATTCCTGCTGTGCCAATCATCAGAGTCAAGGATCTGGCAAAGATATCGAGTGTGCTAGTAGTTCCACTTGTATATTCTGTAAAACCTAATTCTGTCGAAATGCCACTCAGCTTGTCAATTAGATACGGTCTAGAACCATCATTAATAGTGGACCCAGGGCCGAGTTGATGTATTGGTTTGCCTGCCTGTCATTTGCATTGATATAGAAATAGTTGCCTCACAAAAGCGTTTGCAAGCGCTTACAAATGATTGTAAACAACTATAAACGATAGTAAATGTGTAGCAACCAACTAAGATTCCTATTCAGTTATATGTTTGCAACGTTGAATCGTTAGAGCGGTTCAGTTCGATAGATCCTCGACACGAGTTCGAGGACAATTCTTAACTGTTTAATTAAAATTTTAGTATTATGAGTACACTTAGAAACAAAGTACAGTTGATTGGAAACTTAGGAAATGACCCAGAAATCATCACCATGGATTCGGGCAAGAAATTAGCCAAGTTTAGTATTGCAACAAATGAAACCTATAAAAACCAACAAGGGGAGCGTGTTACAGACACCCAGTGGCACAACGTCGTTGCCTGGGGGAAAACCGCAGAGATCATAGAGGAATATGTGACCAAAGGGAAAGAGGTAGCCGTTGAGGGCAAATTAACCAGCCGTTCTTATGATGACAAAGAAGGTAATAAGCGTTATACAACTGAAGTGGTTTGTAATGAGTTGTTAATGTTAGGGAGTAAATAGGACCATTCTAAGCTCCTCTTCTTGCATAGAGGGGGAGTATTTTATAATTTTCAGGCCCGGAAAGAAGAAGTTGAATGCGCCTTATTATCTGTCTAGATCGCTCCTCAATTCACGATTATAATTCCTAATTTTGCGCCAATGATCGAAACCCCTAGCATACATAGTTTATTAAAAACGCATTTCGGATATGATAGCTTTCGCCCGAATCAAAGGGAAGTCATTCAAAATCTATTAGACGGTAAGGATACACTTGCCATTATGCCAACTGGCGGTGGAAAATCCCTTTGTTTTCAGCTTCCTGCAATTTATTTAGAAGGCACGGCAATCGTTATTTCTCCTTTGATTGCATTGATGAAAGATCAGGTGGACGCCCTGCGTGTAAATGGCATAAAGACGGCCTTTTTTAATAGCAGTCAACCACAAGAGGAGCAAGAGCAGACGCTTCGCGATTTAAAGAATAATGTTTTAAATTTATTTTATGTCGCACCAGAAAGCCTCTTTTTACTAGAGTCGACTTTATTAGAAATTAAAATCAATTTATTTGCGATAGATGAGGCGCATTGCATTTCTTCTTGGGGTCATGATTTTCGACCTGCCTATACCAAACTTGGGATATTAAAAACACAATTTCCAAAGGTGCCTGTTATTGCACTTACTGCAACAGCAGATAAGGCGACACAAGATGACATAATTGCCCAATTGGCGATTCCGAAAGCAAAAAAATACATCTCTTCTTTTGATCGTAAAAATTTGTATTTAGATGTACGATCTGGCCAGAATCGTATCAAACAAATTCTTGATTTTTTAAAGAGTAAAAAGACCGAAAGTGGAATTATCTATTGTTTAAGTAGAAAGAGCACCGAAAGTTTGGCAACTAAATTAAGAGCAGCGGGTTTAGATGCAAAGGCCTATCACGCGGGTTTGAGCGCCCAAGACCGAACAGAAATTCAAGATGGTTTTGTAAATGATACGACCTCAATTATTGTGGCTACCATTGCCTTTGGAATGGGAATCGATAAAAGCAACGTACGCTGGGTTATTCATTACAACATGCCAAAAAACATCGAAGGCTATTATCAAGAAATTGGACGTAGTGGGAGAGATGGCTTGCCCGCACACACCTTGCTGTTTTATAGTTTTGCAGATGTAATACAGCTTCGGAAATTTACACAAGGCACAGCAAATGAGGAGTTTCAGCTGGCGAAATTGGAACGTATGCAGCAATTTGCTGAAGCATTAAGCTGCAGACGAAAAGCATTACTTTCCTATTTTGGAGAATCTATTTTTGAAGATTGTGGGAATTGTGATGTTTGTAAATCTCCCCCGACTTATTTTGATGGAACCCTACTGGCTCAAAAAGTATGTTCTGTCATAAAGCGTTTAAAGGAGCAAGAGGCGTTGGGGATGGTTTTAGATGTTTTACGAGGGGCTAAGAATGCTGGAGTATATGATAAGGGCTATCAAAACATTAAGACTTATGGTGCCGCCAAAGATGTTGCCTGGCTCGATTTACAGCAGTATGTTATTCAGTTATTAAACCAAGGGGTTTTGGAAATTTGGTTTCACGAAAACGGAAGATTGTTGTTAACCCCTTTGGCAGATAAAATTTTATTTGAAGGTCAAAAAATACAGCTTGCACATTTAAATCAAAAAACAGCAGACATTAAAACAGCCGATAAAGAACAAACCCCAGCGGAGGGTTTATTCGAAAAATTGAAAGCCTATCGGTATGAGGTCGCAAAAGAAACGGGGGTTCCGGCCTATGTTGTATTTAGCGATGCGAGTATAAAAGATATGGTAGAAAAGCTTCCGTCGAATGAAGATGAATTTTCACAGATTATTGGGGTGGGGCAAGCGAAATTAGAGAAGTACGCAGCATCGTTTTTAAAGCGCATCGCGGCGTACCAAAAACCCCAAGTTTCAAGAATTAAAAAGCCTAAAAAAAAAGCAGCTGGTAAAAAGGGAGATACCTATAAAAAGAGTTTCGAATTATTTCAGGATGGACTTTCAATAAAAGAGATTTCAGAAAAAAGAGATTTAGCCGAGACCACGATTTACGGCCATTTAATGAAGATACACGAGTTGGGAAGTGAAATCGATTTACACAAACTAATCCTTTCCGAAGAGCTGGAGAAAATTCAAAATGCTCGAGAAAAAGTAGAAAACCCTGAGGCATTAAGGTCCTACTTCGAATATTTTGAAGAACAAATCCCTTATTGGAAAATTAAACTGGCACTCTATTTAGGAGAGAATTAAACACACAAAATGTTAGGACGAATCATTTGCGCTTTTAGCATGTATCTCGAATCAACTCTTTATTCGCGGGGTCATATCTCATGATATTTTAAGACCCGCATTTTTTCATTTTAAAAATAATTTAATGATTCATCAAGTGTATTCTTCTCTAAGCAGTTTTTGCAACATTTAATCTCATTGCAAGTAGCGCTGAAATACCAAAGAACGCACCTGCAAAGAGCATTGCATTAATGGCGCTATTCCCTAAAAGGTATTTATATATAGGTCCAAATGATAAGGTTTGAATAAACATAGGTATTACAATCATCATGTTTAAAATCCCCATATAGACACCGCGCCTTTCTTCAGGAACCACTTTTGAAACCATCGTGTAAGGAATTCCCATCATCGCGGCCCAACCGACACCAAATAATATCATGGGCACTAATACAAGATTTGGATCCGTAATGTATGGAATTGTAAATAAGGCTATTGCCGTACCAAAGAGGCTAAGGGCATATATTTTTTTACCGCCAAAACGAAGGGTTAATGGCACTAACGCAAGCGCTATAACCATGGTAACAATATTGTAGGTTAAACTCATTTTAGCAGCTTGAGAAGCTGCCTCAGACGTCGTAAAGCCCATTGTGAGTTTAAAAAGAGGTGTTGAAAACTGCCAATAAATAAAAAGGGCGTACCATTGAAATAAATAAACGGCGCCAACTCGCCACATAAATTTTGGCATTTCTTTTATGGCATCAACAATTTCTTTAAAAGGAGTGATTACACGCTGAGTGAATGGCAGCTTTTTTATTTTAATAATAGCGACAAGTTCTTTTTCAGATGGAGGAATCTCAGGTGTTTTAAATACGGACCATAAAATTGTTACCAAAGAAAGGAAGGCTCCAATGAAAAAAGAATAATAGAGCCAATGCGGTATTGTTCCTGCTGCTTCGACAGATTCGCCTCCAAATAAATATTGGAATAAGACAATCGATCCATTCGCTAATAGAATACCTGCTCCAACAAACAAACTTTGCATTTGAAACCCTAAACTCAATTGCTTTTCAGGCAATTTATCGCCAACAAAAGCTCTATAAGGCTCCATGGCCATATTATTACCTACATCTAAAATCCAAAGCAACCCAACTGCAAACCAAAGCACAGGACTGTGGGGGAATGCGAACAAACACAAACTACCTAACAAGGCGCCAATTAAAAAATAGGGTTTGCGTCTGCCCCATCGATTTGACCAAGTTTTGTCTGACATTGCTCCAATAATAGGCTGTACAATTAATCCTGTTACTGGGCCGGCTATATTTAAAATAGGCAGCATGTCTTCAGGGGCTCCTAAATACAGAAATATTGGATTTATAGCCGTTTGCTGTAAACCGAAGCTATATTGAATCCCAAGAAACCCAACATTCATATTGAAAATTTGCCAAAAGGAGAGTGCAGGTTTCTTTATCGTCATAATTATTTTTTTATCGGCAGATACACATGTGTTACCCATTCGAGTTCATTTCCTCCCATATTAGGATTGCTTAAAAAAACTTCAATTGGCGTATCTATTACTTCTATGCCATTATTATCAGCGTAATTTTTTAGCGTATACCATGCCCTGTCTGATGTCATATAATTGCCATTATAAATGGCCTTAATGGCGTTTCTAGCATCAAATTGCTTGTATTTTATTTTTTTATTTTGTGGAAGGCTGTCTTTTTTTATGATCGGATAGCAGAAGTTATAAAAAATGCTGTCGGTCTCACGATCCCATTTTGTGATTTCAATAAATGGCTGCCCGTTCAGTTTAATATCCGTATCGATAAAAAAGGTGCTTAAAAGGCCATAATTTTCCATCATGCCTCTGGCTTTTGCAAATTGCTTGCCTTTTATTGGAATGTACGCACAATAAGTCCCTTCAATAGAAGAGGCACCAACGACCTCTATCTTAATGTTCTTCAACTGATCGTTTAATAGGGTCAGGTACTCGGTGAGATTGTTTTTGACCGCCTCTTCATAAGGGGTGTCACTAAATGGTATGCTAAGCTTCTCTAAAACGCTTAGGCTGTCATTGACTATGGATACGGTAACCCTAGAGGTGGAATCGCTAAGTTGTTCAGCGTGCCACTGATAGGAAAGCGCTCTGTCGTCTAATTGAACCTTTTGAACAAGGTCCTCGTTCGGCTGCCGTTCTAGCGTACCGTCTATCTTTTTGTTCCAAACTTTTACAGATTGATTTACAATTTCTGGGAGTGTTTTTGCTGTAAAAGAAACAGTAAAATCGTATGGTCTGATAAACAGAAACCAAATGATTACTCCAAAAAATACAAAGGCAAAGCCGAGAATCCATTTTCGCATATTATCTTTTTATTTGCTTTTCATATTAAGATTTGCAACCACATAGTCTCCTAGTGATCTTCCTTGTTGAATGCCTATTTCTACAGCAGACCTATAATGAATTCCACCATACATTCTGCTTATAGCCGCCTCATCGGCAGCGGCATCGAAGGATTCAAAATGTCTCATAGGCAGGCCATATGCCAGTTCTGAAGTGTCGTCAAACGAAAATTCATTGCCAAAAATAGAATTTAGGGCAATAGAGGCTGCACCCGAAACCACAGAGTGACCGCTTGAATACTCCGGAAATGGAGGTGTTTGTAAAATCGGTTTCCAGTTGTCATTGAAATAGGTGTTGATCAAGGTTTCCGGACGCACTAAATTCGATCTATATTTTTCATCCCAGCAACTAATAAAAGCATCAGCGATTGCTAAGGAAGTTTTTGCATAGGTAAAAACAGAGTCGTCGAAATTGGATTCACTTTTTTTACACGCAATTTTCGTTATCCCTATCCAATGGGCTCCTGGAGTAATCTTTTTAGTAGCGAACATTAAATGACCTCTGGTCACCGAAACATACGGATTGCAGTCCCAAAACTGAGCTACTTGTACTTCTTCAGATGCATCCCCTTCGGCCGTGATTCGGTTGCTAATGTCATATACCTCTTGTAATTCTTTATAGAAGTCACTGCCTTCTTCCATTGAAAATGCTGGAGGAGGAGTGGGTTTAAATTGAGCAGCAGAGTCAATAACAAAGGGGCGAATTTTATTCCAATGTGGCTCTAGGCCATCCATATAAGACGGAGGGGTAGGCTGCCACCTACCTTCGTCTTCAGAGATTACATGGAATTTGGACATGGTCCGGGTTTGCTTATAATTATCGCCATCCATCCATTGTGATATATGATCAGCCACTTGCAGACCATAGGTTTCAGCATTTAGAAATTCATTTCGGTTTTTTTTCTTCCAGCTAATGTATAAACTGTCTCTGTAGATCTCAATTTTTTCTTCGGAAAAAACCAATTGTTTACTCAATTCAATATGTGAAATTAGAGCGGCTAACTGATAGTTCACAGGCGTTTCTGAAGCTGGAATTGGGGTTAATCCTTTCAATTGCCCAACCAATGAGGTGTACTTTGAATTGTTGAGAGCAACAATTTCATAGGCAGCAATATTCGGATATGCAAATATTCGACTGGCTACTGGTGGTGAAAAAATGTCGTGGATCATTACCTTAATGACATGGTCAATAGAATGATGCAACTCATCTGCCTCTATTACTAGAGGCTCCGCTTGCTTGCACGCGCTTAGAAGAACACAAATTGTTACGACTAGAATTTTAATGTATTTCATTTTAAAAATTAGGGTTTTATTTTAATTTCATAAACCTCGGCTGCGTCATTGTTAATTGTGACCAAAAGATAAGGTTTATTCTTCAACTGAATGATATTTAGATTTTTAACTGCCTTATTGCTAAGGTCAATTCCGAGTTTAGGGCCTAAAACAGTTTCTGCGTCAGATTTAATTAAGGCTCCAGAAAATGAATCCAATCGGCCTTGAATGGGTGCTATTCCGAAGTAATTACCTGCAGCAAGGACTTCGCTTTTACCATCAGCATCAAAATCGTATTCTAAAAACGTTCTTATTGGGGCAACCTGCATTTCATTTTGAAAAGGCACAAAACGAAATACGCCCTCCTCATTTTTTAGATAGCCCGAGCGCAACTCGTGAACCTCCAACACCGTTGCATTTTGGAGTCGCTTTTTATCAAATAGTTGTTCTATGGTCTTTCCTGCAAAATCTTCATATTTCGGAAAGGTTTTTCTTAGAACAACTAACTGTTGTGCCAAGTTGTCAAGTCCTAATAATGGATAATAGCGTTTGTCCTTTTCAACACAAACGATTGTCTCTGTTGAACCGTTTTCATCAAAGTCGTGATAGTACATCTTTAAAGGATACTTTGCCGAAGCTTTGAATTTAGAGTTTGTCCCCCAATTTCCAAGGAGGTAATCAACATCACCATCGCTATCCATATCAAATGGCTGAATGCGCTGCCATAGTCCATTAAGGGCCCCATTAATTGGACGAACCTCTTCTAAGTTTCCGTTTGTGTTTTTAAAGAACTTAGGAGACATCCATTCTCCGACAACAATTAAATCTGTAATACCGTCATTGTCAAAATCATCCCAAACGGCATCAGAAAGCATGCCGATATTGTCAAAAACACTAGTTTCTACTGCTGTGAATGCACCCTTGTTGTTTTCTAACAAAAACGAGGTTTCTTCTCCTCCAAAATCGTTTGTAGATGCATAGCTGCCAATAAAAACGTCTAAATCCCCATCCTTGTCAAAGTCAAAAGGCCGAACAACTGACGTATTTCCGAAATAGTTAGGCAGTATTTCTTTCGAAAAAGCGGAATCGTTTTGACTAAGATACCGGTCCTTTAAAGGATCCATTTGATTGTAGAAATCACCACCGCCCGAACCGATTAGTATGTCATTTAAGCTGTCATTATTGAAATCGGAAATAACGGCCACTACGTCTTCTGAAATGGAATCATTAGAAATAACGGGATACTTTATTCGGTTATACATGGAGTCATTTTGAATGAAAATTGCTGCAGGCATAAACTTGGAACCGCCAAAAAACACATCTTCCTCACCGTCATTATTTAAATCTCCTATAGCCACTGCTGGACCGCGATCTGAAATTTGATATGGAATCAATTTTTGACGATTAAAATCAAGATAATTGTCTTCCTGATGTGTAAATTGGATGCCTGAGTTTTTCACCCTGTGGAATAGCGGATTGCCTTTCTGTTCTTTTTTAGAGGCGGGTTGATTGTTTTTTGGACTTAGTGTGAGGTTTTGATTTACAGCGATAGTATATAACATGTCTATACTCCGGTCTGGCCACACAATTTTTAGGGAATCTACTGTTTTGGAATTGCCAAAGCCAAAATGAAGTATGGGTTGTGAAGAAGCCTGAAACCCTCTCGATGTATATAATTCTTTGTATTGCAGTGTGCCATCAGAGTAGGCATACACTTTTGTTCCTATTCCAAAGTGGTTTTTTATGGGTAGTTGAAAGTCTAATTTAAGATAACTTGAAGCTTCGTTCGTTGTATTTTCAAGAATGCTTACAGCAGCGTTGATATTGTTTATAACCAGGTCAAGATCGCCATCATTATCTAGGTCACCCATCGCTGTAGCAGTAGAAGTTGTTGGGGTTTGCTCAATCCAAGTAGATGATTTATTTTCAAAAATGAGGTCACTTCCTCCTTTGTATATGTAATTAGTAACACTTCCTGATGGCATCAATTGGAGGGCTTCCTGATCAACTAGTTTGGTGGCACTTATTTTATTCTGAATTTGGTCACTGGACACAAACTTAATGTAGTCCAGGTTATTAGGTCTTTTTGGAATTCCATTTGAAATAAATAAATCCTGTTCTCCATCTTGATTGTAATCGGCAAATAAGGCACTCCAACTCCAATCACTAGCACCAACACCGCTCATTAATGCGGTTTCCATAAAGTTGTTTTGTTGCTGATTTATATACAGCATGTTTCGTGAATATTGATAATGATAGCCAAATTGTTCGGTCCTCAATTTCTGTATTTGAAAGCTTTCGTCTCCATCAGACGCTTTGAGTACATTTTCATTTTCAGAAAGCATATCCAAAGAAATAAGATCAGGATACCCATCATGATTAATATCGGCGCTGTCATTTCCCATAGAGAACCTTGAAGTGTGGCCGAAAAAGTCTCTTAAAGATTCTGAAAAGGTTCCATCTCCGTTGTTTAAATAGTAATAATCGTCCTCATGAAAATCATTGCCAACATAAATATCTGGAAATCCATCCTGATTGAAATCGGCAACTGCTACTCCCAGACCATAACCGTTTGGCCCACCATATATGCCCGCTAATGCACTAACATCTGTAAATTTTCCATTGTCATTGCGCAACAGTTTGTCACCTGTTTGTCGGTCTCGCTCATATCGTAAGCCCATGCGACCAAAGGATTCTTGGGTATGAACGGCATGATTTAGAAGATAGATATCTAAGTCGCCATCGAGATCAAAATCTAAGAGGGCTGCTGTTGAACTATAGCTATCAAAATCCAATCCATATGCCGACGCCGACTCTGTAAAGGTTTCATCGCCATTGTTGATATATAATTCGTTATATCCTTTAAAACCATTGATGCCCACTACGGCGCAAACATAAATATCGAGCAAGCCATCTCCATTAATATCTCCCATGATGGCACCTGTATTCCAGGAACTTCCCCCTGCGACCCCTGCTTTGTCTGAAATATCTTCAAAGGCGAGATTACCCTTGTTGAGGTAGAGTTTGTTTTTAACTTGATTTCCAGAAAAGAAAAGATCAGGCAAACCATCTTTGTTGATGTCACCAATAGAGACACCTCCTCCGTTATAAAAATATAAATAATCAAGGATGCTTAGGTCTTCACTCTCTGTAACATCATTCTGAAAGTGAACATTCGATTGTGTAGGGCTTACACTTTTAAAGAGAAGCGCCTCTTTTTGCTGACACCCAATAAATAGAATTGCACAAATATATATAAGTAGGGACTTAGTCATTGATTTTAAAAATCTTTGGTTTTTCATTATTTATTGCAGTAATCACATAGATTTTTCCATTCTTATCTTTGAATTGCCTTAGATGCTTTACTTCTTTCTCTACTACAAATCCGCTCGTGTTGTAGTCTTGCCATTCGAAGCTCAAGCCCTCTTTATTTATAAGCAAGGTGCCTTCGTTCGCATCTAATCTGGAGTACTGGGGTTTAAATTCAAAGTTATTTCCACCCATTAAAATATCCAAAAACCCATCTTTATTTACATCTACACAAGAAATGCTGCAAACGCATGATAATTGAACTTGTGGCGGTAATATTTTTATTGAAAAGTCTCCGTTTCCGTCATTTATTGCAATCACACTTTCGGCTATTGTTGCCTGTTTCATAATAGCATTTTGAGTAATTTGGGGTGCAAATAGCTGTTGAATGGTCTTTTTAGCATAATCTGAAGCTTTTAAATTCTGCTTCTTAAGAGAAACAATTTGAGATGTCAACTCTTTCTTCATATGTATGGGATAATCTTTTGAATCAAAGCTACGAGTAAAAATTTGTTCAATGGTTCCGTTGTTATCGTAATCATTAATCCACATTCTCATAGGTTGGTCCTGGGAAGTTTTATATACAGTATTACTCCCTTGGTTTCCGAGAATTAAATCCAAATCTCCGTCATTATCTAGATCGGCGGCTTCAATAGTATTCCACCAGCCGTATAAAGCATCAAGAGAACTTGTTTGTTTCACCAGTTGTTTCCCGTTGTTTTTATATATTGTTGGTGTTCCCCATTCTGAAACAGTGAGCAGGTCTTTTTTTGAATCTCCGTCAATGTCTTTCCATACAGCAGCAGTTATCATCCCGCTATTTTTTAGATCGTAGGCGATTCTTTCCGTTGCATTTTCAAATGTCCCGTCTCCAACATTTTCTAGAAATAGATGCGGCGGGTCAATACCGTAGGTTCCAACAACACTTCTGGATCCAATAAAGACATCGATGTCACCATCATTGTCGTAGTCATTGGGGCTAATGGTGGCGATATTTGTATGTGCGGACGGCAGCTTTATTTTAGATTTTGAGAAGGACCCCTTTCCATCGTTTAGATATAATCTGGCACTATAATTTTTAGATTCAGTGACTTCATTACCTCCCGAACCAATCATGATATCCAGATCACCATCGCCATCTGCATCCATAAAAGCAGCAGCGGTATCTTCAAAAGAAGCATCTTGTTCAAATATAGCTGCAGGTATTTCACGAAGTTTTCCCTGGCCTATGTTTTTATAAATTTTCCCCGCCTGATTCTTAGCTCCTCCAATATACACATCTTCATTTCCATCTCCATCAACATCACCAATAGCCATTGCGGGCCCTTCTTGAGATAACATTTTAGAAATGAGACCTTCGTGGTCAAAATCGGAATAGCTGTTCTCTTCATGTTTTGTAATCAAAGGATTTTGTACTTCCGATAAAAAAGGACCGTCCGCCTTCTTTAGCACTGGCGTATACATTTCTGTGGCCTCGTTTTGGTTTAAAATAAGGAACTGATTCACCTCAATATTTGTCAGTTTTTGGGTTTTGTCGTTTGGCCAAACAACTCTTAAGGAATCAATTTTTTTGTGCTTGCCTAATCCCATAGCTATTACATAATCCATGGACGATTGAAACCCTCTAGATGGCATTACATCTTGAGTGAAAATACTTCCTCCAGCATAAATTTTTAGAATACTACCGATTGCAAATTGGTTTGCGCCCTCCCCTTTTAGTTGCATTCTAATATGGTTGTTTGTAGTTTCTTTCTCAGAATTGTTTTCATAGACAAATGCCTGCATGTTCACATTATTTACTACCAAATCTAGATCGCCGTCGTTATCTAGATCTCCATAAGCAGTTCCATTTGAAAAACTCGGAATGTCTAAGCCCCAGTTTTTAGTTTCATTATCAAAAGTAAGATCTGTATTGTTTTTATAAGCGAAATTTGATTGAGGCGATTGGGGCATTTTGTTAATGATGGAATCAATTGACTCCTTTTTACCCGTTAGCGCCATCTTTTGAATAATTTCATTGGCAAAGAAGTCAACGAAATCTAGATCACTTAAATCGTGGTTTACACCATTGGTAATATATATATCTCTAAAGCCGTCATTATCCATATCGAATAAAAGACCCGCCCAACTCCAATCAGTTTTGGCAACTCCGCTATAATTTGCAATTTCAGAAAAGCTGTTATTTCCTGTGTTCAATTGCAATGTGTTTTGAATGTATTGTTGGGAGAAATCTTTGCTTTGCTTCAATTTAAAAACATTGTACCCCTCAAACTCCATGACCGATTTGATCCGTTCATCACCTTCAGGCATCATATCAGTAATAAAAATATCTGACAGGCCGTCGTTATTAATATCGGCGATGTCCACTCCCATGGCAGAAAGGCATAGATGGGAAGTCCAATTTTTAATGTCTTCTTTGAAAGTTCCATCTTGGTTATTTATATAAAGATAATCACGTTCATAAAAATCATTGGAGACATAAATATCTGGGTATAAATCATTGTTTATATCTGTGACCATAACACCTAACCCAAAACCAATAAGGCTGCCATAAATACCGGCTTCTTCACTTACATCTACAAATTTGCCGTTATCATTCCGAAGGAGCATGTCTCCAACACCGCGAAAAATATGAGGAACATTCTCCCAGTCTTGAGCGCGTTTGTCCCTTTGATGTGCATAACCCAGGCTGCTTACAGGAATATTGCTGTTGTTTAAAATATAAGCGTCTAGATCCCCGTCTTTATCATAATCAAAAAATGAAGCATGTGTAGAAAACCCTGATTTTGCTAGATTATACTCTTGGGCCTTTTCAGAAAAACTAAGGTCACCATTATTTATATATAAATTGTTATCGTGATTATTGCCTTGCATGTTTCCAGCATTACTCACATAAATGTCTAATAAACCGTCACCATTTACATCGGCCATTACAACACCTGTAGACCACGGTTTATCTCCTTCAATACCCGCTTTAAGTGAAATATCCTCAAATTCTAAGTTCCCCTTATTTAAGTATAACTTATTAGGACTCATATTGGCAGAAAAAAATATGTCTGGAAGCCCATCATTGTTGATATCTCCTATAGCTACACCACCGCCATTATAGTAGTTTCGGTATTTAAAAATATTAAAGTCCTTTTGGTTAACGATGGTGTTCTCGAATGTAATATTTGTCTTTGTAGCGTCTAAAAGTGTAAATAAGGTAGGTGATGTATCGACAGGTTTAATGGTGTCTGTGCGGTTCTCGTTACAGGCTCCAAAAAGGATTGTAACCAGCCCAAGAAAGACCAATGTACTTGTGTTTTTAAAAGGGAACATATGTTTATTCATTCTGTATTAGAAAAATAGGAGCCTTATTGTTGATTCCAATGATATAATGAACTTTGTTGTTCATCTTAATTTTATTAATAGACCGTGCCGGCCCAGCAATGTCGAAATTTTGATTTTTAGCCATTTTAAAAAAACCGAGCCTGTCATTTAAGAGTACACTACCATGAGAAGCATCCAATCTTCCTAATTGAGTACTTATTTCGTAATTATTTCCCGCTAAGAGAAGATCTAGAAATCCATCTTTATTAAAATCATCAACATGTATTGTGTTTACGCTTGATATTTGTGACGAGAAGGGAAGACTCATTTTTTTAAACCGTAATCCTCCTATGTTCTCCAAATAGCTGCTCGCCAGTTCAAAACACTCTTTTTTCTTTGCATTCTCAAGTTTTTGTGGTGAAAATATTTGATTTAAATCAGCCTTTGCAAAGGCTTCAAAAGATAAATATTTTTTATTAATTAATGGAATTTGTTTCGTTAACTCTTCCTTAGTTGAAAAAGTAGTTTCAACACCGTTATAAAAATGAGTCACAATGGATTCCTCTTTTCCATTATTGTCAAAATCATTTGTGTATAATTGAATAGGTTCGTCTGGCGTAGCCTGTAATCTGGTATTTAGGCCCCAATTTCCTACTACAATGTCAAAGTCTCCATCTTTGTCAAAATCATTCACTTGTACCGTATTCCACCAACCATTTGTATGCTTTAAGGTATCAGTGTTTTGTAATTCTAATGCAGTTCCAGAATTCAAAAAAATTGAGACAGGCATCCAATGCCCAACGGCAATTAAATCTTTATAACCATTCGAATCTAAGTCGACCCAGGCAACATCTGTAACGTTGCCAATAAATTGAAACGCTTTGGCGTATTCTGATGTAATGTTTTTGAAAGTTCCATCACCGTCATTTAAAAATAAAAACTGTTCCGGGGTTTTACCAAATGCTGATGGGTCTGAGTTGGACGTAATGGAAACATCAAGATCACCGTCATTATCAAAATCTACAGCTTTTACACTTGAAGCGTTGGTTTCAATTTCATTAAAAGCAGTTTCATGAAGTGTCAATATCCCATTTGTATTTAGATACAATCGAGGGGAAATAGGTCGCCCTTTCTTAAATTCATTGCCGCCGCTAACTACTAGTAAATCCGGATTCTTGTCTAAATTTGCATCAAAAAACAGGCTTGAAGTATCTTCATTTAAGGCTGTTTGTTTGAATAGGTCCTTCTGTGTGTTTCTAAACGTGCCGTCTTTATTTTGTATTAATAATGCACTCGCTTGCGATTTGCCTCCACTTAGAAAGACATCGTCTAATCCGTCATTGTCGAAATCAATGACAGCATTTTTAGGCCCCCAATTACTAGATGCATAAGGAATTAATGGGTTTTTGTTAAAATCTAAGGTATAGGGGTCTTTGTGCTTAAAAGAGATAGGGGAGGGAACATTGCTTAGGTAGGATTCTTGGCGTGGAGGAAAATTATTGTAATAATTTTGCTGAATCGCCTCAGAGTACTGAAGGGTTATTTCTTGGTTGACATTTAGATTGAATTGTTTTTCATAAAAACCGTTGGGCCAAATTACTACCAATGAATCAATTTTCTTTGATGCACCCACACCAATATTTAATTTTGGTGCAACGGCAGAAAGATACCCTCTTGTCGTATAATTTTCAAAAAATAGAGGTTCTGAATGAATATAGGCAATTAGCTTTGCTCCAATAGCATCCCGATTGAGCTTCGACCCGTTAAAGCCTACCTTAAGGTAATTTGTAGATGGAATTGTATTTGAGGTGTTTTCAAGTAGATAAGCAGTTTCGTTGATATTATTCACCACGATGTCTAAATCGCCATCATTATCAAGGTCGGCATACACAGCTCCATTGCTTAAGGAGGCTTTAGTTGATGACCAACTATTGGTTACATTGCTAAAGGTATTGTCTCGATTATTGACGTAAAAGTAATTCGACGCTTTACGTTCTGGAATGTCTTTAAATAACTGAAAATCCGTTTCCTTTAAGCCATTTTCAATTTTATTTTGAATCTTTTCATTAGAAATGAAATTAATAAAATCCATGTTGTTGGTGGCTCCTAATATTCCATTTGTGATATACAGATCCTTGGCGCCGTTATTATTGAAATCTGCTATCAATGGGCTCCAAGACCATTCTGTACCTGATATACCACTGAGGTAAGCAGATTCACTAAAGGTTTCATTCCCATTGTTAATGTGCAGTGTATTTTGCATATACTGTGGACTATATCCATTTTTCAGATACTGTTCGTAAACGGGGTATGAAAATTCCATGCCTGAGACTTTATAGGTCTCTAAGTCTTCAGGGAGCATATCGAGTGAAAGGATGTCTGGCCTAGAGTCATTATTAATATCGGCTATAGCATTTCCCATAGAGTAGTGGGAAGTATGCCCCAATGCCGTGCTGTTGGTAGAAATAATTTCCTTAAATGTTTGACCTTTTTGATTTAGGTACAAATAGTCATTCTCGAAGAAATCATTTCCGATATAAATATCGGGGTAGCCATCATTATTAATATCACTAACCGACAGGCCTAAACCATAGCCAGTTTTCCCTTGAAAAATTCCTTTTTCTTTTGAAACATCCACAAAAATTCCCTCTCTATTTTCAAAAAGGATATCACCAGATTCTTTACTGTAGGTTTTCCGAGCCGAACCTTTACCGTAGGTTCTGTTGGGATGCACTGAATGATTTAAAAGGAACATGTCTAAATCTCCATCTAAGTCAAAATCAAAAAAAACAGCTTGTGTAGCGTAACTACTTATATCGAGGCCATACTTAGCAGATTCATTTTCAAACGTTGGAATTCCATTTTCAATTCCTTTGTTCACATAGAGAAGATTCTTTGATTCTGAGTAGGCTCCGACCAAACATATATAAAGGTCTAAGAGGCCGTCATTGTTTATATCGACGGTAGTGACTCCGGTAGTCCAATTGTTTTCATTTAATAGATTCGCACGTTTACTAACATCCTCGAATTCTAAATTACCTTTATTTAGATAAAGTTTGTCTTGATTCTGGTTCGCCACAAAATACAAGTCTGCCAAACCATCATTATTAAAGTCACCAGCAGCAACACCAGCACCATTATAGAAATATAAGTAATTAAGAATATTTAATTGAGAAGTATTAGAAATAGTATTTTGAAAAGTGATATTAGAAGCTTCAGAAGATATTTTATTGAAAAGCTTTGGGTCTTGCTGACAAGAAGCAGCAAGTATTATGATTAAAAGACAGATAAGTCTTAACATACCACTTAAAAAATAAAGTAAAATAAAAGAGAGTATAAATTACATATACTCTCTTTTAAAGATAAATTAAATAAGAAAATTAATAACCTTCGTTCTGAGTAAGATTAGGGTTAGAAATTAAAGCTGTAGATGGGATAGGGTATAAGGCTCTATATGCATCTGTGCTTGATTTAAACTCCCATGGATTACTCCAATCTCCCAAACGAATTTGGTCATTACGTCTCCATCCTTCGATGTATAGCTCTCTTCCACGCTCATCTAGTAAGGTTTGCTCCGTTAGAGCAGCCATAGGAGATGCGCCTCTTAGTGCACGTAACTCATTAACTAACGCTAAACCGTTTCCACCTGAAGCACCATTCAAAATTGCTTCAGCTTTCATTAAATGCGCATCGGAAAATCTGAAAACAACATTGTGACCAGCAAAAGCACCATTTTCAGGATTGTACTTGATCGTTCGTATTCCAGTATTTTCATCATTACCTAAAAGACCAGGAAGTTGTTTTGTGAAAATCATTGGATTTCCAGGTCGATCCGTTCTAGGAACTCCATCTCTGTCGTATTGTAGTCCGACTAAGAAACCGTAACCGATACCAAAATGAGAACCGTCAGTTGGAACAAAACCTCTTCTTTCTTCTTGTCCAGAACCGGGAACATTTGTATTCGCGTCTCCTTCAAATAAGTCATAAAACTCAGCTAGCGTAGTAAATCCATTCCAACCACCACCTTCATTACCCGGTGCTCCTTGGTTGTAATGCAACGTGTTCCAAATTCTATTTCCAGTACTTGCTCTTGCAAAGTAGATAGTTTCATTGTCTACGTCTTCTTTAAAGATATCAAAATATCCAGACTCGAGTCCAAAACCTTCAGCGCTTAACGCATCAACCAATTCCACAACCTTATTCATATCTGCAGCGGCTGGAGATCCAGTTCCTGTGAATATATGACGATTTAAGTGCAGTTTAGCTAATAAAAATCGGGCAGAAGCTTTAGATGCTCTATCTAATCCTCCTCCTGGGCCAGCAGCAGGTAAATCAGCTAATGCTTCATTTAAATCTTGAACTGCAAATTCGAAAGCCTCTACTCTGTTTTTAACAGAAGGGTTTACATCAATTCCTTCGTCCGGTGTTCTAAATGGAGCTTGACCATATAAATCAACTAGATAGTAAGTAGATAAAGCTCTTAAGAATTTTGCTTCTGCAATTTGCAGTGCATTTCCACCACTTCGAGAATCCATAATTGCAGTCGCTCTAAACACATTTTGGTTTAGATTATTCCAAGTAGCTTTTACCATTGAATGGTTCGCATCCCAGTTGTGCGCGTGAAGCGTACGCCAAACACCGTTGTCACCCCAATCGGTTCCACGAGTGGCAACTAATTGCTCGTCTGTAGATACTTCGTTCAAAGCATATAAATCTCCTTGATTTTCTATTTGTCCTCTCCAGTCATTATAAAGACCGTCAAGACCTGCAGCAGGGTCAACACCTGCAAATTCTCCCGTCAAATTTTCAAAATTCGAATCGGTTTGTTCAATTTCAAGATCTGTACAACTATACGCACTTACTAAAAATGCGCAGAGAAGTAATTTGTATATTTCTGTTCTTTTCATAATATATTTTTTAAAATGTTGCATTTATTCCAAGTGTAAAACTTTTAGCTCTTGGATAACTAGTATAATCAATACCTGCAGAAGGGATATTATTAAGCCCCTTTGGAGTATCAACTTCAGGATCTAATCCAGAATAAGGTGTGATTACAAACAGGTTTGAACCAGTTAGTAAAAAACGTAAGGAGTTTAAAGCCCCATCTTGTTTCAGTTTAAGGTCATAACCAATTGAAAGATTTGCTAACCTTAAGAAATCACCTTTTTCTAAGAATCGAGTAGATACATCAGGAGCATTTGCTTTTGATTCACCATTTGTTAGTACATCAGCTGTTACGTTTTTCGCTACACCAATAATACCAGCAGTTTGATACGCATTAGCAGTATTGTTGTATATGTATTGTCCATACTGTCCATTGAAGTATGCAGCGAAGTTGAACCTTTTGTAAGAGAAATTAGTTGAGATACCTACAATATAGTCTGGTAAAGCACTTTTTCCAACAAATTGTTGAACATCTCCTTCAGGGTATATAGAAACACCGTTTTCATCAAATCCACCAAACTCTCTTAGGTAGTAGGAGAATAAAGGCTGACCTTCGGCTAATAACTGAGCATAAGCTCCGGTTAAACCGTTACCATTAATTGCTCCAGTTTGTATAAGACCATCAAAATCCTGAACTTCATTTTCATTATAAGAAACATTAAAGCCTAAATTCCAAGTTAAATCTTCTTGTTGTAAGATGTCATAGTTTAAAGCAAATTCGACACCCATATTAATAACCTTAGCATCTAAGTTTGAAAACACAAACGGTTGCACTGCTGGTTGAGCAGCTTCTTGTTGAAGAATTAAATCTTTGGTCGTTTTGTGATACACGTCTACTGAACCGCTTAAACGGTCTTCAGCAAATCCGAAATCAAAACCAATACCTCCTTGTGCAGTTTCTTCCCATTTTAAGTCATCATTCTGAAATGCAACAGCAGTTGTTCCTCCTAAGAAGACAGTACCATCGTTTCCAATACCTGGAAGACCAAAGCGTTGTCTAAATGTAAAGTTACCATACCCAAGACCATCTTGATTACCTGTAATACCATATCCTACACGAAGTTTAAGTGTGGAAACAGCATCAGGCATAAAGTCTTCTTCTTGCATTTGCCAAGCAAAAGCTCCTGAAGGAAATATACCATATTGGTTAGTAGGACCAAATCGAGTAGATCCATCTGCACGAACTGTAGCAGTGAATAAATATTTGTCAGCGATAGAGTAATTTAGTCTTCCAAAGAAAGATTGTAATTCATCAGTATTGTCGTAATAATCTCCAGTTACAGATTGTACAGCAAGCCTATTTGGTGCTGTAACCATAATCCCTGCATTAATTTCTGGAACAATTTGGTTTACAGAAAGACCAGCATTACTATACCCAAACTGTTGGTAAGAAGAATTAATACTCTGTTCGATTGTGTTGGCAGAATCTTCTAAATCCTGACCCATTACGTCAAAGTTTCCTGTTCCAAAACCAAAACCGTTAATGGTTCTTCCGTAGTTCTGGAATTTTTGGTAGGAGTAACCTGCCAAAACTTCTAGTTTAGAATTTTCAAACTCTTTGTTATAGTTTAATGTAAGATCCATTAATGAATTCTTTACATGAAGATCTTGATAAGATCCACGTCCGTTTCCAGGTGCACCGTTGTTAAACCCACCAGAAATTGCTCCGCTTAACACTTGTTTTCTGTCGGCGGCTGATTGATCATAACCAAGATTTACCTTAGCGCTCAAATTATTTGATATTGCATATTCAGCAGAACCATTTAATAAAATACGATTGGTTTTGGTTTTGTCTTCGAAATACGCCAGAAGTTGAGCCGGGTTTACAGCACTTTGAGTTTCAAATCCTGCCGAATTTGGCCAGGTTGGATTTGCAAAATAAGAAGCTCCTAATAAATCACCTAAGGATCCATTGTTGCTTGTAATTAATGCACCTTGATCGTTAATTCTAGAAATACTCACATTTGCGTTTAATTTCAATTTGTCATCGAAAAGACGATGCGCAGCATTCACACGAGCAGTAATTCTTTCCTGATCCGAATTTTGAACAACACCGAATTGTTTCCCGTAACTAAAGGACGCCCTTATGTTCCCATCACCGTAATTATTTGAATAAGAAAGGTTGTTTTCAGTAGATGTTGATCTTCTAAAAATAACATCTTGCCAATCTGTATCGTTTCCAAAATCTTGTGCTTCGGCATTTCCTCCGTATTGTTCAACAGCGCTCAAGAATGTTGGGCCGTCTAGTAAGTCAAATCTTTTTGCCGTTGTCGAAGTACTTATGTTTGTATTAAATTCAAATACACCACCTGCTCCAGATCGTCCAGACTTGGTTGTAATAATAACCACACCGTTCGCACCTCTTGAACCGTAAATTGCAGTTGCTGAAGCGTCTTTCAAAATTGAAATACTCTCGATATCACTTGGGTTTAGAAAGCTAAGTGGGTTTTTAGCTGCTGCAGAACCTAATCCTAGGTCGCTTCCTCCTGGGGTACCTCCATCAGATAACGGAATACCATCAACAACAAAAAGAGGGTTGTTATTCGAACGAACAGAAGCTGTACCTCTAATACGTATTGCAATTCCTGCTCCTGGTTCACCACTCGATGAGCTTATTTGAACTCCGGATGTTTTTCCTTGAATTAGTTGTTCTGGTGATGAAATAATACCACCATTAAAGTCTTCAGCTCTCACTACAGCAACAGCTCCTGTCGCATCACGTACAGTAGTTGTTCCATAACCAATTACAATAACTTCGTCTAAAACAGAAGCATCCTCGGCTAGGGTTATGTTCATACTAGTTTGTCCGGCTACTTCCATCTCCTGAGTTAAGTATCCAATATAACTGAACACTAATACAGGGTTTTCAGTTGAGGTGGAAATGGAGTAATTTCCATCAAAATCGGTTAGAACGCCATTGGACGTCCCTTTCTCCAAAATGTTCACACCTCCCAAGGGGCCTGAAGATTCGGTTACAACACCACTCACCGTTTGAGCAAATGCTATGCTTCCGAACATAAAAATGGTCGAAAACACCAGTTTCTTGAGTAATTTAAATTTCATAGTTGATTTGTGTTAATTAATAAAATTGAATTGATTGGCTAATATAATGAATTGTTAAAGCAAATTAATACATCTGTGTAAGAATTTGTCCCAAGTTTAGTGCATTTTTCGATTAAATAGTCAGATTTCCTGCCTAATTATACATTATAGCCACCGAAATCGTTTTCGAAATTATGTAATTTTGACAAATTCTTAAATCTAAAAATGAAAAATATAAAATAAGTTTATATATTCAAAAAAATTATTCTTGAACTTTTTTTTACAGTTAATGATCCTCTCACAATGGCAAAAATAACACTACGATTAATAGCGGATACTTTGGGCATTTCGGTGGCAACAGCATCAAAAGCTTTAAAGGATTATCCCGACATAAGTCAGAAGACAAAACGGGATGTGAAGGAGCTCGCTGCAACGTTAAAATACAAACCAAATTCTTTTGCCCAAAGTTTACGAAATCAGGAGTCGAAAATAATAGGCTTAATCATTCCCGAAATTGTACACCATTTTTTTGCTAACATCATTCATGGGGTTATTAAAGCAGCCGAAAAGGAGGGTTATTTAGTAATTACGCTTCAATCTGATGAGTCTTATGAGAATGAAAAAAAGCAAATTGAATTATTGTTAGAAAAGAATGTTGACGGAATTTTAATATCTCTTGCAGAGGACACGGTAAATTTTAAACATATTAAGGCAATCATAGATGAAGGCATTCCAGTAGTGTTGTTTGATAAAATATCAAAGTTGATTAAATGTAGCCAAGTGGTTATAGACGACAGAAAAGCAGCATTCGAGGCAACCAAGTATTTAATCGATTCTGGCTGCAAAACCATCGCTCACGTGCGTGGACCGTTAAAACCACAAACTACAATTCATCGCTTTTTGGGATATAAGGATGCTATAGAGGCCCACGGGATGATATACGACAAGGCTTTGGTGTTTGAAGCAGATCACCTGTCTTACGAAGATGGGAGGAAAGTTGCGAAGGAAATATTAGCATCCAATCAAAACATAGACGGGATCTTTGCATTTACGGACTTATTGGCTACGGGGCTTTTAGTAAAATTGAAAGAAGCTGGAGTTATGATTCCAGAAGAAGTTTCTATTATAGGGTTTAGTAATTGGTTTTTGTCTAAAATTACGTCACCGACCTTGTCAACTGTAAATCAGCCGGGATTAGAAATGGGCATGGCAGCTTTTAAGTTGCTTTTCGAAGAGCTAAGCAATAAAAAAAACAAAGTCCCCACAGAATTTGTCACCGTTGAGATACCAACGAACCTCGTTATTAGAAACTCAACGAGATAAAATAGCATCCTCTAATTAGCTCATTAGAGCGAGTATATCTCGCTCTCTTATTTCTGGATTTGCACCGTCGCTTCCAGCAACTAAGGTTCCAAAAGCACAGGCTCGGTCCAATGCGGTTTGAGATTCAATGTTTGAAAGCAAGTTATGAATCAGTGTTGCTAAGAATGAATCTCCTGCGCCAACAGTATCTTTGACACTAATTTTATACCCCGAATTGTAGTAAAACTGTTTTTCAATTAATAAAACTGCACCAGCAGCCCCTTTGGTAACACAAATATATTTCGCGCCAAAGGTCTTTGAAATAAAGCCCATATTATCTTCAACGGCAGTGAAGCTCGAACCGAACTTTTGCGAGATTAGCTCAAGTTCTTCTTCATTAAATTTAATAAAGGTGGCGCTACTCATTAATTTACTAAGTATTTCTTGAGAGAAATAAGGAGGGCGCAAGTTCACGTCAAAAACTTTAAAGTTGGCAACTTTTAATAATTCAAATAAAGTATGTTTTGAAACAGGACTCCTGCAAGCTAGACTTCCAAAAACAAACACCTTGCTTCGCTCCACCCGTTCCGAGACTTCCTTATTGAGTTGAATATGATCCCAGGCCGCCGGATGTTGTATTTCGTAGGAGGCCGATCCGCTAGTGTCTAAAAGAACATGAACCTTACCTGTTTGGTAATCCTCGTTTTTTTGAATAAACGCAGTGTTTATTAGATTATCATCTAAATACTGAAGTAGTCTATCGCCAAGCACATCGTTACCTACTGCACTAATAATTGCCACAGGCCGTTCAAATTTACGTAGTCGAAATGCAACATTTAAAGGAGCTCCCCCCATTTTCACTTCCTCCGGAAAAACATCCCAAAGCACCTCTCCAAAACAGGTAAAATAATCCATAATCGCTAGTTGTTAAAATCTAAACTGCTCATTTTTAAAGTATGTAAAAGAACCTCCGAATCATTGCGCGCACTCAATGTTAATCTTTGAAAAGATGACGTAGGGAAAAATATTTCAGTCATAACGGTTTTACCACCATTATAAAAAATTTCTAGCGATGTTTTGTCAAGAATGAACGCAATGGTCGCTATATCTTCATGTGATTTTAACAAAGCCTTCGAAACTGTATTCGAGAATTTTTCTGAAAAGTCTTTCAGCCCAGAATTAGTGCGGTCGATATAAAAGGCAGCATTTACATTGTCAATGCCAAAATCAAGTGTATCTCCATTTTCATTTGACAACCTAAAATTATATCTTTCACTAGGTTGGTTTTCAAGTTTTACTTCAATGACCGATTTACTTAAAACGTCATTGGATCCTTCATAAATCAAATATGTTCCTTTAAACCTAACATTTGCAGTATCGATTATTGTTCGTTTATAGGTATCGAGCTCCTTAATCGGTATTGAGGCCAATCGATAGCTTCCATCTGTTTGGGTTAGTTGCAACTCACGGGCCAGAGTCATAGAACTTCTCCAGCGATTCGTTGGCACTTCCATTGCGTAATTCCAATTTGACATCCACCCTATAAATAAGGTTCTTCCATCTTTTTCAGGAATATTCGACCATGTAACACCAGCGTAATTATCACGACCATAATCCAACCAAATGGCCTCGTCCTCTTTTACGTCTTGCGCAAATTTTTCGTCCAAGTTAAATGTGGTGCCGTCAAAATCTCCAATAAAATACTGCGTGCCTGACCCTCCATTAATATGACCCGGATTCAAACTTTGAAGTAACACCCATTTTACTTCTTCTGAATTTTGAACGTTGATAGGAAAAAAATCTGGACATTCCCAAACACCCCCGTGCGCTCCGATGTCTTCACCAAAACTCGATAAGAACTCCCATTCTTTAAGGTTTGTAGAGGCATAAAAAAGTGTTTTTTCGTAGGTGGCGAGCACCATTACCCAGCGATCCCGTTTTTCATCCCAAACAACTTTTGGATCGCGAAAATCTTTAATTCCAGTATTAGGGATTACTGGATTTCCTGAATATTTTGTCCAAGTCTCACCTTCGTCATTGGAATAAGCGATGGCCTGACTTTGAAAATCAATCGCTCCCTTTTTTTCTTTTTCAATGTCGTGATAAGTGAAAATTGCGATCACGGGAGCCACACCCTCTTTTCCAAACCCACTTCTATTTTCATGGTCAACTACTGCGCTACCTGAAAAGATATAGCCTAAACTGTCTGGGTATATTGCAATAGGCTTTTCTTCCCATTGAATTAAATCTTCGCTAACTGCATGCCCCCAGTGCATTGGCCCCCACACACTATCATCTGGATAGTACTGAAAATAGAGGTGGTAGACCCCGTTTAAATAAAACATTCCATTTGGATCGTTCATCCAATTTTGTTCTGGGGTGAAATGAAAATTTGGGCGGTATCGTTTTTCTTCTGAATAGCTCATTTCTGAAGTGTCATTTTTATTTTTATCGGAAGCGTTGGCGCATGCCATGATAGAGATAAGCGCAATTACACCAATAAAACTCTTTTTTATAAATGCCTTACTGCGAATCATTTTTTACGAATTTTTTACTTAATTCTTCCAGGGACATCCCTTTTGTTTCTGGCATAATGAAAACGGCAAAAAGCAACTGAAGAACCATCATGCCTGCAAAAAAGGCAAAAATAACCCATGGATCATCTTTTAAGATACCCGCTTTTTCATCTAAAAAGACTGGCGTCAAGAGTGTAATTATTGCGGCGAAGACCCAGTGTGTCCCGCATCCAAATGAATTTCCCATTGCTCGAACTTTATTCGGAAATATTTCAGAAATGAACACCCAAATAATGGCACCTTGGCCAATCGCATGCGATGCAACAAAGAGTATAATAAAGGTGAGTAAAATAGTTGCGCTCGCATCTGTTTTAAAAGCCCAAGCTACAACAGATAGACTGATGATATAGCCTAACGACCCAATAATTAAAAGTTGTCGCCTACCAAATTTATCAATGAGACTCATGCCAATAATTGTAAATACCAAATTGGCCAAACCAACATATACTGAAGCTAGAAATGGATTTTCAATACCAGCTCTTCCAAAAATTTCAGGAGCATAGTATAATAAAAAATTAATACCAGACAATTGATTAAAGAAGGCTATCAAAAAAGCAAGCATTAACGGAAAGCTATAGATTCTTGAAAACACATTCGAAGTTTTTTTGACCGACCCAAGAATCTCACTTTTTATTTCCTCAAATTTTGTTCTCGCCACATCAAAGGAGTAAACAGAATCTAAAACATTTAGAGCCTCTTCTTCGTTCCCTTTTTGAAGCATAAGCCAACGCGGACTCCTAGGCACCCCTAGAATCATAAGGCAAAAAATCAAGGCGGGTATTGCCTCGACTCCTAGCATCCAACGCCAATCATTGGCGCCGCCAACCCCTTGCAAGGCCATATTTGAAAAGAAGGCTATGAAAATTCCAAAGACAATATTGAATTGATACAATGCAACAAGTTTCCCTCTGTTGTGTGCCGTAGATATTTCTGATATATACATCGGTGCGACAACTGATGAAGCGCCTACCCCAAGGCCTCCAATAAACCTAAAGAATGAGAAAGTATATTCATCTGGAGCAAAAGACGATCCAAGGGCCGAAACTAAAAATAAAACACCAATCCAAAATAAAGTCCTACGCCTCCCAAATTTATCGGCGGGGATTCCTCCTAATAAAGCTCCAACGACGGTTCCCCATAGTGCCATCGACATAATAAAGGTTCCATGAAACAAGGGAGAAGTATTCCATAATTGCTTGATAGGTTCGTTTGCTCCCGAAATTACTACGGTGTCAAAACCAAATAAAAAACCTGATACGGCAACGGTAATGGCCCAAAATAGTGCTTTGTTTTTCATATGCTAGCTGCTCTTTTTTTCAGTTGGGAAAGTAGTCAATCGTCACTTATAATGGATCTATTCGAAATATATTCCATCATTTTTGGCGCGAAAACGATTTCGTGAAAAGGCAAAGTTCATAAGAAGTTGCACTATTCCAGGGATTTTTAGTTAATCCCTCCTCCGTTAGAAACCCCATCCGTATCAGGGTTTACAAACACGAGTTTTCCTGAGGTATCTTCCGTCATTAAAATCATTCCTTCGCTGTCGACACCTCGCAATGCCCGTGGCGCCAAATTTACCAACACAGTTACTTTCTTGCCGATGATTTCTTCTGGTGTAAAACTTTCAGCAATGCCAGATACAATCGTGCGAATATCGATCCCAGTATCAACTTTTAGCACTAAGAGCTTTTTTGTTTTAGCCATCTTTTCTGCTTCAATAATAGTCCCAACTCGCAAATCAAGTTTGGTAAAATCATCAAATTGAATGGTGTCTTTTTGTGGGGTTATGTCTTGAACGGAATTCATTGAATCATTTCTTTTTTTACTTGCTTCTAGCTTGTCTAATTGCGCATGTATTTGTTCGTCTTCTATTTTACTGAAAAGCAATTCACCCTTGCCAATAGTATGCCCTGAAGGGATGAGGTTGGCCTTAGTCTCAACGTCTTTCCATGTGTTCTCGATATCATACTCCTTCGTCGCATCACTCGAACTGAGATTGAGCATTTTTTTGAGTTTTTCTGAAGTAAATGGTAAAAAGGGCTCACTTAAAACTGCCAAGGCGGTAGCTATTTGCAAGGCAACATACATCACAGTTTTAGTTCTTGCTTCGTCCGTTTTAATGGTTTTCCAGGGTTCCTCATCGGCGAGGTATTTGTTTCCTAAGCGCGCAACATTCATCAATTCCATTTGTGCTTCTCGGAATCGATACCGCTCTATCGAACTTTCAATAACAGCTGGATAGGTCTTTAATTCTTTTAGAATAGTTTGATCGATTTCTAAATATTCAGAAGCTTCTGGAACCTCCCCGCCATAATATTTATGAGTTAAAACAACCACTCGGTTGATAAAGTTTCCGAAGACAGCTACCAATTCATTGTTGTTTCTGGCTTGAAAATCACTCCAAGTAAAATCGTTGTCTTTTGTTTCGGGTGCATTCGCAGTTAATGTATAACGCAATACATCTTGCTGGTTTGGAAACTCTTCTAAATATTCATGCAACCATACAGCCCAGTTTTTGCTGGTAGAAATTTTACTTCCTTCTAAGTTTAGAAATTCATTTGCAGGAACATTGTTAGGTAGGATGTAACTTCCTTCTGCCTTCAGCATTGACGGAAAAATTATACAGTGAAATACAATATTGTCTTTCCCGATAAAATGGAGGAGTTTACTTTCTGAATCTTTCCAATAGGGCTCCCAATCTTTCCCTTCCCTTGCGGCCCATTCTTTGGTCGCAGATATATAGCCAATTGGCGCATCGAACCAAACATACAATACTTTTCCCTCCGCACCTTCAACAGGTACTGGGATGCCCCAGTCTAGATCGCGGGTTACCGCCCTCGGGCGCAATCCATCATCAATCCATGATTTACATTGACCATAGACATTTGTTTTCCAATCTTTTTTATGCCCATCAACGATCCATTCTTTGAGCCAAGGTTCATATTGATCAAGCGGTAAAAACCAGTGTTTCGTTTCTTTTAATGAAGGGACAGCACCACTAATGGCGCTCTTAGGATTTATGAGATCGGTCGCATTATGAGAGGTGCCGCAATTTTCACATTGGTCGCCGTAACTTTCTTCATTTCCACATTTTGGGCAGGTGCCCACTACAAAACGGTCTGCTAAAAATTGATTGGCTTCAACATCATACAGTTGCTCGGTAACTTCTTCAATAAATTTCCCGTCAGCATGTAGTTTTTTAAAGAAATCGGAAGCCGTGTCGTGATGAATTTTTGCTGAAGTGCGTGAGTAGTTATCGAAGGTAATCCCGAAGTCTTCAAACGATTTTTTAATGATGGCATGGTATTTATCTACTACTTGCTGTGGCGTAATGCCTTCTTTTTTTGCCTTTAACGTAATAGGTACTCCATGTTCGTCACTTCCACACACAAAAGCAACATCTCTTCCTTGCATGCGCTGAAACCTAGCATATATGTCGGCGGGAATATAGACGCCGGCTAAGTGTCCTATGTGAACAGGGCCATTGGTATAAGGCAATGCTGCTGTAATGGTGTATCTTTTTGGATTTTGACTCATAGTACTTCAGAAAACACAAAAATAGGAATTTTATCTTCGGAAAACATTGCTCATTGAATCTTCAAGCGAGGATTTATTTGAAAAAGAAAAAGTCCCTTTAAAATACAGCCTCTTTGTGCATTTGGATGCTGCTACTTTATTATTATGGAATTACTGTAAAACTGCCCCCCGGTTGCGATTCGGTAGATGTATTGCCCATAAGACAGACGTTGCTTAATCGTTTCTTTGACATCAATTTGGTGCTTTCCTGCAAACAGCATTTTGTTTGTCAAGGATCCAATTTCTCTTCCCATAATATCGTATAATCTAATGTCAACTTGGGCCGCAGTTGGCATATTTAGTTCGACATAGGTGGTATTGTCTCTGTAAGTAGCGGTATGCTGCAAACGCGTTGTATTACTGAAATCCGAAGTAGAAAGAACCTCGCAATTAAAGCCTAAATCTAAGTTTTGATAGTTCTGATTTAGTAGTATCGTGCTCACAACGGAAGGGTCCAAACAAAACCAATCTGTTAAAACGGAAGAATACACATCCCTAAAATCGGCAGTTGGAATGAGGTTATCATTGGCATCCCACTGGCTAAGATTGGGATGGTCTCCAACAAAGCCGCTGCCTTGAAGGCCGTCTCCAAAAAGAAGGACCGGCGATGCAGCCCCGTGGTCAGTACCGTTTGAGCCGTTTTCATAGGGTCTTCTGCCAAACTCTGAAATCGTCATGGTGAGGACTTTGTCACTCATGCCACCTGCTTCAAGATCTGTATAAAAGTTTTTAATAGAATCTGAAAGGTCTTCTAACAAGGTTCTCTGATAATTTAATTGATTTGCGTGGGTGTCAAATCCATTTAGAGTGACCATATAAACTTTGGTGCCAAGCCCGCCTTTTATCATTCTCGCAACAATAGCCATTTGCTTGGAGAGGTCTTCATCCTCATAAGGCGCATTGTTTGTCGCCGACATATAAGCATCATTAATAACTTGCGAATAACGGAAGGTAGTGTTCGCAGTAGATCGCATAAAGAGAAGCTTGTCTCCATACACACAATCTGGTACATTCAAGACATCGTGGATGGTTCCATTTTCAGCAACTGTTGCTAATTGCTCGGGGTTTGCAACTGTAAAAGAGTAATTGTTATTATTTCCTTTAAAAACCAAATTCCCAACACTTCCAATTTGTATCGCAGGTGGATCTTCAGGCGGGTTACTCAAATAATCTGGATATAAATCCTCAAAATAGCGACCCCACCAGCCAGTTGTTTCTACATTTTCGCTATCTGTTGAGGCCCAAATTTCTGTAGAACTGAAGTGAGATAAATTCTGCTCAGGATAACCAACCCCATGGATCACCTTCATTTTACCATCGCCCCATAGGGACTCTAGACCGCTCATATAATTTGGGATGGCAAAATCTGCATTTAAATTTAAGAGATCATTTTGATCATGACGAATGGTAGGGCGTAAATTTGCATACGTGCCATAATCATAAATTGGGACAATAGTGTTGAGTCCATCGTTGCCTCCTTTTAACCTAATTATAACGAGAACCTTATCATTTTCTGTTTCAGATAAGGCCACCGATAAAGGGGAGGGTTTGGTAGCTGATATGGCCGATTGACCTATTGTCATACTTCCCACACCAGCAAGCCCCAATGCTTGAATAAACGATCGACGATTCCAATGGGTGTGTTCTTGATCATGTATGTGCTTTTTAGTCTTAGACTTCTTTTTTCTCTGGGTGTTATGGTGACTCTTAGACATGGTTTTTTATTTAAGTTGAAATTCGGGAATAGTTGCAATTTGTCTTAAAAGTAAAAACACCTGGACTTCTGCTGTCGGCCAGTCTAGATTCCACAAGCCTTCATCATAATAATTTTGTGGGACGTCCCATTTAAAAATATCGGTAGCTACATTATAGTCTTCAATAGTAAATAGTCTTTTAGACATAAAATGGTCGATGACCACCTCTGTAATATAATATGGGTCATTACTGTTATTTGATAAATTTCGTGCAAGCTCAACAAATGCTGGGCCAGAGCCATTATCATATAAGTATGCTAGGTAGAGCTCAAAAAGCTGCCATCGTCCTGTAAGTGTTGATGAATCTATCCAAGCTTCATCCCGCTGCCACCCTGAAACATCTGGAGGGTCATAAAGCTCCTGTCCCAGCAGTGACGTATAGTAAACAAGACCATCGACCAAAGCATCATCATAAAAGAATTCTGTTTCTTTGATGAAGTCTAAAATAATGTCATAGGGGCTTTTTATAATCACACCTAGTGCACGCTCGTCGAAGAAATGGTCACTCTTAAAGAGCTGCCTAAGCATCGGAATTATTTCAAAATTATTGGCAATAAGGGTTGCGGCTAATGGCTGAATAATAGTTTCTTCAATAATTTGGTCAACTGATGGACTTACAAAATACCGATATAATTTTTCACAGATAAAGTGTGCTATTTCGTTTTCTTTTTCCTGAAAAAGGATGTCAATAACATCGTTGTATCCCCATTCTCCTGTCTGACCAAAAATGGTTTTTTCACCATTGTCGAAAGTGCTATTGTCAAAATAAATAGTGTCTCCATATTCATCCCAATGGTTATAGCCTGTTAATGCTCGCGCCGTCTCAAGTATGTCACCTTGAGTATAGCCATTGCCTTCACCAAGGGAAAACAACTCATATAATTCACGCGCATAATTTTCATTTGGATTGATGTTGGTATTTTCAAAGCCATTGAGATAAATTAACATGGTGGAATTAATGCCAATGGCCCTTACAAACTCCTTGACATTGCCCAGAGCATGTGCTTGTATCGTATTGTAGTATTGAAATAAATAAGGTGGGTGACCATAGGCCTCATACTCAGTTACGAAATGATTCATCCAGAATAATGTAAGTCTTCCGCGAAGATCTTCGTTCATAAAATCATTCACAGTTTGAACGCGCCATTCCATGACCTGTTCTGGAACTTCAACAGGATAATCGGTATAATCGTTGAAAGACCAATACCCCCAATTAGGTGCCGGCGTTGTAGGTTGTGCAGCAGCGGTATCAACAAGATTGTCAATGAAATCACCTGGATTTATTGAAAGCGCCGCATCAACATCCGATTGTTTTGCGCCAAATCCCAGACGGCGATATACATGTTTTACTTTGGTTGTGTTCCAAGGATTCTGAGAAGTAGGGTTATATGGAATAAGCGCTGCGTCATTGCAAGAAGGGGTGTTGTTGGTTTCCATACTTGTTTTTTTGTCGTATAATTATCTCAGAATTATAGTCGCGTGAGAAAGTTTGACTTATTTTTAACATCAAAGTTTAACATCAAAGTTAAAACTTTATTTCATTGAAAAAAGTATATTAATTTATGGATACACCTCATTTTCTTAATACTGGAGACATAATAGGCATAGTTTCCACTGCTCGAAAGATTACATCTAAAGAGTTACAGCCTTTAATTTGTTTGATTGAAAGTTGGGGGTTAACCTATGTTTTAGGAACTACAATTAATGCTGAGTCTAACCAATACGCTGGAGATGATGCCGCTCGAGTATTGGATTTTCAAACGATGCTAGATGATTCAAAAGTGAAGGCAATTTGGTGCGCAAGAGGAGGCTATGGTACCGTGAGAATTGTTGATCAGCTCGATTTTTCAGCGTTTAAACAAAACCCGAAGTGGATTATTGGCTATAGTGATGTAACTGTTTTACATGCACATATTCATTCTTTTCGAATTGAAACCCTTCATGCAAACATGGCAATAGACATTGATACCAAAACCGAAAACACTCGAAATTCTATTAAAAAGGTTTTGTTCGGAGAGGATTACAGTATTGAGGTGGTTTCAGAAAATAAAAGGAATAGAATTGGGGTTGCTTCTGGCCAATTAATAGGTGGAAACTTATCAATTTTATATTCACTCATGGGGAGTTCGTCAGAATTAATAACAAAAGGAAAGGTTTTATTTATTGAAGATTTGGATGAAATGTACTATCATATTGACCGGATGATGCAAAATTTAAAAAGAAGTGGTGCACTCGAAAATATAAAAGGGCTTGTTGTGGGAGGAATGAATGGTATAAAAGATAATGCGATACCATTTGGTAAAACAACTGAAGAAATTATCCTAGATGCCGTAGTGGATTATAATTTTCCTGTTTGTTTTGATTTTCCTAGCGGTCATATAAAGGATAACCGAGCATTAATATTGGGGAGAGAAATACACTTGACAGTAGCTAAAAATGCAGTAACTTTAGGCTTTAACTAAAAAAACTCCCCGATACCTTAGAAAAGTTCCATGGCGTATCATAATGAATTGGGAAAAATTGGAGAGCAACTGGCCGTCGACTATTTATCGCGAAACGGCTTTACGATATTAGAGCGAAACTACGTCTATGATAAAGCGGAACTCGATATCATAGCGCAGAAAGAAAAAAAAGTGATTGTTGTAGAGGTGAAAACCAGAAACAGCGCTTTTTTTGGAAACCCACAAGATTTTGTAACGAAGGCTAAAGTAAAATGTATGGTTAAGGCAGCAAACGAATATGTTTTAACTACGAACAATAAGCTTGAGGTTCGCTTTGATATTATTGCGATTCTTAAAAACCAGCATATTGAAAAGATAGAACATATTGAAAATGCATTTTATCATTTTTAAGGGTTCGTATAGACTGGAGGTATCTATTTTGAACATTTAGAGCTTCTTTAAAATGAGCTCCTCTTCTTTAACTAGTGGCTAGGTTCTTTTGAGAGAAGTTGAAGTACATCCTCCAATTTTTGAGGCCTGGCTCTTATCTTTTTGTCTTTATCCAAAATAATATAGGTTGGAGTTGCATTCACACCATAGTTTTTTCCGATTTCATTCTGCCATTTTCCAAGGCCTAAAACATTAATAAATTCTGGAAAGCTTTGAATTTTATTTTTCCAAGCGTAGGAGTCATCTTCTAGACCAATAGCGATTACTTTATAGGCTCCTTTTTCCATCGAAGAGATTTTCGAATGTAATTGTGGCACCTCTTTTAAACAATGTGAGCATCCACTGCTCCAAAATACGATAATATAGTTCTCTGCAACATCAAGTTCGTGCAGGTTCTTTACAATGGTTTTATTATCTATGGCTTCCTCCCAAGAGAAATTTGCGGCCTTATTACCAAGCGTCATGTTTTTAAATAAAGTGAGACTTTCGATAAGGCCTTCATCATTCGATAATTTTGCTAAGGGTATTAAATAGTTTTCGGAAATATAATTAGCGGTATGCGCTTTATTTGCATCAACAAACTTTTGCCAAAGTTTAATCCATTGCGCTTTTTGATAACCAGAGTCACTTTCAATAATCTGTGTCTGAAATGTGTCAATATTATCCTCAATCGCAGCAGTAACATCTTCTTTTCCAGAAAACCCCAAGATGTAATTATAGGCATAATCAGTAATAAAACTTGATTCTTGAAGCGTTGTGTTGTTTACATCTATGTTTTCAAAATAGTTCTCCTTATTGGCCTTTATGTAAGCACGTATGTCTTGAGGGTTTTCAGGAATATACGGCTTATTTGCTTTGATAAATGCGAGTGCAATGGTTCCTTCTGCTTTCTTTTCAAAACTTTGCTGCAATGCGCTAAGAGAATCAAACATGGGAGCTACGGCCTGGTAACCGTTTTGATATTGCTCTGCAATTTGAGCTTGAATGGCTCTCATTTCTTTTTCATAAGAAGCAAGCAATACGTTCTCTTTTGAAATAAGAAATTCGACACCTTTCTCCTTGTTGAATTGTACTACAATATCTTCCTCTCCATTATAAATAATATCAAAATTGAAAACATCTTGAGGTACGGCATACACTAAGCGATACATTCCTTTTTCAATACTTGCATCTAATTGAAGTGTAAAGTTACCCTCCTCATCTATTTTGGTGTCCGTTTTATACGACAAATTCGTGGGTGACACTTTGTATAATACCGCCCATTTATAATCTTCGGCAGGCGAAAAATTTCCCTGAATAGTGTGTTGAGCCAATGCCAATAAAGGTAAAAGGAATACTAATAAAGGTATTTTTTTTATCATAATAAGTATATATAAAGACCGCATCTCTAATTTCAAGAATTAGACCCTAAAATGAGTTATCGCGTTTAAAGCGCGCTCAACAGATGTAATATGATCAAAAGTTATTATTAATCGAAGCCCGTTACGGGTCTTCTTTTCTTTCATCGAAGCAATATTCGAATGGCTTTGTGCATACTGCAGTACTTTGGTAAACGCTGGACTCTGATAAAAACCACTCTGCTGATCGGCAATAAAATAGCCCACTAGCTTCCCTTTTTTCATAAGGATTCGTTCGAGTCCCATTGAGATTGCAATCCATTTAATACGCACACTATTCAATAAATCTAACACTTGTATTGGGGTTTCTCCAAAACGATCGACTAGATTTTTCTCAAATTGCAGAAGTTGCTCCTCGTTTTCTAAGTCCCCTAATTTGTTATAAAGATTGAGACGTTCAGTGATATTATTAACGTAATCATCTGGAAAAAGAAGTTCGAAATCTGTATCGAGACTGGTTTCTTTTACAAACTTTTTCTTCTCCTGCGGGGTCTCGGCATAGAGCCCTTTAAACTCTTTTTCCTTGAGTTCTTCGATGGCTTCGGATAATATTTTCTGATAGGTGTCGAAACCAATTTCATTTATAAAACCACTTTGCTCACCACCCAATAAATCACCAGCACCACGAATTTCAAGATCCTTCATCGCAATCTTCAACCCGCTTCCCAATTCACTAAACTGTTCTAGTGCCGTAATACGTTTTCGAGCATCGTCTGTCATCGCAGAATACGGTGGCGTGATAAAATAACAGAAGGCCTTTTTATTACTCCTCCCAACACGACCGCGCATTTGATGAAGATCAGACAGGCCAAAATTGTTTGCATTATTTATAAAAATGGTATTTGCGTTTGGAACATCCAGCCCGCTTTCTATAATCGTGGTGGAAACGAGTACGTCGAATTCATTATTCATAAATGAAAGCATTAAAGCCTCCAATTTTTTGCCGTCCATTTGTCCGTGCCCAATACCAATTTTAGCGTCGGGCACAAGCCTTTGGATTAATCCGGCGACTTCTTTAATATTTTCAATTCGATTGTGCACAAAAAACACTTGTCCGCCACGGGAAATTTCATAGCGCACGGCATCTCTTATGGTTTCTTCTGAAAAGCGAACCACATTTGTTTCAATGGGATACCGATTTGGAGGAGCTGTGTTAATTACGGAAAGATCTCTAGCTGCCATTAAACTGAACTGAAGTGTTCTTGGAATTGGCGTAGCAGTAAGTGTGAGCGTATCGATGTTTTCTTTGATGGTTTTGAGTTTGTCTTTTACAGCAACTCCAAACTTTTGTTCTTCATCAATGATTAATAAACCTAGATCTTTAAATTCGACGACCTTATTAACCAATTGGTGTGTTCCAATAACAATATCGAGTTTGCCATCCTTCAGCTCTTCGAGCACTTTTTTGCGTTCTTTTGTACTTCGGAAGCGATTTAGGTAATCTACATTGACCGGCATTTCGGCCAACCTTTCAGAAAAAGTTTTAAAATGCTGAAAGGCCAAAATTGTGGTAGGCACTAATACGGCGACTTGTTTGCCGTTGTCAACAGCTTTAAATGCCGCGCGAATGGCGACCTCTGTTTTTCCAAAACCTACATCGCCACATACCAACCTGTCCATTGGCAAATCACTTTCCATATCTCGTTTTACATCTTCTGTTGAACTTGTTTGATCGGGAGTGTCTTCATAAATGAAGGAGGATTCTAGCTCATGTTGAAGATAAGAGTCGGGGTCAAAGGCAAATCCTTTTTGCAATCGTCTCTTAGCATACAATTCAATAAGGTTGAAAGCAATTTGCTTCACCCTTGCCTTGGTTTTTTGTTTTAAATTCTTCCAAGCGGCGCTACCGAGTTTATAGATTTTAGGAGGAGTGCCATCTTTTCCATTAAATTTTGAAATTTTATGCAGTGAATGAATGCTTAAGTATAAGATGTCTCGGTCGCCATAGATTAGTTTGATGGCTTCCTGTTTTTTACCCTCAACATCAATTTTTTGCAAGCCCCCAAATTTCCCAATCCCGTGATCAATATGGGTTACATAATCACCCACTTCAAGATTTGTTAGTTCTTTAAGTGTAATTGCTTGTTTTTTTGCATAGCCGTTTTTAAGCTGAAATTTATGGTACCGCTCAAAAATTTGATGGTCTGTGTAGCAAATATTTCGATTGTCGTAATCAATAAATCCTTGAGATAGCGGAAAAACAACGGTCTCATATTGTTTTACTTTTTGGTCGGCATCATCAAAAATATCATGAAAACGTTTTGCTTGTTGCTCGCTACTACAAAAAATGTAGTTCTTGTAACCATCGTCTACATTGGTATTGAGGTTTTCTATTAATAAATTGAACTGTTTATTAAAAGAGGGTTGTGGCTGTGTTTTAAACTCAAGAGAAGGCACTTCAGATTTAGCCCCAAAAGTAACTGTTGTAAATGCATCAAGTTGTTTCTGAAGGATGTCTGAAGAACAAAACAAGCCTGATGGTTCAGTCATTTTTATTTCTCCTTCCCCTTGAAGATATATGGCAGTCGCTTTTTTAAATAGGGTGTCAATTCCGGCATTCAGGATTTCAGAATTTTTTATAAAAACAACTGTTTTTGATGAAATATAGTCCAGAAAACTAAGGCGAGTGACAAGGGTAGCAGAGGCGTCAACATTTGGGATGATTGAAATCTTTTTTAGTAATTCCAGCGATAATTGAGTTTCCACATCGAAGGTTCGAATGCTATCAACATCATCCCCAAAAAATTCAATTCGGTAGGGTTCGTCATTGCTAAAGGAGAAAACATCTAAGATACCGCCACGAACTGAAAATTCTCCAGGCTCCGTCACAAAATCGGTTCGTTTGAATTGATATTCAAATAAGACTTCGTTGACGAAATCGATAGAAAGACTATCGCTCACTGAAATTTTTAGTGTGTTTTTCTCCAGCTCTTTCCTGGTAATAACTTTCTCGAATAAAGCTTCAGGATAGGAGATAATTAAAGCAGGTTTTTTCCGTGAGTTAAGCCTATTTAAAACTTCAGAACGAAGCAAAACATTCGCATTGTCTGTTTCTTCAATTTGATAGGGGCGCCGATAACTGCCTGGATAAAAAAGCACATTCTGGTCGCCAAGTAAATTTTCAAGATCGTTAAGGTGATAGGCTGCCTCTTCTTTATTGTTGAAAACAACCAAGAATGGCAAGTTTGTGCTTTTGAAAACATCGGCAACGACCAGAGATACGGACGATCCTGTTAGACCAGAAATGGCAATGTTTCGGCTCCCCTTAGCGGAGTTGAATGTTTCAGATTTGACAATAGATTCCCCAAGTTTTCGAGTTTGCGAAGACTTTGCGAAAAGCGAATTAACAAGGGCTTTACTCATGAATGTACAAATATAAGACAGGTCCTTTTTATATAAAACAAGAAACGAGTTTTTCTATACCTTCTTTTGTTTTATTGGCTTTGAAGCTATTCGATGGGCAACTCGTTAGGAAGCTCCAGATTTTTAACTCGATATGATTAAAAAGAATGATCTAGGTTGAAATCAACTTATGCATTTTGCATAAACTCTTCCGCCTTATCAACCATCGACTTATTTCCACATATAAAGGGAACTCGCTGATGTAATTCTGTTGGCTTGATATCGAGAATATTAATGAAACCATTGCTAGACCTGCCTCCAGCTTGCTTTGCAATATAAGCGATTGGATTGCACTCATACAATAAGCGTAGTTTTCCGTTTGGATCTTTGGAGGTATTTGGGTAAATATAGATCCCTCCTTTGATTAGGTTTCTGTGAAAATCTGACACCAACGACCCAATGTATCTTGAGGTATAAGGCCGATCCTCTTCCTCTTCTTGACAATATTTAATATAATTTTTTATGCCAAGAGGGAAATGGACATAGTTTCCTTCATTGACAGAATAGATGGACCCTTTTTCAGGAAATTTCATGTTTGGATGTGACAAATAATACGTCCCAATTGCAGGGTTTAGTGTAAATCCATTCACTCCATGACCCGTGCTATATACAATCATTGTAGAGGTGCCATAAACAATATAACCTGCCGCTACTTGCAGATTTCCTGGTTGTAGGAAATCGTCAATGGTTACAGGCGTTCCTGAAGGCGTAACTCTGCGATAGATCGAAAAAATAGTCCCCACCGAAACGTTTACATCAATATTTGATGACCCGTCTAGTGGATCCATCAAAACGACATATTTATTGTCATTTTTTTCATTTCGTCCTTTAATTGAAATAAAATCATCCTCCTCTTCACTGGCAATTCCACATACAATCTCTCGATTAGTAAGTGTTTTGATAAATATTTCGTTGGCGTAAACATCCAGTTTTTGCTGATCCTCGCCCTGTATGTTTGTATCTCCTGCGGCCCCTAGGATATCAACCAGCCCTGCTTTATTTACTTCGTGATTTACAACTTTAGCAGCGAGACGTATAGAGTTTATTAGTCTAGAAAGTTCTCCAGAAGAATATTGAAATTCACTCTGATTCTCAATAATAAACTCACCAAGCGATTGATTTCGAATTGCCATTTAATATTTGTTATGAAATTTCCGCAAATATCGGTATTTTTAAGAAAATGAGTCGATATTTGTCTATCAAAACGCTAACCATGGAAATAAGTGTCCGAAAAGCAGAAGCGATTGATATGCCAAAGGTACTAGCGCTAATAAAGGAGCTGGCTATTTTTGAGAAAGAACCAGACGCGGTAAAGATTTCTGTTCAAGACTTGCAAAATCATGGATATGGAGCTACGCCAATGTTTACGTGTTTCATAGCCGAAGTTGCTTCCAACATTGTAGGTGCTGCATTGGTGTATTTTAGGTTTTCTACGTGGGTTGGACCCACCGTACATTTGGAAGATTTAATCGTTCAAGAATCAATGCGAAGAAAAGGCATTGGCGAAAAGCTATACGCCGCCGTAATACGTTATGGTCATTTACAGGGCGTGAAGCGCATTGAGTGGAATGTTATTGATTGGAATGAGGGGGCAATAAAATTTTATGAGAATAGTGGCGCAAAAGTTCTTTCAGACTGGAGTGTTGTGCAAATGGACGAAACTGGAATTAGTAATTATATCGAGAAACTAGATTAATTTGAGATTCTTTTAATGTAGAGGCATGCCTAAAAAGTGTGTTTTCTGATTTCAAATTATGTACGGGGAGATAATTCTTTAAATAAGTGATGAAAATATTTAAATTTGGAGGGGCTTCTGTGAAGGATGCGAATGGAATTCGAAACCTTGCAGCAGTACTAGAAATAACAGGAGAGAAAAAATTATTGGTCATCGTTTCTGCCATGGGAAAGGTTACAAATGGTTTAGAAGTTGTTGTTTCAAATTACTTTTCAAATAGGGCCGAAATAGACGCTTCTGTTAGTGAAATTTACAACTATCATTACAACATTATTTCTGAAGTATTTCACAATAACTCGCATCCGGTTTTTAGTGAAGTTCAGAAACTATTTAAAGATTTAAGCTATTTTCTGAAGCATTCAAAATCAAAAAATCACGCCTTTGTCTACGATCAAGTTGTTGGCTATGGAGAATTGGCCTCAACGACCATAGTTTCAGCCTACCTGTCAGAAGTAAAAATAAAAAATAAATTCCTAGATGTTCGCAGCTGTATAAAAACGAATGATAATCATCGTGATGCAGATGTGGATTGGGAGCTAACACAAAAGAACATTTTAAATAGTGTGAACCCTAACGAGATTACTATCACTCAAGGTTTTTTGGGGGCTGAAGGAACCAATAATTTTACGACGACGCTTGGCCGAGAGGGAAGTGATTATACAGCTGCCATTTTTGGGTACTGTTTAAACGCCAAAAGTGTCACAATTTGGAAAGATGTGCCAGGCGTTTTAAATGCAGATCCAAGGTATTTTTCCAAAACGCAACTGCTGCATCATATCTCTTACAGAGAAGCGATTGAGTTGGCTTTTTACGGGGCTTCGGTTATACATCCGAAGACATTGCAACCGCTTCAGCGAAAGGAAATACCGCTTTTCGTTAAATCTTTTGAGAATCCCCTCGGCCAAGGCACCTGCGTTGGCAAAGGGGTTGCGCTAGATCCGCAAGTGTCCTGTTTTATTCTAAAAAAGAATCAAGTATTAATTTCGCTATCATCCTTGGATTTTTCCTTTATGATGGAGGATAATATTAGTGCCGTTTTCAAACTCCTTCACAAGTATAAAATGAGGGTTGAGTTAATACAAAATTCGGCCATTAGCTTTTCTGTTTGCGTTGATAATAAATTCAATAATTTAGAAGTGTTGCTCGGAAAGCTGCGAGAAACCTTTAAAGTGAAATGGAATGAAGGAGTAACGCTTTACACAATACGGCACTCGAAACCGGTAGAAATTCTCGCCATATCGAAGGGAAAAACGGTTTTGCTCAAGCAAGAGAGCCGAAATACAGTACAACTAGTAATAAGGGAATAGTGATTGTTTTGCTATATTTGCCACTACAATTAACCAAATATTTTTCATGGGTTTAGTCACGTCAAAAGAGGTTGCGAGCGCAATAAAAGTTGATAAATTTGGATTTATTGGCACGTCTATAGCCTGGGCGTTGATGAAGCTTTTGAAAGTCACTACGATAAATAAAATATACGATAAACACAAACACCTCAAGGATTTAAAGTTCATTAATGCGCTTCTCGATGAATTTGAAGTGAAATTTGAAATTCCAGAAGAGGATCTTAAAAGAATCCCAAAAACAGGTGGCTTTATTACGATATCTAATCACCCTCTTGGCGGGATTGATGGAATTCTTTTACTAAAAGTACTTCTTGACCACCGCCCAGATTTTAAAATTGTAGCCAACTTTTTGTTGCATCGCGCAGCGCCTTTAAAGCCATTTGTGATGCCTGTAAACCCTTTTGAGGATCACAAAGAAGTGAAATCTAGTATTCAAGGTATTAAAGCCTCATTGAGACACTTAGGAGAAGGGCATCCGTTAGGCATATTTCCTGGTGGTGAAGTTTCAACCTATCGGGATGGGAAGTTACTTGTAGATCGTCCTTGGTCAGAAAGTGCAATGAAAATAGTAAAAAAGGCGAACGTTCCGGTCGTTCCAATATATTTTCATGGTAAAAACAGCAAATTGTTTTATCGACTAGCTAAAATGAACGACACCTTTCGCACAGCGAAATTGCCTTCCGAATTGCTAACACAGAAGTCCCGAATAATAAAAGTACGTATCGGAAACCCAATTTCAGTTGCCAGTCAAAATGAGCATACGTCACTGCCCGATTTTACGGAGTTTCTTCGGAAGAAAACCTATATGCTTTCTAATGCTTTTGAGAAGAAAAAGTTGCTAGATGGCATCCCTAAGTCCTTAAAAATCCCTAAGGCTCCTAAGAAGATTGCCGGTGCTGTTTCAGTGGAGGAGTTGCAAAAGGAAATAGACTCGTTGCGTTTAAACGACAAACGACTTTTAACGAGTAAAAACTACGAGGTGTTTTTAGCACAAGCCGACCTTATCCCAAACATATTACAGGAAATAGGGCGTTTACGAGAAAAGACGTTTCGAGAAATAGGAGAAGGAACCAATAATCCAACCGATTTAGATAAATTCGATTCGTATTACCACCATATGTTTTTATGGGATACCAAAACCCAAAAAATGGCAGGGGCTTACCGCATGGGTTTAGGGTCTATGATATTCCCTAGATTTGGAATTGATGGGTTTTATTTACAGGATTTGTTCCGATTTGAACCTGAGTTATATCCTATGATGAACAAATCTATTGAAATGGGTAGGGCCTTTATTATTAAAGAATATCAGCAACGTCCAATGCCACTTTTTTTACTTTGGAAAGGGATCGTGCATGTTACCCTGCGCTATCCAGAACACCGGTATTTAATTGGAGGGGTAAGTATTAGTAATAAGTTTTCTGAATTTTCGAAATCCTTGATGATCGAATTTATGAAATCTAATTACTATGACCCATACGTTGCGCAATACATCAATCCGAAGAAGGAATTTAAGGTAAAACTAAAGGACGCCGACAAAGACTTTATTTTCGATGCAAGTGAGGCAGATTTAAACAAGTTCGATAAAATTATTGATGAGGTTGAGCCAGGAAGCCTGCGTTTGCCTGTTTTAATTAAAAAATACATCAAACAGAATGCAAAAGTAGTTGCATTTAACGTGGATCCACTTTTTAATAATGCAGTGGATGGATTAATGTATATTCGTATTGCCGATCTACCCGAAAGCACCGTAAAACCCGTTATGGAAGAATTTCAATCGGAGCTTGAAAAAAAGTATGTCGATGGGGTTAGGCAGGAAGAAGAATAGCATGCCTTCGCTTATTTAGCGCTATTTTAAGGGGCGTTTTTTGATCATCCCTCCCTTGGCATCTTTAATACTATGCATCACTAAAAATGCACTTTTATCTATTTTATCTATTTCAGTTTGTAATTTAGCCAATTCGAGACGGGTAATTAAGGTGTATATTATATCCGTTTCTTGCAGTGTATCGCCTTTCTTTCCAAAACCTCTTTTTCCTTTATAGATAGTGCATCCACGGCCCATTTTTTCAATAATGGCTAATCGAATATCTTCGCTATAATCTGATATGATTGTAACACCTACGTATTCCTCAATACCCGAAACTACAAAGTCAACCGTTTTAGAGGCCGAGAGATATGTTAGCATGGCGTACAATGCAATTTCTATCGAAAAGGTATAAGCAGCAGCACCAAAAATAAGGATGTTAAATACTAAAATAACATCTCCGATGGTCAATGACGTTTTTTTGCTAACAAAGATTGCCAAAACTTCGGTGCCGTCGATTACAGCGCCGCCTCGAATAGCCAATCCAATGCCCAAGCCCAAAAAGAAACCCCCAAAGACGGCAATCAATAATTTATCATCGGTTACGATTGGAATTTCAACCAGATGAACAGACAGTGCTAGAAATAAAATAGCAATGAAACTTCGAATTGCGAATTGTTTCCCAATTGTTGAATAACCCATAATAATAAATGGAATATTGATGGCCACTAACAAATACGATAATGGGATTGTTGTAATTTCAGTTAGGATCAAGGAAATACCTGTTACACCTCCATCAATAAACGCGTTTGGCAATAAAAAGCCAGTAAGGCCAATGTTCGCAGATACAATCCCCAGAAGGATAAGCGCGCTGTCCTTAACTAAGTGAGAAAATTCAACTTTAGTATCCTTGAACTCTTTGTCGAAGGGGTTTTCAGGAATAGCCCGTCTTCTACTCTTTATTTTGTTCTTGGTAACCTGCGTAATTATATATTGAAAAATGAAGTTCATGTCCTTATTAAAAAATGAAATTAATACCTAACTCGTTTACCGACCTCTATAAAATACGTATTTTAATACTAGGTTTTTTACAAAAGATACGATTACTTAACTAGTCTCACCTAGGCAGATAGTGTTTTATCAGTCCTAGCGTATTATAATGGAATAACCATATGTATTTGTGCCAGATTGAACCCGTTTTCATAGACCGCCTCAAAAGCATCACTTTCTGGGTTTAACACAGGGTTCGTATGATTGAAATGAATAAAGTGTATTTTCTGTTTCTCTTCGGCAGGCAATCTTTTAAAAAGGGCGAGGCTTTCAATAATGAAAGGATGAGGGATTTCTGAAATATCCCGACTATTAATTTCATCTCCATCGAAGAAAGTGGCATCCACAAATGCATAATCGACTTGAGATATTAGCTCAGAAATGTCTGTTCCCCACTTTTCCCATTTATCAATATCTGGTATAAATAACACTGATTTTTTTGGGCCAATAATTTTAAAACCAACCGTTTCTGAAAATTCATCTCTGTGTGGAACGCTGAAAGGAATTACCTTTAGGTTTGAACTGAGTGTAATTTCTTTTTGATCTTCAATCTCATTAAGGGCAATATTATTGCTGCTTACCAACTGACTCCATGGGCCATTATTTTCCAGAAATGTCTTCATTCTCGGCATGGCATAAACGGGTACTTGACTTGCATTAGTAGCTTCTTTCCCCAAATACATGAGGCCTGTGTAATGTCCAATATGAGCATGAGACAGAAAGATTCCATCAGGTAATTCCTTTTCAGAGTTCGAAAACTGCTTCAAGCTTTTAAGCTGTGAAGTGATATCTGGAGTGGCTTCAAAAAGAAACGATATATCATTTTGTGGATCAACTACACCCAAGGAAACAACTTTCCGAAGGGAGTTGGGTTTTCCAAATAAAGGCGCACAACATGCTTTTTTACATGCAATATGCGGCGATCCAGCATCTTGGATTGTTCCCAATACAACAAGAGAAGTTTCAGAAACTAGGGTCGCTGGCTTGTCTTTTTGATCAGGACTCGTTTTAATATTATTACATCCAATATGCAATATAAACGATAAAAACAGTAGTGGTAGTTTCATCATTCTAAGATAGGAAAGTTCCATAGAAGGGCTAGGGTTTTTCTTTTCCATTTTTTTATCTGTGTTTTTGTTGCGCAATGTATAAGGTCGAATCCCTAATTTGGCAACGCAAATTATACTAAGCACTTTCACAATATCAGATGTATTTGAAGTTAGGGGGGTTGTTAGCTTCTGCAGGCTTTAAACAAACGTTATTTTGGTTCCATAATCAAAAAAACAGCGGTACTGTCACCAATGTTTAAAACTTCGTGCCATTCAATCCCCTCGTTGTAAAAACGTGTACCACTTGGGACTTTAACTTCTCTAATTCCTGTCGTGTCTTTAATTCTAAAGGTGCTTCCGGATAGCGCATACCCAAAGTGAGCACTGTGGTAATGTCTTTCGTGGCCCACGCCAGGGGGAAAGCTGCATTGTAGCACTCTCATTTTCGAATTCTCTTCTAGAAGTTCACATACGGCTTGTTTGTTCCATCCCGCTTCCAGGGGGTCGGGCAAGGTGTTATTTGAATTACAACTGCAGAGTAAACAGAAAATAAGGAAGCCTAAGAGTCTGTTTTTAATGGGTAAATTAAATATTCTTATCATCGCATTATCCTTTTGCCATTTCAATCCCTTTTAAAGCAAGCAATCTTTTTGGGGCACTTTTAAGTATCATTTCATATTGGATGGCTGCCGCTTCATTTTTGTTCTGGGCAACCAGCCAATCGGCATATAACTCACGCGTAGGCTTCTGAACAGATGGAGGGCCATAACTATAGCTGATGCTTTCTTCAAGATCAATAGATTCTAGGAAATATTTTTCAGCTAAAGCGCTGTCTTTTTTCAGAGTAGCCTGTAAGGCTCTTAATTGTGTTTGTCTAATTTTAGACTCAATTAGGTCTCTATTAGAAGCTTCGTCACGAGATACAGCCGAGCAGATTTTTGAGGTGCTATTTGACAGGACAAAGGATTCTCTAGCGTAGTCTTTTTCTGTGATATCAATAATGCTATCGAGTAGATTCGCGTCGCTTTTTACGTATGCTTTCATGCCTTCTAAAAAATGATATTGCGAGCGAATGGAAACATTTAGATCGGTTATGTTAACAGGAATGCTGGCAATTTCTCCCCCCCAGTCTTTCGTTTCTATCAAATACGTTCCTTTTAAATATACAAGATAAAGCCTTCCTGTTTTTGACGGAGTTTCTGAGGCGTACTGTTGCATATCCAGCACCATTTTTTTTGCTTCTTCCTTTTTTGCTTCCTGCAAATACCCATACTCGAGCCAATGATACGCATGATAACCACGCGCATCATTGCCCAATCCTTTTCTGTTCATTCGGTTCAAGCTGGCCTGGTAGGAGTTTATATTTGAGGAAACCACTTCTTTCCACATCCCCATTGCTACATAAATATGGGAGGGCATGTGTAATGCGTGGCTGGCATCTGGGGCCACTTTTGAATATAAATTAGCCGCTGCTAAGGCAAGATTCGCATGCTTAGGGTCGTCATAAGAATGAATTAGATAATGCAAAGCTCCGGGATGATTTGGGTTTTCTTCCAACACACTTTGCGCGATTTTGGCGCCTTTTCCATAAATAGCATCATCTCGCCCTTCAGGTACAGAGCCTAATAGAGACAAGGCGTAAAAAGCGGCAATTTCATGATTTGACGGATACTTTTTCGACAATCCTTCCATAAAATTGGCGTAGTCTTGGTCTCTTACGGTTTTCTCTGTTTTAGGCTGATACAGAATTTGAGCCGCTTTAATGAAGTCTCTCTCTAATTCGGTTGCAGATGTCTCTAGTGCAATACCTTCTATCTGGTTTAGCGCAGCCATACCATCATCGTAGTTTTGTTCTCCCCACAAACTGTGATTGTAGGTCATCGCCTCGCCCCAATAAGACATCGGCATAAGAGGATCTTCTTCTTGTGCCTTTATAAATTCTTCGCGGGCATCTTCATATTCAAAAGAGTGAAGCAATAACAAGCCTTTTTCAAAGTGAGGGATTGCTTTTTCCTTCCCGCTTATTTCAACATTTACAATGCCCAGGTAGTCGGTCTTTGTTTTCTCTGTTTTACATGAAAAAACAAGCAGGAGGACTAAGGTGAGTGCAGCGTATTTCATAAAAAAGATGTTTATTAAAATTGTTTTGTTAAAGATATGAAATATAAGTGCTTGTAAAATCACTAATACTAGCGCTTGATATTTAGAAAATACATGACATTACTTTTTAACAGTGCCATTTTCAGCCTAACAGCAACCGCTTCCTGGTGCACATTTTGCCTCTTCTGCCATAATATCGGTGGTATCTTGAACCCCACAAATGTCGGCGGCTTTGCAATTTGTTTTTTCAATCGCAAGTTTAAAGAGCAGTGTGCCATGTGATAGTTCAAAGCCCGAAACGAATAGTTGTGCGGTGTGAAATAGCGAATTGCTGTATTCAATCTTAACTTCTGAATGGAGGTCGTATGGCTTCATTTTCCCCACTTGATTAAGAATTTCGAGCGCTTTATGGCTAGTCATATATTCTGTTTTTCCTAGCTCTGAAGGGCTTTCCCATAGTTGAATAATCGTTTCTTTCCATGCATCTGTTTGCGCGCCGCAATCAACAGAGTCTACCGAAATGTGTTTCACTTCTGTGATATGATAGTTTGCACCAACAAGCTGCCCTGCTGTGTATTCGAAAAGGAGCGCCTTTGTGCTATTTGATTCTAATGTTTGTAAAAATTCTGCTGTTTTCATAATATTACGGGTAGCCCCCGGCATCTTGATTAGTTAATTCTATGGGTATTCTTTTATGTTATGAGGCGAAAAGCAGGTCTTTCGGGGGTATTAACTCTTCCCGTCAAAATCGCTGCTTAGTAGCCCTGGCATTAGGTATTGCTTATATTCAGGATTTTTTCAACGGTTACTTCCGCTAATTTCTTTTTGCTTTCAGTCGTCCATCCCGCAATGTGAGGGCTTACTATTACATTGTCAAATTGTAATAATGCTACCAATGGCTTCGGAAGCTCCTTGTCGGTAAACAACGACTCAAACGATAGGTTTTCGTATTCTAACACATCCAAACCGGCTCCTAATATCTTTTCGTTTTTAATAGCATTGACTAGATCGGAAGTAACGACACATTTGCCTCTAGCAGTATTAAGGAGCCAAAATGGTTTTTGAAAATCATTAATGAAATCGGCATGTATCATTTTATCGGTGTGCGCAGTCCAAGGGACATGTATACTTAAAACATCTGTTAGCTCCTGAAGCGTTTTCAGAGAAACCTGAGTTGCATTTTTATTTCCGACATCATTCTTAATATCATAGCAAAGCACCGTGCAATTAAACCCTTTTAGTTTTTTGGCGAATGCCTTTCCCATATTACCGTATCCAATGAGCCCAACAGTCTTACCGTCCAACTCTATTCCTCTGTTGGCTTCACGGTTCCATGCACCAAGACGGAGTTCACGATCTGCTTTGTTTAGATTGTTAAACAAGGAAAGCAACATGCCTAAGGTATGTTCTCCAACGGCATTTTTATTCCCTTCTGGAGCAGAAATGAGCCTGATGTTGCGACTTTCAGCATATGGAATATCGATACTTTCGAGACCGGCACCAACGCGCGCAATAAATTTCAGGTTGGTAGCTGCGTCGATAAATTGGGAATCTATTTTAAACCGACTCCGAATTACAATCCCATCATATTGATTTATTTTCTGCTCAATGAGCTCCTTGGGGGAGGTGTAGTCTTCGTGATTCGTAGCCCCAGCAGATTCGAGTTGCTTGATTAGGATGGGGTGATTCTTGTCAAGGTGTAGGATTTTCAAGATTTATATTTTTGGATACTGGGTTTGGGTTTTTTCACTAAGAATGTTTCCAGTATGTGCTGTGGTTAATTTTTCGAAGAGTAAGACATGCACTTCTTCTCCATCTTTCGTTTTAGGACAATGCGCTACTCCCTTAGGGACAACAATTACTTCTCCTTCACAAACCAACTCCATTCGGTCTCTAAAATGCATTTCTAAGGTGCCTTTCTGTACGTAAAAAAGCTCGTCTTCCTTCTCGTGCATGTGCCATATAAACGCTCCTTTGAGCTTCGCCAAAAGAACTTGCATGTCGTCCACTATCGCAATTTGATGGGGATGCCAATGCGCACTGAATGTTGTAAGCTTTTCCTTTACGTTGATGGTCTTCAATTGAGCACAATTTGTTGAACAAGGTACTAATTTCGGTGGAAATTTTGGCTGGGTATTGTGTTTTTCTGTTTGGCAGGATCTGTTTTAGATACGTAAGGTTGTAGTCATGATCATGCTTCTCTATTGACAATAAAGCGCCGGTGATCTGAGGCAAAAATACAACAGTAATTAAAAGCCTAAGATGATTTTCGAAAGATAGAAGAATAGAAAAATTCCGAAGATGTCATTACTTGTCGTAATAAATGGACCTGTTGCTATGGCTGGATCAATACCTCTTCGGTCGAGAATAATAGGCACAAAAGTTCCGATGAGTGCAGCCACAATAATTACCGAAAGCATTGAGACAGCTATGGCAATACTCACCAGTAAATCCTGACCAACAATAAACCCGAATAGCATGACGAGGGCACTTAGGGCGGTCCCATTTATAAGCGCTAGCCCCACTTCTTTTACCAGTCGATTTACAAGGCTTCCTTTTACATTATCATTGGCCAAACCTTGCACAATAATCGCACTGGATTGGACCCCTACGTTTCCTGCCATGGCAGCTATAAGGGGTGTAAAGAAAAATAGTATTGGATAATTTGCTATTGCTTCATCGAAACCCTTCATGATATAGACACTTCCCAAGCCTCCAAAAAGGCCTAAGATAAGCCAGGGTAATCGTGCTCTTGTAAGCTCCCAAACACTGTCATCTGCCTCTACGTCGCTTGAAATACCAGCGGCCATTTGATAATCTTTATCGGCTTCTTCCTTAATAAAATCTACAATATCGTCAATGGTAATACGTCCTACCAGAAGACCGTCTTCATCTACAACAGGAATTGCTTCTAAGTCATACTTCTGCATGATCCTAGCGACTTCTTCTCCTTCCGTATGAACGGTAACATAATCTACTTTTGGAATATAAACTTCACTTATTTTGCTTTTTTCTGAAGCTGTTAAGAGGTCTTTTAAAGACAAACGGCCCTTTAGCTTCCCTTCTTTATCGGTTACATAGATTGAATGCACACGTGTAACATTTTCGGCTTGACGTCGCATTTCTCTGACGCAGCCAGCGACGGTCCAGGTTTCCTTCACTTGCACCAATTCCTTTGCCATCAATCCCCCAGCGGTATCCTCGTCATACTTTAGAAGCTCGATAATATCTGCTACACGCTCTTCATCATCTAGTTTATTGATTACTTCTTCTTGAATATCCTCATCTAATTCTGCAATAATATCTGCAGCATCATCGGTATCCATTTCTGTGAGTTCCTGAGCAATTTCTTTAGGGGATAGTCTGCTCAGAATTTTTTCACGAACATCGTCATCAAGCTCCATTAAGGCTTCTGATGTGAGTTCCGATTCAAGTATTTTAATCAAGTAGGTCGCTTCGTCGCTTGAAAGTTCTTCAAGCAATTCAGCGATATCGGCAAAATGCAATTCATGCAGTAGCTCACGCAACTTGTTGCCATCTTTTTTAGCGACTAGTTGCTCAACGTTTTTTATAAAATCACTTGTGAGTTGAAATTGCATCTTCCTCCAATTTAAGTGTGAGTGCGACAAATTGTGCCACTGAAAGTTGTTCAGGGCGCTGGCCAAAGATAGTGTCTTCTTTTATTTTATCGGAAAGATTGAAGGATTTTAAACTATTTCGCATTGTTTTTCTACGTTGCTGAAATGCTGTCTTCACCACTTTGTACAACATTTTTTCATCACAGGCCAAGGAAAAGTCGGCTTTCCTAACGAGTCTAAGCACACCACTTTCTACTTTTGGGGGTGGATTAAAAACAGTGGGTGGTACCGTGAAAAGGTATTCTGCTTCGTAGAAAACTTGGGTAAGCACGGATAGAATTCCGTAGGTCTTACTTCCCTCTTTAGCACAAATGCGTAGTGCAACTTCCTTTTGAAACATCCCAGTGAATTCAGGGATTTTCTCTTTGTTTTCAAGGGTTTTAAACACAATTTGAGTCGAGATATTATATGGAAAATTTCCAGTGACAGCAAACTCACTCTCGCCAAAAACATCTGAAAGATCGTATTTTAAGAAATCTGCTTCGAGCAGTTGTAAGTTTTTATTGAGATAATTCGCTTCAAGAAAAGAGATTGAGTCGCGATCGAGGTCCATTGCCACCAATTCGATGTCTTTTTCTAACAGGTATTTTGTGAGGACTCCTGTTCCAGGTCCAATTTCGAGCACCTTATTATAGCCATTAAAATTTAAAGTATTAGCAATTTTTTCAGCAACGCCTTCGTCTTTCAAAAAATGCTGCCCTAAATGTTTCTTAGCCCGAACGCCTTTATCGCTGGGACTAAACCTTTTTGGACCTCTATTCTCTTTATTGCTCATCGATTACTTCTAACTCGGTTCTAAAAGCCACAAACTTCCCCGTAAAAGGCTGGCTTAATTTTCGAAGTCTTTCCGAATCTTCGGCATAATACCTTTTCAGAGTCTCTTTACTATCGGTCGTGTATTGCACCGAATAGGTAACTCCATCCATTTCTTGTTCAAACAAGACTTTGGTCATAAGTGCTTTACTAAATTTTTTCGTTGCGAGCATTGCAGGAATATGTTCCGATTTCATCCACTCCAACCAGGTGTCGTGGATGCTTGTTTCTATATTTATGGTAACGTTGTAGATATACATTGTTTTGATTCTTAATTTAGGTCATCACCGCGAAGCGCACGGTATTTTTTTCGAGCTTCCACAAAAAATATACTATCGGCAAAATTAAAAATAATTTGCTCATATAGCTCCTTCGCCTTGTCAGGTTGATTTAGTTTGTATTGATAAAGTTCTGCCAGCAGAAAATGGGCATCGTCTGCTAAAATATCATCGTTGTAGAACTCCATTATTTTCAAATAACTGGCTTCAGCTTTGGAATACTGTTCTGTTTTTTCATAGAGCTTCCCTAATTTCAGTAAGACCTCATCTTCAATTTGTTCTCCCTTGTTGTTCAGACTAATTTCTTCAAAAGCGATAATAGCGTCTTTGTCTTTACGCTGAAACGCCATAAAATCAGCTTTTGCATATTTGTTTAGCGCTGTTTGAGTTGAATCTTCCAGAGAATTATCACTAATCATCAAACTCAATTGCATGGCATCATTTGCGATAAGCTGTGATGCCGATTTTCGAAGAACGTCCAATTGCACCTGCGCCCACTCAAAATCTCCTTTAAAATAACTGGTCTGCGCTACTTTAAACCGAGCCTGTTGCGCTAAAATGTTTGACGCTACTTTTTTCTGAATTTGAGAATAATAAATCAGTGCTTGATTGAATTTTTCTTCATGCACCAAAATATCTGCGAGTTCCATTTTTACACGAGCCTCTTGATAGGATGTAAGTTTCTTGGTTGAGAGTGTTTTTAAATTTGCAACCGCTTCCTCTTTCTTATTCATTTTGAAGGCTAAGAAATGGTTGTAGTCGATCTGAAGGAAATATGTTCTTGCCGAACGCCCAAAGGTTTCAAATAAGGATTCAAATTGATTTTCAATCGTTGCATATTCTTCTTTTGGAGTGGTATGCAAAGCAATTGTCAACAAATATTGATGCCCCTGTAATCTGCCTTCTTGGGTGCTCGAATTTTCGATTAAGAACTCCACAATGTCTTGAGCGTTTTTATAATCCTTCGCATTAATGGCAATAACCGCCAAAGTTCGCAGGTCTCTTAGATCCTCTCCAACACGTTTGTAAATTGCTTTCTCCTGTATAAATGCTTTCTTAAAATCTTTCTGCTGAATAAACAACCAGCTCAACAATTCGTTAAATAAGATGTTGGGGTCATTCTGTATTTTTTTTATCAATATTTTGCGCAGAATAATATTTCCTTCGTTGGCAGGGTCCTCACTAATATAGAGACTGAAATTACGCTGTGCAATAGGCTTGTTCGAAGGATTCTTTTCTATTAAATTCACATATTTTGCAAACATCTTTTCGTGATTGCCCTGTTCTCCGTATATCCGAGCAAGCTGCATGTTAAAATCCAATCTTGGACTTACTACCATAACCTTTTCATAGGCCATCACGGCGTAGTCTAACAAATTATAACTTTCAAATGTCTTGCCTACATTAAGGATGTAATTGGGAGAGCGTTCCACAAAGTCGACAGCCAATTGATAATTGTAATTGGCCAGAGAATCATTCTCTTGTAGGGCGTAATTGTGTCCTAATTCTATATACAATTGAGGACTAATATTCCCAGAACCTAGCTTGTTTACTAATAATTTTTCCGCAACCTCAAATTGCCTCAGTTGTTGATTGGCCTCAACTAAGGATTTTAATAGGTCCAATCGTCTAGGGTTTCGGCGAACCAATTTCTCGTATACACTGATTGCTTTTTCGTATTCTCCCTGGGAAAAGTAATTTTTAGCCAATAGTTGGCTTTGGCCCATAACAGATGCACTCAGAAAAAGAAATATTAAAACAAAGGTGCATCGCATTTGGTAAATATAGGGTTTTGATTCATGAATTAATACATCAAAAATAGCACCTATTTTAGGTATAAAGCGTTAAAATTTTGAGAACAAATAGAAAAAAGGCAAAGCCAGCCAAACGGCTCTAGGGTATCTGATCAAAGCACAGGATTATCAATGCCTATTATTTGATCAGATCAAAACCACAATACGGAATGAGAACCTTTGGAATTTTGATCCCATCAGGCGTTTGATAGTTTTCTAAAATACCAGCTAAAACCCTTGGTAACGCTAGTGAACTACCGTTTAGTGTATGTGCAAGTTTGTTTTTCCCGTCTGTATCTTTAAAACGCAATTTTAACCGGTTTGCTTGAAATGTTTCAAAGTTCGATACTGAAGAAATTTCTAACCACCGGTCTTGAGCGGTCGAAAACACTTCAAAATCATAGGTTAAAGTAGCGGTAAAACCCAAGTCACCTCCACATAGTCGAAGTACTCTATAGGGTAATTTTAATTCGCGTAAAATATCTTTCACATGCTCGACCATGCCATCTAAAGCGTCAGCACTTTTCTCTGGATGTTCAATTCGAACGATTTCTACTTTGTCAAATTGATGCAATCGATTCAAGCCACGAACATGGGCTCCGTAGCTACCTGCTTCTCTTCTGAAACAAGGCGTATAACCAGTACAAAGGATGGGCAAATTGTTAGAATTTACTAGATCTCCTCGAAACATATTGGTGATGGGAACTTCAGCCGTTGGAATTAAATACAAGTCGTCTTCGGTGGCATGATACATTTGACCTTCTTTGTCGGGTAATTGCCCTGTCCCGAGCGCCGACGCTTCATTTACTAAATGTGGAACTTGGTATTCGGTATAACCCGCTTCGGTATTTTTATCTAAGAAATAGGCTATTAACGCGCGTTGCAAACGGGCACCCTTTCCTTTGTATACAGGAAAACCAGCACCGGTAATTTTCACACCCAACTCGAAGTTAATGATGTCGTATTTTTTGGCTAATTCCCAGTGGGGCAAGGATCCTTCAGCTAAAACAGGAATCTCACCTTCGTGAAATACTTCCTCATTATTAGTCTCATCGTTTCCGGCTGGGACTAGTTCGTTGGGAATATTAGGAATGGTAAAGAGCAATTGTTGAAGCTTTTCTGAGGCTTCAGTAAGCTGCTCACTTACTACTTTAGAAGCTTCTTTTAATTGAATTGTTTTTTCTTTTAAAAGGCCTGCTTTTTGTGTTTCGCCTTTTTTAAACAAGATGCCAATCTCCTTAGAGAACGTATTAGACTGAGCGAGTGTTTCATCAAGCTTGGCCTGTGTGCTTCTGCGAAGTTCATCCGTTTTAATCACGTCTTCAAGAACCTGAGTTGCATCGATGCCTCTTTTGGCTAGTGCAGCAATCATCTTGTCTTTGTGTTCTCTTATTTCTGTTACTTGTAGCATGGCAATAGACGTTTAAGCCAGCAAATTTACGGAATTAGACTTATTTTATATCATCCTTTTTGTGATAATCTGCAGGGGAGGGTAAAATCCATTCATGATGTTTAAAAGGGTGCCACTTTACTGCGGCTAAATCCACTTCAGGGTTGGTGAATTGATGAAATACGCCACCATTAACGCGAACCTTAGCATCTACATACACCGCCGCATCAATACCTTTATCAGCTTCGATTTTTTTTATTCGTTGTGCAAGTTGCCAAATGAGGTCAGGTTTTGTCTTAAACGAATGTTTTTGTTTGTTTTTCAACAATGCATTGTAGTTATACCGATAGCGTTCTCCAGATTCTTTATTTACTGCCCAAATCGTGACATTGCCTCTTTTGGAACGAAGCATCATGCGCCAACTAAGGCGATGGCCTTCTTCGGTCCATAAAACATCGTCTTGGATAAACCAGTGACGCACTGGAAGTGCGAGTTGAATGATAAAGTAAAGAGAAAATATACCGATTGGTATATTATTGTATTTTGCCCGGCTGTTTGGCGGAGTAGAATGGGCAGGTATCGACTGGTACTTTAGAGGTATGAACCGTTTCTTAAGTGTTTCCGAAGAAAAGAAAAAGAGTGCAAATGCTATCGACATATAAGGGAATATTCCAATTTGAAATACCACCGAATTAAAGAGGTGAAATACCACCGAGATGGCAAAGGCAATCATTCGTGTACGTCTCCATAGCAATAGCGGGATGATTAATAAATCGAATACGATTCCAACATAAATGATGGTTTGATGCACCCAATCCAATTGCAGCATTGGACCGATAAGCCAATAACTCTCTTTACTATTCATAAACAATGCAATTGCGGTTCCATTTAGCCAATCTGGGTAGAATTTTGCGATGGAGGCAAAGGTGTATACAAGCCATACTTGTAAAATAAGAACCAGTAAACACCATTGAGGCATTGATCTAGATTGTAACGAGCTATTGTATTTTGCATCCAGTGAAAGCCATCGATTGGCAGGTAGGAACGCCATCACCCAGCACAAGAGCATCATTAAATAGTAATGATTGTTATACGCGCTTTTTTGCAGGAGATATACGCCCGACCACATCAGAGCGTATACTGCCATACTCATTCGATATTTATATCCTAACATGACCATAAGCCCGAAGACACCCATGAGTACGAAATAGAAATACATGGTGTCGCCAACGAGTGGCTGTAAAAATTCAAACCCGATAAAATTAAATGTAAAATCAGGTTCGACAAGGGTTCGTCGCACCCACCCAGTGGCAATGGCTCCAAAAGCTTCAATGCTAATTAACAATCCAAATACCACTCGAAATAAGACGAGCCCCGTATTGTCAATTTGTTTGAAGAGTAAGTTATTCATGGTTTTTTAGAAAATTTCTAGCAAAATCTTCATCACTTTGAATGGCTTTTTTTAGCGCATCCATCGACTTGAACGTTTCTCCGTCGCGTATGTGCGTGAGAAATTCTATTTGCAGTTTCTTTTCATATAAATCGCTGCTAAAATTTAAGAAATACGTTTCAATGGTTTTTAAAGTTCCACCCACCGTAGGGTTCGTGCCAATGCTGGTTAACCCATAGATTATTTTAGAATCTATAGTTGCCTTTACCACATAAACACCTTCTTTAGGAATCAACTTATAATCTTCAGAAAGCGCTAGATTGGCAGTGGGGTATTGAATGGTACGCCCAATTTCTTTGCCTCTTACGACGGTGCCAGAAAGCATGAAAGGATATCCTAAATATGTATTAGCAGTTTGAATATCACCTTCTTTCAGGGCATTTCTGACTTTTGTTGAGCTTACAGCAACATCGTCTAGTTCTTGAGCACTTATTTCCTCAACCTCGAAACCGTAGGTCAATCCAAACGCTCTAAGATCTTCGATATCTGCATTGCGATTTCTGCCGAAGCGATGATCGTAGCCAATAACAATTTTCTTAATATTTAATTTATGTACTAAAATATCTCTAACAAATTCGAGTGCAGTTAGCCTTGAAAAGGCTTTAGTAAATGGATGGATTATTAAATGATCCAGCCCTGTTTTACTTATTAAATCTATACGTTCATCAATCGTATTAATTAGTTGAATAGATGCGTCGGTTTGCAATACCATCCTTGGGTGCGGAAAGAACGTTAGCACTACCGCATCCAAATCCTCCTTCTTGGCGGTTTTCACCAAACGATTTAATAGTGCCTTATGCCCTATGTGAACCCCGTCGAATGTTCCAATTGTTACAACACTTCCGCGCGGATTATGATATTTTGAGGCTGAAGAATATATGTTCACGTTACTTACCGTTATAGCTATTCATTGTAATATTAATTCCTGCAAGTGCGAAGGATTCAATAATTTTTTTACTAATTTCTAATCGCTCTGGAAGTTGCTTTTCTTCATCTGAAGACCAATCTCCAAGAACATAATCAATTTGACTGCCTTTCGAAAACTCGTTGCTAATTCCGAATCGGAAACGATTGTATTTTGTTGTTTGTAACACGTTTTGAATGTCTTTTAGCCCGTTGTGTCCTCCGTCGCTTCCTTTTATTTTGACCCTAATACTTCCAAAGGGTAGGTTGAGGTCGTCTGTAACGACCAAAAGATTTTCTAGGGGTATCTTCTCTTTATCGAGCCAATACTTGACCGCCTTTCCACTTAAGTTCATATATGTGCTTGGTTTAAGAAGTAGAAACGACCTGCCCTTTACTTTATAAACTGTGATATCGCCAAGTTTTGCAGTTTCCCATGTAAGGTTTTCTTTTTCGGCTAGATAGTCTAGCGTTTTAAATCCTATGTTATGCCTCGTGTTATGATACTTTGGGCCGATATTGCCTAATCCAACGATAAGAAATTTTTTCATGTCTACTTCCCCGGCTTGATCGGGGGAACTTTTTGTACGTTTCCGAGTATTTTCAGAAACACTGTTTTTTGTAAAAGCGAAAAACCTTCGGAAATAGTCGAACATAAGCTACGAATGTTTTTAGTAAAAATAAAAAAAGCATCCCGAATTAACGGAATGCTTTTGAATTATATTCTCAATAGAAGTATTAAGCTTCTGCAGGAGCTTCTGCACCTTCGGCAGCAGCTTCTCCCTCTGCACCTTCTTCAGCTTCTTCAGCTTCTTCATCCTCAACAGCAACACGAGAAGTTCTAACTTGACAAATAACAGTGTTGTCTGTATGCTGGATAATAAAGTTATCAGAAGGCACATCCGTGATGTACATTTTCTCTCCAATTTTCATTTCTGTAATATCAGCTTCGATAAAATCAGGAAGATTTGCAGGAAGTGCCTTTACACGTAATTTACGCGTTACAACTCGTAAAACACCACCATTTTTAACACCACGAGAGTTCCCTGTAATACGCACAGGAATTTCCATCATCACCTCTTTGTCGTCGTATATTTGGTAGAAATCCATATGAAGGATACGGTCAGTTACCGGGTGAAATTGAATGTCTTGTAGGATGGCGTTTACTTTAACGCCGTCTTCCAATACGATCACAACTGTGTGCACATCCGGGGTGTAGATTAAATTTTTAAAAGATAATTCTGGTGCTGAAAAGTGAACAGGCTTATCTCCTCCGTATACTACGCAAGGAACCATTCCAGCATTACGTAAGGCTTTGGTAGCTACCTTGCCTACGCTTTCTCTTTGAGATCCGTTGATTGTAATTGATTTCATTTTATATAAATTTTGTTAGTGCCTAACAAATAGCGTTAAGCGGGTGCAAATGTACTGTTTTTTCTGAAAAAGAGAAAAATTATAGCGTATAGAAGAAAGAAAAAAGAGAAAAGATCGAGAATTGAAAGGTCTTTGTTCTTTTTTCTAGCTGCGGCTGGTGCTGAGCGGAGTTGAAGGAATCGGTATTTCTGTATTTTTTTACATTAAGAATTTAGAACTAATCGATTCATTTGAGTGAACGCTTAGCATGACATCTGCAAACAAATTAGCACAGGTAATGACTCTTATTTTACTGCTTTCTTGTCTTAGAGGAATCGAGTCGGTTACAATTAGCTCTTCGAGTTTTGAGTTTTCAAGCTTGTCATAGGCGTCGCCTGAAAGTATGGGATGCGTACAAATAGCACGCACACTTAGCGCACCGCGCTCCATCATTAAATCGGCGGCTTTCGTTAAGGTTCCAGCAGTATCGACCATATCATCAACAAGTACTACATTTTTCCCCTTAACATCACCGATGAGTTCCATGTGGGAGATAATATTCGCTTTCTCGCGCTGCTTGTAACAGATAACGACATCGCTTTTCATGGCCTTAGAATAGGCATAGGCTCTTTTAGAACCACCCATGTCTGGAGATGCAATGGTAAGGTTGTCTAAATTTAACTTCCGTAGGTAGGGTAAGAATACGGTCGATGCAAATAAATGGTCAACCGGTTTTTCGAAAAAGCCTTGAATTTGGTCGGCGTGTAAATCCATAGTGATTACACGAGTTGCTCCGGCGGTTTCCAACATTTTTGCTACCAGCTTTGCAGCAATTGGCACCCGAGGCTTGTCTTTTCGATCTTGACGTGCCCATCCAAAATAAGGGAGCACTGCAGTTATATGCCTCGCCGATGATCGTTTGGCGGCATCCAACATGAGGAGCATTTCCATGAGATGATCACTATTAGGAAAGGTAGAACCAATAATAAAAACACGACTCCCGCGAACGGATTCTTCAAAAGAAGGTTGAAATTCGCCATCACTATAGTGTGAAGTGATCACATTCCCTAAGGGAACGCCGAATAAATGAGCAATATCTTTAGCTAGGGATTCACTTTGTTTACAGGCAAAGATCTTAGGTTCGGGCTTCATCATGAGTGTGCGTTGTGTTTTTTATGTGACAATGGATACAAATGTAAATTAATCAACAGTGTTTTTATAAAAATGATATTAGGATTTACTAACAATATGTAGAAATGTCGGTTTGTAAAAAAAGAGCGTATACAAAGCACTCTATTGTTTTCGCATTAATTAGGTTTTTACTCATAAGAATTTATTATTTTTGCCGTCCATATTTGCTCGAGTGGCGGAATTGGTAGACGCGCTGGATTCAAAATCCAGTGACTTCGGTCGTGCGGGTTCGATTCCCGCCTCGAGTACTAAAACTCCCCAATTAATTTTGGGGAGTTTTTTTATGTATTACGTTTATGCTTTATCAAGTTTAAGAAGAAATTACATGTACTTAGGTATGACTTCTGCTGTTAAGAGGAGAATGAGCGCGCACAATGTGGGGAAGGAAAAGACTACACGTCCTTATTTACCATTTCGGTTACTGTATATTGAATCTTGTGAGAATAGAATTGAGGCTCGAAAGCGTGAGAAATATTGGAAATCTGGAACTGGTAAAGAGCAGCTTCGAATTATAAGGGATGGTCGTGCATAGTGTTCGGCCTGCCTGCTGGCAGGCAGGTTCCCGCCTCGAGTACTTGTAGAGCCTTCAACCTTTATTTGGTTGGAGGTTTTTTTTTGCTTTAAACGCTAACTAATTACCAGTCATTCTTAAAACATGATGCATACTAATTTCAATTTTGTATTTCTCCCTAATTGTTTTTCGTGCTGCTTTGTATTTGGAATTATTCTCTGACATCTCTGTCTTTATATAATCCCTTTTCCTTTAGAAGTAGTCTTCGTGAGGCCTATATGAAATAGTCAAAAGATTAGTATCCTGGTTTAGGTCTTTTCTTCGTTCGGACGCTATAAAAACGAATAAAGTTCAATGACCCTGCCTGTGTTAAAGCCTGATTGATTGCAACTTAGGTTTAATGTGGTATATTTGGGTAAGCAAAATAACAACACTAAAAAACAAATAGGCCCCTCATTAATCTGCAGGATAAACATAAAAAGGATGGAAAGAAGTTTATGAATTCAAAGAAACTACATGGCTTCATGGATAATACATTAAAACAGACCAAACTCCATATAATACTTAATAACAAAATCTACTTTAACAAATAATAAAACTAAAAAACTAAAGGCAATGCATAACCTCCATTTTATCCGAAAAGTATCTGATTCTGCAAAATCTGCTTGTCTAGAAGACACTTGGTACAATAAGAATACAAAGAAATTAAAATTTAAAAAACTAGATGTTACTCCAGAACCCTTCAAAAAACTCACGAATCCTTATGTGGAGGAGGAGTATGATGGTTTTCAGGATTATTTAGAATCTATTATTGATGTAGGTGATATGGGGGCACTCGAATTTTTGTGTGATGAACTTAGGTCTATAGACATCGTAACGTATCAAAAAATTTTTACATTTTTAGTGGACCACGGATATGACTTGTCTGATGGAACAAATATGTATCAAATTACTCTCATTGGAGCAATTGGGATCCATGATCGATATACTTTAGAACGCAATGCAAGGTGGAAACTTAGGTCATTATCAATCGAGAAGATCAAGGAAATGACTTGTTTTGACCCATCGATTGACCAAATCGATCCCGATCATTGGGACATAGAGGAAGTAGCTGTAACTAATTCGGCGCCTGAACAAACTGAAGACGACAATAATATCTATTATGTTGTTTTAGACGTTAAAGGTTAATTTCAATGGCAGAAATGATTAAAAAGTATTGAAACACAGGTCAAGAGTATGTTGTGAAAATGAGCGCTAAAAAATGTATTAACAAATAAATAAGGTGATGCAAAATTCGTTAGTAATAAACCTATTTCAAAAATTTCTTATCACACTGGGTATTCTGAATCGTATCTTTTAAAGCATAAATATATTTTCTGCAAAAAATGCTCTATAGACATATGGAAAAGCCTTGAGGTATAAGGTTCTTAAAGTTGTCAGATTTTTTTTGAAATTGCATTAAATTGTTGCGACTAACATCTAGAAGCTGTTTCTACCATTTTCAGAGGTTTTATTCTAAGTTGATGATTGGGCGGAACATGCCCTGCAATAAAATTTGTCCTCTCCTGTAATTAGATAAAAATTATGATAATTAGATAAGTAAAATAAAAAAATAAATTATCTTAAAAGATTGATAATGAGCGTATAAATCAATTCGAATTTTATAAATTAGCGCTCCTTACGATGATTCTTCATAATGATATAACTTACCTTATTTAAGATGATTTTTTTTATATCTTGATAATTTTAAACAAAAAAAATAATTATCCTGATGTATTTTGTGTACTATTTTCGTAAAAAAATTATTTTTGTATGAAATTGAATAAATCAGTTAGAGACGAAATACTCGAGTTAATAGAATTAGTTTTTAAAGACGACGCACATCTTCAACAGCTATTGAGCTCTGCAAAACCTGACACGTTTTATACAAAAGAAGAATTACAAAAAACCATCGATGAAATCTCTTCAAGTGAAATGAAATTAGTATTTGAAAAAAAATTAACCACCTTTGAATCTGACAGGAAGAGATATTTAATGGAAAGATATGGCAAACCTCTTTTAAATGGAAGGTTAGTTAGATCAATATTGGATATAGACCATAATAAGTCCAATCACTTTTTACAGCTTCCTCATATGAAGAAAAAGTATACCATGTTTAAAAAATATTACTAGCGGGCATTCTAAGAAACGACATAATTAAAAAATGAATCCATAAAACCTATCTAGTTTTTTCTATGACTAAAATTATTTGAATTAGTATAAATGACCAATTATAAATTTAGAAAAATGAAAAAAATTATCATAATGTGTTTTTTGTTTTTTTGCAAATACTCTTTTGCAAGCTCAAATTATACAATTAAACATATTTATGATGATGCTATCTTTTATGATATTGTTTTGTATGAAAACCATATATATGTATCTTCAAATGAAGGTTTGTATGCTATTGACTCTTTTAATGGTAACATGATAATGTATGACGAAACCATTGAAGGTTCAATAAATTCGAACTTAACAAAAAAAAGGAATGGCTTAAGAATTGAATTTATAGATTCTCCAGTACTACTTCCCAAATCACATTCCAAAACTGTTACAGATTTTGTGTACAATAAGAATTACTTATATGTTATATCAAAAGGAGATTTACTCGTATTCGAAGACAATCCCTACAAATTTACTCCTTACGAGAGTGTTCGGTCAATCTCTGAAAATAGTGTTGGAACCTATGGCGGGGTGTTTATTGATACTTTTAAACTCAAGAAAACAAGATATACCGATGGACAAATAAGGGAGTTCGATAGTATCACATTTATTTGCTATAATGGGCTCATAGAATTTAAAAACAACAAAGAAAAAATTCTGTATGAGAACAGTAACTCAAAACTTAGCAATGCCGAGTATGGATTAATTTCAGATATATATTTAATTGAAAATTCTAATTATTTGGTGCTTTCCTCAAAGGGGATTTATAACTACGACTACAATTCAAATAGTTTTGATTTAATTTATTCCAAAAAAAAGAGAATTATTCCAATAAAAAATAAGATTGATTCTCGAATTGAATTTGATAATGAGTTTCACTTTATTGATGATGATAAGTACTTTTCATTAAATACAAATACTTTCAAAACAAGTATTGTACAAGATAATTTTAATTACTACCTAAAAGATATCTTAGAGTGCAGTTTTGATGGATCTCTGTTCTATGGACTTGGAGAAAATAAATCATTATTAAAGTTTAAAAGATCTGAGAATGGACTTGAATTAATAAATACATTTCAATTAAATATTTCACCACACACAATTATTGATAACCAAGAGATGGTTTTCATATCTGGGAATCATGGTTTGAGTCTTTTTGAAAAAAATATTGAAAAACTTTACAGCAAGTTTATAGTAGACGAATTTAACAGTAACGCTGTATTTAGATCAAAAAATGGGCTCAGTTTTGGAAGTATTCACGGAGTTTATGAAATTGAGGACGATAATAATTTAATAAATAGTTCATATTTTCAAAATTCAATTCCAAACAATGATTCCAAAATTAGCTTGGAAGTCATAATTATAGTGGGTTTTTTATTATTGCTTTTGATACTTTTTAAAACACTAAAAAAGAAAAACTTATCAAATGAAGATTTGGTTCAAGAAATAAAAAAATGTATCACTAAAAATCTAAGAACAGTCACTTTACAAACATTGCAAGACAAATTTGATTTAGACTACAGTGCTATTAATAATCTGCAAAAAGGATTTAGCCCTGCCAAATTCATAAAACAAGAAAGAAATAATAAAGCAAAAGAGATGTTTTTAAGTAATAAACCTATTTCAAAAATTTCTTATCACACCGGGTATTCTGAATCGTATCTAATAAAGAATAAATATATTTTCTGCAAATAATGCTCCATTAACACATGGAAAAACGTTGAGGTATAAGCTACCTAAAATACAGGTTTCTAGAAAACAATGCCTGCGAGTTAATCGGTATCTAATAAGTGTGCTTCCGAAGAAATTTCGAGTGGCTGCTTTAATTTTTCTGGAATCCTTAGTTGAACAGAAATTAATTCAAAATTCCCCCGACTTGCCTCACATCCGTGGGCTACTCCAATAAAAATAGTAACTTGATTGTTCTCTGTTTTTCCAAAAGAAAAAGAGGAAAGATCTAATGAATAATCACAGCCTGCGTTCATAAAAAATCCCCCTAGTAGTTGCTCTAAATTCGCTGCCTTGTTTGGCTTCACATAGTTTAAAATAAACTCATTTTTAATGAGTGCGAGATATACCTCCTCATCACTAAAAAAATCCGACAGATTGAATCTTTTTTTTGTCTCAATATTGTAGCTAAGGTAATATTTCCCATAAGAGGGGTGTGCACCACCGTCAAAATAAAATTCATAAGCATAGGATATATAAGGGCCTACTATGGATAACATATATGAGTTTTCTTTTGAGATATAAAGATCATCAATAGAATCGATATTGCTATATTTTTGAGGATTGGCGTATTGTAATTTTTCCATATCTAGCTTCGATATTTCTGCGCCCTCTTTTGTGATGTAATACGCCTTGGCTTGATCGGAGAAGACGGTGTCTACGGTATTCAATTTTGGATGAATTACTGTAAGCAAACTGTCTGAAACTTGAACAAGGTAATCATTGTATGTATAGCTTATGTGCTCTTGCTGAGCATTGGCCAAAAAGCTTAGTGTACTAAAAAAAAGAATCTGAAAATAGTTCATGATCTACGTATTGAATTCATTTAATTGCACTGTAACATCCGAACCAAAGGGATTGAGCGCCATGCGCCCAGAAACATCTGCAGGGATAAGGTCCTTAAAATTGTTAGGACTTTTTTGTTCTCTTTTCCCTCAGCATTTTTTTTATGAGATATATGCCAACAACTTTGCCAACCCTGGTAATGCCAGAATGCATCCAATTTACCGGTTTTAAGTTTTCTAAATAATCCTCTTTTAAATGTTGGATTTTCTCAAAGGCTATTTTACGCTCTAGGTCTAATATTTTTAGATCCTGCGCGACGCTTTCGGCATTTTTATATTTTTTCAATACAGACATGTTACGAAAAAAATGTTTTGGATAAGAGGGTCACGACAAAATCGGTGATACGCTTTTTGAATAGAAGAGCGATTGACGAGAAAAGGAAAAAAATCAATCCCATACTAATAAATCCTATTGGATAACTCCCCAAGGATTCCCCAATAGACAATGCGAGCCCCAATGCTATAAAAACCAAACCAATGACCAATAAAGTGCCAATTAGTATTACCTTAAAAAACATGCCAACAGAAATGCTTAGTTGTTGAAAGATTTTTAGCTTGTAGTATTTATAGGAGGTTCTTAAATATTTTTCACCTAGATCGGTCGCTTTTTTATTGGTTTCTCTAATAGAATCGACAATGTCCATTGCGTTAGTTATTTTCTTGAAATTCTTTATTCTTCTCTTTTAAATCTTTCAGTTTACGTTCTAATGCGGTGATCACTTCGTCAGCTTTGTAGCTCACCGTCGATAGAATAGATTCGATATGCTCGTCTAAATTTTGATTTTGTGTTGTTGCCGAGGCATCCGATTTTTCTTTTATTTGGTCTACCGTGTCCGAAAGCTTTTGTTTGGTTTTTAAAGCTTCGTCCGATATCTTTTGACGGGTATTAGCGCCCTTGTCGGGGGCAATTAATATGCCTAAGACAATCCCTATTGCTGTGCCTGCCAATACGCCTAAAAATGTATTTTCGCTATTACTCATACTTTGTTTGGTGTTAATCTCTAAAAAATAGTCATTACAAAATACATATTATTTTGCAGGCTCGATCACTTATTGTTCAATTTTTATAGGGTCTTACAACCCTTGTGTTTTTACAAACTAGAGCGGTCCCTTTTTTATGTTGCGTTTTAAACACCGTCCTCGTGGTTCATCACCCTCATGGAGTGCCGTTTCTGAATGCAAGAATTTTGCAGCCTCGGCCGAATCTCTCACCTTGGAGGCACTGCGCTCGAGCATTTCTGATTCGAATTCATTTAACACACTCTCTCTAAGTCCCGCATTTCTCCATTGAGATAAGGGCCTACATCCTCTAGAAATCCCCCTGGCTAATGCCAGGGCATCCAACAAGGCTTGATTTGCGCCCTGTCCTTTGAATGGGCTCATAGGGTGGGCTGCATCTCCTATTAGTGTAATTTGCCCTCCTTTCTCCAACCATTCAGGTTCGAGCATTTTTCGGTCGTATACGGGATAACCAGAAACCTGATTTTCTAAGGTCGCCTCTAACATTTGAGGAATGGGATCGTGCCACTGCGTTCTGCGACGCGCTTCTTCCTTGAGCGCTTTGGCTCCTTTAGCACTTAAAGTTTTAGACTCCTGCTCGGTCATTGGGAAGCTAAGCTGCCACATCACCGAGTTTGAGGAATACGGCATTACATATATCCGCTCATTGCCATTGGCAGTTTGAAATACTGTAGCCGAATCGAACAAAGCACTATCCAGACCCTCAAGTGCTTTTAAAGAACAAATACCCAATATTACAACACACCCCAGATAACGTAAAGGACTGCGTTCCTCCCCAATTAGTAACCTCCGAACCGAACTGCGAATACCGTCGGCTCCAACCACAAGATCTGCCTTGGCATGGGTCATCTCTCCGTCCACTTGAAAGCTTAAATCACTACCGCCATCCTCGCGTTCCTTTAAATTGACTAACTGGTGCCCCCACTTCAGTGCATCATGTGCGCCAAGTTGATCCATTAGGTTTAAGCGTAAGGCCTGTCGTGCGATATGAATATTTGTGCGCTTCGGCAAGGTTTGTGCATCTAACGGCTTCCATTTTCTCATTCCCCATTCCCCAATCACAGCTCCGTTGGTAGTATGAACCAGGTGTCTCGTTGAAATAATACCCTCTTCTAATGAGAAGATACCGAATCCTTTAATAGCTTTACTGGCCTGTTGTAAGGTGAGTCCATAGCCTTGAGATCGGGCTTCGAAGTTGCTATCGCGCTCGTACAGTGTAAATGGGATTCCGCGGTGCAAACAAGCTACAGCTAAGGCCATTCCTCCTATGCCACCACCAATAATAGCTACGTTTGGGAAGTTTTCTTTGTCGGCTTCAGGACGCGTATTAGAAGGAAGCAAGCCAGATCCCGCGCAGTTCAAGCAAGAGTATAGATGTCCCTTCGGTCGCAGGGGAGGCATTCCTTCGCCCTTCGTTTTTTCAAATTGTTCGACTGCCTTTTGGTAGCTAAGTTGCACTTTTTTGCGGAGCCTGCGACTTTTTTTACCGCGTCCTTGACATTCCAAACAAATAGTCCAGCTAGAGGCTGTTTTTTTTCCTTCTTTCACTTTTTCTTAATGCAGGTTTATAAGCTGAGGTAATTGTAAGACATATATATTGTTCGCTTTTAAAAATCGTCGTAGTGTTTTTATTTAAAGTCATTAAGCCACGGTATTCAAACAAATGCAGCCTTCTTTGTTGCAGTCTGCAAGGTTCTACTGCACTCACCTGAGACTTTATTTAATGTAGCATCCGGCGTTTTGCCAGTAAATTGATAGGCACCTCTTAAAGACGTATCATACAAAAATAGGTAATAATTCTGAAGGGGTAGTGGCACAAAACTAGAGTAAGGAGTTGCAATACTTCGTTTCTTTCAGGGTGTCAACCCTTCCTTTTTTGAAATCATACCAACCTAACGGCTGCAAGCCAAGGAACCTCAGTATAAATGATGTGGCACCTGAAAGCCGTGTTGTCAGTATCTACCTGCCTAATTCAATTTTTTTTTGAATTCGCGGAAGTGTTAAACTTATTGTAAATAATAAAATGAACGCCAATATTGTTTAATTAAAACATATATTTGTTAAACAATTAAACCATTACTATAAATTTAAAACAAAAAAAATGACAATTATCTCAAAAACAATGAAATTTCTATTAGTTAGTATTCTGCTTGTAGGCTTTGCCGCTTGCAGTAGTGATGATGACAATACGCCTGAAGTTACCACGACAACTGTAGTTGACGTGGCGATAGCGAACGGCTTAACATCTCTAGCTGCCGCTTTAGAAGCGACCGACTTAGTTACCACCCTTCAAGGTGATGGACCTTTTACGGTTTTCGCACCCGATAACGCTGCGTTTGATACTTTACTAACGGCAACAGGAATCGATCTAAACAATATGTCTCCTGATGAGTTGGCCGCGGTAACGAATATTCTTTTAAACCACGTTATAGTAGGAGCAACTATTAGCGCAGCAGACTTAGTAGCGGCAGAAGCTGGTTACCAAAATACGGCTGCAACCGGACCAAACGGAACGAACCTTAGCCTTTACTTTACTGCGGGCTCGTCTGTAGTATTAAACGGGCAGTCTACTGTTACAGATCCTGATAAAACGGCAACGAACGGTGTTTTACATATCGTAAGTTCAGTAATCGCTATTCCTACCATTGCAACTTTTGCAACTACAAACCCTGCGCTATCGAGTTTAGTAGCCGCGTTAGCATTGGCAGATACAGGAACTCCTACGGTACCTTACATTGCTACTGTTTCTGACGCATCAGCTGGACCATTTACTGTTTTTGCACCAACAAACACTGCCTTTGCAGATTTATTATTAGAGTTAGACCCATCAGGAAACACAGCATTGGGGGATTTAGATCCAGCTTTAGTTGACGCTGTTTTGTTACAGCATATCGTTGCTGCAAATGTACAGTCTTCTGAGCTGCCTAATGGAACAGTTACTACATTAGGAGGGCCTATTACCGCCGATAACACAGCGTTTACACTTACGGATGCTAATGATCGCGTATGTGGCATCGTAACAAGTTTAGTAGATATTCAAGCTGCTAATGGTGTTGTTCACGTTCTAGACAAAGTAATCTTACCATTACTATAAAAGTTAAAATTGAGGGGTGAGTACCTCATTTTTAAATTGGTTGATTTAGTTATTAAAAAGCCTTTCGGAATATCCGAAAGGCTTTTTTCTATTTTAGAAGGCTATTTTTCCGTGGTCTATTCGATACTTAATTTAATACTACCAACTCCTGCAGGGGTTGATACCTTTGCGATATAAATTCCCTTGGATAAATGGGCAACATCAATAGTCATATTTGGGCTGTTAGGATAAAAAACGGAAACCTGCTTTCCAAGCATGTCAAACAGATTGATTTGTTCAATATTTTCATATTCTGAGCGTATGGTCAATGTGCTCTGCGCAGGATTGGGGTAGGCATAGACACCCTCTAATTGGGAAATTTGATTGTTTCCAATCCCTAAAACAGGAAGTGTTTGATCAATGTCATCAAAAAGGAAGGTTGCATTTGGTGATGCATCGTTAGGTGTAGCATAGCCCAACATCAATGTCAATACGTTATACACAGGAGGGTCTCCTGTAAAATCCCATGAATAGGTTTCCCATGCCCCCGATACTGTTGTAAAGACATCTCGTTCGTTTGCTGCGCCTGAAGCGGTGCTTTCCACTTTAAATTTTAACAAAGTACCTACTGGGGCCTCTGTATATACTTTCATAGAAATTGAGCTAAGGGTACTATAATCCATGAATTCAGTTAAAACGAGTTTACTTTGTGCCCAAGGTTGCCCGCCACTTCTAAGAAATTGACCAACGGTAGCACTTGAATTATCCGAATCTACCTGAGGATTTGGGATAACGGAGGTTATTGCACCAAATACATCGCTAAAATCTGATGTTACAACACTTGATTCAAAATCGATGGGCAGACTTGCTGGTATTGGGTTTGGGCGAGCAGGTCCTGCGATTTGTTCGATATCGTCAAAGAGAAAAGTAGACTCGGCCGAGCCATCTCCTACATTGCCAAAATCAAACAAAAAGTTCAGTCTGTTATATTCATTTGGTAGTCCATCAAAATTCCAGCTGATGGTTTCCCAAGCTCCAGATACTGTTGTCAAGTAGTCCAAACTTGTTGTACCGTTGGGTCCTTCCAGTTCTAATTTCATACGTGTATTAATGGGTGCCGAAGTGTATATTTTCATAGAAATATGCCACAATGTGTTAAAATCGAGGTTATCGGCTAGAAACAGCTTGCTTCCTGCCCAAAATTGTCCGCCATCTCGCACAATTTGGCAAACGGTGCTACTCGTATTAATACCATTTACCTGAGGGTTTGGAACGACACTGGCTGTAGCTCCAGAAAAGTTTAGAAAGTCGCTACTTACGACAGTCGATTCAAAATCAATCGGCAAGGTAGCAAGCGTTGGTGCCGGAGGCCCTGCAACTTGTTCTATATCGTCAAAATAAAAGGTAGAGTTAGCTGAGCCATCTCCTAGGTTTCCAAAATCGAACATAAAGACTATTTCATTAAGGTCATTAGGTGTGCCAGCAAAGATCCATTCCAGAGTTTCCCATGTGCCAGAAACCGTTGTAAAAGCATCTACTTCAACTGAGGCTCCCGTTCCTTCAAGCTTAAATTTAACGGTAGTTCCCGCTGGAGCAGTAGTGTAGACTTTCATTGAAAGCTTTGTCAAGACAGAAAAGTCGAGATTATTAGTTAAGATAATTTTACTACCTGCATAAATCGCTCCACCATCTCTTACTATGCTGGCAACAGAGGTGCTTGTATTGATTCCTGATATGAGAGGGTTGGCAATTACCGTTGCGGTTCCTCCGTCAAAATCTACAAAGTCTGAGGTAGTGACATCGCCTTCAAAATTAATAGGTAAGCTTTGAGAAAATCCGTAAGAAAACGCAAGTAGGCTTATAATTAGCACAATTTTTTTCATTAGTATTTTTTTAAAATGAGGCGCTAAAATAGTTCTGAATTTGTTTTTAGCCAAGAATAGTATGATTTTTTTGTCTCCAATAAACTCTTGAAACCTATAACAAAGGCGAATAAGAAATAGCACGATTTTTTTAATCTTGATCAAATTTAAGGGTTGATCATAAAGCTATTAAATTGATGTGGACATTATGTACCTTTGGTGAAACAATGATAGAACATTTCCTAAATGTCAGATTTTTGGCTTTATTTTATACTTGGTTTTGAGCATGTGCTCGACTGGGCAGCCTATGATCATATTCTGTTCTTAGTAGCCTTATCGGCTGCCTACACATTCGTGTCTTGGAAACGTTTGCTCTTACTCGTGTCTTTGTTCACGCTTGGGCATTCGCTATCCTTATTACTAGCAAGTTATGAGCTGGTAATCGTGCCTTCAGAACCTATCGAGTTTTTAATTCCGCTTTCCATACTAATCGCTGCGTTTTATAATTTATATGCAGCGACGAATCAAAAAACCGACAAGAAGTTGGGAGTCATATTTTTAATTACTGTTTTCTTTGGATTGATTCATGGCTTCGGATTTGCCGCCTATTATAAGATGATACATGTAGATGACAGCATATTGCCTCTTTTCGAATTTGCTTTGGGTGTCGAGACATCTCAAAGTATCATCGTTTTCGTTGTATTAGTGGTGGCGTTCATTTTTCAGTCCCTGTTTCGTTTTAATAAAAGAGATTGGGTATTGGTTGTTTCTTCGATGGTTATAGGATGCGTATTTCCAATGCTTGTTGAGAATTGGATTTTCTAGATTTTTAAACTGAGGGGGACAATACTACATTATTTATAAAAGGACCGACAGCCTTTGTTAAAAAAGCTATAAAGGGTATTAAGCATGTCTGGCAGCGCAGCGGTCTTATTTAAATCACTTTTGGAAAGAGTTAACACAACTTATTTTGCTAGCTTGCAACTTCCTCTTAATTTTGCTGCAAATACTTTCTATGAACCCTAATCACAAAAAACAAACCCAATACGACATCGCATATTTAAGAATGGCGAAAGAATGGAGTAAACTATCGTATTGCGAAAGACGGCAGGTAGGGGCTCTAATTGTTAAAGATAAGATGATAATAAGCGATGGTTATAACGGTACGCCATCGGGATTTGAGAATGTTTGTGAAGATGAAGAAGGGGATACAAAATGGTATGTTTTACACGCTGAAGCAAATGCGATTTTAAAAGTTGCCTCGTCAACACAAGCATGCAATGGCGCAACTTTGTATATAACGATGTCACCTTGCAAGCAGTGTAGTAAATTAATTCATCAAGCGGGGATCACTCGATTGGTCTATAATGAGCAGTATAAAGACGATTCAGGAGTTCGATTTTTAGAAAAAGCAGGAGTGAAAATTTCGCATGTTAAGGAATTAGAATAAAAATGAGCTTTCAGAAAAAATATGTTCCCCTTGTAGTTGGCCTGTCGGTTGCCATGGGAATTTTTATTGGAGCGAAGTTACATTTTAATGATACTACGGAGAGAATATTTGCTGCCAATTCAAAAAAGGACAAACTAAATCGACTTATTGACTTCATAGACTATGAGTACGTAGATACAGTGAATACAGATAGTATTGTAGATGTCACAGTAAATGGAATTCTTGAAAACTTAGACCCACATTCGGTCTACATACCAGCTGTCGACTACGAAGATAATGCCGATGATATGCGAGGGAATTTTGTTGGAATCGGAATTAGTTTCTATCCTTATAAAGATTCAATTGCTGTTATAAGAGCTATTGAAGGCGGACCAGCAGCCAAGGCAGGGATAAAAGGGGGAGATCGAATTTTATATGCAGATACTACGAAATTATTTGGCGCGTCTGTTCACAGAGATAGTGTTATAAATCGCCTTAAGGGCGCTATAAATTCGAAAGTGAAACTAGGTGTTTTTCGAAAAGGCGAGGAGGAGCTACTTGAGTTTCAAGTAAAGAGAAAAAAGGTTCCTATCGTAAGTATCGATGCGTCCTATAAAATAACGGATGATCTAGGATATATTAAGGTAAATCGCTTTGCTGAAACCACCTTTGATGAATTTCAAAAAGCATTAGGAGAGCTAATTAAAGATGGGATTACGGGGCTTGTCTTAGACTTGCGAGACAATCCAGGCGGCTATATCTCTGCAGCTGAGCAAATCGCAGATGAATTTTTAGAGGATGATAAACTTATGCTTATCACTAAGAATAAAAATGGTGATGAAAATAAAGCATATGCGAGTAGTCGTGGTGAATTTGAAAAAGGAGCCCTCTATGTGTTGATTAATGAAAATTCTGCTTCCGCAAGTGAAATCGTAGCAGGGGCTTTACAAGACAATGATAAAGGAACTATTGTTGGAAGAAGATCATTCGGGAAAGGGTTGGTCCAGAGAGAGATGCCCTTGGGTGATGGTAGCGCCGTAAGACTCACAGTTGCACGTTATTACACGCCAACAGGCAGGTCTATTCAAAAACCCTACGGAAATGGCAATGGTGCATATTATGAGGATTATGAGAAAAGATATAGAAACGGGGAATTACTAACTGCTGATAGTATTCAGGTGGCAGATTCACTCCGGTTTTTCACGCCCCTCGGAAATGTCGTTTATGGTGGAGGTGGAATCATTCCGGATATTTTTGTGCCAAAAGACACAAGTATAGCGAATGAAACCCTTGAGTTTGTATCTCGTAGTGGCTTTATGAATCATTTTATTTTCGAATATTTGGAAAAAAACAGGTCTTGGTACAAAAACCTTACTGTTGAGGAATTTATACGTGATTATGTAGTCGAAGATTCATTGCCTTTAGATTTTATAAAATATGCGAGGCTAAATGAAGCAGGTGTCAATCTGAGCGAGCATTCTAAAGCCTTAAAAAAAGCATTAAAAGCTGCCATTGGACAACAAATATTTGGTCCTAATGTCTTCGAGTTTATATTAAACGAGGGAGACCCAATGCTTCTAAAAGTAATAGAATTAGAGTCTCAACCAATCGATGATTAAGGCTTTTTAAAAACTATCTTTTCTGTTTAGACTTAATTTTAAGCGACGTTTGCAAAATAAGAAGAAGCGCAATAACGCAGGCCGAAGCCAATACCCCAATTGCAGCAATTAGACTATCTCCTTCAAATAAGGCGTCAGCATTTAAAAGGCTCATGTTAAAGACGCACAAGCCAGCGGCTGTTGCAATAAGGACGTAAACAAATATTTTCATAGTACATTCCCACTTTGGTGGGGTCTAGTTTAATTAAATAACTCCTGGATATTTGAGGTAAACAACTTTACAGCAATAGCCAATAATATTACTCCAAATACTTTCTGAATCACAGCGATTCCATTTTGCCCTAAAAACCTTTGTAGGTGGGCAGATGTTTTTAGAACGAGGTAAATGATAACCACGTTCACAATAATAGCAATAATAATATTTTCAATTGAATACTCAGCTCTAAGAGATAAAAGGGTGGTCAAGCTGCCCGGTCCGGCTAGCATTGGAAAGGCCAATGGGAATACAGTGGCTAGGTTTGGGTTTGTCTCTCCCTCTTTAAACAAGGAGATACCTAAAATCATTTCTATTGCAATAAAAAAAAGTATAAAGGCACCAGCTACGGCAAATTCATTCACGTTAATTCCAATAAGACTTAAAATTTGTTCTCCTAGAAAAAGAAAAATAATCATAACCATAGCGGCTATGATTGATGCTTTTCCCGATTTAATATGACCCGCTTTTTTTCGTAAAGACAGAACGATAGGGATATTACCAACAATGTCAATTACAGCAAAAAGAATCATGGTAGCCGTAACGATTTCTTTTAAATTAAAATTCATAATGCGTAGAAATTAGGCTACAAAACTAAGTATTAATGTGATATGTTTTCCATAAAAACACGAGATTTAATTATCCTACATTTTCTTCAGAATTGGAATCTAAAACGACTTATCTTTGACACATGTTTCAACTTGGAAAGACAATTGTTTCTGAAGACCTTATCGAAAAGGATTTTGTGTGCAACTTAGGTGCCTGCAAAGGTGAATGTTGTATTTCTGGTGAGGCTGGGGCTCCAGTTACAATAGAAGAAACAAAAATTTTAGAAGCTATCTACCCAAAAGTGAAGTCTTTTTTGAGGCCTGAAGGAATCGCTTCCATTGAATCGCAAGGCACTTATGTCACATCCGATTTGGATGATTTTGAAACGCCACTTGTGCATGGTAAAGAATGTGCCTATGTTACCTTTACTGAAAATGGTACGGCGAGCTGCGGCATTGAAGACGCATTTAATGCGGGAGAGATTGATTTTAAAAAACCTATTTCCTGTCATTTATATCCAGTAAGAGTGCAAGATTATAGTGAATTTGCAGCGGTCAATTACCACAAATGGCCAATTTGTAACGACGCCTGCACCCTAGGGGCATCCTTAAAAGTGCCTGTTTATAAATTTGTGAAAGAGGCGCTCATCCGAAAGTTTGGAGTGCATTGGTATGCAGCCTTAGAAAAGGTAGCTGAAAAGCTTCAATAGCGTAAATGTTATACCCTAATTTCTTTTCTCGAATTTTGTTAGAGAGAACCGTTCTTTGTCACAATTAAAAGTAGAGAAACCATTTTTAGGTAAGGGGCTATTTTTATTGTGATAAGATTTTCATTTCAAATGGAAATATTTTTTTAATTGGTCTTTTGTCGCTTTTTAAAATTATATTTCTTTAAATCTGCTTTTTTTAAACTAAAAAATGTTAAAAGTTTAATTTTTATTTTGTTGAAAAAGTTCAAATTTTATGGGAGTAAATAGATCTGAAAAGACGGTCTAAGTACTGTAAAACGGATGGATGTATGGCTTATCAACGGTATTTTTAAAAATTGTTTATAAAGAGATTTGCTTAATACAAATATCTGAAAATCAAGTATTTAGGCATTGTGTTTAACAAAACAATAAGAACCGTATAAAATACAAGTGTTGAAAACTTTGTTGAAAACCTAAATTGTAATTCATCGTAAAGACTCATTAAATTAATCATATTTGTTAGTCCCAAGTCATCCCGAATTATTTTAACATCAAAAGCAAAACAAGAATGAGTAGTGTAGAGCCAATATTAGAGAAAAATGATAATAGATTTGTAATTTTTCCAATAGAGCACCATGATATCTGGGAGTGGTATAAAAAATCGGAAGCAAGTTTTTGGACGGCAGAAGAAATTGACCTTCACCAAGATCTTACTGATTGGTCTACAAAATTGAATGCGGATGAGCGTTATTTCGTTAAACATATTCTTGCCTTTTTCGCAGCTTCAGATGGAATTGTAAATGAAAATCTAGCTGAAAACTTTGTAAATGAAGTGCAATACAGTGAGGCGAAATTCTTTTATGGATTTCAAATCATGATGGAAAATATACATAGTGAAACCTATTCGTTGTTAATAGATACATACGTAAAGGATGATAAAGAGAAAGACTTGCTTTTTAATGCACTTGATAATTTTCCTGCAATAAAAAAGAAGGCAGATTGGGCCCTTAAGTGGATCGATAGTCCAAGTTTTGCAGAACGACTTATAGCATTTGCTGCCGTTGAAGGTATTTTCTTCTCTGGCGCGTTTTGTTCTATCTTCTGGTTGAAAAAACGCGGATTGATGCCAGGACTAACCTTTTCAAATGAATTGATATCAAGGGATGAAGGCGTTCATTGTGATTTTGCAGTGCATTTGCATAACCATCACCTCATCAATAAGGTGCCAAAAGATCGGATCAAGGAAATTATTGTGGATGCATTAGATATAGAGCGTGAATTCATTACAGAGTCACTTCCTGCGAGTCTTATAGGGATGAATTCAAACTTAATGACACAATATTTGGAGTTTGTAACAGATCGCTTATTGTCTGAACTGCAATGTGAAAAAGTGTATAATACCAAGAACCCGTTTGACTTTATGGATATGATCTCGCTTCAAGGAAAGACCAATTTCTTTGAAAAACGCGTTGCTGAGTACCAAAAAGCGGGTGTCACTAACACCGATAAAGAGTCGAATAAAATTAGCTTCGACGCAGATTTCTAAACCTGTTTCCGCCGCTGGCAAATAAATACCTATTTAATTGATTGTGTGAAAGTTGCAATTTACTTGCTTCGTCAGTTCACACAAAACCGAATAATCGCAGACCTAATAACCGCAAAAACCAAAACCCATGAATGTAGTAAAAAGAGACGGCCGCAAAGAACCAATTATGTTCGACAAAATTACAGCAAGAGTGCGCAAGCTCTGCTATGGTTTAAACGAATTGGTTGATCCGCTAAAAATTTCAATGAGGGTTATTGAAGGGTTGTATGATGGAGTAACTACTAGTGAATTGGACAATTTAGCTGCTGAGGTTTCGGCTACGATGACTACTTCACATCCCGATTATGCCCGATTGGCAGCGCGGATTTCAGTTTCTAACTTGCATAAGAATACTAAAAAATCCTTTTCCGAAGTAATGGAAGATTTATACACGTATGTAAATCCTCGTACTGGAAAAGACGCCCCTTTATTGAGCGAAGAGGTCTACAAGGTGATTATGGATAATGCAGATGATTTGGATTCTACCATCATCTATAATCGTGATTTTGGGTACGATTATTTTGGGTTTAAAACATTAGAGCGTTCTTATTTACTGAAACTAAACGGAAATATTGCTGAGCGGCCTCAACATATGTTAATGCGTGTTTCAGTGGGAATACATTTAGATGATTTGGAATCGGTAAAAGAAACCTACGAATTAATGTCGAAGAAGTTCTTTACCCATGCAACGCCAACACTGTTTAATAGTGGAACACCAAAGCCACAGATGTCTTCTTGCTTTTTATTAGCAATGCAAGATGATAGCATTGATGGTATTTATGATACCCTGAAGCAGACAGCTAAAATTTCACAATCTGCCGGTGGAATAGGATTGTCTATTCATAATGTTCGAGCCACAGGATCCTATATTTCTGGAACAAATGGAACATCTAACGGGATTGTTCCTATGCTTCGTGTTTTTAATGACACAGCGCGTTATGTAGATCAAGGAGGAGGGAAACGTAAAGGTTCTTTCGCAATTTATGTGGAGCCATGGCATGCCGATATTTTTGATTTTCTAGACTTAAAGAAAAATACTGGAAAAGAAGAGATGAGAGCGCGTGACTTGTTTTATGCGATGTGGATTCCAGATTTGTTTATGAAGCGTGTGCAAGATGATGCCGAATGGACATTGATGTGCCCGAACGAATGTCCAGGTCTTTTTGACTGCCACGGAGAAGAATTTGATATCCTATACCACAAATACGAATCTGAAGATAAAGGAAGAAAAAAAATCAGGGCAAGAGAGCTTTGGGAGAAAATCATGGAATCTCAAATTGAAACGGGAACACCATACATGCTCTACAAAGACGCTGCAAATAGAAAGAGTAACCAAAAGAATTTAGGAACTATTCGCTCGTCCAACTTGTGTACCGAAATTATGGAGTACACATCTCCAGATGAAGTTGCAGTATGTAACCTCGCATCTATAGCCTTGCCAATGTTTGTCAAAAATGGCGCTTTTGATCATGATGAATTATTTCGAGTTACCAAACGAGTTACCAAAAACTTAAACTGTGTTATTGATAGAAATTACTATCCAGTTAAAGAAGCAGAAAACTCTAATATGCGTCACCGTCCTGTTGGATTAGGAATCCAAGGCCTAGCGGATGCTTTTATTATGATGCGATTGCCGTTTACCTGTGATGAAGCTCAGAAAGTGAATCAGGAGATTTTTGAAACCTTATATTTTGCAGCATTAACCGCTTCTATGGAAGAAGCGAAAGTTGATGGTGTTTACCAAAGCTACAAGGGCTCACCAATTTCTGAAGGCTTATTTCAACATAACCTATGGGGATTGGAAGATAGTGAGTTGAGTGGTCGCTGGGATTGGGGAAAACTAAGAAAGAGTATCAAGAAACACGGAGTTCGTAATTCGTTGCTAGTAGCACCAATGCCAACTGCATCGACCTCACAAATTCTAGGGAATAACGAGGCGTTTGAGCCATATACTTCCAATATTTACACCAGGCGCGTTCTGTCCGGTGAATTCATTGTTGTTAATAAACATTTACTTGAAGATCTAGTGGGTCTAGGACTTTGGAATGATGATTTAAAGGAAGAAATTATGCGGGCCAATGGTTCTGTTCAGGGGGTAGATATTCCACAGGAATTGAAAGAGCTTTACAAAACTGTTTGGGAGTTGAGCATGAAAGATATAATCGATATGTCTCGTCATAGAGGCTATTTTATTGATCAATCTCAGTCGTTGAACCTATTTATGGAAAACGCAAATTATGCCAAGTTGACATCGATGCATTTCTACGCGTGGAAGAGTGGACTTAAAACAGGAATGTACTACCTAAGAACGAAGAGTGCTGTAGATGCTATTAAGTTCACATTAAAGACTGAAGTGAAGAAAGAGAAGAAAGCACCGGTCGCTGCGGTTTCCGCACCTGCTGTGGCTGTAAAAACGGCTGTTGATGCCGACAACGTGTCGACAGAATCACATAAGCCAATGACGCCTCAAGAGCTACGTGAGTTGTTAGATAAAAATAAAAATGGGGATCCTGATGATGATTGCTTAATGTGTGGATCGTAACATTAACTAGTATTTTAAACTAAAAAAGGAAGGCGAAAGCCTTCCTTTTTTAGTTTAAAATGAAGAGACCGTTTAGTTTTTCTTATAACTGTTGTAATACTCGTCTATCAAGTTAATTAATGCGGTAACCAGATCTCTGGTTTCCAACAATAAACTAAAGTAAAGTGTTGTATTTTTAGGACTAGATTCTTCCGTCCTAGTTCTCTGAATTTGCTTTTCAATCATCGTAGAGATATCCTCAAAAACCTTGTCTTTTCTCGCTAAAATGTCTTCGAGTTTCTCAAATTCTTGATTGTGAAATATGGAAACTATATCACCTAAAAGGTGATCGAAAGAGATGTTAATCTCTTGTAAGTCTTTAATCTGATTAAATTTTAAAGCCTTATGATTGTTATTTATATGCTTATAACTTTTCTTAGAAATGAACTCTAAAGACTGCGCGACATCTGTTAAGTAGCCTAAAATAATAATGTAAAAAGTACTCCCTCGAACACTAGTATCGTCAAGATTTTTTATGAAATAAAAGATGTTGTCTCTTAGTTCCTCTATCTCTGAGTCTAATTTCTCTATGCCTTTTTTGCTTTTTTTAAGCTTATTCAAGTCTTCTTTGGCCAAACCGCTAAGCACATCGTGATAAATTTTATTCGTGCGCTGCACAACGCTTGATATATTTTCGGCACTTTCAGAAATGATCCCTTGAACGGTGCTGCTTTCAGATTTCTTTAAAGTAGCGGAGTCAATTTTCACCCCATTTTTGTTTTTGTAGGATAAGTAATTTCGAATTAATAGGGCCAAGGTTACTAATAATAATATGGCAATAGCGACACCTTTTCCTAAGAAAATGATGTACGCGATAATACCTGCCGATATAAAGGCTATGAATGCCGTAAAGAACCATCCTCCTATCACATTTAACACTCCTGCAACACGGTACACAGCACTTTCACTTCCCCATGCTCTATCTGCCAAAGAAGTACCCATGGCAACCATAAAGGTAACGTAGGTAGTTGATAAAGGTAATTTCATAGAAGTCGCAATAGAAATAAGAATACTCGCAACCATTAAATTTACAGCTGCACGAACCATGTCAAAAGCGGGCGCGTCTTCTCCTTTTACTACATCGACTTTTAGTTTCTCAAATTGTTTTTCTATACTTCGTTGACTCGAAGCTGGAATTACGGCAGAAAACATGTTTGATGTTCCAATAGCTAATCTTACAACTCCTCTCGATAAAAAGTTTGGTTGAAAGCGTTCTTTAACAGAGTCCTGACTGGATAAATCTATAGAGGTTTTAAGTACCCCTTTTGCTTTTTTAGAAAAAATTAGAGTCAGAACCATGACCATACCCGCTATAAATAATAGCAAGGTTGGTGTGGGTACTTTTTTCCCCATAACCTCCATGCTGAATGCCTCAGCAGCAACGCCAGAAATTGACCAAGCCTCGTACGATTGCAGTGCCGCTATGGGAACCCCAATAAAGTTCACCAAGTCGTTCCCTGCAAAAGCCATCGCAATGGCAAAGGTTCCAATCAGAATAATGAATTTGTAGACATTCACTTTAAAAAAGGTATTCAATAACGTAGATATTGCAGTCCATATTACAAAACTTATGGCAACTATTGTCGCGGTATTTGAAAACACAAACTCTTTAAAATCACTAGGAATAAGTGTTGTTCCCTTTAAGCCTTTAATGAAGATAAAATAGGTAATGGCTGTTGCAGCTATTCCTCCAAAAAGATTTCCTACCCATGCCGCCTTTTTCTCAAAATGAAAAGATAGTAAGAGTCGAGAAACATATTGTATAAATGCACCCACTGAAAAGGCAACCACTACCGAGAGTAAAATTCCAAGGATAATCTCTGTAGCTTTCTCTGTATTTATATAACGCGAAAGGTCTGCGAAAGTTTCGGTGTCTGAAGCACTTATCTTTATCAAAGACATAACAACTGCTGCTCCCAAAAGTTCAAATACGATTGAAACTGTAGTTGAAGTTGGCATTCCAAGGGTGTTAAAAAAGTCGAGCAAGAGGATGTCGGTAATCATAACCGCCATGAAAATAATCATGATTTCATTAAAATAGAATTCTCCCGGCACAAAAATCCCTTTACGGGCCACTTCCATCATTCCACTTGATGATAAGGCCCCAAAGGCGATACCTAAACTGGCGACAATCATAATTGTCTTAAAAGAAATGGCTTTCGAGCCAATTGCTGAGTTTAAGAAGTTCACGGCATCGTTGCTAACCCCAACTACCAAATCGGCTATTGCTAATACTCCTAGCGCAACTAACATTAAGATGTAAATATTATCCATAATATACTTTGTTATTGTTTTGTAAATGTCTCATTTTAATGCGATTCATTTGTTACTAAATTGTTATTAAAAATGAAGGTCGAAACCTAGCCTCCACATTAAAAAGTCTTTCTCGTTGTTGCGTTCATTATATGTAAAATCCGTCTGCACTTTCAGTTTATGACCAACAACATATTTACTAATACCGAAAGTATACTGATCATTATCACTGGTATTGGATGCTTCGTAATAATTAATAGTAGAATAGCGTCCGGTAAACTCATAATTGCTTTTTAATAAATAACTTGCTTGGAAGTTAAATGCATCTCCTTCCAACACCCTGGCTCCAGTTGCTGTGCCGTCTTCTTCAACTGCAATTGGGGCATCAGCTTCTCTATTTGCATATTCTCCCATAAAGGCAAAACCTTTGTATTTAAACATTCCATCAACAAATATAGTAGTGATATTGGTTTGATAAAAGCCGTTTTCTGTGACCATGTAGAGGCCTGAATTGCTTCTGGTACGTACCGCATCGTTATTTAAATCATAGGTCGCTCCCACCATCAACTTCGGTTTCGGTTCACGCTTAAGATCACCTTGAGAATAATCTCCCTTTGACTTAAAGAATCCAAAGGGCAGAAGTTCGACACGCCCAGTATATTGAAGTCCTCCTATGTTGCCAACGGTAACATTTCTTCCTTCCCCTTGAGATAGAGCGATTTTTTCTCTAACAATAAATTTTTCGCCTACCTTAATGAAATGCCTTAATTGGAACCCAATATCCCTATCTATATTAAACTTGCTATTTAATATAGAACGATCAATTAATTGAAGGTTGGCGGAAGAAACTACACGTTCGACATTTCCGGGAAGTTTCGTTTGCCCTGCCCAGAGTTCGAAGTTCTCATAAAAGTTCCACATAATCACAGCATCCAGTATATACCTTGGACTATTATTGTTGAATTCATTGGCTCCTGAAATATCTCGATTGGATAAACCGAGTTCCAGTTTAAACTTAATTTTTGGGCTGTAAGCAAAACCATCAAATTTTAAACGGGCTCTTCGAATTAAAAAATTTTGTTGGGGCTCTCCATATTGATTTCCGTCGTGAAGCCATGCCGTATTTGCTCTAAATTGAAACCTAGGAGCAAATTTTATACTAAAGGAACTGTCTTTTGCGGTAAAATTAATAAGTCCCTTGCCAAATGTAGTGTCACTTATTTCTTGAGAATTCGCGTTAAAAGCGAAGCATAATATCGCTACTATGAGAATAGAATTGAATTTCATTAAAATCGTTTTAAGTTTTTGTCACCGCAAATAAATAAAACCAATGTTAACTTAATGTTTCCTAATTGTTATCTTTAGTTCAAAAAAAAACTGCCTCGAGAGAGGCAGCTACGTACTTTTGAATCTAGTCGACAAAAACCAAACGATTTATAAAGTACCTTACAAAGGAAAGATACTTATGTAGTGTAATTGTAAAGAGATTATTAAAAAAACATTAATTAAACGGTAGAATCGTAATATAAAATCACTAAATCTAAAAGCCTCAAAACAAGTAGTCTAACTCCTCAATGTAAAATTAAGGTTAAGAAATAGTTTCGTAATAGTTAACATATACGTATATTTGGGTTAAGAAACCCCAAAATTATTCGGTTATGAAAAGACTTATTTTAGTCGTAGTAGTATTGTTGTCAACAAATATCATAGTTGGCCAGAGTTGTAAAATCAAAACAACATGCAAGAGCAAAACGGTTTGTAAAAAAGATGCATATGTTTTGAATAATGGTCTTATCGAAGCAACATTATTTCATCAAAATGGGATTGTAGCGCAAACCGGATTTTATACAGAAGAGAATAAATTACATGGAGAGTGGGTTAGTTATGATGGGCAAGGCAATAAAACTGCAATTGCTAACTACAACGATGGAGAGAAAGTGGGTACTTGGAATTTTTATCAGGGATCCATTCAGAAAGAAGTTACCTATGTGGATTCTAGAATATCAAATGTGAACACTTGGAAGAAAATGGATCCAAGAATGGTCACAAATTAACCTTGGATTAATATCGTTTAAAAAATATAAGAAAAGAGCGTCAATATTGACGCTTTTTCTTCTGGGATACGATTTCAAATAGTGTTGAACATATTTTATTATTATTTTAACAAACGGACCTGTCTTTAAATCAATTTTGCGATTATATTTGTTAAACTTGAACTAGTTTTATGACAAAGTCCCTTTTGGCCTTCTGCTTTTTGTTTTCATTGGTATTTTCAATACTAACTCCCCCTGTTTCTGATATTTTGAACTTAGGGTATGATGACGTGGTATTAATAGATGCGGCCGAAGAAGAGTCTCAAAAAGAAGTCGAGACAAATATCGATGAGGACATTCTTATTATAAAGCTAAGTGCGAAGCTTTCTTACTATCATACGGAAGAAGATAGCAGCATGTTGAAATTCTACAGAGACGACTCTTCTATGTACATATCAATTGTTCATCTTCCTCCCCCAGAATTAATTTATTAGATTTAAAAGCAATTCCTTAAGGGGCCTCCATTATTAATAGAGGTCCTAATTACTATAGTATATAAAAGATTTTCAATGAAAAATGTATTCGATTTTAAACACTTAAAAGGCGACCTTTTTGGTGGTATTACTGCCGGAATTGTAGCTTTACCTTTGGCCCTAGCTTTTGGAGTTAGTTCTGGTTTGGGTCCTAGTGCTGGACTTTATGGGGCTATTTTTGTTAGTTTTTTCGCAGCTCTTTTTGGCGGAACAAGCACGCAAATATCTGGTCCTACAGCGCCAATGACTGCAGTTAGTATGGTTGTAATTGCCGGGATAATAGCTGTGAACGACGGTGATATTAACAAGGCGTTACCAGCTATATTAACAGTGTTTCTGCTCGCCGGACTCATGCAAATAGGACTAGGCCTAATGGGGCTAGGTAAATACATAAAGTACATACCTTATCCTGTGGTTTCAGGATTTATGACCGCAATAGGAATCATAATTCTTGTGACTCAAATTCTTCCAGCAGTTGGGTATTACCCTAAGGAGGATACAGCATTTGTAAACCAGTTTAAGCCAGAAGCCGAAGAAATGATTCTAAACAACATTTTAAAAGATGAGGCAGGTGAGGGTATTTTAGTGCTGGAAAACTTTAGAGAAACAATAAAGAGAGCAGAAAACATTAGTCAGGAAGATATATTGAAAGAGTCTCAAACTCTTGCTGCTTCTGAAGCTTCCGGAGTTCTGGGAGCCATAAAAGTACTGCCTGGAGCATTGCGAAATATTAATTGGTTGGAATTATTGTTGGCCCTTGGAACCATTTTAATCATTTATGGATTCAAGCGAATCACCACTGCGGTGCCAAGTACCCTAGTGGCGCTCTTGGTGATGTCGGGTATTGCCTATGGCTTTAACTTGAATTATCGACCTATTGAAGAAATACCAAGTGGACTACCAATACCTCATTTAGAAATGTTCACTACTTTTAGTCTTAGCAGCATTACTCCCTATATATTTACAGCACTAACGTTGGCCTTGCTTGGAGCTATAGATTCACTTCTCACCTCTGTGGTGGCTGATAATATGACTAAGACGAAGCATAAACCGAATAAGGAACTAGTTGGGCAGGGAATTGGAAATAGTATCGGAGCTCTTTTTGGTGGAATACCGGGGGCAGGTGCTACCATCCGTACGGTTGTAAATATTAAGTCTGGTGGAAAAACGCGACTGTCTGGAATGATGGCGGGTGTTTTACTTTTAGTGATTTTACTATCTCTAGGGCCTGTTGCATCTCAGATACCAGCCGCGGTTCTTGCTGGAATTTTAATTACAGTGGGCATTGGAGTTATGGATTATAAAGGCTTAAAAGCGATTCCATACATGCCTCGCCCCGAAGTTATAATCATGCTGGTGGTCCTCGTTTTGTCTTCTGTTTGGAACCTAGTGTACGCCGTAGGAATTGGATTGGTAATTGCCTCTCTTATGTTTATGAAGAAGATGGGAGATCTTACTGGAGAGCGATCTGTAGTAAAAAAACTTCTCAAAGAAAAAGCCTGGGGCGATGAACTTGATTTTCCAGAAAATTTAAAAGAAATCGTCTATATTAAACATATTAAAGGGCCACTGTTTTTTGGTTCGACCAGCGATTTTCAGCACTTGGCAGCACAGATTCCAGATACAGCGGCTGCGGTCATAATAAGGATGGGCCGAATGCAATATGTAGATCAATCGGGTTTATATGCTATGGAGGATGTTTTAGTAGATCTAGCCAAGCGAGAAATAAAAGTAGTGCTCGTTGATGTCTTAAAGCAACCAAGGTATATGTTAGAGCGAATAGATATTATCCCAGATCTTATTCCGAAAGAACAAATTTTTAAAACCTTTAAAGAATGCATATATTGGATAAAGGAAAATGTGAAAGAAGAGGAGAAACAAATCTAAGAAAATCATGAAAGCACAGACTAAAGAAACACAAGCAGCGATGACGCCTCAGTTGTCATTAACGTATTTAAAAGACGGAAACCAAAGGTTTCAAAACGGGAAGGTTATAGAAAGAAACTTATTAGAACAAGTGCAGGATACGTCAAAAGGCCAATTTCCATTTGCAACGGTACTGCACTGTATAGACTCCAGAGTGTCAGCCGAATTATTGTTTGATCAAGGAATTGGAGATATATTTAGTGTTCGCATTGCGGGGAATTTTGTGAATGAAGACATTCTTGGTAGTATTGAATTTGCCTGTAAACTAGCTGGGACAAAACTAATTGTGGTCTTAGGTCATACAAGTTGCGGAGCTGTAAAAGGAGCCTGCGATCACGCAAGATTAGGAAATTTAACAGCACTTATTAAGAAGATTGAACCTGCAGTTGAAGCGGTAAAAGAGCCACAGGATGCTGCGCTTAGGACCTCGAATAATTTAGAGTTTGTAAACAATGTTGCTACTAAGAATGTCCAAATGTCAATTGAAAATATACGCAGAGACAGTCCTGTTTTAGCTGAAATGGAGCGTAATAATGAGATTATGATGGTAGGTGCTATGTACGACGTGTCAAATGGTAGTGTGTCATTTGATTTGTAGCAGATAGAACACATTTTAAGAATAAAAAAGGCCTCCGAAATTTTGGAGGCCTTTTTTGGCTGCATTCAAAAAAAATCTTGTGCAATAAATGTTACTAAGTCTATAATCCTGATGTCCATCCTGATGCCCAAGATGGTGCTCCAGCACCGTTTCCGGCACCTGATGTAGGACCAACTGTAATAAAATTTTGATTTGCTCCTGTGTAATTAGTAATTTCCCAGCCAGCAGTTGGATTGTCAAATTGCATAGGGTTTAAAGAAAGCAGACCAGCTTCAATTCTTACAGCAGCTTCTGCGTCGGTATCTTTAACTCTAACTCCAAGATTAACAGCATCTGTATAGAAATTAGTAATAGTGAAATTTCCACCACCTTCTTTGAAGTATAAGGCGCCTTCAGAAACAGGCCCTACCACTGAAATATTTGAAAGGGTTGTTGTTGTTACAGGGGTAGCGTTACCATTGTCTCCATTGTTTGACCCTTCGATTCCTGCTTTAGCACCTCCTTTGATATACCAATTTGAACCATTTCCATTCCAACCATCAGCAAAATCAATAGAATCATCTCCACTACCAATAGACACTAAGTAATTACCAGATACTGTTCCGCCGAAAAACTCAATACCATCATCACCGCCATTAAGTGACTGAACATAGTTGAAGGTTGTTCCCGATCCTACTCCGAATAGTGAAACTCCATTAAATTCTTTATCGTTTGAGAAAGTAGCACCCGTATACTCAACTCTAAGGTATTCAATAGAACCCGAGCTGTCTGTAAGATCAGTACCTCCATACATAAGGTCGGCCACTTCAGAAGTTACATTAACTCCTTTATTGGTAGGAGCATCACCGCAGATTACCAATCCACCCCAGTCTCCTGCCGCAGGGTTAGCAGCTCCTGAAGTCATCACTACTGGACTGGCAGCAGTTCCATTTATAAATAATTCTCCTCCTACTGCCACAGCTATATAGGCAGCGGTTCCACCAGTTGCAGTAATTACTGTTCCTGCAGGAATGGTCAATGACCCTCCAGACTGAATTACATACCCTCCTGTGAGTTCGTATGCAACGGTTGAATCTAAAATTACATCCGTTGTTACATCTCCAATAAGGATGTTTGATAGACCGGAAATACAAGGTTCACATGCAGATCCTCCGCAGTCAACTCCCGTTTCATTACCATTTTGAATCCCGTCAGAACAAGAAGCCGCTATAACTGTATTGCCTCCGTCATCACTGCTGCAAGATGCGAAAAGCACTATTATTGCAACAGTTAAAATTGTGTTTAGAATTGATGTTTTCATAGTTTTTTAATTAGATTGAATAATTGATTTAGGTTCCTTGTTTAGATTTAAAATTTGTATGCTAATGAAAGTTTAAAATCGTATCCTTTTTTGTAGGATAAAATGGTAACATCTTCTTGTTGAAAACCGTCTGTTAAAATTGGATTTGTATCCCCGTCAACTGCCTCCTGAAATCGCTCGATAGAAGGGTTTAATAAGTTTTTGGCAGAAAGGCCAAGCGTAATGTTTTCAGTTAATTGAGCCTTTGCGATAAAATCTATCGTAGCGACTCCCTTTTCAATTAGATTTCCTTTGCCAACACTTCCTATGGCAAAAATTCGATTTGAAAAATAATTCGCGGCAATTGTTAATTGAATGTTTTTGTTTTCATTGAAATCTTTGAAATAACTTATGTCGGCATTAGCTACGAGGTCTGAAGCACCGGATATCCCAGTTTTATCATAGGTAGGAATAAAGCTTATCGGGACTCCAGCCTCTGTGGTTTCATCAATTACTTTTTGACCGTCTAAATCTTGATCCGTAATCATATATGCTAGATTGAAACCGGCAGTTAAGCTGCTTTTTAAAATAGTATCATTAGTGTCGGTCTCATTATCAAAGAGTGATTTTCTAACTTCCATTTCTCCTCCAAAGGCAGTTGCTTTTTCCCCGGTATTTCCCCAAGTTATATCGTTAGAAGCAGATACGGCGGTAAAGCTATTTATTGGATTTTCAATATACTTTCCAAATACCCCAAAAGATAAGATTTCATTCGATTCTGGAAAGAACTCCCACTTAACATCGGCATTATAATCGGTAGACGCATATAAAGCAGGGTTACCAAAGTAATCTTGATTTATTTCTTGAAAAAGAAAACGAGCACGCTCTTTATACTGAGGCAGCGTGTAGGTTTTACTCGCCGCGAACTTTAGATTTTGGGTGTCGGTCAATTCATACTTCATTGATATCGCTGGCAATATTTCAAAAGTGTCTAAATCACTATTTCCGTCATTCAGGGATGTAGACCATTCGATGAATTGATTGATTTGTTCTCCTCTTATCCCGGCTAAAACCGTAAATCTTGGTGAGAATACATATTCAAAATTTACATAAGCTGAGTGAATCTTTTGGTCACCTTGATAGAACTGCGGGTCCAGTGCATTTGGAAGATCTACTGTTCCTCTAAAGGTTCTAATTCGGTAGAGCCCATTGTTTAAATTCTCTTGGTTGAAATAAGCATCGACATTATAAGGATCTACATTTGGCTGTGGAATATTTCCAAAAATTTGAAAATTGAATTGTGTCGCTTCAAACGTCACCTTTTTGAACTTTCCGTTATACCCTAAGCTAACGTTGCCCTTAAACTCATCGTCATCATTTTTATTAAACTTGAAAGTAATGGCAAGTCTGGCGGCCAATTCTTCTTCTGTCAATTCGGAGTAAAATCGGTGATTATCTGAAGCTGAAGACACAAATTTGAACGATTTCGGTCCTTCTGGCATTGTAGCGTCTAAAGGCACGAGAGTCACTTGTCTTCTGTCTGGAGTTAAGTTTTCTAGGTAGTTATAAGATCCACCCCAATTGACATCAAATTTTTCTCCAAGTTCGTGGTCCCCTAATAACTGATGTGTAACAAGTGTTGTTCTTTCAAAAATAGCTCGCTGGATAAAGCCTCCCCCTTCGGAAGCATCATCATCTTTATCAATTACGCCATAAAATTCTTTTTGTTGTTGGCTGCTAATATTTAAATACAGACCATTATAACTTAATCTATGATTTTTGTGCTTTATTCCCAAATTCCCCATTAACGTAGTCTTGGTATTGTAAGAATAATTGAAAAAATTAAAATCACTATTAGGTACTGCGCTTACATCAACACCCCCTCGGGAAACGCCTTCTCTAAAAGAATAGTCATTATTGAAAGAACCTACCCCAAAAAGATAAACCCTGGTGTCATCTCCTATTTCGAAAGACTCTCCAGCTTTTAGTGATAAGCCCGAATGTATTGGCATCGATGTTTGTTCACGATCCCAACTGGTGTTAAAGTTGTAATTGTTAAGTGGAAAACTAGGATAATCTTTATTATAGAACCCAGTATTCTTTGGGCCATCATTCAAGTAAAAATTCTCCTCTCCAATAGTAACAGTGTTTACACCGGTTTCTATACCAACTTCTATTAATCCCTTCCCTTTATATTTTCTTGAAACGATGTCAATATTTGCTCCGGCGAAATCTCCGTAATTAATTACATTATAAGTTTTATCTAGACCGATAGATTCAACGATATCTGTATCGAAAATACTTAGATCAATATTCTTTTTTGAAGGGTCATTGGACGGTAAAGGCAGATTGTTAAGGGTGGTGATATTGTACCGATCTCCAAGTCCTCTAACAAAAATATTTCCTGAACTTTCATCCTTAGAAATTCCGGTTGCTTTTGTCACGGCACTAGCAGCATCACTTGCGCCTTTTCTGGCAAGTTCTTCTGCTCCAATGCTAATTTTTGTTGTAGTAGCTTTCTTTTGTTCTCTGAGCAATGATACTTCACTCTCTTTTCGGGTAGTGGTTTTAATGAACACTTCATCTAGAGCTGCCGCACTGGCCTCCATCGAGACATTTACCGAGGTTGCTTTATTTGCTTCAATAGGCACTTCAATTTCCACAGTTTTGTATCCAACAAAGCTATATTCGATTGTATATGTGCCAACAATTAAATCTTGTATTGCATACAAACCATCAAAGTCTGAAGTAGTGCCCTTGGAGGTGCCCTTTATAATTACATTTGCAAATGGGAGGGGTTCATTGTTAAATTCTTTGTCTGTTAAATTACCCACAATTGAACCCGTTTGTTGGGCGTAGGAAATACTTATAATGCTTATGAATATTATAGTTAGTAGCTTCTTCATTTTTTTGTTTAATTTTTTGCCGTTTAGATTCTGTTGCAAAGTAAACTAGGTTATGTAATCTTGATGTTACTTAAAGTTTAACGATTCGTATAATTAAGGTTATTAAAAGGTTAAGTCCTTAACATTAGAATTTTACTATTTTTTCTGAACAAAATGCTATCTTGTGAACTGAAAAATATTTTGAATGATGCAATGGGAACAACTACTTTCATTACGACGGCAAGGAGATACGAACAAACGATTGCGAATAGAACAGGATGAGACGAGATTGGGTTTCGAGGTTGACTATGATCGCGTAATTTTCTCTTCAGCTTTTAGGAGCCTGCAAGACAAGACGCAGGTGATTCCATTGTCAAAGACCTCTTTTGTGCATACCCGATTGACCCATAGCTTAGAAGTCTCTGTTGTTGGGAGGTCCTTGGGAAGAATAGTAGGTAAGGCCATTATAGAAAAATATCCATCCCTCGGGAAAACACATGGGTATCAGTTTAATGATTTTGGGGCAATTGTTGCCGCAGCTGCCTTGGCACATGATATAGGCAACCCTCCTTTTGGGCATAGTGGTGAAAAAGCCATAGGAGATTATTTTGCAAATGGCAACGGGCGTCGATTTAAAGAACAATTAACCGATAGGGAATACCAAGATTTAGTTGATTACGAAGGAAATGCAAACGGTTTTAAAATAGTTACAGAAACAAAAAACGGGGTAGAAGGCGGACTTCGATTATCGTACGCCACCCTTGGGGCTTTTACGAAGTATCCTAAAGAATCTCTTCCAAAGAAACCTACCAGACATATAGCTGATAAAAAATTTGGTGTTTTTCAATCTGAAAAAGAATATTTTGAAAACATAGCTTCAGAATTGGAACTGCTAAAAAGAGGAAAGGACAATGAACTTAGTTATGTACGTCATCCTTTGGCCTACCTCGTTGAAGCGGCCGATGATATTTGTTACACAATTATTGATTTTGAAGATGGTATCAATTTAGGCTTGATAGATGAAGAGTTTGCTTTAGAATATCTAATTAAATTAGTTCATTCCAGTATTAATACTGAAAAATACCATGGTTTGAATATGGCTTCAGATCGATTGGCATACCTCCGGTCTTTGGCGATTAACACGCTAATTGCAGAAGCTGCTTCCATTTTTCTGGAACATGAAGAAGCAATTTTAAAAGGAGATTTCCCCGAAGCCTTACTCGATAAAAGCAGCTATAAAGCGCAAATCGATGATATTATAAAGATTTCTGTTGCTAAGGTTTATCAAAGCACAGAGGTTGTTGATAAGGAGATTGCGGGATACAATATCTTAACGACTCTATTGGACGCATATACTACCGCTTTTGAAAATCATTATAATGGTAGCTGCCGTCATTATGATAGCTTGATTTTAAAGAGTTTTGAAAATAAACCAGCAGCTAATGCGTCTACCTATAACTATTTGATGGAATGCTGTAGCACCATCTCTAGGCTCACAGATGGCAATGCGCTGCAAATTTTTCAAAAAATTAACGGAATACTATAAAAACGTTTAACAATAGATGTTAAAGTTTAAACAAATTGCAAATAGTCTATCTATAATGTGATATTTTTACGCTGAAAAAAATTAATCAAATAAATAAGAGGTATAATTTGCCTCTATTATCGTTTAAAAAAAAAGAATATGAAAAAACTACTTTATGTATTGGCTTTTTTTGCCGTAACTCTTGCCAGTGCGCAAGATTTCAGCGAGTCGGTTCGTACGTTCCTAGACAACAATCGCTCTGAGTTGGGACTACAATCCCAAGATGTTGCAGAGTTCACTATAAATTCTCATAGTTACTCGAACAGTATGGACGTGGAGAATGTTTATGTTAACCAAACGCATCAGGGAATAGAAATTTTTAATTCTACGTCGTCTTTTGCTATTCAGAATGGAACGGTTGTAAATGCGAACATGTCATTTACGAATGATGTTGAACAAAAAGTGAATGCTAACACACCTTCTAATACGGCTGCTTTTGCTATTTCAAGTGCGGCTAGTACTGCAGGTCTTCAAGCTCCAGTAAATTTGGAATTACTCGAGACAGTAGGTACAAACTCCTTTATATTTTCGAACGGATCTATTTCTTCGGAAAATATTCCTGTAAAATTAGTGTATCAGTCTACGGAATCAGATGGGTTAAGATTGGCATGGGATTTAAGTATTGCTTTGCCAGATGGAAGCCATTACTACAGTATGAGAATTGATGCTGTAACAGGCGCTCACTTAGACACTATTGATTGGGTTCTTACGTGTAATTTTGGTGAAGGGGCTCATGCTCATGAGAATTATGATAGTGGACAAAGCATCCTTTTTGCAGCCGAGCCTTCTTCAAGTTCGATGGCAATGGCGCTTTTAGGTGAATATAGAGTTTTTCCAATCCCAGCTGAAAGCCCAAATCATGGTGCTGATGAGTTGATAGCAGATCCTTCAGATGCTATTGCTTCTCCTTTTGGGTGGCACGATACTGATGGTGTTGCAGGTGCCGAATTTACCATTACAAGAGGTAATAATGTAAATGCGCAAGATGATATTAACGGTAATAATGGAGCCGGAGCAGCACCTGATGGTGGAGCAGATTTAGTATTTGATTTCCCATTTGACTTTACACAACAGCCAGTAGGTTATTTAGACGGGTCTACAACTAATTTATTCTACATGAATAATATCGTGCATGATGTATTTTACCGATATGGTTTTGATGAGGCGAGTGGAAATTTCCAAGAGAATAACTATGGAAATGGTGGTAATGGTGGTGATTCTGTTAATGCTGATGCGCAAGACGGGTCTGGAACAAACAATGCCAATTTTGGCACGCCTCCAGATGGATCGAATCCTAGAATGCAGATGTTTTTATGGGATGGTGCAACAGGACCAATACCTGATATTTTAACAATTAATGGTGGCCCTCTGGCAGGTGAATATAGTGGTATTCCTGGAGCATTTGGAGGTCCAATACCTACCTCACCGCTAACAGAAGATTTGGTTTTGGTAGAGGATGATAATTCGACAGCTTCAACAGACATTAACGATGCTTGTGACCCTATTATAAATGGCGCAAGTCTTGCTGGGAAAATTGTTGTGATACGAAGAGGTGCCTGTGAATTTGGATTTAAATCATTAGCAGCTGAAAATGAGGGAGCAATTGCGGTGATTATGGTAAATAACGTAGCCGGTGATGCGATTGTAATGGGTGGTGGAGCCGTAGGTGCTTCTGTAACAATCCCCCTATTCATGGTCAATAATACCGATGGCGAAGCGCTTATTGCAGAATTAGCTAGCGGTGCAGTGGTTAACGGAACTATAAACGGATCTAATATTGCATTAGACAAAGATGGATCCCTTGATAACGGAATTATAGGTCATGAATATGGACATGGTATTTCGAACCGTTTAACAGCGGGTCCTTCAAATACAGGTTGTTTAGGTAATTCTGAGCAAATGGGTGAAGGATGGAGTGATTATGTTGGTATGATTATAACTATCGAGCCTGGAGATCAAGGTTCTGACGCTAGAGGAATTGGAACGTTCGCAACTGGAGCTCCAATAACAGGTGGCGGAATACGGCCCACTCAGTATACCACAGATATGTCAGTAAATGGATCTACATATAATACGATACGTAGCGTTTCAATTCCTCACGGAGTTGGATATGTATGGGCGACGATGATTTGGGATATGACCTGGGATCTAATTGACGCAAATGGAGGAACTATTGGGGATTTTTATACAGGTACTGCGGGAAATAATATCGCGATGCAATTAGTTCTTGACGGAATGAAATTACAAGGTTGTAATCCAGGCTTTATAGATGGAAGAGATGCTATTTTACTTGCAGATAGACTTAGTAATGGCGGAGAAAACCAATGTTTAATTTGGGAAGCTTTTGCAAGAAGAGGTCTAGGAGTAAGTGCTACTCAAGGATCTTCAAATAATGTGAACGATGGTGTTGAAGCTTTCGATGTACCATCAACGCCTGATTGTCTTATCTTAGCAACTTCAGATGTAGGTTTTGAGAACAATTTTAGTATTTATCCAAACCCATCGAATGGGAACATCAATATTAATTCGATTTTGGATGCTGGAGATGTGACTATCACGATAGTTGACCTTAACGGAAGAACTGTTTTCACACAGGATGTTGAATTGAGCAATTCGGTGAACATCAATGCAGAGAACTTAAATACAGGTGTGTATATCGTTCAAATTAACGGTAACAATTATGCGCATACGGCGAAGTTGATTATTAAATAATAATATATTTCAGAAGAGTAAAAAAGGAGGCTATTATAGCCTCCTTTTTTTATAGGTATAATTCAAGCTTTTTTAAAATATCTGCGGGAGTAACCCCAGAAAGCTGCTGCAGTTGTTCCACAGTACCGTGCTCGGGAAAAGCGTCTGGGATCCCTAGAATTTCTATTTTATTAAGATAGTGATGCTTTGCTGAAAACTCGGCGATACTGCTTCCAAAACCTCCGTTTATGACACCGTCCTCAACTGTAATGATCGTTTCATATTTTTTGAAGATTGTATGAAGCATCTTTTCATCTAATGGCTTAATAAAGCGCATATCAAAGCAAGCGACCTTATCAGTAACTGAAGAGTTTTCAATTGCCTCCATTGCATTAGTAGCCATAATGCCAATGGTTAAGATGGCAACCAAACTGCCTTTTTTTAATTCTATTGCTTTTCCAATTTCAATTTTTGAAAAATCCTGTTGCCAGTTGAGTTCTTTTCCCCGGCCCCTCGGATAACGAATGGCAATTGGAAGCGACAAGCCTAACTGGGCTGTAAATAAAATATTTCTTAAATCAACCTCATTCCTAGGCGCAAAAATAATCAGATTTGGGATGCATCTAAGATATGATATGTCAAATATTCCGTGATGTGTAGCACCATCTTCGCCTACCAATCCTGCCCGATCTAAACAGAAAATAACAGGGAGTTTTTGTAAACATACATCGTGTATCACTTGGTCATACGCTCGTTGTAAAAAAGTAGAATAAATAGCACAGTAGACCTGAAGGCCTTGGGTTGCCAAACCTGCGGCAAAAGTCACTGCGTGCTGCTCTGCAATACCCACATCGAAGGCGCGTGCTGGAAATGCCTCCATCATGTACTTTAAGGAACTTCCCGTTGGCATAGCCGGAGTAATTCCAACAATATTTTCATTTTTTCTCGCCAGTTCTACAATCGTTTTGCCAAATACATCTTGAAATTTTGGCGGATGAATAGCAGTGCTTTTAGGGTGCAAGTTTCCTGTTATGGCGTCAAATTTTCCAGGTGCGTGATACACCACTTGATTTTCTTCAGCCTGTCGCAATCCTTTTCCTTTCTTCGTAATAATATGAAGAAGTTTAGGCCCTTCAATTTGCATAAGCCTTTTTAACTCTGAAATCAATTCAGTTAAATTATGACCGTCTACAGGTCCGGAATAATTGAAATTGAGTGCCTCAAAAATATTGTCAGTTTCTGGGGCTCCGTTTAAACTAACCTTAATGAAATACTCTTTCAATGCCCCTACACTAGGGTCGATCCCGATAGCATTATCATTTAAAATAACTAGGATGTTTGTGTTGGTTACACCAGCATGATTTAAAGCTTCAAATGCCATTCCACTTGCGATAGATGCATCTCCAACAATTGCAACGTGTTGTTTTACATTATCTCCCTTTAGTTGCGAAGCAATTGCCATCCCTAAAGTTGCAGAAATTGCTGTACTGCTGTGGCCTGTACCAAAAGCATCGTAAGCACTTTCTTCTCTTTTTGGAAAACCGCTAATGCCGTCCAGCATTCGATTTGTGTGGAAAGTATCTTTTCTTCCGGTGAGAATTTTGTGTCCGTATGCTTGATGGCCAACATCCCAAATTAAGATGTCTTCTGGAGTGTTAAAAACATAATGAAGTGCAATTGTCAATTCAACAACACCTAAACTAGCGCCCAAATGCCCTTCTTTTATCGCAACAATATGAATAATAAACGCGCGAAGTTCTTGTGCTAGTTGGGGCAGATCTTCAGGGAGTAGTTTCCGCAGATCGGAGGGTAATTTGATGCTATCTAAATAGTTTTTAGTCACCATACAAAGATACATTTTGCTTTTGTACTTTTGTTGACGTGTGTTCGAAAAGACACTTTTGTTTGCCGATACTCCTTATTAATTGAAAAACTTCACTTGTGATATCTAAGAATGATGATGCTTATTTTATGAAACGTGCGCTACAGGAAGCTGAAGCTGCATATAAAAAAGGAGAGGTTCCTATAGGTGCTGTTGTAGTTATTGACAATCAAATTATCGCAAGAGCTCACAACCTTACCGAAACTTTGAACGACGTAACCGCTCATGCAGAAATGCAAGCCATTACGGCTGCCTCAAATTTTTTAGGAGGTAAATATTTACTCGGTTGTACCATGTATGTAACGATTGAGCCCTGCCAAATGTGCGCAGGCGCCTTATTTTGGAGTCAGATTTCGAAAGTTGTCTATGGCGCGCGTGATGAGCAAAGAGGGTGTATTGCACTTAAAACAAAGTTGCACCCTAAAACGAAAATGAAAGGTGGTGTTTTGGAAGAGGAAGCTGCAACGATTTTAAAACAATTTTTTATTGAAAAACGAAATTTGAATTAAGCGAGAGAATAAAAAAACCTCCCAAAGTTAAAAAGTAGGAGGTAGAGAACTTAAAAAGGATATGTGGTTTCGTTTTAGACGAGGCGAACCTGGCCGGCAACCGTTCCTTTTCTTCCTTCCTCTTCTTCATATGACACCTTATCACCTTCATTTAGAGACTCGCCATTTAGTGCTGTTATGTGCACAAAAATGTCCTTACCAGTCTCATCATTAGTGATAAAACCAAATCCTTTAGATTCGTTGAAAAATTTTACTGTTCCTTCCATTGTGATAAAAATAAATTAATAAATTGGTCTAATTGTGCTATAAATGTAACACGGTTTTTTAACAAAATGAAAATTATTTTTAAAAACCAAGCCGTTTATATTTTATTATCTCTTTGAAAGTCTCTCATTTTTTCAATATTTTCTTTGGTTAACATATAGTCTTTAACACTTCTATCTTTCCATCGATGATAAATAAAAACCGGCATTAAAATAAAAACTCCAACAACAATTGAAGTTCCTATTATTAAATGCCCCGACTTTTCGTCGCTTGACTTAATGTAAAAACCAACCCCAATACCAGTAAAAACGGCTATTAATAAAATTCTTAAAAAATAGTTCATAGTTTTTTCTAAAAAAAATCAATTCGTTTTTGCACTGCTATGCTGAACCAACTCAAAAGATCTTGCATTGGTAAGGTGCTGGGTTACGATTTATTCGTCAGTTGTAAATTTAACTCTTCCAATTGGGCACCATCAATTGCTGCTGGGGCATCAATCATGACATCTCTCCCCGAATTATTTTTAGGAAATGCGATAAAATCTCTAATGGTTTCTTGTCCTCCTAAGATGGCAACCAGTCTATCCAAACCAAAAGCAAGTCCGCCGTGAGGTGGCGCGCCATATTGAAATGCATCCATTAAGAATCCGAACTGAGCCTCTGCTTCTTGTTTTGTAAAGCCGAGGTAATCGAACATCAACGCCTGAGTTTCTTTGTCGTGTATTCTAATGGAGCCTCCGCCAATTTCATTTCCATTTAATACCAGATCGTAAGCATTTGCTTTTACTTCTCCTGGACTGGTTGCGAGTAACTCCAATTGACCCGGTTTTGGCGAAGTAAAGGGATGGTGCATGGCATGGTAGCGTTTGCTGTCCTCGTCCCATTCTAACAGAGGGAAATCAATCACCCACAGCGGGGCAAATTCGTCCGACTTTCTTAGCCCTAGCCTTTCAGCGAGTTCCATCCTTAATGCACTTAATTGGGCACGGACTTTGTTTTTGTCTCCTGAAAGGATACAAATAAGATCTCCTTGGTTGGCTCCTGTAGTTTCAGCCCATTTTCCCAAGTCTTCTTGTGAATAAAACTTGTCAACGGAAGATTTGAAACTGCCATCATCGTTGCAACGACAATACACCATTCCTAAGGCTCCAACTTGTGGTCGCCTTATCCAATCTATCAGCTTGTCAATCTCTTTACGGGTATATTTATTTCCACCTGGAACCGCTATTCCGACAACTAACTCAGCTGTATTAAAAACACCAAAGTCTTTATGCTGAGCCACTTCGTTGAGTTCTCCAAATTCCATCCCAAACCGAATGTCTGGTTTGTCATTTCCATATTTTTGCATGGCATCATCGTACGTCATTCTGGGAAAAGCAGCAAGGTCTACTCCGTTTATCTCTTTTAATAAATGACGCGTTAAGCCTTCAAAAGTATGTAAGATATCTTCTTGGTCAATAAAAGCCATTTCACAGTCAATTTGTGTAAACTCAGGTTGTCTGTCTGACCTCAAATCTTCGTCTCTAAAACACTTTACAATTTGAAAATACTTATCCATTCCGCCCACCATTAATAATTGCTTGAATGTTTGAGGCGATTGGGGCAGGGCGTAAAATTGACCGGCGTTCATTCGAGATGGAACCACAAAATCTCTTGCTCCTTCTGGCGTTGATTTAATCAGGTAAGGCGTTTCAACTTCAACAAAAGCTTCCTTTGAAAGATAATTGCGGACAGCCATCGTTACTTTATGTCGAAAAATTAAGTTTTCTCGCACCGGATTCCGTCGTATATCGAGGTAACGATATTTCATACGAAGGTCTTCACCTCCGTCGGTATCATCTTCTATAGTAAAAGGGGGTGTAAGCGATTTATTCAGAATGGTAAATTCGGAAACTAATATTTCTATTTGTCCCGTTTTCATTTTCGTATTTTGTGATTCACGCTCAATCACTATTCCTTTTACTTGAATTACAAATTCGCGACCAAGATTTGCTGCCTCCAGCATCATTTTTTTAGGGGTACGTTCTTCGTCAAAAATTAATTGTGTAATCCCATATCGATCCCGCAGATCTACCCAGACCATAAAGCCTTTGTTTCGGGTTTTTTGGACCCAACCAGCTAACGTTACTTCTTCTCCTATAAATGAGGCGTTTAATTCGCCATTGGTATGCGTTCTGTACATTTCGAATAATTAAGTTTTCCCCAACACTAAAGAAGCTGCAAATTTATAAAGATAATAGCTGCTAACATCAAAATTAGAAAAGAATACGTGATATGTCATTGTTTTACTACTTATAGTTCAATTTCTGAAGCGATTTCGATGCTTGGGTTTCTTTTTGAATGAACCCACATTTTTAGTCGCATGGCTAGATAGAAAAGAACCGGAACTACAATTAATGTTAAGAAGGTGGCAATCATTAAACCGTAAATAACGGTCCATGCTAATGGGCCCCAAAAAATAACATTGTCTCCTCCAAAATATATGTTTGGATCAAAATCTTTGACTAACGTAAAGAAGTTAATATTCAAGCCAATCGCTAATGGAATTAATCCCAATATTGTGGTAATTGCCGTAAGTAGTACGGGACGCAAACGAGCCTTTCCTGCTCTAATAATACAACGAAGTAAATCGTCATTAGATAGATATTCTGAATCATTTACATCCAATTCATTTTTCTTTCGATCAATCAATAATTGAGCATAATCTAGCAATACCACGCCATTGTTTACCACAATACCAGCCAATGAGATAATCCCCATCATTGTCATCATTATTACAAAGGGTGCCCCGGTAATAACCAGACCTCCAAAAACACCAATAAAGCTCAAGAATATAGCAATCATTATAATGGTTGGTTTTGAGATCGAATTAAATTGAAAGATTAAAATTAAAAAGATCAATCCCAATCCTGAAAAGAAGGCGCCCATCAAAAATGTCATCTGCTTGTTTTGCTCTTCTATTTGTCCGGTATAATCGATCCTTATATCCTCAGAAAGACCCTTGTAATTTTGCATTTCATTTTGTATTTGACTTACCACGGCTCCGGCATCTGTATAACCTGGGGCAAGAGCAGAATATACGGTAACGACACGTTGCGCATCTTTATGTTTAATGGCACTAAACCCAGAACTGTTTTTTTGCGATGCCACGGCCGAGACGGGTATCTCTCTTAATTTCCCAGTATTTGTCCTAAAGGTCATCGTTTGATTAAAGAGGGCGCTGCTATTGTAGCGGATATTTTCATCGAATCTGATATAGATATCATAGTCTTCACCTGCTTTCTTATACACTCCGGCTTTCGCTCCAAAAATAGAATTGCGTAATTGCTGCCCAACTTGGCCTGCTGTAACGCCCAGTTCCCCGGCTTTTTCCCTGTCTACAAGAACCTCCATAGCCGGCTTGTCTTTATTAACGTCTATTTTAAGTTCATCAATTGCAGCGATGTTCTTGCTGTTAATATAATCGCGCATACGCTCGGCGGTAGCTATCAGTTCGTTGTAATTATCTCCCTTAATTTCTATATTTATTGGTGGACCTGCTGGCGGGCCATTGGCATCTTTTTCTACTGAAATAAGTACTCCAGGGTAAATACCGACAAGAGCCTCTTGTACTTTCTGCCTCAATAACTCACTGTCTTCACCTTTTCGATATTTATACTCTCGCATCGAAGCCGTGATTTTTCCTTTGTGTGGCATTTCTGCTGAAGACCCTCCATCTGTTTGTGGGTTACCCGCTCCTTCTCCTACCTGTGAAACCGTACTCTCGACCATAAAGTTATAATCACCGTCTGTATATTGATCGTCGTTTAAAACGGTATAAACTTTTGCCTCTATTTCTTTTGTAATGGCATTTGTTTTATCAATATCGGTACCTTGAGGATATTCTATGTATACAATGATTTGATTGGGCTTGTTGTCGGGAAAGAATTCAATTTTGGTACGCTGCTCATCGACCGAGATACCAAAAGTAATAAAGGCTACAAAGAGTAATATGAAGGTTGTGCCAACAATAAGTAGTGGTTGTTTCTTCTTAAAAGCATTGGTCAACTTTTTTTCATACCAATTTTCTAGCCTCACTAAAGACTTGGATTGAAAACGTTTTGCCATTTTACGAATTACAAGTCTATACACCCAAAGCATGATAGCGGTAAAAACCATAACGGTTCCTAAGGCGCGGTATTCTCCTCCAAAAAACAAAATGAGGAGTCCTATACCCGCTACTATTGTCGATATTTTAATGATTTGATTAAGAGGCATCTCGTTGTCTTCAATGGTCATAAACTGAGACACCAAAACGGAATTAAAGAAAATAGCAACCAATAGTGAAGACCCAAGAACGACCGACAATGTAATAGGGAAATAGATCATAAATTGGCCCATTAGTCCTGGCCATAACCCAAGTGGTATAAATGCAGCTACGGTCGTCGCCGTTGAAATAATTATAGGAAATGCAATCTCACCGATACCCTTCTTCGCCGCTTCAACGCGACTTAACCCTTCTTCCTCCATCAACCGATACACATTTTCTACAACGACAATACCATTGTCAACAAGCATCCCTAACCCCATGATAAGCCCGAAGAGTATCATTGTATTCATGGTATAACCAAGCTGATTTAGGATCATTAATGACATGAACATCGACATAGGAATCGCAAAGCCTACAAACAAAGCGTTTTTGAATCCTAAGAAAAACATCAAAACAGTAACCACTAAGATAATCCCAAAAATGATATTGTTTACCAAATCATCTACCTGTCCGATGGTCTTTGAAGATTGATCATTGGTTATGGTCACCTTCAAATTTGTTGGAAAGTAATCTTCTTTTGCTTTTTTTACAATGACCTCTATTTGTTCGGCAGCGGCAACCATATTTTTACCTGAACGCTTTTTCACATCTAGCATTACGACCCGCTCACCAAATTCGCGCGCATAGGTCGTTCGGTCTTTTTCCTTGAATTTTACCTTGGCAATATCTTGCAGATACACGATGTCTCCATTTTCCGATTTCACAACAAAATCATTTAAATCGGAAGGGGCGTCAATTTCACCTATAATGCGAATGGTTCTTCTTTGCCCACTTGCAACATAATTTCCGGCAGACATGGTCATATTACCGTTGTTGATAGCGTTAATCACATCTTGAAAACTTACTGAAGAGGCCATCATCTTAAAGATATTCACTGCTACCTCCACCTCATTATCTTGTGCTCCCCGGATATCAACCTTTTTTATTTCGCCAAGATTTTCAATTTCATTCTGCAGATATTCTCCAAATTCTTTGAGTTTTGAGACGGTATAATCTCCAGATATATTTATGTTCAAAATTGGCATTTCCTCAGACATGCTCAGCTCAAATATATTGGGTTCTACTTTAGCCCCATTAAATGTTGGCCAATCCTCACCTGAGGTTTCAGAATCTATTTCATCTTTTACTTTTTGCAAAGCAAGCTCTACTGAAATTGCCTCATCAAATTCTACAACCAGCATCGAATAATCTTCCTGAGACGTTGAGGTTATCCCAACAACATTGCTCACTGTTTTTAATTTGTCTTCAAGTGGGTCGGTGATTAACTTTTCTATGTCTTCAGCGGTATTTCCTGGAAATAATGCACTTACATAAATTTTAGTTTCACGAATTTCAGGAAAACTTTCCCTTGGCATGCTAAAGTATGCCGAGATGCCGAGATATAGAATCAAGGCCATAATGACATAAATTGTTGTTTTGTTTTGAATCGCCCAAGATGACAGCTTAAATTCTTTGTCTGTGTTTGTTTTGCTTTTAGCCATTTTCGGGTTCTTAATATGTTATAATTCTTACACTTTGACCATCTTCAACACTTCGGGCGCCCTCATTAATTATTTGGTCGCCATCGTTAAGACCTTCTAATACCTCGATCACATCCCCTTGCGTTTCCCCCGTTTTAATAATTACTTTCTGAGCTTGCGCTTTATTATTATCAATGTTTTTCAAAACGTAAATGTATTGCTCGCCTTGCGCATTTTCAGAAATAATGTTTTGAGGGATTAACAAGGCATTTTCGTTGGTATAATCATTAATACGAAGTCTTGCCGTGAGGTTAGGTTTGATTAAATTATCTGTATTGGGAACATCTATTTCAATTTTAAAAGTTCGATTGTTTGGATTGATAAAGTTACCCGCTTGTCTAATCTGTGCATCAAGACTCTTCCCTAAAACAGGAAAACTAACGTACACCTGTTGTCCTTTAGTTACACTCGAGATATAGGTTTCGGGCACATCAGTTTTGATATACATATTTCTTAAATTAACAATTCTGAGTAAGGGTGTTTGTCCAGGTGAAACAACACTTCCTTGTTCGGTAATAACATTGTCAATAGTTCCTGAGAATGGTGCTCTAACCCCTGTTTTTGCTACTTGGATTTCCATTTGATTGACGGCTCTTTGTTGCCCTTCAAAATTTGATTTTGCCTGCAAATATTGGATTTCACTTCCAATCTTCTGTTTCCACAATCGCTCTTGGCGTTCGAAAGTTGTCTTAGCCAGCTCCGATTGAATTTGCATCTGAGCTAATTGTTGCCCCATACCGCCATCATCTATTCGTGCCAGCAGCTGCCCTTTCGTTACTTTTTCTCCGTTTTTTACATACATATGAGTTAGAATACCACCCATTTCTGGCATTAGAACAATGTTTTGTTTTGTTTCAACGCGCCCTTGTAACTCTAAATAATGCTGAAAGTTCTCTTGAATTGCAGTAAATGTGGTAATGAGAGGAATCTTCTCCTCGGGATTTAGTTCACTTAATTTTGCGTCCAAAAGAGCTAGTTTGGCTTGTATATCTTGTTGTTGTGTCACCAAATCACTTCGCATCTCAATGATGCTAGCCTCGTTGTTTGAATCTATAACTGCTTCAACCGATTGTTTTTCGGCATTTCCACATGAGACAAAAGTGAGTATTGTTAAGAGTATTAGAATTAAGTTTTTCATTCTTGTTTTTTCTAGTGATTTGTTAATTGTTTGTTAGTTGAGGTGTGTTAAGTACCGTTTCTAAATTCGATTTTGCATTGATTACATCAAGCATCGACTGAAAGTATTCTTGTTGAAAAGTATACAGCTGCGTTTGTGCTTGTCGCAGATCGAAACTAGAAGCGAGTCCTTCAATAAATTTTGTTTGGTTTTTATTTTCAATACGTTCAGCCAATGCAATGTTCTTCTTAGCATTTTGGTATTTATCAATAGCAAATTGGTAGTTGCTCTTGGATGTATTTAGCTCTAACATAATATTCTGAATGGCCAGTTCTAAATCAGTCTCTGCCTTTTCTAATGCTATTTCTGCTTTCTGAGTTTTAGCACGCCTCATACCACTGCTATAAACGGGGACCTTTAAGCTAAGCCCTATTATTGAAGATTGATACCAGATCTGTTCTTCATTAAAAAAGGAAAAGGTGTTGCTGTTTGCAGCAGTACCGTAATTTGCAAAAGCATTCAAACTAGGTAAGAATTTGCTTTTTTCCAATTGCATTTCTAAATCGCGTTGTTGCGTATAATTTAAAGCTATTTTATAATCGATATTTTCTTCAATATTCAAAGCCTTGTCTAAAAGATCTAAGCGAATGTTTTGGGTCGTTAACTCATCAAATGAATCTTCAAAAACGACAACTTCACTCACATCAATTCCCAAGGATACATTAAACATCTGTTTGGCTATTGAGTAGGTACGTCTCACATTATTTAATTGAGTATCAATTTGCAAGAGTGTAATTTCCAGTTGTTCTACGCTTTCCTCTTCCGCAAGTCCGTTCTCAAAAATCTTTCGTGTTTCGAAAAGGTTTTTCTCCAAGTTGACTTTGTTTTTTTCAAATATTAAAACAAGTTCCTTCGAAAGAATTACACTTCCATAAGCGTTTATAACCCCTTTTCTAATTTCAAGGTTGGTTTTTTCTAATAGGTTTTCAGAATATTTTAAAAAAGTCTTAGCGGCTTTTAGCCCAACGAGATAACTTCCATCAAAAATTAATTGATCCAAGGTAGCAACCGCCGAGCCGTTCTGTTTTGTTCCAAAAGTAACTGGCGTGAAGGTTCCTGTTGGTCCGCCAGTTATTTCTGCAGGAAGCAACGTAACCGGTTGTTTTAAATTGTTGTTATAGGATATGGTTCCATTTATCTGAGGCAGTCCAGCAGCGGTAGTTTCCCATTTTTGTTTTATTGCTATTGCAATATCTCGCCTTGCATTTATGGCGGTATAGTTACTGTCGATAGCAAAGCTAATAGCCTCTTCAAGATTAAAACTTCGGGCTTCTTTTTGCTGTGCATACCCGTAACTTGATATAAAGACGAAGATTAAAACGACTCCTTTTTTTATCATTTGGTTAGTTATTTATGAAATTATTTAGTGTTAGTTCTCCTTTTTTCGTTACAATACCTCTCAAATGATATTCAAGGTAATCTTCCATTAATTTGGCCTTCGGAAAGTGCTGACTCGGAAAAAGGTTGTCATCCTTCATTCCGTTTACACCAATAAAATAAATTCTTGATACAAACTCAATGTCGAGCTGCTCTCTGTACAATCCCTGTGCGACTCCTTTTCTTAAATTTCTGAGTGTACATTCTTGCATCTTATCAAATTGTAGGCCTTTCAAGGTTTTCGAGATTTCTGGATAGTACTTTTGAAGTTGATATTGGGGTGAGGATCTTTCATCCTTAAGATGCATCATCACAAATTTTTTGATCGCATACAATTCTTCAATCGGATTGTTATCTTGATCGGAGATGCAGTCAATTCCATGGCTTATTACATGAAACAATGCTAGGGTCGCCTCTTTTACGAGATCCGTTTTATTTTTAAAGTGTGCGTAAATTGTCTTCTTAGAAATACCCATGGCTGTAGCAATATCATCCATAGTAACACTTTTAAATCCAAGTGTGATGAACATATCTGCAGCCTTATGTATGATTTTCTCTCTCATTCTGGGCGGCAAATATACAAGCGGAAACTTTAAAAACAATTAAAGTTTCCAAAGTTTTGCATTTTATTAACATTTGGTTTTAATAATAACGATCCTCTGAATGTATCTTTTACTTTATATTCACTGACTTTTGTATTCCTATTACTATTTTTGAAAAAAGTTTTTAAATGGAACAGCTGGAAAAATATAGCCAAGCCTTGGCGAAAAAATTAGGAGAATCTGTACAAGTAAAAGAGCCAATACAATTGTACGAGCCACTGTCATATATAGTTTCATTGGGAGGTAAGAGGCTGCGGCCGATTCTTACACTAATGAGTTGCGACTTTTTTGGAAAGAGCTTTGATAAGGCAATGGATGCGGCCTTAGCGGTAGAGCTTTTTCATAATTTTTCATTGATACATGACGATATCATGGACAACGCCCCCCTGCGAAGAGGCAAAATCACGGTACATGAAAAATGGGATTTGAATACAGGAATTTTATCGGGTGATGCCATGCTAATTTTAGCATATCAGTTTTTTGAAAATTATGAACCGTCCTTGTTTAAGGAATTGGCGAAGCTATTTAGTAAGACGGCATTACAGGTGTGTGAGGGGCAACAGTATGATGTAGATTTTGAAACTCGGGATGATGTTTTACTTTCGGAATATATTAAAATGATTGATTACAAAACAGCAGTTCTCGTTGGAGCTTCTATGAAAATGGGGGCAATTGTTGCTGAAGCCTCTAAAAACAGTCAAGAAAATATGTATACATTCGGAAGAAATCTTGGGATAGCCTTTCAGCTTCAGGATGATTATTTGGACGCCTTCGGAAACCCTAAAAATTTCGGAAAACAATTAGGTGGAGATATCATCACAAATAAAAAAACCATTCTGTATCTGCTAGCGATGGAAAAAGGAACGCCATCGCAGATTAATGAACTGGTAGGACTTTATAGTATTCAGCCTGAAAATCCTGCAGATAAAATTAAAAATGTGCTGGAGATTTTTGAATCTTCGGGAGCGGCTCAATTAACGCGACAGGAGATTGCAAGATACACTCAAAAAGCGCACGACGTTTTGGACCAAATAGCTATTTCTTCAGAAAAAAAGCAGGTATTCAGAGATTTTGGAGATTCTTTAATGAAAAGAACAATCTAAATTTTTTACACAGAAGCTATTGGTTAATCCTCTTATATATATTGGAAAATCAAAACAGCTATTGAACTACCGTATAAATCTTTTCTAAAAATAAACCCGGACAAATGGAACAAAAGCACTTGCATAAACGCTTTTGAAATCGCTGTATAGCACATCATAACGCATGCCAAATGTTATGTTGTTTTGACGAAAACCTAGCCCAAAAAACAAGGCCGTATTGCTATATCTCTCATCTGAAAGCAAGACTGAGGCATCGTATTTTCTGAACGTGTAAAGTTCTTCAAGCTCTACTGAAATTTGTAATTGGGGGATGACATTGTATAGGCCTAAAATACTCCCGCCAATTATTGAAGCGCTATAAAAATCTTTGCTTGTGTTGTAGGTTCCGCTAAGGCCAAGTCCCATCGAAAACCTGTCGTTGAAGTCATAGATGGCACTAGGGGCCAATGTGCCGCTAAAAAATCCGCTACCAAAACTAAGGCCAATGCCTCCACCAAGCCTCACATGCGCCCAAAATGGAGACTTTTGTTCCTGTGCCGTTGCATCTATTTTGAACAGTAGAAGTACTAAAAAAACAAGAACTATTTTTCTTTGGTGTACACATTTCATTGGCATACCCTATTTTTTAACAATGTTGGTTTATAAATATACAAAATCGTCTAATGTAGTTAGGGGATTTGTTGTATTTTTGTGTGGTTTTATAAAAGGGTCACAATAACCATCTTTATGGATAAGTATTCGTTTCTTAACGCGGTTCATCCTGCATACATAGCAGAACTTTACGATAAATATTTACAATTTCCAGATAGTGTTGAGCCAAGTTGGCGCGCATTTTTTCAGGGTTTCGATTTTGGAATAGAAAGCGATTCTCTTGAAGCCTTGGGAATTGAAAAGAAATCTGGGACAACCTCAGAACTGGGACAAAAGGAGTTTCAGGTCATAAAATTAATAGATGGATATCGAACGCGCGGGCACTTATTTACGAAAACGAACCCCGTACGAGAACGCAGAAAATACCTTCCAACACTAGAACTTGAAAATTTTGGACTCTCCGCGAGTGATTTAAAAACAACCTTTAAAGCTGCCGAAGTTTTAGGTATTGGAGAAGCTACCTTAGAAGAAATTCTTAAACACCTGCAAAGCATCTATACAGATTCCATTGGAATTGAATATATGTACATCAGAAATCCTGAGGTAATTAAAAGCATACAAGACAGGCTAAATATCAATCACAACCAGCCTAATTTTTCAAAAGAACAGAAAATTCATATTCTGAAAAAGTTAAATGAAGCTGTTTCTTTTGAATCATTTTTACACACCAAGTATGTTGGTCAAAAGCGCTTTTCTTTGGAAGGGGGAGAGAGTTTAATTCCCGCCTTGGATGCACTCATTGAGAGCGCCGTGGAGAAGGGAGTCAATGAATTCGTAATGGGGATGGCTCATCGTGGACGTTTGAGCACACTGGTAAATATATTCGGCAAAAGTGCTAAAGATATTTTTAGTGAATTTGATGGCAAGGATTATGAGGAAGACATTTTTGATGGTGATGTTAAATATCATTTGGGATGGACTTCAAAAAGAAAAAGTAAGACCGGTAAAGAAATAAATTTAAATATCGCACCTAATCCATCTCACTTAGAAACTGTAGGGGCGGTAGTTCAGGGAATTGCGCGTGCAAAGATTGATAATCATCACAAAGGTGATGAAAGCACAGTGCTACCAATAATTGTTCATGGAGATGCAGCTATCGCAGGCCAAGGTTTGGTTTACGAGATCGTGCAAATGGCCCAATTGGAGGGCTATAAGACGGGAGGTACGATTCACATTGTGGTAAATAATCAAGTCGGATTTACTACTAATTATTTAGATGCTCGTTCTTCAACATATTGTACCGATGTTGGTAAGGTCACACTTTCACCCGTCCTGCACGTGAATGCAGACGATGCAGAGGCCGTTGTCCACGCGATATTATTTGCTCTAGATTTTAGGATGGAGTTTGGTCGAGATGTCTTTATCGATTTGCTAGGATATAGAAAATATGGGCATAATGAGGGAGATGAGCCGAGATTTACGCAACCTAAATTATATAAGTTAATATCGAAACATCCGAATGCGCGTACGATTTATGCGAATAAACTGATTGCGGAAGGAGTCATTGATGAAAATTTCACAGCGACATTAGAACAAGAGTACAAAGACAACCTAGAAGAGAATCTTGAAGATTCAAGAAAAGAAGATACAACAGTTGTAACGCCTTTTATGCAAGAAGACTGGAAAGGGTTTAGCTATGCTACAGAGGATAAAATGATGGAAGATGTCGATACGACATTCGACTTAACAGAACTCTCTAAAATTGCGGGAGTAATTACTAATTTACCAAAAGATAGGAAGTTTTTAAGAAAAATTTCTAGACTCATTGAGGCTCGTAATGACATGTTTTTTAAAGACAATAAGCTGGATTGGGCGATGGGTGAATTGCTCGCATATGGAACCCTATTAAAAGAGGGATATAACGTACGAATAAGTGGGCAGGATGTAGAGAGAGGAACCTTTTCACATCGACACGCAATTGTCAAAGCAGAGGAAAGTGAAGAGGAAGTTGTTTTACTGAATCGGTTGTCCGGTGATCCTGGCGTATTTTCTATTTACAATTCGTTGCTTTCTGAATACGGAGTTGTTGGTTTTGATTATGGTTATGCGATGGCAAGTCCAGATACACTTACCATTTGGGAAGCTCAGTTTGGAGATTTCAGTAATGGGGCCCAAATTATGATAGACCAATATATTTCTGCTGCAGAAGATAAATGGAAATTACAAAATGGTCTTGTAATGCTATTGCCTCATGGATATGAAGGGCAGGGTGCAGAACATTCTTCAGCGAGAATGGAGCGGTATCTGCAATTGTGTGCAAGCGATAATATGTTTATAGCAGACTGCACAACGCCAGCAAATATGTATCATTTGTTGCGTCGCCAGTTAAAAATAAAATACAGAAAACCATTAATTGTATTCACGCCTAAGAGTTTGTTGCGACACCCTAAAGTAGTTTCGACCAAAGAAGAATTTGCAAATGGTAGTTTTCAAGTTGTAATTGATGATGCCGATGCGGAAGTATCTAAAGTGAAGACCTTGGTTTTTGTGAGCGGTAAATTTTATTATGATTTATTGGACACCAAAGAGGATCAAAAAAGGGACGACGTTGCCATCGTGCGTGTTGAGCAATTATTTCCCTTACCATCCAAGAAAATGAAGGCAATTATTGAAAAATATAAAAATGCAGACGATCTTGTTTGGGCCCAGGAAGAGCCTCGGAATATGGGTGCTTATTCACACATTTTAATGCATTTTGATGGTGCAGCGCGCTTTAGAGTTTGTAGTAGAAAAATATACGCAGCACCAGCCTCTGGAAGTAGTGTGAGATCTAAGATGAGGCAAGCAAAAATTGTGAATAGCGTTTTTCATAGAAATGACGTTTAGGCAAGACAGATTATAGAAAGATAATAGAGTGTTAATCTAATTTCCGAAGAAATATTCATCCGAAATTGATTGAAGGAAGATAATAAATTAAAATAGTATGGCATTAGAAATGAAAGTTCCCTCACCGGGAGAGTCTATTACCGAAGTAGAAATAGCCGCGTGGTTGGTTGAAGATGGTGATTATGTTGAAAAAGACCAGGCTATCGCCGAGATAGATAGTGATAAAGCGACTCTCGAATTACCCGCCGAAGAAAGTGGGATCATTACGCTAAAAGCTGAAGAGGGAGATGCAGTGGCTGTAGGAGAAGTCGTTTGTTTTATTGACACTGATGCGCCAAAACCGGATGGCTTAAAAGCATCAAAAAAAGAAGTTTCAGGCAACAGCAAGAAGGAAGAAGAACCAGCAGCTCAAATAAAGAAAGAGAATTATGCCACTGGAACCCCATCACCTGCGGCAAAAAAGATACTTTCGGAAAAGGACATAGATGCTTCAACTGTGAAGGGTTCTGGGAGAGATGGGCGAATTACGAAATCGGATGCTGAGAGAGCAACACCTTCATTGGGCACTCCAGGGCCCGGCGGCCATGGAACTGAGCGAAAAAAACTCTCAATGTTGAGACGAAAAGTTGCAGAGCGCTTGGTTTCAGCAAAAAATGAAACGGCGATGCTTACTACTTTTAATGAAGTAGATATGACGGCTATTTTTGAGCTAAGAAGCCAATATAAAGAACAGTTTAAAGAGAAGCATGGTGTTGGTTTAGGCTTTATGTCTTTCTTTACACTGGCCATAGTAAGAGCGCTAAAGTTATTTCCTGATGTCAATTCTATGATAGATGGAGATTTTCAAATCAAGCATGACTTTATAGACATATCGATTGCAGTTTCAGGTCCAAAAGGACTTATGGTTCCGATTATTAGAAATGCAGAGAATTTAACCTTTAGAGGTGTAGAATCTGAGGTAAAACGTTTAGCAATTCGTGCTAGGGACGGTCAAATTACCGTGGATGAAATGACAGGAGGGACATTTACCATATCGAACGGAGGAGTATTTGGAAGCATGTTGTCAACTCCTATTATCAATCCGCCACAGTCGGGTATTTTAGGAATGCACAATATCGTTGAAAGACCAATAGTAAAAGGGGGAGAAATTGTAATTGCACCAATCATGTTTGTGGCCTTGTCTTACGATCATAGAATTATCGATGGAAGAGAATCTGTTGGCTTTTTAGTTGCAGTAAAAGAAGCAATAGAGAACCCAATGGAGCTTTTAATGAATAGTGATGTTATAGGCGCTTTGGAGTTGTAAAAGTTCAACCTTGACTACAAATAAAAAAACCGCTCGAACATTTGCTCTAGTGGTTTTTTTATTTTCATTCTTTCATCCAACAATTTTCTTTATTTTTGACACTGTAAAATACAATTATGCATTACAAAAGAATATTATTAAAATTATCTGGGGAAGCTCTAATGGGTGGGCGGCAATATGGAATTGACCCTGAAAGACTTAGAGAATATGCCCAGGATATCAAAGAAATTGGAGCCAAAGGAGTTGAAATCGCTATTGTAATAGGTGGTGGAAATATCTTTCGAGGGGTTTCTGGAGCCAGTAAAGGAATGGATAGGGTGCAGGCCGATAATATGGGCATGTTGGCTACCGTAATTAATGGTCTTGCATTACAAAGTGCGTTAGAGAATGAAGGTGTAAAGACACGCTTGCAGAGTGCCATAAATATTAATGAAGTCGCCGAACCTTTTATTCGACGTAAAGCAATAAGTCATTTGGAAAAAGGACGGGTTGTAATATTTGGCGGAGGTACTGGAAATCCATATTTTACAACAGATTCTGCGGCTGTTTTAAGGGCTATAGAAATTGGAGCAGATGTAATTTTGAAAGGAACTCGTGTAGATGGAATTTACTCAAGTGACCCAGAAAAGGACACAACAGCAACAAAGTTTGATTTTATAAGTTTCGAAGACGTACTGAAGAAAGGTTTAAAGGTGATGGATACCACTGCTTTTACTTTAAGTCAGGAAAATGAACTGCCAATTGTTGTTTTTGACATGAACACAAAAGGGAATTTGTTAAAAGTAGTTTCAGGAGAAAAAATAGGGACAACAGTCAATTTGTAAAGCGGGTTGTATTTTTAAAACCCAGACTAAAAAGATTAAAATGGAAGACGAAATTAAATTCATTTTAGAGAGCACGCAAGAAGCAATGGAAAATGCACTCGTGCATCTCAAGAAAAAGTTTGTTAACATTCGCGCTGGGAAAGCATCTCCATCAATGGTAGCAGGCGTCATGGTAGATTACTATGGCAGCCCAACTCCATTGGGTCAGGTGGCTAATGTAAACACCCCAGATGGAATGACAATAACCATCCAGCCATGGGAAAAAAACTTGATTCCTGAAATTGAAAAGGGTATTCATCACGCAAATATTGGTTTTAATCCAATGAACAATGGTGAAAGTATTATAATTACTGTACCGCCATTGACTGAAGAACGAAGGATGGAATTGGCAAAACAGGCCAAGAACGAAGCTGAAGAATCAAAAATAGGTGTCAGAAATGACAGAAAAAATGCAAACAACGATATCAAGGATTTAGACATCTCTGAAGATTTGAAGAAGAATTTAGAAATTGATATTCAGACGATGACAGATGTACATATTCGTAAAATCGATGAAGTTATGGTACTCAAGGAAAAAGAAATTATGACAGTTTAGTCTTTTTTTAATCTCTTATGATTCTTGCAGAATTACTTCAGTCTTCTATGCACAAGACATCTTTGTTTTTGACAGTGCTCTGATTTCACAGGGTCTGTAATCCAATTCAATCAGCATTTCACTACTACTCCTATTCTTTGGTAAAGTCCTTTCATTAATTGAGAACTACCGTGATCCAATTTGTAGTATGCCTATGATGAAAATAGGTCGGCAAAGGGCTCAATTTACCTGAACCTTTAATCAAATAAAATCTTAGCTAAAAAGATTCGTAGCACACTTGGAATTCATACCTTTATCACTTTCTAATTTGTCTCTATTTTGAATAAACTTTTTAGTATCGGTTTTTGGGGTGCCATCGCTGGTTTCATATTGAGAAACCGGGCTTTTATTCTTGTCGTAATAGCCGGAATAACAGTTCTTTTGGGGATGCAATGGCAACACATGAGGTTTACCTATACGGAAGCTAATTTATTGCCCGATGACCATGAAATCAACCTTGAATACAAAGCGTTTTTAGACCAGTTTGGTGAAGAAGGAAACCTCATTGTATTAGGGGTAAAAGACAGTGCGTTATTTACACCAGAAAAGTTTTCCGCATGGAATCAGTTGTCTTCCGACTTCAGAAAGGCTGAAGAGGTAGAATTAACACTGTCAATTGGAGACCTTCAAAAATTAGAAAAGAGAAAAGATATCGAAGGTTTTAAGATGGTTCCCTTTATTAAGGATTCTATTTTTACCCAAGAAGGATTAGACAAATATAAATACGAGCTTTTTGCAAAACTGCCCTTTTATAGTGGATTGGTATATAGCCCTGATAAAAAATCCATTCGGACGGCAATTTACCTGAATAAGGACATTGTGAATAGTGCAGCTCGGAAAGACTTTATTGTCGAAGAATTAATTCCACGAGTTAAAAAGTTTGAGCAAGATACAGGAGTAAAAGTACATACTTCTGGAATGCCATATATTAGAACACTAAATTCTCAAAACATTATAGATGAAATAGGAATGTTTGTTGGAGCGGCATTGCTTGTGACTTCGGTCATATTTTTCTTCTTTTTCAGATCTTTTCGGGCTACAATAATTTCGATGATAACGGTGATCATTGGTGTTATGTGGGCTTTTGGGATTCTAGGGTTATTGCATTATGAGATAACGGTTCTTACAGCCTTAATTCCACCTCTTATTATTGTTATTGGAGTTCCAAATTGCATTTTCTTGATTAATAAATACCAACAAGAAATTAAGCAACACGGGAATCAGGCAAAATCGTTACAACGTGTTATTTCGAAAGTTGGAAATGCAACCTTAATGACCAATGTGACCACGGCTTCAGGTTTTGCAACATTTATTTTAACAAACAGTCAGTTGCTTAAGGAGTTTGGTATTGTTGCTTCTATAAATATTATGGCGATCTTTTTGCTGAGCTTATTTATAATACCAATTATGTATAGCTACATGGCGGTACCAAAAAACAAACACTTGAAACATCTCAATAAAAGATGGATTAATGCCTTTGTTGATTGGATGGAAAAAACGGTAAGGGAGCATAGTATTTCAATTTATGTATGTGCCACATTGTTGCTTTGTTTGAGTATTATAGGTATTTTCAACATAAAGATTTCGGGAAGTATTATAGAGGATATGCCCAAACAAACCGAGTTTTATAAGGATATTAAATTCTTTGAGAGAGAATTTGATGGCATCATGCCCTTAGAAATATTGATTGACACAAAACGGGAGAAAGGCGTTATGAAACTTGCTACTCTTAAGAGAATTGATAAATTACAAGAATATATTGAAGACATTCCAGAATTCTCAAAACCACTCTCTGTGGTCGAATTGGTTAAATATTCGAAGCAGGCTTATTATAATAATAATCCCGAGTATTATCAGTTACCTAATAGTCAAGAGCAAACCTTTCTACTCGCATACGCAAAGAGCAGTGCCAAAAGCACAAACCTTCTAAAGAGTTATGTTGATTCCACTGGACAGTATGCGCGCATCACCACTTTTATGATGGACACTGAAACCGACAGATTTGATCGAATTGAAGAAGACCTATTGGCGAAAATTGATAAAATATTTCCTGTAGATCGTTATAATGTTTCACTTACCGGGAAGGCATTAGTATTTCAGAAAGGGACTAAATATTTGGTAACGAATCTAATAATCTCGCTCTCGCTAGCTATTTTACTCATAGCCTTGTTTATGGCGTGGATGTTCAGAAGTTTTCGGATGATCCTTGTCTCATTAATACCGAACCTACTGCCATTAATAATTACCGCCGGGCTTATGGGGTTTTTAGGGGTTCCAATAAAACCATCGACCATCTTAGTATTTAGTATTGCCTTTGGAATTTCAGTAGATGATACAATACATTTTTTGGCAAAATATCGCCAGGAATTAATTGCCAACAATTGGAAGATAAAAAAATCAGTCTACGCGGCTCTTCGCGAGACGGGATTTAGTATGATTTATACTTCCATCGTGTTGTTTTTTGGGTTTTCTGTGTTCACAATTTCCAGTTTTGGAGGGACGGTAGCCTTGGGAGCTTTGGTGTCTATTACGCTATTATTTGCGATGTTAGCAAACCTGCTTTTACTACCTTCACTATTATTATCTCTTGAGAGAAGTATTGCGAATAAAGATACCTTGAGAGAACCATCTTTAGAAATCATTCCAAATAAGGAGAAAGAAGATGAATATGGGCCTAAGTAGAAAATTTCGTTTTTAGAGAAAACAAACTGGCGCGTTGTTTTAAGAAGCTATTTAAATGTAAAATCGAATTATAGAATTTGCCCTTTGTTTCTAATAAATTATATTTGCGCCTCAATTTAAATCGTTATGCAGCATACAGAAATTAGTACATTGTTGAGAAGTGAACCTTCACACCATGAGTTTATAGTGAAAGGTTGGGTGCGCTCTTTTAGGAGCAATCGCTTTATTGCATTGAACGATGGGTCTACAATCAAAAACCTACAATGTGTTATAGATTTTGAAAGCTTTGACGATGATGTAATAAAGAAAATCTCAGTAGGAGCAGCCATTAAAATTACTGGCGTACTTGTTAAAAGCCAAGGTCAAGGACAAAATGTTGAAATACAGGTTGATAGCGTAGATATTTTAGGGGAAGCAAATCCGGAAGAGGTGAAATTAACAATTTTATCTCCGAAACGACACAGTCTAGAAACACTGAGAGAGCAAGCACATTTGCGTGTTAGAACGAACACTTTTAGCGCAGTGATGCGCACGCGGTCTAAATTATCTTTTGCGGTACATGAATATTTTCAGAAGAATGGCTTTAACTATATGCACACGCCAATTGTTACAGGGAGTGATGCAGAAGGGGCTGGCGAAATGTTCCGCGTGAGTTCTTTAAGCCCAACAAATCCACCCCTAGATGAGAACGGGAATGTCAATTACAAAGAAGATTTCTTCGGAAAGGAGACCAATTTAACAGTGAGTGGTCAACTGGAAGCCGAAACCTATGCGATGGGTTTAGGAAAGGTGTATACATTTGGACCTACCTTTAGGGCTGAGAATTCTAATACGTCGCGTCATCTAGCAGAATTTTGGATGATAGAACCTGAAGTTGCGTTTAATGATTTAGACGCAAATATGGATCTCGCTGAAGACTTCATAAAATACATCCTTAAATATGCATTAGATAACTGCAAGGAGGATCTAGAGTTTTTAGAGAGTCGTTTGTTACAGGAAGAAAAGTCGAAGCCCATGGCGGAGAGAAGTGATATGACTTTAACAGAAAAAATAGCGTTTATCGTCGAAAATAATTTTAAGCGCGTAAGTTATACAGAAGCCATTGAAATTTTAAAAAGATCCAAGCCAAATCAAAAGAAAAAATTTAAATATATAATTGAAGAATGGGGTGCCGATTTGCAAAGTGAGCATGAACGATTTTTGGTAGAAAAACACTTTAAGTGCCCGGTAATTTTGTTTGATTATCCTGCCAAGATCAAGGCCTTTTATATGCGTTTGAACGATGATGGAAAAACGGTTCGGGCCATGGATGTTTTATTCCCTGGCATTGGAGAAATCGTTGGAGGATCGCAACGTGAAGAGCGCTATGACGTTTTAAAACAGAAAATGGAGGCGATGGGTATCGACGAAAAAGAACTGTGGTGGTATCTGGAATTACGAAAGTTCGGAACGGCTACTCATAGTGGATTCGGATTGGGTTTTGAACGCATGGTTCAGTTTGTTACAGGCATGGGAAATATTAGAGATGTAATTCCTTATCCTCGCACACCCGGAAATGCCGAGTTTTAGGCCTAAAATGTCCTTACGATATACCGTTTTGATTGTGTTAAAATCGCTATGTGAAAGCAGGTTGTTAAAACGAATTACTTTACCGATAAAGTAATTCCTTTTTTTTAACTTTATCTGTATCAAAATAAATCATGCTTAAACAACAACTCAATTTTAAATTATCACAAAAGTTATCTCCGCAACAGATCCAGTTGATGAAGTTGATTCAATTGCCAACGCAGGCATTTGAACAAAGAATTTCTCAAGAAATGAATGAAAACCCCGCATTAGAGGGAGGCAAGGAGGAGACTGAAAGTTTTGATGATGACTTCGGCGATGACAGCCTCGAAGATGATTTTGATGAGGGTACCGAGATTGTTGAGACAGAGATAAATGTAGATGATTATTTAAGTGATGACGAGACGCCGGGATACAAGTTGTCGGCAAATAATTATAGTGCAGACGATGAGGAGAAGCAAATGCCATATGCTGCAGGAACTTCATTTACGCAGTATTTAATGCAGCAATTAAGCACATACCGCTTAGACGAAGAAGAACAGGAGATCTCTCGATTTCTGGTTGGGAGCGTTGATGAAAGCGGTTATATAAGGCGTCAACTTATCGATATAGTAGATGATCTCGCCTTCACCCAAAATGTATATACCACAGTAGATAAAATAGAAAAGGTTCTTCGGTTGGTTCAAGATCTCGATCCGCCAGGAGTAGGGGCCAGAGACCTTCAAGAGTGTTTGTTAATCCAACTTCTGAGAAAAAAGGATAGCCAAGGAGTGGCATTGGCAATATCGATACTAAGAGATTCTTTTGAACATTTTTCTAAAAAGCACTACGCTAAATTAATTCAGAAATACACGATATCGGAAGACCAATTACGTAGTGCAATTCACGAAATAGAAGGTTTAAATCCAAAGCCAGGAGGTACCTATGCTGGAAATAACAAAATCGTAGAACATGTTGTGCCTGATTTTGCAATAACAATCGTTGAAGGAACATTGGAACTAACACTTAATGGAAGAAACGCCCCCGAATTGCACGTGTCAAGGGAGTACACAAACATGTTAAAAGGCTATAAGGAAGCTACGCAAAAATCGAAATCTCAAAAAGACGCCGTTCAATTCATTAAACAAAAATTAGATGCGGCCAAGTGGTTTATTGATGCAATTAAGCAAAGACAGCAGACCCTCTTCGTTACTATGAATTCAATTATGCATCATCAGGAAGGCTATTTTTTATCAGGTGATGAACGTAAATTGAAACCCATGATTTTAAAGGATATTGCCGATAAAATTAAAATGGATATCTCGACAGTTTCAAGAGTAGCAAATAGTAAATATGTAGATACTCCTTACGGTACGCGATTGATTAAGGAGTTTTTCAGCGAATCCATGAAGAATGATCAAGGCGAAGACGTTTCTACGAAAGAGATCAAGAAAATTCTTGAAATTACGATCGGCGAAGAAAATAAAAGGAAGCCATTTACTGACGATAAATTGGCTAAATTATTATTGGAAAAAGGGTATCCCATCGCACGAAGAACGGTTGCCAAATATCGGGAACAATTAGATTTACCTGTTGCTCGACTTAGAAAAGAAATATAATGGATTTTCTTCTTAGAATAGGCGCTTATATTTTTCACCCTTTGTTAATGCCCTTGTTAGGAGTGCTTTTGTATTTTGGCATTAGTCCACGTTTTTTTGAAGTTGAAATGCTATTGGCAAGTGTAATGGCCGTTTTAATAATAACAGTGCTTATTCCAATTATCACCTTTTTCTTATTAAAAAACTTGAAAATTTTGTCGTCAATACATCTCGAAAGAGTTGAAGATCGAAAAATTCCGTTAATGATTCAATGCGTGCTATTGTTGTTGATTATTAAGATGGTTTTTGAGCCGTATGAAAATCCTGAGTTATACTATTTTTTCGTCGGAATACTATTCTCAACACTGTTAGCCTTGATGCTCGTTTTGCTAAAGTTTAAGGTTAGTTTGCATCAAATAGGTATCTCTGGCCTAACCATTTTTTTAATGGCTTTAGGGCTGTATTTTAAGGTAGACTTAGTGTTCACTATAAGTTTGTTTTTTATAGCGAATGGATGGGTTGCAACATCTAGGCTACATACAAATTCGCACAGTGCAATTGAACTTATTGCAGGTTTCTTTACTGGTGTGTTGCCTCAGTTAATAATGATGAATTACTGGCTATAGTATATAAAATACCATTCCTAATTGTAAGGTGCGAAAAAGAACTTCTTGTCCGTCGGTGGTTAGCGCATCTTTAAAAAAAGGGTTGAGGCTATAACTAGCTATAAAATTAAAAGAATTATATCCGAGTGTTAAAGAGGTTCCAAGTCTTAATTTCTGAAACTCTGGAATATCTGTTTGATTCACGTTGTTTCCTTCTTGCTTGAAGGTGCTTTTATGCCAATACGTATAGCCAATATTAAACCCTGCATAGATTCGCCAAAATGTATATGTCTCAGCAGTTGATGTGCGCCAGCGAAGTTCAACTGGAACATCAACAGTCGATGTGCTAAAGCTATTTCTTGTAAAGTCTACATCTTGATCGTCCAGGACTGTGAAAATTGTTTTCCCATCAGCTTCTTCTCCGATAAATAGTAGTTGACCATATACATTAAATGAAAGGCCAGCACCAATGGCAATGGCTACATTGCGCCTTTTATTTAAGGGCATGTCTCTTAAAAAACCAAATTGAATACCTCCAGATAGGCCTCGAATTTTTACCCCAGTTGGGACGTCTGCCAATACATTATAGGTCGCTCCAATGTAAAATTGATCTTCACGATATTTCGTATCACTTTCAGCATTTGGAAGGGTGCTTTGAGCGAAAGTGTTATAAGATAGGAACCCTAAAAAAAAGCAAATACAGAGTTGTAAACATCGTAGCATGGTATAAAGATAATTGTAATTTTAATATATCTAAAACAATAAACCCTGTACTGAATATCAGCACAGGGTTTCGTATATAGTAATAGAGCAAATACCTATTGGTCTAATTCATTTCCTTGGGCGGTAATATAAATAAGTTTTAACATATTTAATTCGCGCAATTCTTGTTTGATGTCAGAAACAAGACCTGTGTTGGTCTCCTTATCAACCTTCAAAGCTACCATCACTTTTTCTTGAAGTTCTGGACGAAGTTTACGTCTCGCTTCTTCTAAGGCAAATTTTAGACTTGTAATGTCTGTGTACTTATCACCTATTTGAATTTTCCCTTCTCTCCCGTATTTATCTTGATAACGAGCACTTGGCTTGCCAGCAAAGATATATACAGATCGATCTTTCTGTAATTTTTCAACTTGATCCGCCTTTGGCATTTGATTTAAGACCAAAAGATTGTTGTTTCTTAAAACAGTAACAACCATGAAGAAAAACAATAACATAAATACAATATCAGGCAATGACGCAGTGTTAACCGCAGGTAATTCTCCACTTTTTTTCTTTGTGAATTTTGACATAGTATGCTTTTTTTAAAGTCCTGATTTCTTTGGTTCTGCTTCTGATAATTTGAGAGGAAACAGTTTCTGGATGTTTTCTAGCTTGGATTTTATTATTTCTTCATCCCCTGAGAAATTACCATCTGCTACATTCTTCTTCATTTCAGTAAATTTCCAACCGTATAAACGCTCCGACTCTCTGTTCCTTAAAAAATTGTAAGCAGCTACCAGTTCATTTTGAACCGATATATACATTTTATAGGAAGTTAGCCTGTCATTTTGAACAGATATAACGGCTTTATCCGGATTATCAGATGAACTTGTAGACCGATCCCCTTTACAATGACTGCAATATTCAGGACTTCCTGCAACTGCTCCACCATTATCTAAAAATTCGATAGCAGCGAGTCTTAAGTCTTTAAGCTCCATCAATTCGTCCTCCACTAATAATTGATCGCTCTTATTTACGTTAACTATAAAAAGATTTTTCTCTTTTATTATTGGGGGTTCTTCGGTAGGAGGTTCAATGGGCGGAAGTTGTCTAGCTATCCCCTTATCTTTCTCAATAGTAGTTGTTACTAAAAAGAAAATAAGCAAGAGGAAGGCTATGTCCGCCATAGAGCCTGCATTAACTTCTGGTGTTGCTCTTCTCGCCATTATTTACTAATTAATTTTTTAACTCCACTAAAGGTCATGGACCCTATCGCTATGATTCCTAAAAGGACAAATGCGTTTATCCCTGTTGAAATCCATCTTGAGCCACTTTCGGATAGTGTTTTACCATCCTTCATAAGCGTTTCAGATCCATCTGCTGTTACATAGGAGATGATAACAACGGCCAAGAAAGCACCCACTGTGATCAAGGTTTTTTTAATATCTCCTGCTAGAATACCCTTCAGAACAAAAATGACTACGAAAAAAAGAACCAAAGCAAACATAATGTATGCAATGTACAAGAATCCATCAAGACCTTCCCCCGTTGCTTTTACCGCATCGTCACCGTTAGACACTATCATTGCTAAAGATATAACACCAGCAACACTAAGTATCAACGCGACAATTTTTAAAATTTTATGTAAACCCATTATTTGGTATGTATTAAAATTATTTTTTGTTTTTGTGATCTACCAACATATCAATTAATGTGATAGAAGCATCTTCCATACTATTTACAATGCTGTCAATTTTTGCAATGATATAATTATAAAAGATTTGAAGAATAATAGCAACTACTAAACCAAATACTGTAGTTAGAAGTGCCACTTTAATACCACCAGCTACTAAGGACGGGTTCATGTCTCCTGCAGCTTCAATTTTATCAAACGCGAATATCATTCCAATTACGGTTCCCATGAAACCAAGCATAGGTGCCAAAGCAATAAACAATGAAATCCAAGAAACGTTTTTCTCCAACTGTCCCATTTGAACACCACCGTAAGCTACAACAGCTTTTTCTGCCGCGTCAATACTTTCATCAGCTCTTTCAAGACCTTGGTAGTATATAGAAGCTACGGGCCCCTTTGTATTACGGCAAACTTCCTTAGCAGCATCAATACCTCCAGAGCTCAATGCATCCTCGACATCCTGTGCTAATTTTTGAGTGTTTGTAGTTGAAAGATTTAAATAAATTATTCTTTCGATAGCAATTGCTAATCCGAGAATCAAACATAATAGGACGATTCCCATAAAGCTTGGACCACCTTCAATAAAACGTTGTTTTAAATTTTGATGCCATCCTTCTTCTTCAGCTCCTGAACCAGCGTCATCTTCATTTTGCACAAAGGTGATTGTTGCTGCTGCTGTTAGCGTTTGAGTTGAAATTGGCGAAGTTTGCGCTGCAGTTGCAGTGAATGTTCCTGCAAAAACCAATGCGGCAATTGCCATAATAGAAAATATTTTTTTCATTGCTATTGACTTAAAGTTTGTTTTTAGTTTTAAGGTGCTAAAGATAAAATAATTTAGTGAATCTACAATAATAAATTTGCTGACTTACTGTCTTTACTGGAATTAAGATAGTTAAGATCTGAAATTAAGATGAATCGGAATTAATTTGATAAAATTAGGTTGGTTATCGCCCTCTTTTCCCTTTTTAACTGCTAGAAAAGAGAACTAGAATGACCACTATTATTTTTTTCATTGAGCGGCCTGATCCTTCTAGATATGATTGTTACAGGCCATTTGAAGGGATTGTAATCCCATATTTATTGCGACACTTTATCCAATGTTATTGATGAGTCATTAGGAAACTGCCATGGGCACTGTTTTTATCGACGCCCTTTACGATTTATTTGAGTTGGATCGAGTAAATGGTAAAGGGAGGGATGTATTTGCAGAGAGGAAGGGATTCGAACCCTCGATACGTTGCCGTATACACGCTTTCCAGGCGTGCGCCTTAAGCCACTCGGCCACCTCTCTAAAAGATACGTTTAGATCTAATTTAAGACTTAAAACGGATGGCAAAGAACAAAAAAAAAGAAATGATATAAAAGTGTTTAAGTAATTATTTAATGCATTTCTCCTCGCAAAGAAGTTTCAAAAATTGTTTTGAAACTATTTGAAGTGAGCTTTTCACCCAAAAGATACATCAACTTTGCAAGGGCAGCTTCAGTTGTAGCATCTTTCGCCGAAATAACCCCTAACTTTTTAAGTTCAAGGCTGGTTTCATATTTGCCCATTGAAACACTACCTCCCGAACATTGAGTGACATTGATAACAGGAATGTCTCTAGCAATAATTTTTTTTAAAGCGGAAAGAAACCAGGGTTCATTTGTAAGATTACCACTACCATACGATTCTAAAACCAGGCCTTTTATTTGGGGATAATTAAAAAGATGGTTTATTGTGGTCTCATCAAGACCGGGAAACATCTTTACAAGAAGGATGTTTGACTCCATCTTTTTATGAACCTTTAATTTTTTCCTTCTATTTACTGGTAACAAGGCATTTTTGTTCACTTTCAAGTGAACCCCACTTTGAACCAGGGCGGGATAGTTTAAAGACGCGAATGCTTCAAAATGTTCTGCGTTTATTTTGGTAGTTCGGTTGGCGCGATATAATTTATACTCAAAATATAGACCCACTTCAGTAATACTAGAGAACCCATTTTCCTTTAGTGCTGCTATTTGAATGGATGTAATTAAGTTTTCTTTTGCATCGGTTCGGAGATCCCCAATCGGTAATTGCGACCCAGTGAAGATTACAGGTTTCGATAAGTTTTCGAGCATAAAACTAAGTGCAGAAGCGGTATAGGACATGGTGTCACTTCCATGTAAGATTACAAACCCGTCGAACATCGTGTAATTATCCTCAATGATAGAAGCAATATCAATCCAATATTTTGGGTTCATATTTGAACTGTCAATAGGTTTCTCAAAACTTCGTGTTGAAATATTACAGTCCAACAATTTTAATTCAGGGATGTGCTTAAGCAGATCTTTAAAGTTGAAATTCTTGAGCGCACCTGTTTCAAAATCTCTGATCATTCCAATGGTACCGCCGGTATATATAAGAAGTATATTTGATTTTTTATTCATAATACATTTTTAAAGTTCGAATCTATCTGCATAGCACTTTATATGCCAAAAACATCTTTAGCGTTTTTAGTTGTAGTTGCTGCTACTTCTTCGAGTGAAATATCATAGATATCCGAAATTTTATCACTTACCAATGTGAGATATGCACTTTCATTTCGTTTCCCGCGGTGTGGCACTGGTGCAAGGTAAGGTGAATCGGTTTCCAAAACAATGTGCTTCAAGTCTATTTGGTTTAGGAAGCGGTCAATTTTTCCATTTTTGAACGTCACAACACCTCCGATGCCTAATTTCATATTATAGGAAATGGCGCGATTTGCCTGCTCTATTGTCCCTGTAAAGCAATGAAATATACCCGATAGATCATCTCCTTTTTCTGATTCAAGTACGTCAAATATTTCATCAAAAGCATCTCGACAATGAATAATAATGGGTAGTTTGTATTTTTTGGCTAGCTGAATCTGCCTTTTAAAAGCAATTTTCTGAATCGATAGCGTCGCTTTATCCCAATATAAATCAATCCCAATTTCACCAACAGCATAAAAACTTCTTCGCTTAAACTGAGCTTCCACATGGTCTAATTCTTCCTCAAAATTTTCTTTCACTGAAGTTGGATGCAAGCCCATCATAAGAAAGACCTCTTCGGGGTATTTTGATTCTAGGTCATACATTGCGTTTGTGTATCCCGAGTCTATGGCAGGAATAAAGAATCGTTTTACACCTGCATCTCTTGCACGCTGCATCATGGCGTCACGATCCTCTGTAAATGCGTCACTATATAAATGGGTGTGTGTGTCTGTTAACATACTTGCAAAGCTAGGTTCTTTTTTCAGAAAAACCCGACTGCTAGTCAAAAGCTAATGTGTTTTTCTAACTTTACAAAAAACATGGAGATTTGACTACATTACGCAATCATTTGGAAGAACGGGGGTTTTATCGAATTCCATTGAAGAAAATAGCCTCTGGGCATTATAAACTTTCAGCAAAAATTAATGGGAGATTAGGCGAATTTATTTTAGATACGGGTGCATCAACTAGCTGCGTTGGCTTCGCAAGCGCTGATCATTTTGCTTTAAAAAGTGAGGCTAGTAAAGTAAAAGCTGCTGGAGCTGGAGCAATTAACATGGTAACCAAGCTGGCTCGAAAAAACAGCTTTTCAATAGGTACATGGAGCATAGATAAAATGGATTTTATGCTTTTTAATTTATCGCATGTTAATGAAGCCTTGCTTGACGTAAAAGAGAGTGAAATTCAAGGAATCATTGGGGCAGATTTTTTGAAACTCAGAAGGGGTGTTATAGATTATGGGAGAAATTGTTTGTACATCAAATAGAATACGATCTATCAATAGCTTACTTTTTTTTAGTACATTTAGTTATTAACTCACGAAAGCCCCCCATGCCTAAAAAGATTTTGGTAATAGCACCTTTGCTATTTCTATTTATAACTTCCACCACAGGACAGAATTTGGAAGATTATATAGCTCTTGCTAAAAATTCAGTGAATCAAAGTGAGAGGTTTATTTTTTTAGATTCTGTAATCTCCAAATCGCATCGAACACATCCTGACAATTTTCTTAAATACAGCTTAATTTATATTGCCTTAGCAAAGGAACTTGACAGTATTGAAGGTGCCGCAAAGAAGGCAATCAACATACAAAGCATCCTCGTAAACACAAAAAGGGATCCTAAAAAAGCAATTGAAGTTATCGACGGGGTTCTTTTACAAAAAAATCGAGTTAAGGATAGTTTCTTGTTAGGTGGTTTGTATTTAAAAAAAGGCATAGCTAATTCAAAATTAGACCTAAAGTTCGCGATATCAGACTTTAGTGATGCTTTGAAAAATTTACCCAGAAGAGACGTTAGTCACAGAGCAGACGCCCATCTTCTCCGAGGGCATGCCGCGGCAACTTTAGGAGATTTTATTACTGCAGGCAATGATTATGCGGTCGCATACATTTCCTATGATTCGCTTAAAGACAGTGACAATATGCTTCGTGCACAACAGGGCAAAATTGCCACGTATAGGCGTTATGGTTTTTACAAAGATGCCATTAGTGAGCGAGACGCTCTAATTGGGAAACTTATCGAACTTAAACGCACCAAATCTCTCGCGTCTGAATATTACAACCAATCGCTTGATTATGAAAAAACAGGCAATCAATACCAACAACTTCAACTCTTATTAAAGGCAGATACATATCAGAATGATGGTAAAAGAGAGGGTCTGTATTTCAATATTCATTCAAACTTGGCGTCATATTACTGTTCGAATAACGACCTCAGAAAGGCCAAAGAGCAGTTAGGGCTAGTAGAGCCCTATTTGAACGAAATACTTGAAGAGGGTCTTGCAGCATTAAGTTATAACGGAGCAAAATCTGCCTATTTAATGGCCTTAGGAGATTTTGATTCCAGTTTGGTTTTCGCTCAAGCAAAATTAGAAATTGCTTTAAACCTTGGTGACGAAGATGAGACTATAAGGTCGCATTTATTGCTCTCAGAGATTTATAGAAAAATGGGGGATTATAAGATGAGTCTTGAAAACAAAGATTTGTATTCGAAAATGCGGGACTCTTTGTATTTCCGAAGCAATGCAAATTCCTTGGCATATCATCAAGCACGTTTCGATATTCAGGAAAAAGAAAAAGAATTTTCAGAACAAAACTCGAATGTTCGCCTTGTAGAAAAAGACAGCGAAAAATTTAAAAACCTCATGTTTTTTGTAAGCTTAGCTATTATGTTGCTCTTCGGAATTGCGTTGCTTTATAGAAACCGTCAAAACTTGAATAGCAAAAAAAAGTTGCAAGAAGTATTTAGTCAAAAACTATTGGTTTCTCAAGAAAAAGAACGGCGCCGTATTTCTAAAGACCTGCATGATGGTATTGGCCAACAACTTCTACTAATTAAGAATAAACTCATCTTAATTGGCGATCAGGAAACTAAAAAAATGGTGGATGCAACTATTGATGAAATTCGCAATATTTCTCAAGATTTACACCCATTTGCCCTTCAGGAACTCGGGATTACAAGGGCTATAGAGCACACCCTTCAGCGAATTGATGAAAACACAACCTTGTTTATTTCTTCAGAAATCGATAATATCGATAATTTATTTTCTCCGGAGGAAGAGGTGAATATATATCGAATAGTTCAGGAGAGTTTAAGCAATATAATTAAACACGCGAACGCTGAGGCAAGTAAAGTTTTAGTTAAGAAATACACCAATAATATTACAATTTCCATTAAAGACAATGGGATTGGTTTTGACTTTCCTGAAAAATATCAAGACAGGAAATCTCTTGGATTAAAAACATTGTTGGAACGAACAAAATTTCTCAAAGGACAAATGAAAGTGATTTCGAAAAAAGAAAACGGTACGCTCATAGAATTTAAATTCCCACTTTAATGAACAAAGATTCAATTATCACAGCAGATGACCACCCTCTTTTATTAAAGGGGCTTAATGACTTTTTGATTGAAAAAAAATACAACCTCATTGGTAGTGGAAATAACGGAAAAGAAGCCTATCAGTTAATTGTCGAAGAGAAACCAGACATCGCTATTCTCGATATACAAATGCCACATATGTCTGGACTAGAAATTGCTATGACCTGTAAAGCAAATGAACTGAAAACAAAAATTGTTCTAATTACCTTACATAAGGAAAGAGAGCTGTATCAAAAGGCACAGGATTTAAATATTTTTGGATATATCTTAAAAGAGTTTGCTCTTGAGGAAATTGAAAACTGTATCAATACGGTCTCTAAAGGCGATCACTATTTTAGTCCAAAAATAGTTGAGGTGCTAGCGGACGAATCACCAAGAGATAGATTTCTTCGCGACTTAACACCTTCAGAAAAGAAAATATTGAACCTAATAGCAAAAGACAAAACCAACAAAGAAATAGCTTCCCTATTATTTATTTCTTACCGAACGGTTGAAAAACATCGAAGTAATATCATTATCAAACTGAAACTTGAGCCTAAAACAAACAGTCTTCTTATGTGGGCAAAGGAGCATCATAAAAAATTGAAATAAGGCATAAGTAAAACAGGAGTGTCAAGTTGCTTAATGCTGTGTATTCCTTTTCGATACTATAGTCGCAGTGTCTAAGCCTGCTATAACAAATAAACCGCATTAACTAGTACTTAGTTAATGCGGTTTATTTATAAAATTTACTGTCAATTAAGCCAAAGAAACTCTTTTAAACCCAACAACGGAAGCATCACCTTTACTTGCTACATATTCAGCAACAGTTTTTGATTCGTCCATAATAAAGTTTTGGTCTAACAAGGCTTTCTCGTGGTCCATAGTGGTATTATCTGCAATAAAACGCGCTAGTTTTCCAGGCAAGATTCTATCCCATATTTGCTCAGGCTTGCCTTCGGCTTTTAATTCAGCTTTTAAGCTATCTTCAGCTTTGGCAAGTACCTCTGGAGTTAATTGTGATCTTGAAATAAATTCAGGTACGTTTTTTAACGTTTTGCCCAATCGACCCAATTCGATATTGTCTTTCTCGATTACAGCGATTCTCGCTTCTGTTTCAGAAGCCACAAACTCTGGAGAGAAATCTTTGTATGATAAGGTAGTTGCACCCATTGAAGCTACTTGCATAGAAACACTTTTGCCCACTTCTGAAGCGCTATCAGACGCAACAGAAAGACCGGTTAAAGCACCAATTTTGTTTCCGTGAATATACGATCCAACGAAGGGAGCTTCTAAAATTTCAAAACCTCCAATTTCTATTTTTTCACCAATAACACCTGTTTGTTCGATAAGTTTATCGGCTACCGTCATTCCGTCAAAATCGGCTGCCATAAACGCATCTCTTGAAGAAGTGTTTAATGCAATTTCGGCCATTCTTTGAGCCATAGCTACGTAAGAATCATTTTTTGAAACGAAATCAGTTTCACAGTTTAAAGATACAATCACACCTTTCGTTCCTTCAGAATTTACTTTTGCGATAACAGCACCTTCACTTGAATCTCTGTCTGCTCTCTTTTCAGCAATTTTCTGTCCTTTTTTTCTTAGAATCGAAATTGCATTGTCGAAATCTCCTTCAGCTTCTACCAATGCCTTTTTACAGTCCATCATTCCAGCACCGGTTGCTTGTCTTAATTTGTTTACTTCTGCGGCAGTTATTTTTACCATCGTTATAAAATTTTAATAGTATTAAAAAAAGTCGCTTAATTTATTTTCTTCTGAAGAGAAAAGAACCAAACGACTTTCATTTTTATTTGAGTTTTATTCTTCGTCTTTGGTTGCCTTTGGAGCAGCCTCTTTTTTAGCAGTTGCTTTTTTAGCAGGAGCTTCTACAGCGACATCAGCTTTAGCGGCCTTTGGAGCAGCTTCTTCCGCAGCAGCCTCAGCTTTTTTTGCAGCCTCAGCTTCAGCCTTTGCAGCTTTTGCAGCAGCGGCTTTTTCAGCTACATCAGCAGCCTTTGCAGCGGCAGCAGCGTCACTTTCGTCTTTAGCTGCCTTTCTTTCAGCAAGGCCTTGAATTACAGCATTTGTAACTGAGGTCATAATCTTATCAATAGATTTTGACGCATCATCGTTCGACGGTATTACGTAATCAATAACACGAGGGTCACTGTTCGTATCTACCATTGCGAAAATTGGAATTTTTAATTTTTGAGCTTCTGCTACAGCAATGTGCTCGCGTGTCGTATCCACAACGAATAATGCCGCTGGAAGGCGACTCATCTCACTAATCGAACCTAAGTTTTTCTCTAGCTTCGCTCGTAAACGATCTACTTGAAGACGTTCTTTTTTAGATAGTGTTAAGAAGGTACCATCTTGCTTCATCCGATCAATAGTTGCCATTTTTTTAACGGCTTTTCTAATGGTTACGAAATTGGTAAGCATACCACCTGGCCATCTTTCAGTGATGTAAGGCATGTTTGCATTCTTTGCTTTTTCAGCAACAATGTCTTTTGCTTGTTTCTTTGTAGCTACAAAGAGAATTTTTCTTCCACTGGCGGCAATTTTGATAAGCGCTTCATTTGCTTCTTCAATTTTTGCAGCAGTTTTGTAGAGATTGATAATATGGATTCCATTGCGCTCCATATAGATATAAGGGGCCATGTTAGGATTCCATTTTCTTGTTAGGTGTCCAAAGTGCACACCTGCTTCTAGTAAGTCTTTGACTTCTGTATCGTTTGCCATTTTGTTTTAGTTTACGTTCTGTAATGTTTAGATGTCAATCTCCGCACAAAGCGTTTGATTTAGATGCTAAACTAATTGTCCTACCCGGCAGAGTTGGACTAACAGCTTATTAATAATAAATTTATGAACTTGTGTTTCAATACTATTTGAAACTAAAATGATACAGTGCCACAATAAATGCGACACTGTATACATTTGTAATATTAACGTTTTGAGAATTGGAATTTCTTACGGGCTTTCTTCTGTCCGAATTTCTTACGTTCCACCATTCTCGGATCTCTTGTTAGCAATCCTTCAGGCTTAAGAACCAATCTGTGCTCTTCATTAATTTCACACATAGCGCGAGATAATGCCAAACGAATCGCTTCTGCTTGTCCTGTTATTCCACCACCAAAAACATTTACTTTAATGTCAAAGCTAGTTTCATTGTCCGTTAAAACTAACGGTTGTTTTACTTTGTAACGCAACGTTGCTGTTGTGAAATAATTATCCAAGTCACGTTTGTTAATCGTGATTTTTCCTTTTCCATCTGAAAGGTATACACGAGCAACGGCAGTTTTTCTTCTTCCTATTTTATGTAAAGTCTCCATCTGTTATTTTAGGTTAAGGTTAATGGTTTTAGGCTTTTGTGCTTCCTGACCGTGATCAGTTCCCACATATACCTTTAAATTTCTGAATAAAACGGCTCCTAATTTATTCTTAGGAAGCATTCCTTTCACAGATTTTTCAACAACCCTTGCTGGATCCTTTCCATACAATTCTTTAGCGGTCAAACTTCTTTGCCCACCTGGATAGCCTGTGTGACGTATGTACGTCTTCTCATCCCATTTGTTTCCAGAAAGAATGATTTTCTCGGCATTTGTAATAATTACGTTATCCCCGCAATCAACGTGAGGCGTAAAATTTGGTTTGTGTTTGCCACGAAGTAATTTTGCAACTTCACTGGCAAGACGACCCAAAGTCTGGCCGTCCGCATCTACTAAAAGCCACTCCTTATTTACAGTGTTTTTGTTAGCAGATACTGTTTTGTAACTCAATGTATCCATTTCGTTTTTTGTCAATAGTTAATAAAAATTCGTTTTTCCTCATTTAGAGGGCTGCAAATGTAATATTATTTAATTGAACTACAATGGGGTGGATTTAAATTTTAATGTTTTTACCAACTAGATGACAAAGTTTTATATCCAGGCGAAGGAGAGTGCTTTAGAATTTAAAATAACAACGTAAATGATGTTAATGTGCCTCTAGCCAGTTTTCCCCAATTCCTATTTCTACATCAAGCGGCACGGCTAATGTATGTGCGCCTTCCATTTCTGTTTTAATAAGAACTTTCAACTCTTCCAATTCAGGCTTATAAATATCAAAAACCAATTCATCGTGTACTTGTAACAACATTTTACTTTTGTAATTTCCTTCGGAAAGTTTTCTGTGAATGTGAATCATCGCAATTTTAATAATGTCTGCGGCACTTCCCTGAATGGGTGCGTTCACTGCATTTCTTTCTGCGGCTCCTCTCACGATTGCATTGCTTCCATTAATGGCGTTTAGATACCTTCTTCGGCCTAGTACCGTCTGAACGTATCCATTGTCGCGAGCAAATTCAACTTGCTCACTCATATAAGCGCGCAGCTTTGGATAGGTCTCATAATAGGTTTCAATAAGTTCTTTGGCTTCACTTCGAGACAAATCAGTTTGATTGCTTAATCCGAAGGCCGAAACGCCATAAATGATCCCGAAATTTACTGTTTTTGCATTTCCTCTTTGCTCTCGCGTAACTTCCTCTAAAGGAATATTGAACACTTTTGCAGCCGTTGATGCGTGAATATCTTCACCATCTTTAAAAGCTTGAATCATAGTTTCTTCTTGGCTCAACGCGGCAATGATGCGAAGTTCAATTTGCGAATAATCGGCAGCGAGTAAAACATAATCTTTATTTCGAGGGATAAAGGATTTTCGAACTTCGCGCCCGCGTTCTGTTCTAATGGGAATGTTTTGAAGATTCGGATTGTTACTCGACAACCTACCTGTGGCGGCTACCGTTTGCATATAGTCTGTATGAACTCTGCCAGTACTTTTTTCTACTTGAAGAGGCAGCGCATCAACGTAAGTGCTTTTCAGTTTTGCAAGACCTCGATATTGTAAGACATCACGAATAATCTTATGATCTTTTGCCAAAGAAGAAAGCACATCTTCTGCGGTCGAGTATTGTCCTGTTTTTGTTTTCTTTGGCTTATCAACGATTTTCATGTTATCAAACAGCACCTCTCCCAATTGTTTAGGAGATGCGATATTAAATTCGACACCCGAACTTTCATAGATGCTTTTTTCTAATTCTAAGATATCTTTATCCAGATCAACAGACAAACCTTGTAAAAAACCCTTGTCTAAGTTGATGCCTTCAAGCTCCATGTCGGCCAGCACGCGCAATAGTGGCACCTCAATGTCGTCAAATAATTTTCGAGTATTGGCTTCGCTTAATTCATTCTGAAAATGTTCCTTTAACTGTAATGTTATATCAGCATCTTCTACAGCATATTCAGTCTGTTTATCTAGAGAAACAGCTCTCATTGAAATTTGATTCTTTCCCTTTTTTCCAATTAATTCGGTGATGGAAACAGGTGTGTAGTTTAGGTAGGTTTCGGCTAAAACGTTCATATTGTGACGCATGTCTGCATTGATAAGGTAATGCGCCAACATGGTGTCAAACAATGTTCCTTTTACTGGCATATTATATTTACCAAGTACTTTGATGTCATACTTTAAATTCTGTCCTACCTTTTGAATCTCTTCAGCTTCAAAAAAGGGTCGGAGTTGCTCGATAAGCTCCTGAGCTTCCGATCGATCTTCTGGAAATGGAAGGTAGTACCCTTTGCCTGTTTCCCATGAAAATGCGATACCAACCAATTCGGCAATCAATGGGTTTAAGCCAGTAGTTTCCGTATCAAAACAAACACTTGTTTGCTTCATTAAATTCTGAATAAACAGTTTTGTTCCTATTCCAGGTTGCACGGTTTGATAAAAATGTTCGGTCGTCGCTATGGTAGCTCTGGAGCTAAATGCAGTTTCTTCATTACCTGCTTCTATACTAGTGCCATCCCCTCCAAATAATGAAAATTGACCAACACCTGCTGAAGGTGGGGCAGCCTTCGTTGCGCTTTCTTTTTGTTTTGCGTCAACGGGACCAGTTTTCTTATTGGATGTCCCGGCTGAAGCCATGCCTTCGGCTGTGAATGTTTTTAGAAAATTATCTTTAAGACGTCTAAATTCAAGTTCTTCAAAGATTTTAGTAACCCCGTTTATATCGGGTTTTGACATCTCAAAATCAGCTTCATTAAAATCAACGGGTACATCAAGAATAATGGTTGCGAGCTCCTTCGAAAGTATGCCAAGTTCTTTTGCGGCTTCTACTTTTTCTCGCATCTTGCCTTTTAGCTCATGCGTGTTTTCAAGAAGTCCTTCCATACTGCCATACGCCGCTATAAATTTCTTTGCTGTTTTGTCACCAACACCGGGAAGTCCAGGAATATTGTCTGAGCTATCTCCCATCATCCCTAAATAGTCAATTACCTGTAAAGGGTCTTCCACTTCAAACTTTTTCTGTACTTCAGGAATCCCCCAGGTTTCATATCCCCCGCCAAATACCGGACGATACATGAAAATATTCTCAGAAACCAGTTGTGCAAAATCTTTATCTGGTGTCACCATAAAGGTCTTGTATCCTTCCTTTTCAGCTTTTTTAGCCAGTGTGCCTATCACGTCATCTGCTTCAAACCCTTCTTTGACCATGATTGGTATATGCATGGCCTCCAAGATATTCATGATGTGAGGGATTGCAATTTTAATAGCGTCTGGTGTAGCGTCTCTGTTTGCCTTGTATTCTGGGAACATTTCATTTCGAACGGCGCTCCCGCCTTTATCGAAGCACACAGCCAAATGGTCTGGGCGTTCTCGCTTTATAACATCTAGTAAGGAGTTTGTAAAGCCTATAATGGCCGAAGTGTCCATTCCCTTTGAGTTAATGGTAGGGTTTTTTATAAATGCATAATACCCACGAAAAATTAAGGCAAAGGCATCAATTAAAAAGAGTCTTTTTTTATCGGACATTTGTTGAAATTATTGTTCTTTTCAAATGTAAAAAGAAGCGATTAGAATAAAGAATTTAAAAAAAAGAAATCACTGATTTAATTCTTGTTGTACCTTTTTCCAATAGGGATTCTTACGAAGTAAATAGGAGCCATAAAAGGGTCACTTTATTTCGTGTTGTCACGCCTTATTGTAAAAATCAACGGGTATGTTTTCATTTTCATTGTTTTGGTATTGCATCATCGTAAACCCTTCATGAATACAATATGCTCCAGTCTCACCTGCTTTGTTCACTGCAATATATCCTACTTGAAAGTCTTTAAAGACGGGAGTTTTCTTAATAATGCGCCCTATAGCTTCTTCACAGGCCTCCTGAGGGGATTTGCCTTGTCGCATTAATTCGACAATTAAAAAGCTTCCCACCGTTTTAAGGACTTCTTCTCCAAGGCCAGTCGCAGTAGCCCCACCAATTTCATTATCAATAAATAGCCCCGACCCAATTATGGCAGAATCTCCAACGCGTCCGGCCATTTTGTATGCCAATCCACTTGTTGTGCAGCCCCCAGAGATATCTCCATTTTTATCAATAGCGAGCATTCCTATGGTATCATGGTTCTCAATATTAATGATTGGTTTATACAATGATGTCTTTCTCCATTTTTCCCAAGCTTTCTTCGAAGATTCCGTAAGTAGGTTTTCTCGCTTAAATCCAATCGAAACGGCGTATTCTTCCGCTCCTTTGCCAGCGAATATAACATGTGGTGTGTCTTCCATTACTTTGCGTGCTACCGAAATAGGATGTACTATATTTTGCATGCAAACTACGGCTCCATAATCACCGTGTTTATTCATAATGCATGCGTCTAAGGTCACCTTTCCATCGCGATCTGGCAGCCCGCCAATACCTACCGATTGTCCTTCCGCGTTCGCCTCTTCTACCATACAGCCTTGCTCTATAGCCTCCAGAGCCGACTTTCCCTCTTGCAGTACCTCCCAGGCCTTTGCGGTCGATGTTGGCACATTCCAGGTGGCGATTACCACAGGAATTGTCGCAATCATCGCGGCAGAATTTGATCTGGAAGATGCTTGTGTTGTGCTGTCTTTTTCGTCTTTACAGCTCAATGCTGCCGCACCGGCAACAACACCTATTCCAGTTAAGGATGCATTTTGAATAAACGTTCTTCTTTTCATAACTCTAATTTTAATCAATCGTTTGCTATACTTTTATTATTTAACTTCAATTTCATCTATAAATACCCATGCCTTCCCACTAAAAGGAGCTCCTAAGTGCCACGTTGGAAGGTCACCCAGGTTTTTAGCAACTATTTTTATATAACGAGCGTTAGCGCCTTTCATGTCGAACTGAATGCTTTTTAGTTCTGATTCTTCAGAGCGAACTTCTGCAGCTATTTTTTGAGCAGGGACACCTTCAGTAAACGACTTCTCCGATGCAATATAACATGCCACTTCCGTAGGGTAAAAAATCCAACTCCCTTGATCTTGTAAAAAGTTAACGGTGATTGTCTCTATGGGTTTTATACTCCCAACATCTACAATAGCGATCACGTCTTTATTCTGATATCCTTGCCAAGCTCCAGTTCTAAAATCTCGCGTGCCACGAATTCCGTCGATCAATGCATTACTGCCTCCAGCATTGTATTGATTGGCATAATCGGTTTCAAGGACGAGGCTCAGGTTGGGGTCTATTTTGTAAAATTGAGTGGCAAGACTGGCACTCTTAACACCTTCTTTTTCAGCATATGTCTTGAGATTGGTATCGCCAGAAATTATAAATGGCTCTCTATATTTAATGTATTCAGAAGCATCTAAACTGTAATAAATTTGAGTTGCTTCTGAGGCAACGCCCAAGGCGACACGGGTATTGTTTTTAAAGGCCACCTCCCCTTTAGCAATAAATGGCGCAGGAGTAATTAAGTGCTCGGTGATTTCAGTCTTGGGAATGTTTTCATCTTTTGTACCCCAATCTGAAGCTGAATTAGTCATTTTAAAAACGAGGCTTCCACCATGTACGATATCTCCGTGATTGAGATAACTGTTGTTGAGGTCCATGCCATTTAAAGTAGCTGAAGCAATATATTTATTGGTCTTAGAAATATTCTCAGCGACGATTGTGAACGATTTGCCGCTTTCTAAATGAATCGTCGCTTTTGGAAACAATGGTGTTCCAATAATATATTGATTGCTACCTGGAGTAACCGGATAGAAGCCCATAGAACTAAATACATACCATGCACTCATTTGTCCACAGTCTTCATTTCCTGAAATTCCGTCTGGGGTGTTTTGGTATAAGGTGGCACGTATTTGATGTACCTTCTCCTGAGTTTTTGCAGGGGTATTCACAAAATTATACAAATATGCCATATGATGACTGGGTTCATTACCGTGGGCATATTGACCAATGAGTCCGGTTATATCAACCTGCTCTCTTCCTGAAGTCTCCGCTTTTGCCACAAATAAAGTGTCTAATTGTTTTTCTAAAACGGCTTTTCCGCCCATTAGCTTCATTAATCCACTAATATCCTGCGGAACATACATACTATATTGCCAGGCATTGGCTTCCGTATAATTAAAGTTCACTTCATAAGGGTCGAAGGGTGCAAACCAGGTATTTCGGAAACGTCCTCGAGCAAAGTTCGTTTCTGGATCCATGATGTTTTTATAGTTTTGAGCTCTTTCAGAAAAAAGCTTGTAATCCTCTTGTTTCCCTAAGGCTTTTGCCATTTGTGCGATGGTCCAATCATCGTAGGCATATTCAAGGGTCTTAGAGACAGATTCACTTTCCTCCTCAACAGGTATATAGCCCAGTTCTTTATATGATTTCAATCCTAGTTTGTCTTGAAAAGCACTGTGTTTCATAGCCGTAAAAGCTTTTTCAGTATCATAAGACCGAATTCCTTTTAAATAGGCATCTGCAATAACGGGTACGGCGTGATAGCCAATCATGCAGCCAGTATAATTTGCTGAAAGATCCCAAATTGGCATAATCCCTCCTTCATCATATTTCGCTAAAAAAGTGTTTATAAAATGGTTGGTTCGCTCTTGCTCAATAATGGTGTAAAGCGGATGAGCCGCCCGATAGGTATCCCAAAGGGAAAAGACTGTATAATAATCGAAATCGACAGTTTGGTGGATTTCTAAATCCATTCCGCGGTAACGCCCGTCCACATCCTGATACAGATTCGGAGCGAGCATCGTATGGTATAAAGACGAATAGAAAATGGTCTTTTCATCTTCATTTGGACTTTCGACGACTATTTTTTCAAGTTGTTTTTCCCAGACAGCATTGGCCTCGGTTTTAAGTTGCGCAAAGCTCTTATCACCAATCTCAGCTTCTAAGTTTTTACGGGCGCCTTCCTCGTCAACCGCCGAAATACCTATGGATACAAATACAGGATCATTGAGCGGATTTATAAATTGGTATCCTCCCATACGATTTCGACTGTCGGAACCTCTTTGAAAATACGTTGGAACATCAACAGCGTGCGAAAACCTAATGTGGAAATATAACCGCTGGTCTTCGGCCCAGGCTTGAGAAAAACGATAGCCCTTTACTTCGTATTTCGAAACATCTGTAATATTAAGGTCCAAAAACTGATCCCGATGTTCTAAATCTAATATTAGTTTTTGGTTTTCTGAAGAAGGGTAGGTGTATTTATGCATCCCAGCGCGAGCGGTTACAGTAAGCTCTACATCAATATCTGTTGCGTCTAAATGCACTTTATAATAGCCTGGGGAGGCAACTTCCGTTTCATGAGAAAACTGGGATCGATACCCTTTTTCGCCATTTGCGCCATTGTTAAAAGAGAGCGAGTCTGTTGGCATCAATAGTATGTCACCGTAATCACTAACGCCGGTGCCACTAAGGTGGGTGTGTGAAAACCCGTAAATATAACTGTCACTATAGTGATACCCGCTACAGCCATCCCAACCATCCAGCCGTGTATCTGGACTTAATTGCATCATTCCGAAAGGCATCGTAGCGCCGGGGTAGGTGTGTCCATGTCCTCCCGTGCCAATGAATGTGTTTACATAAGAAGTTAAGGATTTGTCCTTTTGAGCTGGTGTGTCTTTTTCTTGGTTAGAGCAACTAATGAAACTCATTAGCATAAAAAAATAGTGTGTTTTTTTCATTGTAAAATTCTCAGAGCAAAAGATACTAAAAATGCATTAAAGTACCTTCAAGTGGGACTAGTTTGCAATATAATTTACCATGAAAATGTTCATGAGTCACGATCCATCGCCTATGAAGGGATAGATACTAAAGAAGGCAGGTAATTTTCAGCTTTCTTTAAGTGGGCAGGCACTTCGGAATGGGGTCTAAATACAAGGTTATTCAATTAAAAGTAAAGCCTAAAATGGCTTAGATGTTGTTATTACGGTGGAAATGCTATATTTGTATATCAATACGCAAGTAATACATTAGATAAATGTCAAAATTTGGAGAATTAATTGAAACCAGAGTTCCGGTTTTATTAGACTTTTATGCCGTTTGGGATGATGCCTGTAAGGGGATGCACCCTGTTTTGCGCGATGTTGCTGCTGCGCTAGGAGACAAGGCACGTGTGATTAAAATTGATGTAGAAAAAAATGAGGCCTTGGCAGAAGCACTTCGAGTAAAAGGCTTACCTACCCTCATGATCTATAAGAATGGCGAAATGAAATGGAGGCAAAGTGGAGAGCAAGACGCCAATACACTTATAGGTCTTGTGAAAGAATACCTTTAGCGCTATTTCTTAAATACATACGTTTTCACATTTTTTCGCACTTCCAACCTTTTTTGCTAATAAAGTCCAACACTTTGGGCAATGCATAGCGTAGGTTTTTCTCCGCTTTTAAACTGTCATGAAAAACTACAATACTGCCGGGTGCAATATTGGTTAATACATTCTGAAGGCACTCTTCTTCGGAAACAGAAGTATTATAGTCTTCGCTAAGAATATCCCACATAATAATTTTGAAACCTTTTTCTTGAAGTATGTTTGCTTGTTTGCCTGTCATTTTTCCATAGGGAGGTCTAAATAATGATGGGTTCATGTTGGAGCGTAGCTGAGGGGTGTTGACGCTTTTATCTTCACGCCATTTATTCGCTTCAGTTTCAGATAAAGCAACATTTTTGACATAATCAGAAACCTTGGTCTTCCATCCGTTCAGATGATTAAAGGTGTGGTTGCCGATGCCGTGGCCTTCAGTAATAAGCGTTTTAAAAATAGCAGGATGTTTTTGAATGTTTTCGCCGATGCAAAAAAAGGTTGCTTTTGCATCGTATCTTTTCAGCTCCCGAATTACCCATGGTGTTATCGTAGAAATGGGTCCGTCATCGAAGCTTAGGAAAACAGTGCTGCTTTCTTTCGGAAATGTCCAAATTCGTTTTGGAAACATCCGCTGAACTAGTTTGGGTGTCTTATGCCACTGTATCATAACACATAATCCATTCCAGGTTAATTTGCCGGTAGGTCTGCAGCATCAAGAAGCGTGGAGGAGTCTACAGGAATCGTCATCGTTGAGTCTTGCGGTAGTTCTTTATCCAAGTCCATTCCCTCATCTTCAGAATAAAAATGACGGAATAGTCTAAGATAATCATTAAACGTATCTGCTTCTGCACGTGCCATTTCTTCAGAATCTTTTGCGATTAAAACATCTATTAAACCTCTATATCGCTCCATGTCACTAATAATTTCATCTGCAATGCCGTACTGAGTTGTCACCTTCATACCACTGTAATAAAGAAGTTTTTCTTGATACTTTTTTGAGGTAGCATAATATACTTCACGCGCTTTTTCGGGCTTGTTTACTTCGTAATACCCGGCAATAAAGGGCTCTAATAAGGAATAGTATTCAAACAAGTCGATAGGCATTTTTTCCATAGCTAGGTCAAGTACCTTTTCAGCTTTATCTAGTTTCCCTTCATTGATGAGTGCTTCCGCCAGACGCGCAATATTACTTCTGTAGGTAATACCATTTCTTCGGGTTTCAGTATCGTGATAAATGTCGAGGCTTCCGCTATTGCCCCAATTCCAAGCCATTACAATGTCGAACATTTTGTCGCTGTCAATACGACCCATGTCGAAAGGATTTCTGGGGTTCACCTTGGTGCGAATCGGTACAAGTTTATAAACTACTCCTTCTAATTGGAGGTAATCTTTCATCCATAAATAGTCATCGTCGCCGTAACTGCCACCGCTAAAATAAATAGGACGTTCCCAGTTATTATTAGCAATAATGTCGAGCATTAACAGCCGGTTTTTATAGATGAAGTCCCCTTTTAATGTAATGTCTATATAAGGTACTATTTGATCGGCATCTTCTTGAGAAACAATGCCATTTTTTAAAACCGCTTCTTTGTCAACAGGAACACGAATCACTTTTGATGGGAATGAATTGGCAAAAACACCACTGTTCATTTCGAGTTTTGTCACAGGGCTGTCATCTGCCACCCATTTCATCCAGGTTTTAATATCGATGGTGTCCTGTTTTGTTTTTTGAAAGACAATATAATCTCGTGTGCCAAATCTGTATTTATCATGCGTAAGCTGCGACGGAATAGGATCGCTGCTATACGCCTTCTTCTTCATGTCGTCAATGTACCAATCGGTGGCAAAAAGACTGGTGTTGATAACACGCACGTCCTGACGGTACTCTTCAATTCCTTGTGCGTACCACAAGGCAAAAGTGTCGTTATCTCCAATGGTAAAGAGCATCGCGTTTTCATCGCAGGAATCGAGATACATCTTTGCCATAGATTGCGCAGTATACCTATTCGAACGATCGTGATCGTCCCAGTTTTGGGAAATAAGCAGCGTTGGAACTGCTAGAGCCGTTACTGTTAAAACGATGGGGATGGCGACCTTAGGTTTCACGTACTCCTTTAGTAGTTCATAGAGCGCATAAACACCAAAACCTATCCAAATTGAAAAAACATAGAAAGAACCTACGAGTGCATAGTCTCTTTCCCTTGGTTCAAAAGGTCTTTCGTTAAGGTATACTTTTAGAGCCAGTCCCATAAAAAGGAAATACACCAAGAGCACCCAGAAGTTTTTTCTATCCTTTTTATAATGAAACACTAGGCCGATGATTCCCAGAATAAGCGGAAGGAAGTAATAGGTATTTCTTGCTCTGTTGTTTTTAAGATCCGAGGGTAAATTGTCCTGAGATCCAATTCTTAATTCATCAATAAATTTTATTCCGCTGAGCCAATTCCCATGCTGATTGGTATATTCTCCTTGGACGTCGTCTTGTCTTCCACTAAAATTCCACATAAAATAGCGCCAATACATATACCCAAACTGATACTCGAACATAAACCTCATATTTTGTAAAAACCCAGGCTTTTCAATATCCATGAAAGGTCCAAAATCGGTCATAAAGGAATGGTAATCATCACTGTCTACTAATCCTTTGTTATAGGCTTGTTTAAATTTATTGACCTCTTCTATGAGTCGGGGTTCGTTGAGGTAATCCCCCTTAATACTAAACTTTAAACCATCTGTAAACTCTAAATAATTTCTGGCATTTTCAGTGCTCCACATTCTAGGCAGCAGTGCCTTATGGTTATTGTCGAAATTCTGAACGGCATTTTTGTAATCGTTTACAATGATATATTTTCCTGTTTTCTCGTCCTTTTCATATTTTGGCTTATCGTCTTTATAGGGGCTATCTATGTCCAAACCAGCATAGTTTTCGGTAAACATAGGGCCGTAGAATAAGTGCGTCTCTGGATACTGCTCCCGATTGTAATATGCTAAAAGTTCACGGGCATTATTCGGATTATTCTCATTAATCACTGTCCCGGCGTTCGCTCGAATAGGTAACATTATCCAACTCGAAAAACCGATTAATATAAAAAGAATACAAAGGACCAGTGTGTTTAGTTGGGTGAAGTGTTTCTTTCGTGTGAATTTTAGTAAAAAATAGGAGGCGCCCAAAAATAAAAAGGCAGCTATGATGGTGCCAGAATTAAATGGCATCCCCATACTATTGACGAAAAACAATTCGGAGCCACTAAAAAACTTCATTGTCATAGGAAGCAGTAACTTGAATATGAAGAAGAGTATCGCTACCATAACTACATTGGCAATGAGGAAATTTTTAACGGTTACAGTTTTGTAATTCTTAAAAAAGTACAGAAATCCGATTGCTGGAATGGTCAATAAGCCCAAGAAATGCACCCCAAATGAGAGTCCGATAATGAAGGCAATTAAAATGACCCACCTATCTCCTCGAGGGGTATTCATATCTCGTTCCCAACGAAGCGCGACATAAAATAGGGCAGACATAATTGTAGTGGCCATTGCGTATACTTCAGCTTCAACAGCGTTAAACCAAAAACTATCTGTAAATGCAAATGATAGTGATCCAATGACCGCACTACCGAGAATAGCGATTTGATTATTCGCATCTAATTCTTTGTTTTTTGAAACTATATTTGAGAGCAGTATGGTTAGTGACCAAAACATAAAAAGAATGGTAAAGGCACTTGCGAAAACCGACATCAAATTAATGGTTAGTGCTATTTTAGTAGCCCCCATAGCAAAGATGGAGAAAAACGCTCCTAAAATTTGATAGAGAGGTGCTCCTGGAGGATGACCGACTTCTAGGTTGCTTGCCGTAGTAATGTATTCTCCAGCGTCCCAAAAGCTAGCCGTTGGTTCAACAGTTAGCCAATAGGTAATCAAGGCGATAGTAAAAACGCCCCATCCTAAAATGTTATTCCACTTTTTAAAGTTGAAAGAACCCATATCTACGTGTGATTTTAATTCATGCGAATTTACTAATAATATAAAATAATTAGCCTATAAAATAATGGTAACGCTTGAAGTAGGAGGATATTTTATTCTTAAAACTCTTGTGACATATATTTTTATCAGAAATTGTTTGTGCAAAACAAAGTTTGTATTAAATTTGCGCCTCCTAAGATTACGCTATGTGAGCTTTAGGAGGGCGAAGGCCCTTAACCTTTGGAATGGCCCATGGTGTAACTGGCAACACGTCTGTTTTTGGTATAGAAGAGTCTAGGTTCGAGCCCTAGTGGGCCAACAGAATTTTAATCCCAATCTAAATTTAGATTGGGATTTTTCATTTTAGAAAAATGAATGTTGGGCGAGAAGTTTATCCCGAAGCTGTTTTGCATTTCAGACCTTAGTGTTTCTTAGATCTAATTATATTGTATCAAGAGTGCTGCTAAGGTAAATTGAATTAAACTAAACAGTGTTTTTCTTATCGTGTATATTCGGTTATATTAGTGTCGATTTAATCGCATTTAAGACGAGCACCACTTTTTTGAATGTGCTCGTATCCCATTTCGAACGATATTGCGGGTAAAAAAATAAATACATCACAGCGATTTCTTTAAACCGACATTATGAAAAAGATTCTTCTTCTCGTGCTACTATTCTTGACCAATAGTTTGTCCGCTCAAAATTCAAATTCTACAGAAACATACAGCTATAAAAAAGGCGACCCTAACGGCACTAGTAAATGGTATATGGGAAGAGAAATTGCTCATGTAATGGGTTTTGAAGGCATGGAGTGGTTAAATCGCCCTGAACGTGAAGCAGAAGAAAACTCGTTGAAGCTGTTAAAGAATATGGATATTAAGCCAGGAGACACCATTGCAGATATTGGTGCAGGGTCGGGGTATCATGCTTTTAAAATAGCCTCATTAGATACCGATGTATTTGTCTATGCCGTTGACATTCAAGATGAAATGTTAGCTGTGATGGATTACCGTATAGAGAATTTGGAAATTGACAATATAGCTGTTGTAAAAGGGAGTGAGAAAAGTGTCAATTTGCCCGAAAATTCTGTAGATAAAATACTTATGGTCGATGTATATCATGAGTTTAGCTATCCAAAAGAAATGATTGCTTCCATAAAAAAGGCATTGCGCCCAAACGGGACCATCTATTTAATTGAATATCGTGCCGAAGATATGAGTGTGCCTATTAAGGAGGTGCATAAAATGAGCGAGAAACAGGCGGTTAAAGAATTGGAAGCCGCGGGCTTTAGGTTTAAAAAAAATACAAGTAACCTTCCATGGCAACACTGTTTGGTGTTTGTGAATGAATAAAGGTTTCGCGATGAAGGGCCTATTGAAAGAGTGCCGATTTTGCCGCAAACTTTTATGCGTTGCCTTTTAGGTGCGCCTAAGTATAATGACCATTAAGGCACATTAAATCTTGAATGTGATGACGGGCATATTGGCATGATTTACCAGATCTTCACTAACACTTCCATTAAAAAAATGAGAAAGGCCTTTTCGACCATGCGTGCTCATGCCTATAAGCTGAGCGTTTGTGTCTTTTGCAAATTGTAAAACACCCCGTTCAATGGAGGTGTCATTGTAAATGTTAACTGTAAAATCTTTTGTTTCTATGTCGGCTATGAATTTCGAAATAGTTGCATTTGCTTGTGTTGTTGTTTGAAACTCCCGGGGAGTATTTACAAAGAGTAGGTGCATTTTTGCCTGAACACTTTGCGCAAATTTTTGTGCTTCAATGAAACTCGGTTTGCATTCATCTAAGAAATCGGATGCGAAAACAAAATCATTTATTTCAAATACATCATGTTCATTTTTAATCACCAAGACTGGGATTGAAGAGGTTCTCACAACTTTTTCTGTATTGCTCCCGATAAACATTTCTTTAAAGCCGCTAGCTCCATGAGAGCCCATGATTACTAAATCTATTTCATTGCTTTCTACAGTTGCAAGTATGTCTTTATAGATTTCATTGTGACCAATTGCTTCATGGATATTTATTTCTTGTAAATAGGTGTTTTCGAGAATTTTAGAAAATTTCTTTTCAGCAAGTTTAATAAAATATAAGGATTCTGGTAAACTACTGTTGTTGCCAGATCCACCAATACTAAGTGGCATTTCAAGGGAGTGTAGTAGGTAAATTTCACTGCCGTGTTTTAGAGCCAATTGAGCAGCAACCTTCAGTGCATTTTCAGCTTGTGGCGAGAAATCGGTTGGGACTAATATTTTTTTCATTTTACTGGGTTTATGGTTCCTAATCTAAGATTAATGTACAAAAATAAAATGACAGAGAAGGTTTTTTTTAATGTTAAAAAAATTGGTATCTTTGCAGCAATTAAGATAATAACAATTAGAGGGGACATAAAGTCCCCTCTTTTTATAGTAAAAAATGATGCAAGCCAAAGTAGCAGAACTACTGAATGAGGTGTTAGAAGAAAATAAGTCGTTGTTTTTAATCGATTTGTCAATATCTCAAGATCATAAAATAAAAGTAGTGCTTGACGGTGATTTAGGCATTACAGTTGAAGATTGTATTGCTGTGAGCCGTGCTGTAGAGAATAATTTAGATCGAGAAGAGGTCGATTTTTCATTGGAAGTTATGTCTGCAGGGGTTTCCGAAGGTTTGAAGATTCCTAGACAGTTTCACAAGAATATAGGGAGGACTATAAAAGTTAAAACCAGTGATGATTTGACTTTTGAAGGTGAATTGACAAAGGCAAATGATACGGGGATAACACTAGTTTGGAAGGCCCGAGAGCCAAAACCTATTGGAAAAGGAAAAGTGACTGTACAGAAGAAAGCTGAGCTTTCATTTGAGCATATTATCGAAGCAAAAGTAGTGGTAAAATTTAATTAATAATATATGGAAAATTTAGCATTAATTGAATCGTTTTCAGAATTTAAAGACGATAAGCTAATTGATAGAGTAACGCTCATGGCGATACTGGAGGATGTATTTAGAAATGCTCTTAAGAAGAAATATGGGAGTGATGATAATTTTGACATTATCATAAATCCAGACAAGGGAGATTTAGAGATATGGAGAAATAGAATTGTTGTAGCCGATAATGAAGTGGAAGATGAAAATGAAGAGATTTCACTGAGTGATGCTCAAAAAGTTGAACCGGATTTTGAAATCGGGGAAGACGTTTCACAAGAAGTAAAGCTTATCGATCTTGGTAGACGATCCATTTTAGCATTACGTCAAAACTTAATTTCAAAGATTCACGAACACGACAACACAAATATCTACAAGCACTTTAAGGAACTTGAGGGTGAGATATATACGGCTGAGGTGCATCATATTCGGCACCGTGCAGTAATTTTGTTGGATGACGATGGAAACGAGCTAATTCTTCCAAAGGAAAGACAAATTCCTTCAGATTTTTTCAGAAAAGGAGATAACGTAAGAGGTATTATTGAAAGTGTTGAATTAAAAGGGAATAAGCCAACGATAATAATGTCGCGAGCTGCACCCGTATTTTTAGAGAAGCTTTTTGAACAGGAAATCCCTGAGGTTTTTGACGGGTTAATTACGGTTAAAAAAGTAGTTCGTATTCCAGGAGAAAAAGCGAAAGTCGCTGTAGACTCTTATGATGATAGAATTGATCCTGTAGGAGCTTGTGTTGGTATGAAAGGTTCTCGTATACACGGTATTGTTCGTGAATTAGGGAATGAGAATATTGATGTTATAAATTATACAAACAACTTGCCATTGTTTATAACAAGAGCCTTAAGTCCAGCAAAAGTGACCTCAATTAAAATCAACGAGGACACGAAACGTGCTGAGGTTATCTTGCGTCCTGAAGAGGTTAGTAAGGCAATAGGGCGTGGAGGTCATAATATTAGGTTGGCCGGTCAGCTTACTGGATATGAAATCGATGTGTTAAGAGAAGGGGCTGAAGAAGATGTTGAATTGAGTGAATTTTCAGATGAAATTGAAAGCTGGATAATTCAGGAATTTCATAAGATTGGATTGGATACGGCCAAGAGCGTATTGGAATATGATTTAAAGGATTTAGTGTCACGAACAGATCTTGAAGAGGAGACAATTCAGGAAGTGATAAATATATTAAAAGAAGAATTTGAAGAGTAATTGAAAGTTTAACTACTTTTAAAAAAAAATAAATTCAAAAACAGCAGAAAGTATTTATATGGCTGAAGTAAAAAAGATAAGGCTAAACAAGGTATTGCGTGAGTTTAATATCTCACTCGATCGTGCCGTGGAATTTTTAAGTTCCAAGGGGCATGATATCGAAGCGCGCCCTACGACTAAAATTTCGGATGGTGAGTACCAGGTGTTGTTTGAAGAATTTCAAACGGATAAAAGCAAAAAAGTCCAATCGAAAGAAGTAGGAGAGGAGAAACGCAAAGAGAAAGAAGAATTACGTCTTGAGCGCGAGCGTGAAATTGAAGAGAGGCAGAAAAGAAAAGCACCCGCATTAATCAAGGCAGAATCAAGACTCGTTGGCACAAAGCAAGTAGGGAGGATAGATTTAGGCAATAAGAAGGCTGTCAAAGTTGAAAAGGTTGAGCCTCCTGTAAAAGAGGAAAAAGTCGCTGTTGTTAGCGAAACAAAAGTTGCGGAGATAGAGGAAGAGAAGATTGAAGAGCAAGTGGTTGAAGCTGAAATAGAAAAGCCGAAGGCTAAAAGTGTCGAAAAAGAAGACAAGGTTGAAGCTCCAAAGGTTGAAACCCCAAAGGTTGAAGCGCCAAAAGTTGAAGTGAAGGTAGATGCTGCCTTAGCAAAAGCCACAAAAAAGATTCCAGCCAAAAAAGAGACGAAGAAGCCGGTGGTTGTTGAAGAGGCCGAAGATGACGGCGTGGCAGTAAAGGTTGAAACAAAGTATACAAAATTAAATGGGCCTAATTTTACAGGACAGAAAATTGATCTAGCTCAATTTAAAAAACCCGAAAAGAAAAAGCCAGAAGCGAAAGTTGGAGACGCTAAGGATAAAAAGAGCAAACGTCGACGCATAAGTAAGGAGGCTCCGCAAAGAGGTAGGCCCGAGACCAGGAGTCGAGGTCCTCAGAGGAAACCTGCAGGTGCTGCGCGAACGACCGTTCCTAAAGAGGAGCCAAGTGAAGAAGAAGTACAAAGACAAGTACGTGAAACCTTAGAAAAACTTCAAGGGAAGTCTTCAAAGGGGAAAGGTGCAAAATATAGAAGAGATAAAAGAGACAGTCACCGTCAAAAAACGGAAGATGAACTTGCGATTCAAAATGCAGATAAGTCTTTAAAATTAACCGAATTTGTTACGGTTAGTGAGGTAGCGACGATGATGGATGTGGGCGTAAATAATGTTATTTCAGCTTGTATGTCACTGGGGATGATGGTAACGATGAACCAACGTCTGGATGCAGAAACACTTTCAATAGTAGCGGATGAATTCGGATTTGAGGTTGAGTTTATTACTGCAGATATTGAAGAGTCAATCCAGGAACTCGAGGATGACCCTATAGATTTGAAGCCTCGTGCTCCTATTGTTACTGTAATGGGACACGTAGATCATGGAAAGACCTCTTTACTAGATTATATTCGTGAAGAAAATGTAATCGCCGGTGAATCCGGTGGTATTACACAGCACATTGGTGCATATGGCGTTGAGTTAAAAGATGGTCAAAAGATTGCTTTTCTTGATACACCAGGTCACGAAGCCTTTACGGCTATGCGTGCCAGAGGTGCACAGGTAACAGATTTAGCCATAATTGTAGTGGCAGCAGATGATGATATTATGCCGCAAACCAAAGAGGCGATAAGCCACGCGCAAGCCGCGGGTGTGCCTATTGTTTTTGCCATAAATAAAATAGATAAGCCAGATTCAAATCCAGAAAAGATAAAAGAAGGCTTGGCTCAAATGAACCTTCTTGTGGAAGATTGGGGTGGTAAAATACAGTCCCACGATATTTCAGCAAAAACAGGAGAAGGGGTGCCCGAGTTACTTGAAAAAGTGCTTCTAGAAGCAGAATTATTAGAGTTAACGGCAAATCCAGATAGAACAGCTAATGGTACCGTGGTAGAAGCATTTCTTGATAAAGGTCGAGGGTATGTTTCAACGATATTGGTGCAGGGAGGAACACTTCGAATAGGAGATTATGTTTTGGCTGGAAAAAACAGTGGTAAGGTAAAAGCCATGCATGATGAGCGAGGCAAAAATGTTGAGGAAGCTGGACCTTCAATTCCTGTGTCCATACTCGGTTTGGATGGAGCGCCACAGGCTGGAGATAAATTCACCGTATTTGAAGACGAGCGTGAAGCAAAAACAGTCGCGACGAAAAGAACACAGTTACAACGTGAGCAATCGGTAAGAACGCAACGACATATAACATTGGATGAAATAGGAAGGCGTATTGCGCTTGGAGACTTTAAAGAACTTAATATAATCCTGAAAGGAGATGTTGATGGTTCGGTGGAGGCACTAACGGATTCTTTCCAGAAACTTTCTTCGGAAGAAATTCAAGTGAATATTATTCACAAAGCTGTTGGGCCAATAACGGAAAGTGATGTATTGCTCGCTTCGGCATCTGATGCAATTATTATTGGATTTAATGTTCGCCCTATGGGGAATGCGAGACAAATAGCCGAAAAAGAAGAAATCGATATTCGAACGTATTCTATTATTTATGCGGCGATTAACGATTTGAAGGATGCGATGGAGGGAATGTTATCTCCTACGATGAAAGAAGAAATCACGGGTACTGCGGAAATCCGAGAAACATTCAAGATTTCAAAAGTGGGTACTATTGCAGGTTGTATGGTATTAACTGGAAAAATTATAAAAAGTTCAGGCATTCGACTTATACGTGAAGGGGTAGTCATATTTACTGGGGAGCTTTCATCATTAAAACGTTTTAAGGATGACGCCAAAGAAGTAGCGAAAGGCTACGATTGTGGTATTCAAGTTAAGAATTACAACGACATAATGGAAGGAGATATTATTGAAGGATTCCATGAAGTTGCTGTTAAGAAGAAGTTGAAATAACAGATACGTTATCTTTTAAAGAAACAAAGGCCGTCTAAAAATTAGTTTAGACGGCCTTTTTGATTGCCGTAGGTTTTTCTGAAAGTAACTTTATCAGGGTTTGCTTTTTAGAGACTAAAAAAATCAATCAAAGGAAGTATGATTTACTCTTAATGTAAATACAACTTTTCAATATGGGCGTGTCATTACGTATTTTTTCATAAAAAAGATTGCTGTTTATGATGTCCAAGAGAGATTCATTTTCGAGAAAAATGCACACTTAGAAACCTCAGGAAGTAAAACCTTGCCAAGAGGATACTATATTTTGAAGATGGAGAAATTTAGGAGTGCTCTACTATAAGTTTTTGAAGAATTTCTTATTCTCTCTCCTTTTTTATTATTTACGCTTCAAAATGAAAGCCGCGTCGAAGGTGAGTTGTACTTCTAATAAAGCTCTATCTGCCTCTAATCTGGAGCTAAAACTTCCTACCCAAACTTTGTAGTTAGGAGTCTCATATTCAATTGAAGCTGGCCACGTATCGTGCTTGTTTTTATATTCTTTTAGAACCTCATTTGCTTTTGAAAGTTCACCGTAGTGAAGTTGAATTGTATAACCGTCGGCTAGTTCATTTTCTTTTTCTAATTCCTTTTTAAGTTCTAATAAACGAGTGATTTTTGCATCTTCATTTATTGTGACTGTGGCCGACTGCGCAACGATAGCTTCAGAGAAAATGAAGATTAAAATACTGATTGTAAAAGTCTTAATGTGTGTTTGAATTTTCATAAATTTAGATCCTGAGTACAAATATAATTTATAATAGTATTTGCTGGTGCAATTTTATTATTTAGAACAGTTATAAATTGATAATTTACATAATAATTGCATTTTACAAATCGACTGAAAGATGTATTTTTGCACCGTTATTTATAGCAAGTAAGTTACAATAGTCTAGATCAAGAATTACTATCTAATTACATGCCAAATTTTTGACAATAATTTAACCATTAGTATGAAAAAGGTCAATTTCCGTATTCCTCCCTCACAATTGTCATTTCTTTTGTTGGCTTTAATGCTAACTTTTTCAACTACCATTTTTGGACAAGCAGATCCAGTTGCAGGGAAGGCATTATTTAATGCAAATTGCGCAGCCTGTCATAAACTAGACAAAAAAGCTACCGGACCAGCGCTAAGAGGAGTGGCTGAGAAATACGACACTGAGTGGTTGTATAAGTGGATCAAGAACAGTCAAGGTTTAATCAAATCTGGAGACTCAAAAGCTGTCGCATTGTTTGCTGAATACAATAAGTCTGTAATGACTTCTTTTCCGGCATTATCAAATGGCGACATAGACAATATTTTGGCATATACAAGTGAGCCAAAACCGGTACCTGTTGTAGCTGCTGTTACGGCGACTGGAGGTTCAGGAGGACAGGATAGCGGTGTTTCAAATAGCATCATCCTTAGCGCCCTAGCATTGGTGTTCTTGTTGTTGGTTGTTATGCTGTATTTGGTGACTGCAACTCTAAAGAAAATCGCTTCAGCAAACGGAGTAGAGTATCCAGTAAAAGAGAAGAAAACATCGATTTGGAAAGCATTTGCCCAAAATCAATTTTTGGTTTTAGTAAGTTGTATCCTCATGTTGTTGGGGTCTGCTTATTTTGCATATGGATTTTTAATGCAGGTAGGAATTGATCAAGGATACGCTCCTGTTCAGCCAATACATTATTCGCATAAAATACACGCAGGAGATAACAAAATTGACTGTAAATTTTGTCATAGCTCAGCTCGAAAAAGCAAGCATTCTGGGATACCATCTTTGAATGTATGTATGAACTGTCACAAGAATATTGCTGATTACAATGGCGAAGAAGACCTTGAGATGGGTTACACCAAAGAGTTTTATACAGCTGAAATAAAGAAGCTTTATAAAGCAGTTGGTTGGGATGAGGAAAACCAAGCATATACCGGTGAAACGGAGCCTGTGAAATGGACTCGTATTCACAACTTACCAGACTTTGCATATTTTAATCATTCACAGCATGTTACTGTTGCTGGGGTAGAGTGTCAAAAATGTCACGGACCTGTTGAAGAAATGGAAATTATGTATCAGTTTTCTCCACTTACGATGGGTTGGTGTATCGACTGTCATAGAGAAACAAATGTTGATTTAAAAGGAAATGAGTATTATGCGAAAATTCACAAAGAACTTTCAAAAAAATACGGAGTCGACAAGTTAACAATTGCTCAAATGGGTGGATTGGAATGTGGTAAGTGTCACTATTAAGAATTAAAGATAATTACAATAAGCAATATGGCATCAAACAAGAAATACTGGAAAAGTGTTGAAGAGCTAAACGAAAATAGCTCTATTGTTGAGACGTTGCAACAAAATGAATTTGTAGAAAGCATTCCTACAGATGAATTTTTGGGCGATAAGGAGACTCTTGAAGCTTCATCAACCACGCGTCGTGATTTCTTAAAATACGTAGGTTTCACAACGGCCGCTGCTTCGCTAGCTGCTTGCGAGGGACCCGTAGTTAAATCTATTCCTTATGTTGTAGCTCCAGACGAAATTGTTCCTGGGGTTGCAAATTATTACGCATCGACCATTGCAGATGGGTTTGATTTTGCAAACATACTTGTAAAGACAAGAGAAGGTCGTCCAATAAAAATTGAGCGAAATGATCTTGCACTTAATAACGGTAGTGTAAACGCTAGGGTACATGCTTCTGTGTTGTCACTTTATGATGCAAACAGATTGACAGACCCACGTGTTGATGGTCAGGAAGTGTCATGGTCAGATTTTGACACAGCAGTTGCTGATAAAATGAATGAGATGTCTGGCAAGGATGTGGTGTTATTAACACAAACATTTGCAAGTCCATCAACTTCAAAATTAATTAAAGAATTTACTTCAAAATATTCAAATGTTCGTCACGTCATTTATGATACAGTCTCTTCATCGGAGGCGCTAGACGCTTTCCAAAATACATATGGAACAAGGGCGTTGGCTGATTATGACTTCTCAAAAGCCGAACTAATAGTTTCGGTTGGAGCCGATTTCTTAGGGGATTGGCAAGGTGGTGGTTATGATGCTGCCTATGCAAAAGGTCGTGTGCCGAAGCAAGGTAAAATGTCGCGACATATTCAGTTTGAATCAAACATGACACTTTCTGGTGCTAATGCCGACAAGCGTGTACCGGTAACTCCTTCAGAACAAAAGAAAATTGTTGCTGCCCTAACGGGTAATGGAAGTGTTTCAGAATTATCTCAGGATATTCAAACAGCTGTTTCTAATGCGAAAATACAATTAAAGAAAGCTGGAAATAAAGGTGTCGTTATTACAGGATTGCCAGACGTTGCTGCTCAGGTAATGACATTAAATCACAATGAAACTAGTGTGGTAATGGACGCTGTAAACCCGAGAATGGTTCGCCAAGGTTCTAACGCCGATGTGATTAAAGTAATGAACGGTATTGTTTCAGGAACGGTAAAGGGAATGATAACAGTTGGTGTTGATCCATTGTATTCTTTTCCTATGAATACTGAATTTTCTGAGGCCTATGCGAACTTAGAAATGTCTCTCGCTTTTGCAACGAAACTCGATGCTACGGCAGAGGCTTCGAAAATGGTAGCGGCTGCACCACATTATTTAGAGTCATGGGGTGATGCGCAATTGAAAAAAGGTTCTTTTAGTTTAATGCAACCTACAATTCGTCCGTTGTTCAATACAAGACAATTTCAGGATAGTTTGTTAAAATGGACTGGAAATGATAAAAAATACTACGACTATATAAAAGAA